>NZ_JACHDP010000001.1:1275369-1913053 GCF_014201145.1 Micromonospora parathelypteridis
GTACTGCCGGAGTTCCTGCGCAACGCGGCCTCCGAGTCCGGTGCGGTGATCGACTACCGGGACTGGCAGGTGCCGCTGGGCCGGCGATTCCGGGCCTTGAAGCTGTGGTTCGTGTTGCGCTGGTACGGCGCCGAAGGGCTGCGGGCGCACATCCGCTCCGGGGTGGCGCTGGCCGACCGGTTCGCCGAACGGGTCCGCGCCGACGACCGGTTCGAGTTGGCGGCGGCACACCCCTTCTCGCTCGTCTGCTTCCGACTGCGCGCCGACGACGACGTCAACGCGGCACTGCTGGCCGAGGTGAACGCCACCGGGCGGGTGTACCTGACGCACACCCGGGTCGCCGATCGCTACACGCTGCGGCTGGCGGTCGGATCGCCACAAACCACCGAGGCACACGTCGACGAGGCCTGGACACTGCTCGCCAACACGGCCAAGGACCTCCTCGCCCCCTGACATCCCCGCGCCCCGCGCCCCGCGCCCCGCGCCCGGCGCCCGGCGCCCGGCGCCCGGCGCCAAGATCGTGCTCGATCCTGGTTGTAGTGGCCTCGGACTCGCCGGAAGCCACTACCTCCATGTTCGAGCACGATCTTGGCTGGTCGACCTCGGTGATTATGAAGCTAGCGGGCGTTTCGCCCCCCGGGCCCGCACGTCTGCGACCGCGCCCGTCGTCGAACCCGCAGGCTCGCTGGTCGGTCGGGCAGACGGTGGAGCAGGGTTCAGCGTGGGTTGGCGGTACCTGTTACGGCCAGCTCGCCCGGGACCGCATCGTCGAAGGCCGAGGCGGACGCAGCAGCGACGACGGCGGGGCCGGCATGGCCGGCAGCGACGGCATTGCCGGCAGCGACGTCGGCAGGGGCGGCGAGGGCCGGGGCGGCGTTCGCGGCCTCGGCGCGGACCCGGTGGGTGCGACGCAGAGCCCGCACGGCTAGCACCAGCGCGGCCAACCAGCCGGCGGCCAGCAGTGCGTACACGGCGGGGCCGGCCGGGCCGTCCAGCTCGGCAGAGCGGACCAACGTGCGGGCGTTGGTCAGCACGATCACGCCGCCGACCGCCGCGCCGAGCAGTTGGGCGGGCACGATACGCACGAGCCAGGCGGCCAGCGGCGCGGCGATGAGACCGCCGACCAGCAGCGCGGCGACGGTGGGGAGCAGGAAGCCTTCGGTGCCGAGCCCGATCAGGAAGCCGACGCTGGCCGCGCCAGCCACCACGAACTCGGCGGTGTCCACCGAGCCGATCACCTTGCGTGGCTCCATCCGGCCGGAGACCAGTAGCGCCGGAGTCGCCACCGGCCCCCACCCGCCGCCGCCGGTCGCGTCGACGAAGCCGGCGACCAGGCCCAGGGGGCCGAGGAAACGACCACGTAGCCGCCCGCCGACCCGATCGGTACGCAGCGGTCGGGCGAAGCGGACCAGCAGGTACGCGCCGAGCGTGAAGAGGATGCCGGCCATCCACGGCGCGGCCGACTCGGTGGAGATCGAGCTGAGCAGGGTGGCGCCGGCGAAGGCGCCGATCGCGCCGGGCAGGGCGATGCGGGTCACCACTCGCCAGTCGACGTTGCCGAACCGCCAGTGCGCGACCCCGGCGGCGAGCGTGGTGCCGATCTCGGCCAGGTGCACCGAGGCCGAGGCGGCGGCCGGTGCGACCCCGGCGACCAGCAGCAGAGTGGACGAGGTCAGCCCGTACGCCATGCCGAGCGAGCCGTCGATCAACTGCGCGGCGAGCCCGACCAGAGCGAGGATCAACAGCTTGCGCACGAGCGCCCCCTGACTTTTCGGCATCTCCTATCGACTTGGTCGACAATGCGGCACCGGCCTGCCGGGGTCAAGCCTCAGATCGGTGGATGGGACGCCATGATGCGGCTCTCCGCAGCAGCCGCCATCGTGCGGCACGGGTCGACGCGGGACCGGAGGACCACCCCGCCACACGAGCGACGCGGGACCGGAGGACCACCGCGCCACTCGAGCGACGCAGGACCGGAGGACCACCCCGCCACACGAACGACGCGGGACCGGAGGACCACCCCGCCACACGAGCGACGCAGGACCGCAGGACCACCGCGCCACACGAGCGACGCGGGACCGGAGGACCACCCCGCCACACGAGCGACGCGCAGCCCGCGAGGGGCCGACCCTCAGATCCAGGCGCGCGGGTCGGCGACCAGCTCGGTGACGCGCGCGGGCAGGGTCCCGGCGGCCACGTCGGCGATGCTGACCAGGTCCAGGATCTCCCGCTCGCTGGCGCGCAGCGCGATCCAGACTTCCTGGAGGGCGCGGGCCGGGCCGTGGTAGCCGAGCTGCTCCGGGCGCTGCCCGCGTACGTGGGCGAGCGGCCCGTCGATCACCCGGATCACCTCGGCGAGGGTGATCTCCTCGGCGGGGCGGGCCAGCCAGTAGCCGCCCTCCGGGCCACGCTGGGCGTGCACGATGCCGCCCCGGCGCAGCTGGAGCAGGATGCTCTCCAGGAACTTCGGCGGGATTTCCTGGGCACGGGCGATCTGGTCGGCCGTGACCGGCCGGCCGCGCCCAGGACCACTGGCCGTCGCGGCGAGCTCGGCGGCCGCGCGGAGGGCGTAGTCGACCCGGGCGGAGAGGCGCATGCCGGCAAGGTTAGCCGCTGCTCAGTCTGCCGGGCGGCCGACCCTCTGCCGATCGGGCACGCATCGATGGAAACTCGCGCCATTCGCGCCCGTTCCGGCCGCCGCCGAGGACTAGTGAAGTACCTCATGAACCACCGTTTGGTGGGCGCGAAAATGCCAGCATGGAGCGTCCTTATGCTGGGCGGGGGTACGACTGTCAGACCGTTTGAGCGACGCCGGGCAGCATATTGATAAACATTGGGGGGAAGGCAACACGATGACCGATATCGCCACACGCACCTGGGATGGCATGACCATCCCGGTGGCCGGCACCTATCTTCTCGATCAGGCGCACAAGCGGATCGGTTTCCTGTCCCGGCACATGATGGTGAGCCCGGTGCGCGGCGAGTTCGCCGAGGCCACGGCGCAGATCTTCGTGGCGGAGGATCCGCTGCTCTCCTCGGTGACGGCGACCATCGCGTCGGCGAGCATCACCACCGGAAGCCTCGACCGGGACACGCATTTGAAGAGTGCCGATTTCCTCGACGTGGAGCGCTATCCCACCCTCGAGTATCGAAGCACCGGCATCAAGTGGCAGGGCAACGAGGACCCCATCTTCCAGTGGGCCCGTCTGCGCAGCCATCGGCTCGGTGGGCGAGGCCGGAGTCCCATTGTCCCGCCGCAGTCCGACGGCACCCCCGGCCGATTCGTGCTCACCGGTGAGTTGATGGTGAAAGGAATCACCCGGGCTGTCGACCTTGAGGTGAATTTCGGTGGCGCCCGCACTGATCCGTACGGGCAGAACATCTTTGGCTTCAGCGCGACGGCCGAAATCAACCGCGAGGACTACGGCCTGCTCTGGAATGTCATGCTCGAGAGCGGCGGGGTGCTGGTCGGCAAGACGGTGCAGATCGAAATCGCCGGCGAGGCCATCCACCAGGCCTGACGGCGCCTCATCCCCGCCACGACGCGCCCTGTTCGGGTGCGCGCCTGGCGGGGATGGTCGACGGTCTCAGGCGCCTACCCGGCGAAGCAGACCCTCCTGGACGGCGCTGGCGATCTGCCGGCCGTCCGTGGTGAACATCCGGCCGGTGGCCAGCCCACGCGCACCGGACGCCGACGGGCTCAAGCAGTCGTAGAGGAACCACTCGTCGGCGCGGAACGGCCGGTGGAACCAGAGCGCGTGGTCGAGGCTCGCGCCGACCAACCCGCCCGGCCCCCACACCTCGCCGTGCGCGGAGAGCACCGAGTCCAGCAGGGTGAGGTCCGACGCGTAGGTGAGTGCGCAGGCGTGCAGCAGTGGATCGTCCGGCAGTTTGCCGTCGATCCGCATCCAGACGCGCTGGTGCGGGTCGGCGGGTCGGTCGCCGGGGCGGACCCAGCCGGGCTCGCCGACGTAGCGCACGTCGATCGGGCGCGGGATCTGACCCCAGATGCCCAGCCGCTCCGGGTAGCGGGAGAGCCGGTCGGTCATCGTCGGCACGTCCTGCGGCGGTGGCACGTCCAGCGGGGAGGTGGCCTGGTGGTCCAGACCCTCCTCGGCCCGCTGGAACGACGCCGACATGAAGAAGATCGGCTTGTCGTGTTGGAGGGCCACCGAGCGGCGCACCGAGAAGGACCGGCCGTCGCGGATGTTCTCCACCTGGTATTCGATCGGCTCGACCGGGTCGCCGGGGCGGACGAAGTATCCGTGCAGCGAGTGCACGAACCGCTCCGGGTCGACCGTGCGACCGGCGGCGACCAGGGCCTGACCCGCGACCTGGCCGCCGTACACCCGTTGTGGGCCGACCGGGGGGCTCATCCCCCGGAAGGTCATCTCCCCGGTCGGGTCGAGGTCCAGCACTTCCAGCAGCTGGTCCACCGCCGCCTGGCCGACCGCGACCCGACCGTCGCTCACTGCAGCGCCCGCGCCGACGCCGCGTCGACCAACGAGCCGAGCTGGTGGACGCGCAGCGTGTTGGTCGAGCCGGGGGTGCCGGGCGGGCTGCCCGCCACGATCACCACGTAGTCACCGGGGTTGGCCCGGTTGAGGCCGAGCAGCGCCTGGTCGACCTGGCGGAACATGTCGTCGGTGTGCTGCACGAACGGCATCAGGAAGGTCTCCACGCCCCAGGTGAGGGCGAGCTGGTCGCGCACCTCGGGGACCGGAGTGAAGGCCAGCAGCGGCAGGTCGCAGTGCAGGCGGGACAGCCGTCGGACGGTGTCGCCGGTCTGCGAGAAGGCGACGAGCGCCTTGGCGTTGATGGCCCGGGCGATCGACGAGGCGGCGACGGTGAGCGCGCCACCGTGGGTACGCGGGTCGTGCTGCAGGCGGGGCACGCCGATCGAGCCGGACTCGGTGGTCGTCACGATCTTGGCCATGGTGCTGACGGTCAGCACCGGGTACTTGCCGACGCTGGTCTCGCCGGAGAGCATCACCGCGTCCGCGCCGTCGAGCACCGCGTTGGCGACGTCGGAGGCCTCCGCCCGGGTGGGGCGGGAATTTTCGATCATGGAGTCGAGCATCTGGGTCGCCACGATGACCGGCTTGGCGTTCTCCCGGCACAGCTGCACGGCGCGCTTCTGCACCAGGGGGACCTGGTCCAGCGGCATCTCGACCCCGAGGTCACCGCGGGCGACCATCACGCCGTCGAAGGCCAGCACGATGGCTTCGAGGTGCTCCACCGCCTCCGGCTTCTCGACCTTGGCCAGCACCGGCCGGAACACGTTCTCCTCGGCCATGATGCCGTGGACGAGCTTGATGTCCTCGGCCGAGCGGACGAAGGAGAGCGCGACCAGGTCCACGCCGAGGCCCAGGGAGAAGCGCAGGTCCTCGGCGTCCTTCTCCGACATGGCGGGGACGCTGACCGCCACGTTGGGCAGCGAGACGCCCTTGTTGTTGGAGACCGGGCCGCCCTCGGTGACCAGGCAGCGGATGTCGTTGCCGGTGACGTCGGTGACCTCGACGGCGACCCGGCCGTCGTCGATCAGCAGCCGGTCACCGGGCTTCACCTCCTGCGGCAGCTTGCGGTAGGTGCAGGAGACCCGCTCCTTGCTGCCGAGAATGTCGTCACCGGTGATCACGACCGAGTCGCCGGTGCGCCACTCGTGGGGGCCGTCGGCGAACTTACCGAGCCGGATCTTGGGGCCCTGCAGGTCGGCGAGGACCGCCACGGGCTTACCTGCCGCCTCGGACGCCTCCCGGACCAGTCGGTAGACCGCCTCGTGGTCGGCGTGGCTGCCGTGGCTGAAGTTGAGCCTCGCCACGTTCATGCCGGCCTCGACAAGACCCCGGATGCGCTCCGGGGACGAGGTGGCGGGACCCAGAGTGCAGACGATCTTTACGCGGCGTGTCACGCCCATCAGGCTAGTCTCTCCTTCAGGTCGGACTCGGGGCCGACCCATTGCAGGCAGCGGAACATGTGTCCAACAACGCGCGGTGCGCGTCGGGCCGGCGGGCGGAACCGCACCGGGAACGTTGTGGCGACGGGCAACGGCGACCGCGCGCCGGGAATCGTACGCCTCCGTCGCCGTGCGCTGTCGGGGTGCTCCCGACAGACGCTCACCGTGGATGCCCCGACGGCGGCAGGGTGGGCACCGCGGTGAGCAGGTCACGCGGGTCGTAGTGGCGCTTGGCCCGGCGCAGCCGCGCCCAGTTCGTGCCGTAGGCGAGCCGGACCCGGTCGGTCTCCTCCGGGGCGAGCAGGTTGGGGTAACCACCGGGCAGGGCGTGCGGGGCGAGCGCCGCCGAGGTGCGCTCGGCCCACTCCCGGTGCGGCCCGGTCTGCTCGCCGGGCGCCCAGACCGCGATGATCTCGGTCAGCAGGTGATCTCTACGCAGGCCGAACGCCGTGTCGGCGAGCCGGACCCGGGTGGCCGCTCCGTGGAAGTGGTGCAGGGCCAGCGCGGAGAACGGCGAGCTGACCTGCCGGGCCGCGTCGACGAGCGCCTCCCCCGCGCCGTCGGTCAGCGCGGGCAGCCAGCGGGTACGCAGCAGGTAGTGGTTGCCGTCCACCATCCCGCCGTCGAACATCCGCAGCGCGTCCGCGTACGGCATCGGGGCGATCTGGTCGACCAGCGGGCTGCCCAGCGCGCGCAGCCGCTCCAGCCACGGCAACCCGGCGTCCAGGTCCGGGCCGCTGTAGAACGGGCAGACGAAGACCACGGGCTCACCGGCCGGGCCGGGCAGGAAACCGGCCATCACGGTCAGCTCGTCCGGGGCCTCGGCGATCAGCGCCCCGTAGCCGCGCAGCACGGCCGGCGCCTCGGCCAGCGCGAACATGATCATGCCGGCCAGCACGGCGGGCAGCCGGTGCGCGCGGAAGCGCAGCTCGGTGACCACGCCGAGGTTGCCCCCGCCGCCGCGGAGCGCCCAGTACAGCTCGGCGTCGTGGCGGGGGTCGGCGGTGACGCGGCGACCGTCGGCGAGGACCACCTCCGCGCCGAGCAGGTTGTCCAAGGTCAGACCGAACCGGCCGCAGAGCGGGCCGTACCCGCCGGCGAGGGTGAGCCCAGCCATGCCGACGTCGCGGACGACACCCGTCGGCACCACCAGGTCGTGCGGGCGGGCGGCGGCGAGCAGCTCGGCTGACGTGGCGCCGCCGCCGATGGTGACCGTGGCGTCGTCCGGGTCGACCCGGACGTCGCGCAGCCCGGTCAGGTCGAGCACCAGGCCGCCGTCGCGCAGCGCCCGACCGGCCCAGTCGTGCCCGCCGGAGCGGACCGAGAGGGGCAGGTGGCACCGGGCGGCGATGCGCACCGCGCCGGCCACCTCGTCGTCGGTCAGGCATTGGGCGACCAGTACGGGCGTGCGGTCCACCGCGCCGTTCCAGAGCCGGGTGGTGGTGACGAAACCGGGATCGCCCGGCTCGTGCAGTCGATCGCCGAGCAGGGCGCGCAGCCGGGCGGTGGCCGTCGCGACATCGGGGGTGGCGGCGGAGATCATGGCGACTCCTCGACCGGGGCCGACCCAAGGCTTCCGGGTGCGCCCCGGCGGCGGCCCTCGCTGGGCGCGACCGTAACACCGGCATAGCGCCGAGCGCCGTCGTCATCACGACAGCCGCCGATTGAGCGGCAGCTCAGCTCTCGGTCTTGACCAGCGGAAACTCCAGGGACCCGGCCGGGCACAGGAAGCTCAGCACGTCCACCCGGTAGAGCCCGGCCTGCACCGCCGGGTCGGCCTCCAGCACGCTGCGGACGTCGTCGACGCTCCCGGTGCGGGCCAGCCCGAAGCCGATCGGCGGCTCCGGGTTGCGGGCCGGCCCGTCGATCGACCCGGCGACCAGGACGATGCCGCTGCGCTGCAACGCCTGCATGTGCTCGGCGTGCTCCGACTGCAACCGCTGGACGGTCTCGGGGGGCAGGGCCCGTCCGGCCGCGCCGGGATAGATCACGATGCACTCGTACGTGTCGAGCGCGAAGTTGACCTGCGGCACTCCCGCCATGGGTGCTCCCTCCGCCGTCGCGCCGGCATGCGCCGGCCCCGGCCAGCGTCGCACGTACGCCCCGGTCGTAGCGGGCGCTTGCGGGCAACTGGCCTCCCCGGGCAGGTGACGTGTCCACGCACACAGTCGGCCGACACGCGGTGCGACGACCGGGTTCCGGGGGATGATCTACCCATGGCGACCAACATCAGTGAGCAGCCCGCGAAGGCGTCCGGCACGTACCGGATCGGCGGGGACGTCACCGTCAACCGCCTCGGTTACGGGGCGATGCAGATCACCGGCCCGGGTGTCTGGGGCGACCCGAAGGACCCGGCGGAGGCGGTGCGGGTGCTGCGCCGCGCCGTCGAGATGGGCGTGACGTTCATCGACACCGCCGACTCGTACGGGCCGTTCGTCTCGGAGTTGCTGATCCGCGAGGCGCTGCACCCGTACGCCGAGGACCTGGTCATCGCGACCAAGGCCGGCCTGAGCCGCTCCGGCCCGGGCGACTGGCGTGCGCTGGGCCGCCCCGAGTACCTGCGTCAGCAGTGTGAGCTGAGCCTGCGCCACCTCGGCCTGGACAGCATCCCGCTGTACCAGCTGCACCGGATCGACCCGAAGGTGCCGCTCGCCGATCAGCTGGGTGAGCTGGCGTTGTTGCAGCAGGAGGGCAAGATCCAGCACATCGGGCTGTCCGAGGTGAGCGTCGCGCAGATCGAGGAGTCTCGCGCGATCACCACGATCGCCTCCGTGCAGAACCTCTACAACCTCGCCAACCGCAGTGCCGAGGACGTGCTGGACTACTGCGAGCGCAACGACCTCGCGTTCATCCCGTGGTTCCCGATCGCGACCGGTGAGCTGGCCCGGCCGGGCGGCCCGCTGGACGCCATCTCCACCGCGCACGGCGCGTCGCCCGCGCAGCTCGCGCTGGCCTGGCTGCTGCGCCGTTCGCCGGTGATGCTGCCGATCCCCGGTACGTCCTCGGTGGCGCACCTGGAGGAGAACGTGGGCGCGGCCGACGTGCGGCTCACCGACGACGAGTTCGAGGCGCTGGCCAAGGCGAGCTGACGCGCCAGGTTCGGACGCCGTCGGTTCAGCCGGCGGCGTCCGAACCGGGCTCCCGGGCGGCCCGCAGCGCCTCGGTCGCCTGGGCCAGCAGGCGGGCGGAGTCGGTACGCCCGCTCACCTGCAGCTCCACCTCGGTGTCCCCGGCCTGGATCCGGATGCTGGCCTCGGTGCGCTGCTGGTCGACCCAGGACTGCAGCAGGTTGAACAGCCCCGGAAGCAGCCCCTGAGCCAGCACCGCGATGATCACCGCGTCGCTGAAGCCGGGCCGTCCCCCGCCACCGCCGCCGGCCTGGCGGACCACCGGCCGGTACTGCGGGCTGCGGTGGATCCAGTCGAGCAGGGCGACTGGCGGCGGTTGCCGGTGCCGGGGACTGATGGTCAGCCGCACCGGCTGGCGCGCGGCGGTGTCGCTGTCGGTCACTGTCTCCCCCGGTCAGTTGGCGGTGGGTCGGAAGGCGACGGTGTCTCCGTCGACGGTGGCGACACCGGCGACGCTGAGCTCCTGGTCGTCGGTGAAGGGTGAGCTGGTGCCGAAGTACGTGGTGGTGCCGCTGACCTGCACTCGGCCCCGGGCCTCGAACTGTGTGCCGACCTGGGCGGTGTCCGGTCCGGTCAGCTCGACGGCGAGCCGCGGGTAGTCGAGGATCTTCCAGGTGACCTTCTGCCCGGCGCTCGCGTTGTAGTAGCGGAACGGGCAACCCTCCGGTGCGGCGACGGTCTGCTTGGCGCACTCGTCGAGCCAGGCCCGCACCCGGGCTTCGACGGCCTCGACCGCCGACGGCTTGAGCACCGGGACCAGTTGGAGGGTGGCCGCGCTCTGCCCCGGGCCGACCGTCACGGTCGTGCTCGGTGTCTCGCTGAGGGCGGTGGACGGGCCGGTCGCGGTGTAGCCGCCGGGCAGCAGCACCAGCGCGGGCCCCTCGGTGGCGGCCGGCAGGGCCACCCCGTTGAGCTGCACCCCGGGGCCGGCGACCGGGACGTCGAGCGGGATCAACCCACCGAGCAGTTGCCAGCCGTGGAACAGCCCGACGGTGGCTTCCTCGTCGCGGTGCAGCCCTACGGTGACGGTGTGCCGCTCATCGCCGAGCCGGTACGCCACGGCGGCGGTGGCGCTGTCGCCGTCGCGCTCCAGCGAGTTGATCTCGACGTCGGTCGGCGGTTGGTAGCCTTCGCCCTTCAACAGTTGGGCGAGCAGTTTGCGATCAGTGACGCTGCTCTGGTCACCCAGGAAGTCGAGCGCGGCGTCGCTGTCCCGGTCGGCGAGCGCGGAGAAGTAGCCCTCGACCGTTGCCTGGGGCCGGAAGAACGCCCACTGCACCACGCCGAGCCCGCCGGTGCCGACGCAGGCGGCGAGCACCAGAGCGCCGACCAGGAGCCAGGTCCGCCGGCTGCCGACCGGACCGGAGTTGCCGAACAGCCGCTCGGCGGTGACCGGAGCGGCCTCGGGCGTCCCCGGCGCGCCGGCCACCGACGCCAGCTCCAGTTGGTCCAGCCGGAGTTCGTGTGGCGGGTGGGTGGCGCAGACCGCCTCGTCCCAACCACTGCGACCGCTCTCGAAGGACAGTCGGCGCTCCAGGATGCGCCGCATGCCGTCGACGTGGCCGGTGAGCACCGCACCGAGGTCGGCCCGGTACTCGGCCGCGCGGACGTCGCGGGCGTGCAGCGGCAGCACCACGTAACGCATGGTCAGCAGCACCGGCCAGAAGAACAGGAAGACCACGAAGTTGGTGGCCGGGTGCGGGAAGGTCCGCATCAGCCAGGTCGGCAGGGCGTGCGCGAGGGTCAGCGGCAGGCCGACACCACGGACGAAGGCGCTGGTGATCTCGTCCCCGGTGCGCCAGTGCACCAACTCGTGGCTGAGCAGCGCGGCGACCTCGTCGTCCGGTTCGGTCAGCACGGCGGTCGTGACCACCACGTGCCGGGCGTACGTTCGGGCGTTGCTCAGGACGGGGTCGTCCTCCATCAGCAGCCGCGGCACGCTCGGCAGGCCGAGTCGCCGGGCGGATTCGTCCAGGATCGGGCGCAGTCGCGCGGACTCCCGGCGGCTGGGCTGACGGGCGCCGGAGACCACCAGCAGGCGTGGTTCCAGCAACACCCGGTAGAGCGTGTAGAGCACGCCGATCAGCGCCGCCGCGACGACCATGCCGACCAGCCCGGTGAACAGCGCGAACGGCTCGTCGGTGGTGCCCAGCCAGGGCAGCACCAGCACGGAGAGGAAACCGGCCAGGAACCCGACGACGAAGCCGACGACGCCGCCGAGGACCCCGCCGGAGCGGCTCAGGAACGCCTCCAGCAGCGAGCCGATCAGCGGGGCGTCGCGCAGCACCGAGGGCACCTGGTCGTCGGCGCCGAGCCCGCCGGCGAAGAGGCCGACGGCGGCGAGGCTGAGGCCACCCCAGAACGCCAGCAGCAGTGCGATCGGCAGGTAGAACCAGGTGGCGACGAAAGCCCCGAGCACGCCCCGCCAGTCCCGCACGATCCCGGCGCGCAGCCAGACCAGCGCGCTGGGGAAGCCGGGTGGCCGGTCGGCGAACCCGCCGGTGGGCGGCGGCGTGTCGTCCGCCGGCGGTTCGGCCGCCCGCACGTCGAGCTGCGGCACGGTAGGCGGCGTGCCCTCCGGCGGCACGGTGTGCGGCTCGGTCATGCGCGCTGCTCCTTCGGAAATCACGTCTGTCGGGAATGGACAGCCGGAGCAGGTTATCGAGCGTGTCCGATGTCCGCCACACCGTTACGGGTGGGAAGTCGGCAATCCGACGTGGCCGCGCGGGTGGTCCGGGCTCGAACCACCCGCGCGGACCAGGTCAGAGCGCCAGGCAGTTGGGTCGCACCGGGCCGTCGACCAGGGCGCCACGCACGATGGTGTACGACGTCCCGTCGAGCACCAGGCCCAGGTGCCCGACCACCCGCAGCGGGCAGTACGCCTGGATGAGGACGTTCGTCGCGCCATCGTTGACGACGGCGTTCCCGGTCGGGCGGATCAGCTCGTCCTGCAGCGTGCGGATGGTGGTGTAGCGCACCGACCCGGGAGTGTCGTCGCCGGCGTTGAGGTCGGCGAGGAACGCGGAGCCGATGGTCATCTGTTGGCAGGCCACGATGCCGGCGCAGCTGCCCAGGCCGAGGAACGCCACGATGTTGGCCACGTAGGTGCCGTACTGCGGTGAGCCCAGGCTGACGTACCGGCCGACGGTGGCGGTGCCGCCGAGCCGTTTGAGGTAGTAGCGGGCGACCAGTCCGCCCTCGGAGTGCGCGACGAGGTCCACGGCGGCCGCGCCGGTGCTGGCGCGGACCTGGTTGACGTAGGTGGCGAACGCGCGGGCGGAGGTGGGGATGTCGCCGAGACCCAACCCGGGCAACTGGTAGATGAAGGCGCGGTAGCCGTCACCGCGCAGGCGGGCGGCGATCGGCTCGTACGCGACGGCGACGCCGCTGAGCCCGCCGACCACGATCACCGGGTTGGCGGCGGCAGCGGCTTTCGGGGCGGCCACGGGATCGGCGGGGGCCACGGGATCGGCGGTCGCCGGGGTGGTGAAGGTGAGCAGGGCCGCGGTGACGAGGGCCAGGACGAGGGCGGTCTTTCGGAGCAGCATCGCTGCACCTCCGGGGGGAGGCACCCGGCGAACCGGGCAGGTGGGTGGGGGTGTCCGGTCGACCGTGCGACGATGATGCCCGCAACAATTTGGAAACGTCAATGACTTGTTACGCGCCAGTAACCCGTTGTTCCGGCGGGGGCGCAAACGGGCATACCGTCAAGCTCCATATCGGACCTGGTCGGTGGCTGGCATGCTGTGGCCGTGGCTGTCGACAAACCCACCGCGCACCAGCTGCGAGTGATGCCGTGGTGGCTGGTCCTGGTCGGCCTGCTGGTCGCCGCGGCCCTGGGCTGGCTCGTGCTGGACCTGCTGCTCACCGAGGCCGACCGGGCCAGCCAGCCGGACACCCGCGCCACTCTGCGCATCGACGCGATCCGCACCGGCCTGACCGTCGTCGCCGGCACCGGCGGAGGGCTCGCGCTGCTGCTGGCCGCGCGGCGACAGTGGATCACCGAGCGCGCCCAGCGACACCAGGAGGACGTCGCCGCCCAGGACCAGGCACACCGGGACCGGGTGCAGTCGCACGCCGAGGCGGTGGCCGTAGCCGCGCAGCGCCACCAGGATCGGCAGTCCAGCGCGGCCGAACATGACGCGGCCGAGCGTCGGCTGACCGAGCTCTACACCCGCGCGGTCGAGTTGCTCGGCAACGACAGCGCGGCGGTACGCCTCGGCGGTCTGCACGCGCTGGAGCGCCTCGGTCAGGACAATCCGGGGCAGCGCCCGACGATCGCGGCGGTGCTCTGCGCGTACCTGCGGATGCCGGCGGGCAACGGCGAGCCGCGCGAGACGGAGGTTCGGCGCACCGCGCAGCGCGTGCTCACCCGGCACCTGCGCGCGGACGACGCGGCCTACTGGCCGGAGGTCACGCTGGATCTGGCCGGAGCCCGGCTGGTCGACTTCGACGCCGCCGGCTGCACGCTGGTCGACGCGAACTTCACGGCGGCGGCGTTCACCGGCACGACCACCTTCGCGGGCGCGGCGGCGCGGGGGCGTCTCCTGCTCGGGGCGGCGGTCTTCGGTGACGTGGTCTTCGACGATCTCAACGCCGACGGGGAGGTCGTGCTGGACGGTGCTCGCGTCGGCGGTTCGGCCAGCTTCGACGGGGCCGCGTTCGACGGCCTGTCCTGCCGGCGGTCCAGCTTCGCCGGCCCGGCCTCATTTCGTCGGGCGACCTTTGGTCAGCCGACCAGCTTCGACGCGACCCGCTTCGAGGAGGACGCCACCTTCCGGGAGGCCGAGTTCGTCGGCGCCCTGTCGATGGAGCACACCGAGTTCGGCGGGTCGGCCAGCTTCCACGCCGTCCGTTTCACGAACATGGCGCTGTTCCGCTGGACGATCTTCGGCGCGGAGGCGCTGTTCGACCGCGCCCGCTTCACCGACGCGGCGAACTTCGGCCGGGCCCGGTTCCACAGCATGGCCAGCTTCCGCGACGCTCAGTTCAGCCGGCCACCGCAGGTCGACCAGGCCCGGGCGGTGACCGATCCTGGTCACCGGTGGCCGACCGGCGCCGTGGTCGAACGACTCGACGACGATTGGCTGCTGCTGGTCGACCGCTGAACGGCGGGTCAGCGGGTGGCGGCTGAGGGACGCAATCCGTCCAGGGCCACACCGAGCACCCGGTCGCGCTGCTCGGACGACGGGAACTGGGCCATGGTGAGACCGCTGATCAACCGCACCACGTCGTCGAAGCCGATGTCGTCGCGGACCACGCCGGCGGCCTGCGCGCGACTCATCAGCGGCTCACCGGCGGCGTAGATCTCCGTGCGGCAACTGGCGAAGATCTCGGAGTCGTGCAGCAACTGCTCGGCGAGCGCCCGCTTGGTGGCGACGTACGCGACGAACCGGTGCAGCCAGGCGACGAGGGCGTCCCACGGGGGCAGTTCGGCCAGGTCCTCGGCGGAGCGGCTCAGCGCCCGGACCTCCTCGACGTAGACCGCCTCGAACAGGTGACGGCGCGTGGGGAAGTTGCGGTAGAGCGTGCCGATGCCCACGCTGGCCCGGCGGGCCACGTCCTCCAGGGAGGCGGCCGCTCCGTTCTCGGCGAACGCCTCGCGCGCCGCAGCGATCAGGGCGTCGTAGTTGCGCCGCGCGTCGGCCCGCTTGGGCCGCTGCGCGAAGACCTCGGGCACCTGCCCCGCGCTGGTCATGACGTGCGTCACCTCACCTTGGTTGCATCCGGAGGCAACCCTCCGCTAGCTTAGTGGAGGCACCCCTCCGGAATCCCGGAGGCCTGCCTCCGGTTAGCTTACCTCGGGACCCGCCCGATCGCCGCCTGGCCACCCGATCGCCCGGACCCGACATCAGAGCCCGTCACCGACGGCGGGCGACAAGCCTCCTTCCGTACGTAATCAGGGAGTTTTCTCTCGTGGCAGTGACTTCCCGACGCAGCTCGCGTCGGCTCACCTTCACCGTGCTCGCGGCCGGTGCCGGGTTCTTCGCGATGCTCCAGTCGCTGATCACCCCGGTGCTGCCGACCATCCAGCAGGACCTGCACACCTCTCAGAACACCGTGACCTGGGTCCTGACCGCCTACCTGCTCTCCGCGTCGATCTTCACGCCGATCCTCGGACGAGTCGGCGACATGGTGGGCAAGGAGCGGATGCTGGTCGTCTCGCTCGCCGCGCTCGCCCTCGGCTGCCTCCTGGCCGCCATCGCGCCGAACATCGGCGTCCTCATCATCGCCCGGGTCGTGCAGGGCATCGGCGGGGCGGTCTTCCCGCTGTCGTTCGGCATCATCCGCGACGAGTTCCCGGCCGCGCGGGTCTCCTCCGCCGTCGCCGCCATCTCGGCGATCGTCGCCGCCGGCGGTGGGCTCGGCATCGTGCTGGCCGGCCCGATCGTCACGGCGTTGGACTACCGGTGGCTGTTCTGGATCCCGATGGTCGTCGTCGGGCTCACCGCCGTCGCCGCCCACCTCTTCGTCCCCGAGTCGCCGGTCCGTACCCCCGGACGCATCGACTGGCGCGCCACCCTGCTGCTCTCCGGCTGGCTGGTCGCGCTGCTGCTGCCGATCAGCCAGGGCGCGGCCTGGGGCTGGACCTCTCCCCGGGTCATCGGCCTGCTGGCGCTCGCCGTGGTGCTCCTGGTCAGCTGGCTGATCTCCGAGGTGCGCTCGGCCAACCCGCTGATCGACATGCGGATGATGCGCCTGCCCGGCGTCTGGACCACCAACCTGGTCGCGCTGCTCTACGGCGCGTCGATGTTCTCCATCTACGCGTTTCTCCCCCAGTTCGTGCAGACCCCGACCGTCGCCGGCTACGGCTTCGGCGCCAGCATCAGCCAGGCCGGTCTGCTCATGCTGCCGATGCTCGTCGCGATGTTCGTCGCCGGCCTGGTCGCCGGTCGGCTCCAGGCCGTCTTCAGCGCCAAGGCGCAGCTCGCCACCGGTGCCGCGTTCAACGTGGCCGCCTCCGCGATGCTCGCCACCGCGCACGACACCCGCTGGGAGGTCGCCGTCGCCGGTGGCCTGGTCGGCCTCGGCATCGGTCTGGCCTTCGCGTCGATGGCCAACCTGATCGTCGCCAGCGTGCCCGCCAGCCAGACCGGCGTGGCGACCGGCATGAACGCCAACATCCGCACCATCGGAGGCGCAATCGGCGCCGCCGTGGTCAGCGGCGTGATCACCGCGAACCCGCAGGCCAACGGCCTGCCCCGGGAGGCCGGCTTCACGACAGGGTTTCTGGTCCTCACGGCGATCGCCCTGGCCGCCGCGCTCGCGGCGCTGGCCGTCCCGTCCGCCCGGCGGGCGTCGTCCGGTCGCCGGCCGTCCACCGCGACGATCGTCGAGTCGGAGCTAGCCGGCGAGTTCGCCACCATGCCAGCTACCCGCTGACCCAGAGTGGAGCCCGGGGCGGTACACCGCCCCGGGCTCCGCTGTATCCGGCGGCCTCGGGAGTACGCTGGCCGCTTCCCCGTCCGTTCCCCGTCCTCAGGATGCGCCCATGTCCGAGTTGCTGACCGCCGACCGCATCGAGGAGATCGGCTCCCTGGGCTCCGAGAGCCCGGACCCGGCCGCGTTGGTCGCCGAGCTGGTGGGCGCCGTCGACGAGGGGCGGGTCGCGGACCCCGACGACACCGGGTACGCCCTGCTGGTCGCCGCGGACATCCTCACGCAGGCGGGCGACCTGGCCGACGCGCTCGCGCTGGCCACCCGCGCCATCGCCGAACAGCCGGACGATGACGGGTACGCCAGATCGATGCGCGGTGGGCTGCTGTTGCGCCTCGGCCGGGAGGAAGAGGGCATGGCCGAGCTGTCGGCCCTGCGCCCGCTGCTGGAGACCGACCCCGACGCCACGTACCTCATCGACGACCTGGCGGGCGCCGGCCGCACCGAGACGGCGCTGGAGTGGCTGACCGCCGCGCTGGACGCGATCCTGGAACGGACCCGGACCCAGCAGCACGAGTCCGAAGACGCGCAGGACGAGGCCGCCGCCATGATCTACGGGCTGGCCCAGGGACGGCACGACCTCCGCGAGGAGATCGGTCTGCCGCACGACGAGTACGACAACCTCGCCGACCGGCTCCGCGCCGCGAGCAACCACGCGCTCGACGGGCTGGACGACGGCCCGGCGACGCTGCTGTTCTGGCCGCAGGCCGAGTACGACGCGCTGCTGACGCGCTGGCCCACCCTCAGCGGCAGCTACCCCGCCACCTGGGACGAGCACCGTGCCCAGATCGAGCTCGCCCTCGTCGAGGCGTCCGGGGTGGGTGGCGCGGACCTGGGTGTGGTCGTCGGCTCCGTCGCCGGGCTGACGGCCTTCGCCGAGCGGGAGGACCGCGACCCCACCGACGAGGAAACCCAGGACGAGTACGCCGACTCGCTCACCGGGGCCGACCTCAGGTCCTGGCCGCCCGGCCGCAACGACGCCTGCTGGTGTGGATCGGGCGCCAAGTACAAGAAGTGCTGCCTGCCGCGCTCGCGCGGCTGACCGTCCCGGCCAGGGCCCATCGAGTTCAGGTCGTTTCGCGTTCAGGTCGTTTCGCGGGTGTTCCCTCAGGACGCTTCGCGCACCCGGACATCGGCCAGCCACACCTCGGCCAGGTCGCTGAGCGCAACGCCGAGAACCTCACTGAGGCAGACCACCGTGCCGAACGCGGGTGCCGGGAGCCGCCCCACCTCGATCTTGCGGAGCGTCTCCGGCGAGATGCCGGCCGCCAGGGCCACCTCGACGGGGCTGCGGTCACCTCGCGCGACCCGAAGCGCCGCCCCGAGACGTTGCCCCGCTGCGATCTGTGCGGGTGTGAGCGGTGGGCGAACCATGTGAGCAGGATAGATCCGCCTCCGCGCACCGGCAACGCCATCACGATGGACGCGCCGAGCAGCGTGGTATAACTATACCGGCAACGGAAGGGAGGGTGGATCGTGATCGAGCTCAAGTCCCCCGAGGAGATCCAACGGATGGCCGTGACCGGCCAGTTCGTCGGCGAGCTGCTGGCGGAGCTGCGGGCGGTCGCCGCCGTCGGGGTCAACCTGATGGACCTCGAGCACCACGCCCGCCGCCGGATCAAGGAACGTGGCGCCGAGTCCTGCTACTGGGACTACTCGCCGTCGTTCGGACGCGGCCCGTTCCGCAACGTCCTGTGCCTCTCGGTCAACGACGCCGTGCTGCACGGCCTGCCGCACAGCTATGCGCTGCGCGACGGTGACCTGCTGAGCATCGACATGGCGGTCGGGATCGACGGCTGGGTCGCCGACTCCGCGCTGTCCGTCATCGTCGGCACCGCCGCCGCGGAGGACCTGAAACTGATCGAGGCCACCGAGGTCGCGCTGGAGGCCGGGATCGACGCCGCCGTGGCGGGCAGTCACCTCGGCGACGTCTCCGCCGCCATCGGCGAGGTCGCCCGCCGCTACGGCTACCGGGTCAACAACGAGTTCGGCGGGCACGGCATCGGCCGCACCATGCACGAGGCCCCACACGTGGCCAACGACGGCCGCTCCGGCCGGGGCATGAAGCTCAAGCCCGGCCTGACGATCGCGATCGAGCCGTGGTTCTGCCGCAGCACCGACAAGATCAAGTTTGACAAGGACGGGTGGACGATCCGGTCCGCGGACGGCTCGCGCACCGCCCACTCCGAGCACACCGTCGCGATCACCGAGGCCGGCCCCCAGGTGCTGACCACCCGCCCCGGGCACGGCACGACTCCGGGCAACCGCAGCGGGCAGTCCGCCGCGACGTCCTGACCGACGCCGCCTCGGGTCCCAGGGTCAGGAACGGTCCACCCCGACACAAACGGCCCGCTTGAGGCACGCGGCCCGCTTGATCCACTCAACATCGCCGATGTGGCGGTGTCCTTGCGGGGAGACACCCCCACATCGCCGATCCGGAGTGGATCCAGGTGGTCAGTTTCCCAGCGCTCGGACCTTGGCGATCGTCTCCTGAACGTGTTGCTTCGCCGGGTCCCCACCCTGGGACGCCTGAGCGAGGGCCTGACGATACGCGTCGATCATGCCGATGAGGGGGCCTGCGGCCACGCCCTCCAGAGCCCCGGCGACGAGCGCCCGTGCCTCGGCTGCGTCCTGGGCCGCCGCTGCGGTCTTGGCCTTCGCTTCGTCGAGCTTCTGCGACGCCGCCGCCAACCGCGCGATGATCTGTGCTGCGCTCACGCGCGCCCTCCCCTGGTCGACCATCGCCTCCACCGCCGCACCGGCGGAGACCACATGGGAGCGTACGAGATCCGCGCACTGAGCGCGACCGCCCGCTCGCAGCCGACAAGTCCAAGGTCGACTCGATATCGAGTGGATCATGCCCGGGGCGAGCCCGAGGCAGGTCCGAGGCGGGCTGGGGGCAACCTGTCAGCCGCGCAGGCCGCGGACCATCAGCAGGTAGGCGCAGTAGGCCATCGGCACCAGCAGGAAACAGATCAGGAACCCGAGCGGCAGATAACGCGGCGGGGCCCCCTCGATCATGGCCGGTCGCCCCCACCGGCCCAGCACCAGGTACCCACCGAAGAACGCCACCGCCGGCAGCCCCGCGCAGATCCACGCGCCGAGGGTGAAGCCGTCGACCAGGCCGACCCCGGAGGCGAGCACCAGAGCCAGCATCACCACGCCGGCGGCCGCCGCACAGCCGGCGTAGATGGCAACCGACCGAGCCAGCGGTGACCACGTCGGCAGGAGCACCGGCCGCTGGGCGAGCAGCTCCGCCTGCTGCCCGTGCCGGTCGGCCTCGTCGGCCATCCGCCGGGCGAGCTCCAGCTCCACCGCCGGGTCGACCGGCACCGCGCGCTGCGCCGGCACCGCGCCCGCCGGGCTCACCGCCGTCGGCAGCGCCAGCCGCGCCTCCCCCGCCGGCACCTGGGGGTACGCCCCGACCCCCGCCCACCCCGGCGCGCCGGCTGCGCCGGCGGGTCCCCCGTTCCCCGATCCGGGCGCGGTGAAAGAGGGCTCCGCGGCAGCGGCAGGGGCGGATGCCGGTTGGTGCAGGCCGATCGCTCGACCGAGTTGGTCGAGGCGCTGCCCCTGGATGGTCAACCTCTGCTGCAGGTAGTCGGCGGCGGCGTGCAGGTCACGGCGGCGCTCGGACTCGGCGGCGGCGTGCTGAACGCCGGCGCGGTGCTGCTCGGCGAGTTGCCGGGCCAGCGCCGCGTACTCCTCGAAGGACACTGTCACCGCTCCAAGTCCGGCTCGTGCCCGTCGCCGACGAACGGGACGATCAGCCGGGTGCGCTGGTCGTGCCGGTCGACCAGCAGCGCCCGGTCGGCGCGGGGCGTGTAGGCCAGGTCGTGCATCCCGAGGTGCAGGGCCAGCTCGGACCCGGGCACGTTGAGCGCCACCAGGCAGGCGACGTCGTCACGGTTCTGGGTGCCGCCGAGGTCGTCGGCGAGCCGCCGCAACCCACGCCACCAACCGAGCAGGTGCACCCCTTGCCCGGGCCCCTGGCGCAGGAGTGCGCGCAGGTCGTCCAGGCCGGAGCGGAACGTGCTCGGGTCGGCGGCCCCGAGGACCGGCGCGGCGGCGTCCATGCCGAACACCACCAGGTATTCGCGGCCGGTGGGCTCGGCGGCCAGCGTGGCGATGCGCTCGCGCAGCCCGGCCGCGTCGAGGCGCCGCACCGGGTGACCGGCGGCCCGCAGGACGGTTTCGGTGTCGTCGGCGACCGGGCCGGCGGCGGTGACCAGGGAGGCAAGCGCGAACCGGGCATCACCAGGGGTGTGCTGGCGGGCCAGGCTCAGCGTCGCGGCGCGCAGCACGTCCGCGCCGGTCGGTGCGGTGCCCACCACGGCGAGGTGCCGGCCGGGGGTGGTGTCCATCAGGAACAGCGCGGTGGTGCCGTGCACGTCGACCGTCCGGCCGACCAGGGCCATCGGGCGTCGGCCACCGGGGCGCAGCCCGGCGAAGGTGGGGTCGTCCTCGACCCGCGCGGCCTCGTACCCCTTGAAGACCGCCGGTGCCCGCGAGCCCGGCGGGCGGGCCTGCCACAGCTCGTGGCGCAGTGCGGCGAGGTCCGCCGCGGCGGCATGCGCGTCGGGGAAGCGCAGCACGGTGTCGGCGCCGACCGCACCGGCGGCGGTGTTGACCACGGCCGAGCCGATCGGCAGGGCCGCGGCGGCGTCGTTGAGCTGGTCGAGCACCCCGCCACCGCCGGGCAGCGCCACCCGTAGCGCGAACTGCCCGAAGATCGCCTCGGCCCGCCCGTAGAGGGCCTCGATGCCGGTCATGCTCTGGCTGGCCAGTACCAGGTGGATGCCGTACGAGCGGCCCTTGCGGGCCAACTCCTCCAGCAGGTCGACGGACTCGCGGGCCAGCGCGTCGTTGCCGGCGAGCAGCACCTGGAACTCGTCGATGACCGCCACGATGCGCGGCAGCGGGTTGTCGCGGGGCAGGTCGGCGAGTTTGGTGACGCCGTGCCGCTTCAGGGCGGTGGCCCGGCGTTGCGCCTCCCGGCGAAGCTCGCGCAGCACGGCGAGCCCGTACTCGCGGTCGGACTCGATGCCGACGGCACGGGCGTGCGGCAACCACGACGGGTCCCGCCCGGTGGGCACGAACTCGGTGAAGCTCACGCCCTCCTTGAAGTCGAGCAGGTAGAGCTGCAGCTCGGCCGGGGAGTAGCGTGCGGCCAACCCGTAGAGGACGTCGAGGAGGAACACCGTCTTGCCGGCGCCGGTGCGCCCACCGACCAGCCAGTGCGGGGTGGCGTCGTCGAAGGCGAGCGTCAACGCATCGTCGAAGGCGCCGGTCAGCGGGGTGCCGCCGGCCCGACCGATCACCGTCCGCAGGCCGTTGCCGGCGGACTCGACCCAGCGCCGCTCGGGCAGCAGGTCGGTGAAGGGCAGCGCGTCGGCGCGGCGGGCGGCGGCGCCCAGGTGCTCGGCGAGCGCGCGTACCGAGGCGGGCGGCGGGTCGCCGTCGAGCAGGACGGGTGCGGCGAGGCCGGTGCCGTCGGCGCTGAACGGGGTGCCGGGTGGGTCGCCGACGTACGCGTACCCCTGGTTGAGCCGGACCGCGGTGGTGCCGCCCAGCGTCGTCGCGGTCTCTCCGGGCTGCCGCGACGGGTGGCCGGCGAGCAGCACGCAGACGGCGGCGGCCGGGCCGGCGTGGGTGAGCGCGGCGAGCCGGGCCAGCTCGCGCGGCGGTGGCGCGGCGGTGGCGACCACCACCAGCAGGTGCCGGGCGGCGGGCTGGGCGTGCTGCGCGGCGCGGGCGTGCTGCTCGGCGGCGTCCAGCAGCGCGGCCACCTCGGCCTCGCCGGTGGCCGGCGGGTCGAGCACCCCCGCGTCGAGCAGGGGGCGCAACGGGCCGAAGGTGGCGCCCACGGCGGCGGTGTCGATGCCGGCGACCCGGACCTGCCCGGGCGGTGCGGTGGCGACCAGCCGCAGCACCAGCGCCCGCAACAGCCCGGCGACCCGCGGGTCGCGGACATCGGCGTCCAGGGCGAGGTGGTGGCCGCCGCCGAGCGGGACCAGCACCGGGAAGCCGCCGTCCGAGGTGGACGCCTCGCCGATCCGCACCGCGGCCGGCTCGTCGGTCAGTGGCGTGGCGTTCGGGGTGGGAGTGGCCAGGGCGCCGCCGAGGCGGGCGAGGCGGGCCACCAACTCCTCGGCGCCGGCCGGCGCGACGGCAACCGGTGCCGTGCCGAGCGCGCTCCGGGCGGTGTCCAGGTGCGCCCGGGCCGCCCGGTGGGAGGCGACCGCCTGCCGGTACGACGACGCGAGCCTGCTCAACCTCTGCCCCCAACGCCAACGGCCGCCTGGTCCCAGGAACCCTAACGGACACCGGTGGCACCCGGACAGTCCTGCGAGGACGTGTCACGCCGGGCCTGTCACGCCGGGCCGCAGGCCGCCGGGCCGGACGCGTCGGCCACCCCGCAGCGGAACACCTCCACCGGCGCCGTCGCCACGTCGGGCACCTGCTCCACCCGCATCAGGGCCAGCCGCTTGTCGACCGGTTCACCCGAGTCGGGGGTGAACCGGATCAGCCCGGCCACCCCCGGGTAGCCCTGGCCGGCGTTCTGCCGGAGCACCTCCGCGTGCACACCGACCGGGTTGACCGAGGTCGGCTCCCAGCGTTGACGTGGATCGGCGTGGTGCAGCCGGGCGGCGAGGCTCTCCACCGCCCGGATCAGCATCATCGCCGCGTCGTAGGCGAGGCTGACCCGCTCGCCGACCTGGTACCCGGTGTCCGGACGGCAGCGCGGCGGGTCGAGCAGGTCGTCGGCCTGGATCCAGGACAGGAAGCTGGCCCGGGCGTCGTCGCGCCGGTCCTGGGCGGCCCGCAGCGCGGCGCAGGTGGCCAGGGCGGCCTTGGAGACGTACGTGACCGGCAGGTTGCCGGGCGCGGCGGCGCGCAGCCCAGGATTGGCCATGTAGCGGTTCGCCGAGTCGTCGGCGACCAGGTGCCGGGGCGGGTCGGCGCCGCACTCGCGCAGCGCCCGCAGGAAACCGTCGAACTCCGACCACCGACCCGCGTAGAAGAGCAGACCGGGGTACCCGCACTCGCCGGTCAGGCGCTGACCGGTGCGCCACTCGTCGAGGCGCGTGATCCGGGCGCCGAACCGCTGTCGGAGCCCTTCGACGAGGGTGTTCACGTAGAGGTCCTCGGTGAGTGAGCTGCCCTCCAGTGTCGTGTAGAAGACGTGCGCGTCGTTGACCTTCAACACCTGCTGGGCGTACGCGTCGACCATCTCGACCTGATCCGCGTTGGGCGCGGAGATCTGCAGGTAGAGGCGGGAGTTGGCGTCCATCCGGTCGGCGGAGAGCGTGGGCGCCAGCACCGGCAGACCGACCCGGTTCAACTCGCGCAGCGCTCGGGCGGTGCTGGTCCGGCTCTCCACCAACCCGACGACCCCGAGCACCGTCGGATCGTCCCGGGCCAGCTCGGCCAGCATCGCCACGGCCCGGTCGGCGTAGATCATCTGTCGGCCACCGTTGGCCACCACGATCCGCAGCAGCGCGGCGCCGTCGGCCCCGGCCGACTCCTTCAGCAGCGCGTACTGCGCGGTCGCCATGCCCTCGAGCTCCTCCCGCTCGGAGACGTACGACTCCTCGTCGGCACGGGTCCGGTTACCGGTCAGGGTGCCCAGGTAGACCAGGGTGAGGAAGGGCCGGCGCCGGTCGCTGCGCTGCCAGACCTCCTCGGCAGCCCGGTTCTGCGCGAAGATGCGCTGCTGGATGGTCCGCAGCCGCTCCTGGCCGGGGTCGTTGTTGAACACCTGCGCGGCGCTGTCGCTGTAGCCGACACATTCACCGCTGCCGACCACCTCGACCGAGACCTGCCCGCCGGTCAGCGAGGGATGGCAGCCCGGCGACCACCGGCTGCCCACCCACGCGCCCGCCGAGACCAGCACCACCAGGCAGAGCGCCGCCGGCAGGAAACGCCGCGACCACCAGGGCGGGTCGGGCGCGGAGAACGGCCGGATGCCGCCCCGGGAGGGTGGGCCGGTGTCGGTGTCGTCGGGCCGCAGCGCCACGAGCCAGGCGGCCGGGCGGCGCAGCCGCCGCATCTCCGGCAGCGCCTCGGCCCACTCGTCGTACGCCTCGTCGGCCTCCGTCAACGGGTGCGGCTCCGGCAGCTCCGGCGGAGGTTGCCCGCCGGACGCGACGATGAGCAGCGGGTCGTTACGGCCGGTCTCGGTGCGGACGTCACCGATCAGGCGGATCAGTTCCCCGCCGACGTTGCCGGGGGCGACGTGATCGAGCAGCAGCGCCGGGTACGCGGTGCGCCGCCAGTCCGACGGGCGCCACGGCCGACGCCGGTACGCCTGCCGCAGGTCCTCCAGGAACGCGTGCAGCAGCAGCTTGTTGACCTGGTCGGGTTGCTCGCCGTCGCGCCACCCCGCGGTGAGGCGCTCGGCGAAGCCGAGGAAGGTGACCGACTGCCGGGGCGCCAGATACTGCTGGCGCATGAACCAGTTGTAGTGCCGCCCGAGGACCGGCACCCGACCGGAGACAGCGGCCCGGAAGACGACGCCGGGCACGGCGCGACGGACCAGCCAGAGCAGCACCTGCGAGGCGATGCTGACCGCGTCGCCACCGGAGGGCAACGCCTCGGGCGTACGCGGGCCCCGGCGGTCGCGTAGCCGGCGTACCAGGGCCGAACGGCCGTCGTCGGCGTCGACGCCGAAGCTGAGGCTCTGGTGCATCAGCCAGTCGGCGAGCGGATAGTGCCGGAAACGCAGCCGGGCGGCGCCGAACGCCTCCAGCGAGAGCTGCCGGTGCAGCTCGCGCAGCAGCGCCGACACGTCGCCGGCGCCCGGCGGCGCGTCGGCGTCCAGTACGGCGTGCGGCACCCGCCGCCGGGGGCCCTGGCTGAGGAATCGGCGCAGCGGCACCATCAGGTCCGAGGTGTCGGAGCGGACCAGCCAGAGCAGCGGCAGTCTCCGGTCACCTCGACGGGGTCGCCGCAGCAGCCGCGCGAGCAGCGCGAAGAACTCCAACCCGCCGGCCGGCAGGCGGTCCCGTCCTCCGGCGGACTGCCGCTGGCCGATCAACTCGCGCTTGGGCACCTCCGAACGCCGCACGCGTCACCTCCGATCCACACAGTGTGACCATGCGGCGCAAGACCCGCCAGAGCCGGCGACCGACCGCCCACAGAGGACAGCGCCGCCGTACCCGGCGAAGGTCAGCGCGGCGGGCCGGCGACGTTCACCGTTGTCGATTAGGTTGTCGTGGCGAACACCCGATGGAGGGAGTCCACCCCGTGCGACGAGTTCTCACGGCGGCCACCGCCGCCCTGACCCTCACCACCGCCGGCACCATGCTCGCCGGCACCCCTGGCCAGGCCGCCCCGACCGGCTGGGGCCGTCCTGTCGTCACCGTGGCGCCGCAACCCGGCGCGCCCGGCCTGGGCGACAGCTACTTCCCCGACTACGGCAACGGCGGCTACGACGTCGAGCACTACGACGTCCGGCTGCGCTACGACCCGGCGACCGACCAGCTCAGCGGCACCACCACCATCCTCGCCACCGCCACCGAGGACCTCTCCGCCTTCAACCTGGACTTCCTGCTCGACGTCGAGTCGGTACGGGTCAATGGCTGGGCGGCGAGCACCAGCACCGCGGGTGTGCACGAGTTGGTGGTCACCCCGGCCCGCACGGTGACCCGGGGCCAGGAGCTCACCATCGTGGTGCGCTACGCCGGCATCCCGTCGGAGACCCTGGTCGGCGGCTACACCGGCTGGACGCGTACCGACGACGGCGCGCTGGCGGTCAACGAGCCCGAGTCGGCGTGGTGGTGGTTCCCGAGCAACGACCACCCACTGGACAAGGCCACCTTCGACGTCTCGGTGTCGGTGCCCACCGGCGTCGAGGTGATCAGCAACGGCGTGCAGCCGCGGCCACCGCTGGCCGAGGCCGGCAACCGCACCCGGTGGATCTGGCGGACCACCTCCCCCACCGCCACCTACCTGGCCTTCATGGCCATCGGCCAGTACGAGATCGTCAGCGACACCGCCCCGAGCGGCCTGCCGGTGATCAACGCGTACAGCACCTCACTGGGCGAGCTCGGGCCGGCCGCGAGGGCCAGCATCGGGCGGACCGCCGAGATCGTCGACTGGGAGAGCGGGATCTTCGGCCCGTACCCGTTCGAGGCGCAGGGCGGCGTCGCCGGTCCGCTCGACGGCATCGGCTTCGCGCTGGAGACGCAGACCCGACCGGTGTACGGGCCGGGCTACTGGCGACGCGGCGCCAACACGTACGTGGTGGCACACGAGAACGCGCACCAGTGGTTCGGTGACTCGGTCTCGGTGGCCGGGTGGAGCGACATCTGGCTGAACGAGGGCTTCGCCTCGTACGCCGAGTGGCTCTGGTCGGACGAGCAGGGCGAGGGCACCGCGCAGGAATTGTTCGACTTCACCTATGCCAGCTACCCGGCCGACGACGAGTTCTGGCAGGTGCTGCCCGGTGACCCGGGTGCCAACCGGGTCTTCGACGGTGCCGTCTACGACCGGGGCGCGATGACCCTGCACCAGCTGCGGCTGGCCGTGGGTGACGACGCGTTCTTCGAGATCCTGCCGGCCTGGACGGCCGAGCGTCGGTACGGCAACGGCACCATCGCGCAGTTCCAGGAACTGGCCGAACGGATCTCCGGTCTGGACCTGGACGACCTGTTCACCACCTGGTTGTTCACCGCCGGCCGACCCGACGTGGCCACCGCCGCGCGCAAGGCCACCCCGCCGACCGAGCCGAAGTCCTGGGCCAAGATCCGCGAGTCGCACCGCCTGCTGTCGCACTAGGGATCCGGTGTGGACTGGAAGGGCTCGCCGCCCCTGCGGCGGGCCCTTCCAGCTCGCCGGTGGCCCAGTCTCTCCGGCATCCCGCTGTTCTCCCGGGCTGCGGACCGGCGACCGACCACTGCAGTGCTCGCCTGTAGAGCTGCCCCAGAAATGGGGCGATGGCGATGACGGCGGCCCATATCTGGGGCAGCTCTACAGGCATCCGTCGGGGGTGTTGTGACCCACCGGGCCGAGGGCCTGGAGAGCCCCGATCAGGAAGTCGCTGGGACACCTGTCGCCGCAGCCGTGCTCGCTTCGATGGCCCGGATGTGTCGGTAGGCGAACCAGAGCGGTGGGAACGCCCCGACCGCGAAGGAGAGGTCGATGAGCGTCCAGAACCAGGGGATGTCCCGGATCGGGCCACAGATCACCGCCAGTGGGATGATGCCCGCGCAGGCGATCATGCCGACCTGCACCACCCAGACGTTGCGCACCGGGTCGCGCAGCGGCCCCCAGAACGCCACCGCCAGCACCAGATGGGCGAAGGCCAGCCAGTCGGTGCCGTAGAGCAGGAACGGATAGTCCGCGTCGGCGGTCACGAGCCCGGTGTGCACCCGCTCGATCCAGTCGACCAGGGCGGGCAGTTGGCCGGCGAGCGGATCCAGCGCGCGCAGCAGCCAGCGCACCTCGATCTCCAGCGGGAACGCGGTGGCACCACTCAGGAAGAGTCCGATCAGCACGATCCACAGCCACCGGCGGGTCCGCCGTAGCCGCTCCTCGATGTCCATGATCGCAGCGTAACGATGATCTTCGTGGCGGTTGGTCCCGCAGAGCGGCCGCCGGGCGTGACCGCTGTCTCAGCGGCGCGCCGCCGGGCCGGCCGTGGCCAACTCCTCGAGCCGGACCGAGCCCAACCGAACCCCGCCGGGCCCGGCGGGCGCGACGACACAGACCGCCCCGGTCGGCCGGACGATGCGGGCCGCCCTCCAGGCCACTCGTCGTACCGGATGGCGGGGCCGCGGCACGACCAGCGTGAGGGTCGTCGCGCGGGCGCGCTGGCGGTCCAGGGCGGCCGCCGCGACGACCGTGGCGATCGCCGCGACAGCGCCGGCGAGCACGAGCGTCTGGCGCGGCCCGGCGTGTTCGGCGAGCCAGCCGAGCAGCGGAGCGCCGACCGCGGCGGAGACCGAGCCGGTGACCGCCAGCGCGGCGAGCACCCGGCCCCGCATCGCGCCGTCGGTGTCGAGTTGGACGCGGGTACCGACGGTGGTGTCGATGACGACCGCGGCGGCGGCGATCGGCAGGATCACCGCGGCGAAGCTCCAGGTGCCCGGTGCGAGGCCGGCGACGATCTGCAGCCCGCTGGCGAGCAGACCCGCGACGACCAGGGTCCGGTAGTCCAGGGAGCGCCGACGGGCCGCGACGAGCGCACCCAGCACCGTTCCGACCGCGAACACGGTCGACAGGAAGCCGTAGCCGGAGGCGCCGCCGTCCAGCGGCCCGTCACTCATCGCCGCCATCGTCACCTGGTAGTTGCGGCCCAGGCTGCCGAGCACGAACGACAGGGCGAGCGCGAGGAGCAGCACCGGCTGCCTGCGCAGGTACGCGAACCCGGCGCGAGCACCGCCGCGGACCCGACCGTCCTCTGCTGCCGCCACCGTGGGCAGAGCTCCCGGACGGACGGCGAACAGCGCCACCACCACGGCGGCGAAGCTCGCCGCGTTGATGCCGAACAGCAGCGCGGGCCCGACGGCGGCCACCACGACCGCGCCGAGGCTCATGCCGAGGATCCGGCCGGCGGAGTTGGTGAGCGACCCGAGCGCCAGGGCGTTGCCCAGCGTCTCCCGGTCGACGAGGGTGGAGGCCCAGCGACCCATCACCGGGCCCTCGATCGCCGAGACGGCGCCGGTGCCCAGGGAGATCGCGAAGATCAGTGGCAGGCCGCCGAACCCGGTCAGGGCGACCGCGGCCAGTCCGGCGGCGAGTGCCGCGTGGGCCACCTGGGCGGCGATCAACAGCGGGCGGGCCGGCAGGCGGTCGGCGAGCACACCGCCCCAGACGCTGAGCAGCAGCGTGGGAGCCGCCTGGAGCAGCACGGCGAAGCCCATGGACGTCGCCGAGCCGGTCTCCTTCAGGACGTACCAGTTGACCCCGAGGACCTGCATCCAGGTGCCGATGACGGAGACGAACCCGGCGAACGCCCAGATCCGGTAGTTGCGGTGGCGCAGCGCGGCGAAGGTGGCACCCTTGGCCACGACGAACCTCCAAGCGATCGGCTGCATGATCATTCATGCCGATCGCGGTGCGGTTCGGCAGCCGACAAGTCTTGCGGCCTTAAACCTATTTGCCCACGTTTGTGAGCGGTCTCACCAGCGAAGACGTCCGACCGGCGGGCAGGAACTGCCGCGCCGGCCGGACCTCCGTCGATCCGTCGGGTGCCGCCTCAGCGGGTGGCGGCGAGGGCCTGCGCGGCCGAGCCCACCGGGGCCGGCAACGCGCCCACACCGCCGAGATACCCGTGGATGGCGGCGGCCGCCGCACGCCCCTCGGCGATCGCCCAGACGATCAGCGAGGCACCCCGGTGCATGTCGCCGGCGACGAACACCCCGTCGGCGTCGGTCTGCCAGTCGTCGCGCGCGTCGACAGCGCCCCGGGGATTACGGGTCACACCGAACTGGGCCAGCAGCGGCTGCTGCTCGGTGCCCTCGAAACCGATCGCCAGCAGCACCAGATCGGCCGGCAGCTCCCGCTCGGAGCCCGGCACCACGGTGACGACCCGCCGGCCGTCGCGCTTCTCCACGGTCACCTCGGCGATCCGCACCGCCCGCACCTGGCCGGTGCCGTCGTCCACGAACTCCTGCACCGCGACGGCGAAGACCCGCTCGCCACCCTCCTCGTGCGCCGGGTAGCTGCGCAGGATCCACGGCCAGGTCGGCCACGGGTCCCGTGCCTCGTCGCGCGCCTCGGGCGGCTGCGGGTACAGGTCGAGCTGGTGCACGCCCGCCGCACCCTGGCGGTGGGCGACACCGAGGCAGTCCGCCGCGGTGTCACCACCACCGATGATCACTACGTGCTTGCCAGCCGCGTCGATCGGGGTGCCGTCCGGCAGCAGCGCACGCGCCGGCCGGCCCTCGCCCGTGGCCGCGACGCCAGGCTGCTCGGTGGCCGCGGTGGCGACCGCGCGATTCGCCGCGACCAGGTGTGCCATCGCCTGGTGTACGCCCCGAAGCGCGCGCCCGGGGGTCTCCGGAGTGTCCCGGCCCTGCAACGCGCCGCAGGCCAGCAGCACCGCGTCGTGCTCGGCGCGCAACTGCTCGGCGGTGATGTCCACCCCGACGTTCACGCCGGTCCGGAAGCGCACCCCTTCGGCGGTGAGCTGAGCCAATCGGCTGTCGACGTGCCGCTTCTCCAGCTTGAAGTCGGGGATGCCGTACCGGAGCAGGCCACCGATCGCGTCGTCACGCTCGTACACCGTCACCGCGTGACCGGCGCGGGCCAGCTGCTGTGCGGCGGCCAGGCCGGCGGGCCCGGAGCCGACGACGGCGACCGACCGGCCGGACGGCGCCGGCACGGGGCGAGCGGTGAGTCCGCGCGCCACGGCGAAGTCGGCGATCTCCACCTCGATCTGCTTGATGGTCACCGGCTGGCCGCCGGAGATGCCGAGCACGCAGGCCGCCTCGCACGGCGCCGGGCAGAGCCGGCCGGTGAACTCCGGGAAGTTGTTGGTGGCGTGCAGCGAATCCACCGCGGCGTCCCAGTTGCCGGTACGCACCAGGTCGTTCCAGTCCGGGATGCGGTTGCCCAGCGGGCAACCGGCAGTGTCGCTGTGGCAGAACGGGATGCCGCAGTCCATGCATCGCGTGGCCTGCTCACGGACCAGTTCCTCGCCGGCCGGCGGGTAGACCTCCCGCCAGTCGCTGATCCGCACCGGCACCGGGCGGCGGGCCGGCAGTCGCCGGTCGTAGCGCAGGAAACCGTTCGGGTCAGGCACGTGCCACCTCCTGGGCCGCCACCCGCGGGGCGGGCGGCACCGGCGCGGCGGGTGCGCTGAGCGCGCCCATCACCGCGTCGTCGACGTCGCGGCCGGCGGCTTCGGCGGCCCGCATGATCTCCATTACCCGGCGGTAGTCGCGAGGCACCACGGCGGTGAACTCAGCCACCGCCTCCGGCCAACGCTTGAGCAGCTCCTCGGCGACCGCCGACCCGGTCTCGGCCACGTGCCGCTGGACCAGCTCGTGCAGCAACAACTGCTCCTGCTCGCCCAGCGGGGCCAGGTCGACCAGCTCCGCGTTGACCCGGGCGCGGTCCAGTTGGTGCACGAACGCCGTGCCGCCGGACATGCCGGCCGCGAAGTTACGGCCGGTAGCGCCGAGCACCACGACCGTGCCGCCGGTCATGTACTCGCAGCCGTGGTCGCCGACACCCTCGACCACGGCCACCGCGCCGGAGTTGCGCACCGCGAACCGCTCCCCCACGCGCCCACGCAGGAAGACCTCGCCCGCGGTGGCCCCGTACAGGATGGTGTTGCCCGCGATGATCTGATCCTCGGCCCGCTGCCCCGGCTCGGCGTCGACGTCGAGGAACGGCGCGGCGGCGTCCGGACGGACGATGAGTCGCCCACCGGAGAGGCCCTTGCCCACGTAGTCGTTGGCGTCACCGTGCAGCCGCAGGGTCACCCCGCGCGGCAGGAACGCGCCGAACGACTGCCCAGCCGTGCCATGCAGCACGAACTCGATGGTGTCCTCGGGAAGGCCGGCACCGCCGAAGCGACGGGTCACCTCGCCGCCGAGCATCGCGCCGACGCTGCGGTGCTCGTTGCGCACCGCCACCTCGACCCGCACCGGCGCGCCATCCGAGAGCGCCGGACGGGCCAGCGCGATCAGTTCGTTGTCCAGTGCCTGCTCCAGGCCGTGATCCTGCGCGCGGACCCCACGGCGGGCAGCCCCCGCCGGCAGTTCCGGCAGGTGCAGGACAGGCGCCAGGTCCAGACCGTTCGCCTTCCAGTGCGTCACCGCCGGGGCCACGTCGAGCAGCTCGGACTGCCCGATCGCCTCCTCGATCGACCGGAAGCCCAGCTCGGCCAGGTACCCCCGGACCTCCTCGGCGAGGAAGAGGAAGAAGTTCTCCACGAACTCCGGAGTGCCGGTGAAGCGCTCCCGCAGCACCGGGTTCTGCGTGGCGATGCCGACCGGGCAGGTGTCCAGGTGGCAGACCCGCATCATCACGCAGCCGGCGACGATCAACGGCGCGGTCGCGAAGCCGAACTCCTCCGCGCCGAGCAGCGCGGCGATCAACACGTCCCGGCCGGTCTTGAGCTGACCGTCGACCTGCACGGTGACCCGGTCACGCAGCCTGTTGAGCAGCAGCGTCTGCTGTGCCTCGGCCAGCCCCAACTCCCACGGGGTGCCGGCGTGCTTGAGCGAGTTCATCGGAGACGCGCCCGTGCCGCCATCGTGACCGGAGATCAGGATGACGTCCGCCTTGAGCTTCGCCACCCCGGCGGCGACGGTGCCGACGCCGACCTCGCTGACCAGCTTGACGTGCACCCGGGCCGCCGGGTTGACGCACTTCAGGTCGTGCACCAGCTGGGCGAGGTCCTCGATGGAGTAGATGTCGTGGTGCGGCGGCGGTGAGATCAGGCCAACGCCGGGGGTGGCGTGCCGGGTACGGGCGATCCACGGCCACACCTTGTTGCCGGGCAGTTGACCACCCTCACCCGGCTTGGCGCCCTGGGCCATCTTGATCTGGAGGTCGTCCGCGTTGACCAGATATTCGCTGGTCACACCGAACCGGCCGCTGGCGATCTGCTTGACCGCCGAGCGGCGGGCCGGATCGTGCAGCCGCTCGACGTCCTCGCCGCCCTCACCGGTGTTGGACTTGCCGCCGAGGCGGTTCATCGCGATCGCCAGCGTCTCGTGCGCCTCTGCGGAGATCGACCCGTACGACATGGCGCCGGTGGCGAACCGCTTGACGATCTCGGTGGCCGGCTCGACCTCCTCGATCGGCACCGCCGGGCGAACCCCGGTGCGCAGCGTGAACAACCCGCGCAGCGAGCCGGCCTGCGCGGCGAGCGCGTCGACCTTCGCGGTGTACTGCCGGAAGACGTCGTACTGCCGGCTGCGCGTGGCGTGCTGCAGCAGGAAGACCGTCTCCGGGTTGAACAGGTGCAGCTCGCCCTCGCGGCGCCACTGGTATTCGCCGCCGACCTCCAACCGGTCCGAGGCGGCGGTGCCGGCCGGGGGCCAGGCCAGCGCGTGCCGGGCGGCCACCTCGGTGTGCACGCCCGCGAGCGCGACCCCGCCGATCCGGCTGGGGGTGCCCCGGAAGTAGCGCTCGACCAGCCGGTTGTCGAGACCGACCGCCTCGAAGACCTGGGCACCGCAGTACGAGGAGACCGTCGAGATGCCCATCTTCGACATGATCTTCAGGACGCCCTTGCCGAGCGCCTTCGCGTAGTTGTGCACGGCGGCGGCGGGCTCGACACCGGCCAGCGCGCCCGTGGCGATCATGTCCTCCACCGACTCGAAGGCCAGGTACGGGTTGACCGCCGCCGCGCCGTAGCCGATCAGCACCGCCGCGTGGTGCACCTCGCGGCAGTCGCCCGACTCGACGATCAGCGCCGCCTGCGTACGCGTCTGCTCACGCACCAGGTGCTGGTGTACGGCGGCGGTCAGCAGCAGCGACGGGATCGGCGCCAGGTCGGCGTTGGAGTCCCGGTCGGAGAGCACCAGGATCCGGACGCCGTCCTCGATCGCCTCGGAGACGTGCCGGCAGATCTCGGTCAGCCGTGCCTTGATCCCGGCGGCGCCCTCCCGGATGCGGTACAGGCCGGACACCCGGACCGCCTTGAAGCCGGGCAGGTCGCCGTCCTCGTCGATGGAGAGGATCTTCGCGAGCTCGTCGTTGTCGATCACCGGATGCGGCAGCACGATCTGCCGGCAGCTCGCCGCGCCCGGGTCGAGCAGGTTGCCCTCCGGCCCGATCGTCGACGCCAGGCTGGTCACCAACTCCTCGCGGATGGCGTCCAGCGGCGGGTTGGTGACCTGGGCGAAGAGCTGGTGGAAGTAGTCGTAGAGCAGCCGTGGCCGGGTGGACAGCGGCGAGATCGGAGTGTCCGTGCCCATCGAGCCCAGCGGCTCGGCCCCGGTACGGGCCATCGGCCCGAGCAGGATCTTCAGCTCCTCCTCGGTGTAGCCGAAGGTCTGCTGGCGGCGGCGAACCGAGTCGTGCGTGTAGACGGTGTGCTCGCGGGCGGGCAGGTCGCCCAGCTCGATCAGCCCGGCGTGCAGCCACTCGCCGTACGGCTGCGCGGCGGCCAACTCGGACTTGATCTCCTCGTCGTGCACGATCCGGCCGGCGACGGTGTCGACCAGGAACATCTTGCCCGGCTGGAGCCGCCCCTTCGCGACCACGTGGGCCGGGTCGAGGTCGAGCACGCCCGCCTCGGAGCCGAGCACCACGAGCCCGTCGTCGGTCTGCCACCAGCGCCCCGGGCGCAGCCCGTTGCGGTCCAGCACCGCGCCGACGATCTCGCCGTCGGTGAAGGCCACCGACGCCGGACCGTCCCACGGCTCCATCAGGCTGGCGTGGAAGCGGTAGAAGTCACGCTTGGCCGGCTCCATGCCGGGGTCGTTCTCCCACGCCTCGGGGATCATCATGAGCACCGAGTGCGGCAGGCTCCGCCCGGCCAGGTGCAGCAACTCCAGGACCTCGTCGAAGTTCGCCGAGTCGGAGGCGCCGGGGGTGCAGACCGGGAAGACCCGCCGGATGTTGCCCGGCACGTTCGGCGAGCGCAGTAGCGCCTCGCGCGCCTGCATCCAGTTGCGGTTGCCGCGGATCGTGTTGATCTCGCCGTTGTGGGCGATGAACCGGTACGGGTGCGCCAGCGGCCAGGACGGGAAGGTGTTGGTGGAGAAGCGGGAGTGCACCAACGCGATCGCGCTGTCCACCCGCTCGTCGCGCAGGTCCGGGTAGAACGCCGGCAACTGGTCCGGGGTCAGCATTCCCTTGTAGACCATCGTCCGGCTGGACAGCGACGGGAAGTACGCCGGCACGCCCCGCTCGGCGGTCTCCCGTTCGGCCTGCTTGCGCAGGCAGAAGGCCACCCGGTCCAGCTCGATGCCGCTCAGCGGGGAACCGGCCGGCCCCTCGGGGGAATCGGTGAGCCGATGCGCGGCCAGGAAGACCTGCCGGACCCGGGGCATCGCCGCCAGGGCGGTCTCGCCGAGCCCGGTCGGGTCGATCGGCACATCCCGCCAGCCGAGCACGTCGGCACCCTCGACCAGGGCGTACTTCTCGACCACCCGCCGGGCACGCGCCTCGGCGGCATCGTCGTCGGGGAGGAACACCAGCCCGGTGGCGTATTCACCGGCCGCGGGAAGCGCGACGTCGGCCACCGCGCGCAGAAACGCGTCGGGCACCTGCATCATGATGCCCGCGCCGTCGCCGGTGTTCGGCTCGGCGCCCCGGGCGCCCCGATGGTCCAGCCGGCAGAGCGCGCCGAGCCCGTTGGCGACGACCGCGTGCGAACGGCGGCCGTGCAGGTCCGCTACGAACGCCACGCCGCAGGCATCGTGCTCCTGCGTCGGGTCGTAGAGGCCCTGGGCCAAGGGGTGGGCGCCGGGCGTCGGGGACGCCTGCGGGCTGTGCGGGTACGGCTGTGTCATATCCGCGTACGGCTGAGCCACCGGGCCTCCTGTCGTCACTCAGGTTGGATCATGGTGGGGACGACGTCGGCCCGTGGGTCTATTGAGTCTACGTTAGGGCCGGGCCCGCCCTGCCACCTGAGATTGATCACACCGTCCATAGGCTGGGACGTGTAGTCTCGCGCGGTGGATCCGCTACACAAGGACATCTTCGACCGGTTGGAACACTTCTACGACGCGGTGCCCCGCGACGTCGCCGGTGTGGAGGAGCATGGCGGGCTGGTGTTGTTCGTCCGCGAGGGTGCCGGCTGGCCGTTCTACGCCCGCCCCCGGATCGACGCCACCGAGCCGCCGTCGCTGGCCGACGTGACCTCGGTCCGCGAGCGGCAGCGGAAGCTGGGCCTGCCGGAGGCCTTCGAGTGGGTGCACGAGACGACCCCCGAGCTGCTGGCGGTGGCCCGCTCGGCGGGGCTGAGCGTGCTGGAGGCACCGCTGATGGTGCTCGACCCGACGGCCCTGCCCGACCCGGCGACGCTGTCCGACGGGGCGGTACGGGTGCTGGCGGCGGACTCCCCCAGCTTCGCCGCCGACGTCGCCGCCCGGCGTGCGGTGGCGGCGGTGTCGTTCGCGGCGGCCGGCACCGCGCCGGGTGAGGCCGGCCCGGCCGAGCGGGACGCCGCCGTCACCGAGCTCGAGTTGGCCGCGCTCGACGAGGAGCGTTCCCGGATCGCGGACGGTCGACGGGTCTCCGCGCTGGCCGGCACGTCGGTCGACGGTGCGCTGGCCAGCGGCATGGCGATGCGTGTGGGCGACGTCGCGGAGATCGCCGGGGTGGCCACGCTGCCGGCCGCCCGACGACGCGGGCTGGGCGCCGCGCTCACCGCCGCCCTTGCCCACGAGCTCCGCGCGGCCGGCACCGACCTGATCTTTCTCTCCGCGGGCAGCGAGGACATCGCCCGGGTCTACCTGCGGGTCGGGTTCCGCCGCATCGGCACCGCCTGCATCGCCGAACCCGCCGCCCTCATCGCCTGACCTCTCCCGTGACCGAGGTCAGGCTGGGGGACGCCACTGGGCGGCGGTGGCCGCGGCGCTGGAGAGCAACCGCGTGTTGATCGTGCCGAGTGCGGCGTCCCGGGCGCGCAACGCCAACCGGCCCCGGGTCTGCAGCACCGCCGACATCCGCCGGGTCTGCCGGACCACGGTCGCGGCCCGGGGACGGCGCACCCGGTCGTACGCCTGAACGGCGTCGGGCAGTCGAGCCTCCCGCAGCAGGGAGGCGAGCGTGGCGGCGTCCTCGAACGCGAGGCAGGCGCCCTGCCCCAGGTGTGGTGGCATGGCGTGCGCCGCGTCGCCCAGCAGCACCACCCCGCCCGGCCCGACCGGGAAGCCGTACGCACGGGGCAGCGGACGAAGCTCGCGGACCTCCTGCTGGACCAGGTCGGCCGGGTCGGTGGCGTCGAGCAGCGCGCCGACCGGGGCGGGCCAGCCCGCGTACCAGCGGCGCAGCAGGGCGAGCTGGGTCTCCGGGGGTTCCGGGCGTGGTGCCCCGGCGGCGGTGGCGACCCAGTAGATGCCGCCCCGGGTGGACCCGCCTGAGGAACCGCGCTCGCCCAGCGACGCGGCCACGAACCGGTAGCCGGCGCCGAGGATCTCGCCGGCCAGCGGCTGGTCGTCGGGCAGCCGGGGTGCCTGGTACCAGGGAATGACGGCCCGCCAGGCGGCGCATCCGGAGCTGACCACCCGGGACTCGGGGGCGAGTTGGCGGCGGATGCCGCTGTCCGTGCCGTCGGCGGCGACCACCAGGTCGGCCTCGATGGTGTGCCGTCCGTCGCTGACCGCCGGTCGCTCGCCCGGCTCCACCCGGACGTGGCGCACGGTCACGCCGGTACGCAGGTCGACCCGGTCACCAAGGCCGGCGATCAGCGTGTCGTGCAGGTCCTCGCGGTGCACCACCACGGGCATCCGGTCGGGCGGGATGGGCCGAGGCTGCACGAGCCAGTGCCCGTCCGGGCGACGGACCCCGCCGTCGGCCAGCGGGGTGGCGATGGCGGCCAGGCCCGCGCCGAGGCCGAGAGCCTGCAGCGCGCGGACGCCGTTGGGCCAGAGCACCACGGCGGTCGACTCGGGGCGGACCCGTTCGGCGCGTTCCAGCAGGGTGACCTGCCAGCCGGAGCGGGCCAGCGCGCCGGCCACCGCGAGGCCACCGACCCCTGCGCCGACCACCACCGCGCTTCGCATCGGTGCCGCCCCCGCTCAGCTGTCCCGGTCGGCGGGCCGCACGCCTGTGGCGTCGGCCCGGTCGGCGCGCGAGGTCGACGGGTCGTCCGCCGGCTCGTCGTCGGTCGACGGGCCGTCGACGGGCGCCGCGTCACCGAGCGGCTCGCCGTCCGGTCGGGAGTCCTCGTCGGTAGCCGGCTCCGGCGGAATGACGCCGGTGTCCTGCCAGGCGGCGTACTGCTCCTCGCTGACCACCCGGTAGCCCTCCGGCGCGGCGGCCCGCGTGGGGGTCTCCCGCTCGGAGAGGTCGACCTGGGACAGGTCGGACGTGGGGGGCGGGGTCGGCGTCGCCGCCGCGCCGAGCGGGATCAGGTAGTCCCGAGGGCCGCGCACCCGCACGAAGTAGATCAACGCGCCGAGGAAGACCAGGGCGGCGGTCCAGACGTTGAGCCGGACGCCGAGGATCTGGTTGGCCTCGTCGGTGCGCATCAGCTCGATCCAGAACCGGCCGACGGTGTAGCCCATCACGTAGAGCGCGAACGCTCGGCCGCGACCCAGCTTCAGCCGGCGATCCAGGATCAGGACCAGGGCGACGACGCCGAGGTTCCACAGCAACTCGTAGAGGAAGGTCGGGTGGTAGAGGCCCGGTTCGAGGATTGGCTGCCCGGCGTCGTCACGCAGCGCGTGCCCCGGATTGTCCGGGTCCATCCGGTGGATCTCCAGGCCCCACGGCAGGTTGGTGCGGCCACCGAACAGCTCGTTGTTGAACCAGTTGCCGAGCCGGCCGACCGCCTGGGCCAGCGGCAGCCCGGGGGCCAGCGCGTCGGCGACCACGCCGAACGGGATACCGAGCTGCCGGGCGGCGATCCAGGCGCCGACCGCGCCACCGGCGACGGCACCCCAGATGCCGAGACCGCCCTCCCAGATGGCGAACGCCTTCATCGGGTCACCACCGGCGCCGAAGTATTTGTCCGGCGAGGTGATCACGTGGTAGATCCGGGCGCCGATGATGCCCGCGGGCACCGCCCACACGGCGATGTCGAGCACCGCGCCGGGCGCGACGCCGCGCTGCCGCAGCCGGCGCTCCGTCACCCAGCAGGCCAGCACGATGCCGGCGATGATGCAGAGCGCGTACGCCCGGATCGGCACGGGCCCGAGCTGCCAGACCGCGGTGCTGGGACTGGGCAGGGCCGCCTGGGGGGACAGCGAGGCGAGGGTCACGGGTGCACACGCTACCGCTGCACACCCCCACAGCGGCACCCCGGGCGGTTGGAGGGTGTATCTCGATGACTTCTGGTTTGCGCCGCCGTAGGCTCTTTGTCCATGGGCGCGCTCACCTGGGCGGTTGCCGCGGTCGTCAGCGACGACACCGGCCGGGTGCTGCTCTGCCAGCAGGGTCGGGGTGAACGCCGCTACGCGCTGCCCGGCGGGCGACTGCGCCCGGCCGAGAGCCCGGTGCGGGCGGCCCTGCGGGACATCCGCGCGGAGACCGGCTGGGAGATCGAGCTGGTCGACCTGGTCGGCGTCTACCACCTGACCGGGCCCATGAGGGAGACCCCGGCAGGACGCGCCGGGCCGCTACCGGACGTCCTCGTGCACGTGTTCCGGGCCCGCGCCGCCGACGTCCGACCCACCGCCGACCCACCGCCGGGCTGCCGCCTGTCCTGGCACGCCCCCGCCGCGTTGCCCGAGGCGGTCACCCCGCTCACCCGGGCCGCCGTCACCGACGCGGTCGCCGGCCGCTCCGGCGTGCTCCGCGACGCGTGGGCGCCCGGAACCGACCACGACGAGCGGCCGGGAGTGGGTCAGCCACCGGAGCAACGCGGCGAGGCAGCGACAGACCCGTCGTTCCGGCCCTGACCACACGCTCCGCGGATCGCCGTCGCCGGCCACAACCCCGTGCGCGACCTGCCGGCACCTGGGCCGGTCACGCTCACCGGACGGGGGTGCGGACGCCCTCGGCGAGTTCGGCGCTGAGGGTACGCAGCGCGGCCAGCCCCTCCGCCTCGGAGGGCGCGTCGAGCAGGCACCGGATCAGCGCGCTGCCGACGATCACCCCGTCGGCGTACCCGGCGACGGTGCCGGCCTGCGCACCGGTGCCCACGCCCAGACCGACACCGACGGGCAGGTCGGTGACCGCCCGAACCCGGGAGACCAGCGTCGGCGCGGCATCGGAGGTACGCGCCCGGGCGCCGGTCACACCCATGACGGCGGTCGCGTAGACGAAGCCACGGCAGTGCTCCACGGTCATCGCCAGCCGAGCGTCGGTGGACGACGGCGAGACCAGGAACGTGTGGTCCAGCCCGTGTGCGTCCGAGGCGGCCAGCCACTCGTCCGCCTCGTCGGGAATGAGGTCGGGGGTGATCAGACCGGTGCCACCGGCAGCGGCGAGGTCACGGGCGAACACGTCCACGCCGTACCGCTCGACCGGGTTCCAGTAGGTCATCGTGACCACCGGAGCCCCGGTGGCCGCCACCGCCTCGATGATGCGCAGCGTGTCCGTGGTGCGTACGCCCCCGGCCAGCGCGATGTCACTGGCCTTCTGGATCACCGGCCCGTCCATCACCGGGTCCGAGTAGGGGATCTCCACCTCGATGACGTCGACACCGGCCTCGACCATGGCGGTCATCGCGGCGATGCTGCCCTCGACGGTCGGGAAACCGGCCGGCATGCAGCCCACCAGCAGCGCCCGTCCGTCGGCGCGGGCCTTGTCGAAGGCCACCCCGATCCGGCTCATCTCACCGCTCCTTGTCGAGGATGCCGAAGTAGTCCCCGGCGGTGTGCACGTCCTTGTCGCCCCGCCCGGAGAGGTTGACCACGATGGTCGGCTCCCGGCCCAGCTCGGCGGCGAGCTTCGGCGCCAACGCGACGGTGCCGGCGAGCGCGTGCGCGCTCTCGATCGCCGGGATGATCCCCTCGGTGCGGCAGAGCAGCTCGAACGCGGCCATCGCCTCGTCGTCGGTGACCGGCAGGTAGCTCGCCCGGCCGGTGTCGTGCAACCAGGCGTGCTCGGGCCCGACGCCCGGGTAGTCCAGGCCGGCGGAGATCGAGTGCGACTCCAGGGTCTGCCCGTCGGCGTCCTGCAGCACGAAGGTCCGGGTGCCGTGCAGGACACCGGCCGACCCGCCGGTGATGCTCGCCGCGTGCCGGCCCGTGGCCACCCCGTCGCCGCCGGCCTCGAAGCCGTACAACCGCACGTCCTGATCGCCGACGAAGGCGTGGAAGATGCCCAACGCGTTGGAGCCGCCGCCGACGCAGGCGGTGACCGCGTCCGGCAGCGCACCGGTGAGGTCGAGGCACTGCTGGCGGGCCTCGTCTCCGATGCCCCGGACGAAGTCGCGGACCATCGCCGGGAACGGGTGCGGGCCGGCGGCGGTGCCGATCAGGTAGTGCGTCTCGTCGACGTTGGCCACCCAGTCGCGCATCGCCTCGTTCATCGCGTCCTTGAGAGTGCGCGAGCCGTTGGTGACCGGAACGACGGTGGCGCCGAGCATCCGCATCCGGGCGACGTTGAGCGCCTGCCGCTCGGTGTCGACCTGGCCCATGTAGACCACACACTCCAGGTCGAACAGGGCGGCGGCGGTCGCGGTCGCCACGCCGTGCTGGCCGGCCCCGGTCTCCGCGATCACCCGGGTCTTGCCCATCCGCTTGGTGAGCAGCGCCTGGCCGAGCACGTTGCGCACCTTGTGCGCGCCGGTGTGGTTGAGGTCCTCGCGCTTGAGCAGCACCCGAGCGCCGACCCTCGCGGAGAACCGCCGGGCCTCGTAGAGCAGCGACGGCGTGCCCGCATAGTCGCGCAGCAGCCCACCGAACTCGGCCCGGAAGGACTCATCCGCCATCGCCGTGCGCCACGCCCCGTCGAGCTCGTCCAGCGCGGCCACCAGGGCCTCGGGAACGAACCGACCGCCGAAACGGCCGAAATGGCCGGTGGAGTCGGGCTGCGGGCCAGCCAGTGGGGCCAGCGCGTCGGCGCTCATCGGAAATCCTCTCGGTGGGACGTACGTCGGCGCGGGGTCAGCGCACCGGCCGGGGCGTTGCCGGGTGGTTGCCGGCGTTGACCAGCTCAGCAACCGCCTCGCGGGGGCTCTTCTGCGTGACCAGGCCCTCGCCCACGAGGACCGCGTCGGCACCCGCGGAGGCGTACCGGATCAGGTCGTGCGGGCCGCGGACGCCGGACTCGGCGATCTTGACCACGCTGCTGGGCAGACCGGGCGCGATTCGCTCGAACACCGACCGGTCGACCTCAAGGGTACGCAGGTCACGGGCGTTGACCCCGATCACCTGAGCGCCGGCCTCCAGAGCGCGGTCGGCCTCCTCCTCGTCGTGCACCTCGACCAGCGCGGTCATGCCCAGCGACTCGATCCGCTCCAGCAGGCCCATCAGCACGTTCTGTTCGAGCGCGGCGACGATCAGCAGGACCAGGTCGGCGCCGTGCGCGCGCGCCTCGTGCACCTGGTAGCTGGAGACCACGAAGTCCTTGCGCAGCACCGGCACGGTGACCGCGGCCCGGACGGCCGCCAGGTCGTCCAGTGAGCCGCCGAACCAGCGCCCCTCGGTCAGCACGCTGATCGCCCGCGCCCCACCGGCCGCGTAGTCGACCGCCAGATCGGCCGGATCGGCGATCTCGGCCAGCCGGCCCTTGGACGGCGACGAGCGCTTCACCTCGGCGATCACGGCCACGCCGGGCTTGCGCAGCGCCGCGTACGCGTCCAGCGGCGGCGGCGCCGCCGCTGCCAGTTCACGGATCCGCTCCAGCGGAACCTGCTCCTGGCGTCGGGCGACGTCCTCACGTACGCCAGCCAGAATCTCGTCGAGCACGCTTACGGACGCTGCCTGACCGGCCTCGTCCCCCTCCGCGTGCGCATGCTCAGCAGTCACCAACGGACTCCCCTCTCCGGGCGTCATGGGCCGATGCTAGGGGCAGCCGACCGACGCCGGATGCCGGGGGTATGGCGCTGCTCACGAAAAGGGCTGCGGCATAATGGCCGACTTGCCGTGAACGGTATGTCACGCAGCGCCACCTCCCGTATCGACCGCTGTCACGCGGAACGGAGCCTGGCGGCCACGGTCAGACCGGGCCGATCCATCGATCATGCCACCAGTTCCTGGGCAGCGCCCGCCGACAACGGCGTCGATCGATGTTGTGACCAAGCTCAAGGCCGAACGGACGGCCCCTGGTCATGGCCGAGGCGGGACAGTTGACCGGGCGGTCACGGCGGCGAAACGTCAGCCGGTCAGCATCGTCCTCAGGCAGACTCGATGACGCGCCTGCCCCGACCGTCGCAACTCCTCGTGCGAGGTGACCATGAGCATTTCCGAGCCGCAACCGAACATCGGGCTGACGACCATCTCACGGACGGTAGCGTCGCTCGCCGTCGGGGTGGTGCACACCCTGGAGCGGGCCGTGGTGGGCGAGGGACGGATGCGGACCGCGCGCGGCAACGCCTGGGAAGCGGTCTGCGCCGACCGCGCCCGCGCCGACCAGCGCGCCGAACTGAACCGCCTGGTGGCCGAGCTGACCGCCGCCCGCGCCGCCGGTCACCGACCGCAGCGGGACCGTCAGCCAGTCGCCTGACACTCCGGCCATCGCTCAGTCGGCCGTCGGGTCCTCGCCCCGATCCAGCGCGTTCCACGCCTCGGTGGTCCGCCGCCCCGCCATCGGCGCTTGCGGCCCCTCCGGGCCGGTCGAAACCGACGAGCCCTCCGGATCGTTCCGCGCCGGCCGCTCGTACCGAGCACCCATCGCCGGCCAACCGCCGCCGCGCAGCGCCGTCCAGAAACCGCCCGCGGCGGCCAGCAGACCGCCGAGCAGGCAGAGCGCCGGCCACTGCCGGCTCACCGAACCGCCGACGTCGGCGACCAGCCCGTAACCGCCACCAGCCGCCACGGCCAGCGCGAGCACGCCGAGCAGCACACCGAGCACCCGCCGCAGCCCCCCACGGGTCGCCAGCACCGCGCCACCGCCGGCCAACGTCACCAGGGCCAACGCCGGCAGCCAGGGCAGCAAGCCGGCGCCGCTGCGGGCCTCACGCACCGGCGGCAGCGGCGCCGGACGCAGCGTCAGCTCGACCGACCAGTTCCGCGTCGCAGCCCACAGGGCCAGGCCCGCGCCGGCCAGGCAGAGCAGGACGGCGTACGTCAACTCGCGCCGCCCCACCGCGGACCGCTCCCCGGCACTCAACGGGCCGGCCGCAATGTTTCGGCGGCCGCGATCGCCGCCAGCACCGCCGCGGCCTTGTTCCGCGTCTCCTGGTCCTCGGCGGCCGGGTCGGAGTCGGCCACCACCCCCGCCCCGGCCTGCACGTAGGCGCGGCCCTCGCGGATGAGCGCGGTCCGGATGGCGATCGCCATGTCCAGGTCGCCGCCGAAGCCGAAGTAGCCGACCGTGCCGCCGTAGAGGCCGCGGCGGACCGGCTCCAGCTCCTCGATGATTTCCATGGCGCGCACCTTCGGCGCGCCGGACAGGGTGCCGGCCGGGAAGGTCGCGGCGAGCGCGTCGAACGCGGACTGGTCGTCACGCAGCGTGCCGGTGACGGTGGAAACGATGTGCATGACGTGGCTGTACCGCTCGATGGTGGCGAACTCGGGCACCTCCACGCTGCCGGGCTGACACACCCGGCCCAGGTCGTTGCGGCCCAGGTCGACCAGCATCACGTGCTCGGCCCGTTCCTTCGGGTCGGCGAGCAGCTCCGCGGCGAGCGCGGCGTCGGCGGTGGGGGTGCCGCCGCGCGGCCGGGTGCCGGCGATCGGGTGCAGCAACGCCCGGCGCCGCCCGTCCGGGCCGCCGGTCACCTTCAGGTGCGCCTCCGGCGAGGAACCGACGATGTCGAACCCGTCGAAGCGCAGCAGGTACATGTACGGGCTGGGGTTGCTGGTGCGCAGCACCCGGTAGACGTCCAGCGGGTCGGCGTGCGTCGACCGCTCGAAGCGCTGGGACAGCACGATCTGGAAGCACTCGCCGGCCCGGATCGCCTCCTTGGCCGCCTCCACCGCCTTCGGGTAGCCGCCGTCGGGCGTACGGCAGAGCACCTCGCCGGCCGGCGGACGCTCGACGGTGGAGATCATCGGCGGGATGGGCCGGGACAGCGCGGTGGTCATCGCGTCCAGCCGGCCCACGGCGTGGTGGTACGCGGCGGCGACCTGCGGAGCGCGGTCCGGGGCGTCCAGCGGCGGCAGCACCGCGTTGGCGACCAGGATCGCCGAGCCGTCGTAGTGGTCGAGCACCACCAGGTCGGTGGCGAGCATCATGCCCAGCTCGGGTACGCCAAGGTCGTCCTCGGTCAGCTCCGGCAACCGCTCGAAGCGGCGGACCAGGTCGTACCCCAGGTAGCCGACCATGCCCCCGGTCAGTGGCGGCAGACCGTCGGACGGGTCCCCGACCGGGCCGGCGAGCGCCGCCACCGTCTCGCGCAGGACCCGCACCGGATCACCCTCGGTGGGCAGCCCGGCCGGCGGCTGACCCAGCCAGGTGGCCACGCCGTCCCGCTCGATGAGGGTGGCGCTGCTGCGTACGCCGATGAACGAGTACCGCGACCAGGCCATGCCGGCCGAGCCGACGCCCTGCTCAGCCGATTCCAGCAGGAACGTGCCCGGTCCACCGGCCAACTTCCGGTAGACCCCGACCGGGGTCTCCGCGTCGGCCAGCAGCCGCCGGGTGACCGGCACGACCCGCCAGTCGGCGGCCAGCTCGGTGAAGGTGGCCAGGTCGGGGCTGACGGTGCCGTCGGTCATGGGCGTGCCTCCGGGGCGGTGACGGGCAGGTCGGTGAAGAAGCAGGTCCGGTGCCCGGTGTGGCAGGCGGCACCGACCTGGTCCACGCTTACCAGCAGCGCGTCCCCGTCGCAGTCCAGCGCGACCGAACGGACGTACTGGTGGTGCCCGGAGGTGGCGCCCTTGACCCAGTATTCGCGGCGGCTGCGCGACCAGTAGGTGGCTCGACCGGTGGTGAGGGTGCGGTGCAGTGCCTCGTCGTCCATCCAGGCGACCATCAGCACCTCGCCGGAGTCGTGCGCGCGGACCACGGCGGCGACCAGACCGTCGGCGGTGCGGCGCAACTGGGCCGCGATGGCCGGGTCGAGCCGGGACGGGCGGGCCGGGACGGGCGCCACCGGGTCGCTCGGGTCGTTGGGGCCGCCGGTCACCGGCGAGTCAGGTACGGGCACAGTGACCAATTGTCCCGCACGCGGCGCGGGCACCGGCGACCGCTCCCGCCGGGGCTGCGGCGCGAGCCCGGCGGGCCGTGCCAGCTGGGCCACGTAGCGATCCAGCCGGCCGTCGACCAGGGCCGCGGCCAGGTCCGCGCCGGCTACCTCGGCGATCTCCTCGGCGTACGGCCGGATCAACGGCAGTGTGCCGGCGACCAGCCGTACGGCGGCGGCCCAGAGTTGGCCGGTGGCTCCCGGGCGCAGCCCGAGGCAGAGCAGCATGTCCGCCCGGTAGCCGGGTGGGGCCACCGGCAGTTCCAGGGCCGCCGCGAAGGCCGCCCGGCGGGAGTGCACCCGCACCGACGGGTTCGCGGGGCGCAGCACCGATGGGCAGAGTCGAGCGAGGTCGGCCACGGCGAGCCGTACCCCGAGGCGGTCGCTGGCGGCCCGGGCGGATGCGGCCTTACCCAGCGTGGCGATCAGCTCTTCGAGTCGGGGTGGCTCGGCGGGCTGGCAGAGCACCGGCAGGTCGATCCGGGGCCGCCAGTGGGGGTCGGCCCAGAGCAGCCGCGCCGGCGCGGTGACCGGCAGCCCGAACGCCCAGTCGGCCGGTTCGCCGAGTCGGTGCACCCAGGAGCGGACGTCGCGGGCGGCCACCGAGACGTGGGTGACCCGACCTGCGGATTCGGCCAGGTACGCCCGCCGCGCCGCGTACGGGGCGCCGCCGACCAACACGTCGAGGTCGACATCGCTGTGCGCGGTGGCCGCGCGACGGGCGTGACTACCGCGCAGCAGGATGCCGACAACCGGCCGCTCGACGGTCTGCCGCAACCGCGCGGCCCAATCCTCAAGAAAACCGCTATCCGGTAACGGAGCGTGACCCACCGAGTCATCGTGCCGTACGCCCGATCGGTGCGCAATGCCCGTTGCCGGACCTGGTGTCCGGTCCGGAGGCTACTGCCCGACCATTCTCATTGCTGCCGCGGGATACCTTTCGCCGGCTGCGGCGCCGGGCGGCAGGGCAGCGCTGAGTCGGGCCAGGTGCTCCGGGCCGAGCTTCAGGTCGACGGCGGCGGCGTTCTCCTCCAGCCAGCGCACCCGCTTGGTGCCCGGGATCGGCAGGATGTCCTCGCCCTGGGCGAGCAGCCAGGCCAGCGCGATCTGCGCCGGGGTGGCGCCCATCTCGGCGGCGACCGCCCGCACCTGGTCGACCAACGCCAGGTTGGCGTCCAGGTTGTCCTCGGCGAAGCGCGGCGCGCCCCGGCGCCAGTCGTCGGCCGCCAACTGTTCGCGGCTCGTGATCGCCCCGGTGAGCAGCCCTCGGCCGACCGGCGAGTACGCCACCAGCGCCACCCCCAGCTCCCGGCAGGTGGCCAGCATCTCGCCCTCGACGTCCCGGCTGAACAACGAGTACTCCAACTGCACGGCGCTGATCGGGTGCACCGCGTGCGCGGCACGCAGGGTCGCCGGGCTGACCTCGGACAGGCCGATCAGCCGCACCTTGCCGGCGCGGACCAGCTCGGCCATCGCCCCGACGGTCTCCTCGATCGGGGTGTCGGGATTACGACGATGCAGGTAGTAGAGGTCGATGGTGTCCACACCGAGCCGGCGCAGCGACGCGTCGCACGCTTCGCGGGCCCAGGCGGCGCTGCTGTCCACGTACGCGCCGGGGGTGCCGGTGCCACCGAAGGCCTCGCCGGTCACCCGGTTGCCGAACTTCGTGGCCAGGAAGACCTCGTCACGTCGGGCCCGCACCACCGGCCCGAGCAGTTCCTCGTTGGCGCCGCGACCGTACATGTCGGCGGTGTCCAGGTGGTTGACGCCCAGGTCGAGGGCGCGGTGCAGGGTGCGGGTCGACTCGGCGTCGTCGCGACCGCCGTAGGCGAAGCTCATCCCCATGCAGCCGAGCCCGATCGCCGAGACATCCGGCCCGGTGGTGCCCATTCGACGACGGATCATCGGTTCTCCTCCTCGGCGCGACGGTAGGCGTCGATCTTGTAGTTGAGCACGCTGAGGTCTTCCTCCAGCTCGGCCATCCGGTTCAGCACCCGGGCGCGGTGCGCCTCGAAGAGCGCCCGCCGGGCACCGAGGGTCCGGTCGCCCTGCCGGGCCAGCTCGGCGTAGTGACGCATGTCGCGCACCGGCATCCCGGTGCGGCGCAGCCTGGTGAGCAGGAGCAGCCAGTTGACGTCTCCGGCGGTGTACCGCCGACGTCCGACGGCGTCCCGGCCGACCGGCGCGACCAGCCCTTCCTGCTCGTACCAGCGCAGCGTGTAGGTGGTGAGGCCGACGCGTTCGGCGGCCTCACCGACGGTGAGGGTCATCTTCTTGGTGCTGACGTCCACGCCATCCAGGCTTCCAGTTCGAGTGCGCTCGAAGTCAACCCATTGTGTGATCACGGGTATCTCATCTAGCGTTGAGTTCAACAGTTGATGAGTTTCTTGGGGAGGTGGTTATGGACGACGCGATAGCCGTCCGCGACCTGGTCGTCGACCGGGGCGGGCGGCGGGTGCTGGACGGCATCAGCTGCCGCGTCCCGCGCGGCGCGGTCACGGGGCTGCTCGGTCCCAGCGGCAGCGGCAAGACCACGTTCATGCGCGCGGTGGTCGGGGTGCAGGTGGTCAGCGACGGGACCGTCACCGTGCTCGGCCATCCGGCGGGCACCCCCGCGCTGCGGCACCGGGTGGGCTACCTGACCCAGGCGCCGAGCGTCTACGCCGACCTGACGGTCCGGGAAAATGCCCGCTACTTCGCGGCCCTGTACGGGCGAGGGCGGGTCGAGGCCGACCGGGCGGTCAGCGATGTCGGGCTGGCCGAGGCCGCCGGCCAACTGGTCGCGACCCTCTCCGGCGGTCAACGCAGCCGGGCCTCGCTGGCCTGCGCCCTGGTCGGGGAGCCGGAACTGGTCATCCTCGACGAGCCGACCGTCGGTCAGGACCCGGTGCTGCGGGCCGACCTGTGGGCCCGGTTCCACGCGATGGCTGCCGCCGGCACCACCCTGCTGGTGTCCAGTCACGTCATGGACGAGGCGGCCCGCTGCGACCGGCTGCTGCTGATCCGCCAGGGGCGGTTGATCGCCGACGACAGCCCGGCCGCTGTCCGCGCCGCCGCCGGTGTGGACGACCTCGACGAGGCCTTCCTGCGCCTGATCCGGGCGGGCGAGACAACCCGCGCGACGACCGGACAGGAGGCGTCGTGAACCCACGGATCCTGGTGGCCACCACCGGCCGCATCCTGCGCCAACTCCGGCACGACCGACGGACCATCGCGTTGCTCGTGGTGGTGCCGGCCGCCCTGCTCACCCTTGTCTATTTCATGTACGCCGACCAGCCGACCCCACCCGGGCAGCCGACGACGTTCGACCGGATCGCGCTGGTGATGCTGGGCATCTTCCCCTTCGTCATCATGTTCCTGGTGACCAGCATCGCCATGCTCCGGGAGCGCACCTCCGGCACCCTGGAGCGGCTGCTCACCACACCGCTGGGCAAGCTCGACCTGCTCTTCGGGTACGGCATCGCGTTCGGGCTGGCCGCCGCCGTGCAGGCCGCGGTCGCCGCCGGCGTGGCGTACTGGGTCTTCGACCTGGACACCGCCGGCAGCATCGGGCTGGTGATCGGGATCGCCGTCATCGACGCCGTACTCGGCGTCGCCCTCGGTCTGCTCTGCAGCGCCTTCGCGCGCACCGAGTTCCAGGCAGTACAGTTCCTGCCGGTCGTGGTGGTCCCCCAACTGCTGCTCTGCGGGCTGTTCGTGGCCCGCGACCAGATGGCCGGTTGGCTCCAGGCGCTCAGTGACGCCTTCCCCCTGTCGTACGCCATCGAGGCGTTGCAGGAGGTCGGCGCCCACGCCGAGCCGACCGGCAGGATGTGGCGGGACGTGACGGTGGTGCTCGGCGCGGTGGTGCTGGCGCTGGTGCTCGCGGCGGCCACCCTGCGCCGCCGCAGCGGCTGACGGCCAACGCGCCGGCGCGGCGGCTGACAGGCGACGCGCCGGCGCGGCGGTCGGGCCGGCGCGCTGCGGCTGCTCCCGGCGCGACGGGGGTGGCCGGACCACGGCGGACCCCGGTGGACGAACGAAGGGCGGCGATGACGCGGCGGACCGGCCGGCGACCCGGCAACCCCGGCACCCGGGAGGCGATTCTCGACGCGGCGCGGACGGCGTTCGCCGAGCGTGGCTTCGACGCCGCCTCGATCCGTGCCATCGCCGGCACGGCGGAGGTCGACCCGGCGCTGGTGCACCACTACTTCGGCAGCAAGGACCAGCTCTTCCTGGCCGCGATGAACTTTCCCGTCGACCCCGGCCAGCTGGTGCCGAAGGTGCTCGCCGGTGACCGGGACGGCGTCGGTGAGCGCATGGTGCGCATCTTTCTCGGCGTCTGGGACTCCCCGGCCGGCAGCGCCGGGGTGGCACTGCTGCGCTCGGCCGTGAGCAACGAGTGGACCGCGCGGCTGCTGCGGGAATTCATCACCACGCAGGTGCTGCGTCGGGTGCTCGAACAGCTCGACGTCGATCCGGCCCAGCTACCGCTGCGTGGTTCCCTGGTGGCCACCCAGATGATCGGCCTGGCCATGATGCGGCACGTGGTGCGCCTTGAGCCGGTCGCCTCGGCGGACCCGGAGACCCTGGCCGCCGCGATCGGTCCCACCATCCAGCGGTACCTCACCGGTCCGCTCCCGACCTAGGCCCGACCCGGCCAGCGAACAGTGGCCGGCGGGTAGTGGCCGGCCGAAGCCGTTGATCGACTCCAGTTCGCCGATCTGGGGGTATCAGCGTGCGCGGACACCCCCAGATCGGCGATACGGAGTCGATCAAGCCCCAGGTGAGCGCCCGACGGCCACTGCGGCGGGCGGTCAGCGCGGCGGGCGGGCGCCGGCCGGGAGTCGCAGCGGTGGCAGTAGTCGCGGCAGTTCGGCCGGGTCGGCGATCGGGCCGGGAAAGGCCAGCCGGATCCGACGTCGGGCGCCGGGCCGACCGAGGGCGACCACGAGCCCGTAGCGGTCGATCCGCACCACTCGGGGCGACCCGTCGGGAGTCTGTTCGGTCAACCCGAGCTGCCGGCGCAGGTACTCCGTCACCTGGGCGCCGTCGCGCTCGGCGAGGTCGGCGAGCAGGCGCGCCTCGACCGGGTGTACCGGGTCCGGCTCAGCCTCGGCGTACTCCCCGGGGTCGACCCGGTGCACGACGCCGGCGCGCTCCCAGCGGACCTCGACCACCTCGAAGCGGAACAGCCGGAACCGGGTGCCCAGGTCGAGCAGGTCGCCCGTCGGCTCCACGGTGGCGAAGTCGACCGCCGCGTGGCGGGCCTCGTCGCCGCGCAGTTCGCCCGCCCAGCCGGAGACCCAGGCCCGGCCCAGGCCGGGCGCTCCAGCGGCGGGTGGCAGGTCGAGCACGTCGAGCACCACCGCGACGTCGCTGCCCCCGGCGACCGGCTGCAGCGCGGCGGCCAGGTGGCTGGCCACCGGCACCAGCAGCAGCACCCGCCCGTCCGGGTCGGTCACGTGCCGGGCGTGGTGCGGTCCCGGCCGGTGAGCCAGGTGGACGAGGCCGGGCAGGCGGCCGGCGACGAGGGTACGAACGATCTCGGCGGGATTGGGCCGCATGGGCGCGACCTCCTTCAAAGGTTAGGCTTACCTAACCCGGAGCCTAGAGCACCTGGCCGTCGGCGTCCACCACACCGGCGCAACCGAAACGCCACCGCGTCACCGTGTCTGCTCCAGCCAGGAGGCGTAGAGCAGGCCGTAGACCGAGTCGGCGTCGCGGACCAGCTCATCGTGCGGGCCGCGCTGCACCACCCGACCCCGGTCCACCACGATCACCTCGTCGGCTGCCTGCGCCGTGGAGAGCCGGTGTGCGATCGCGAGGGTGGTCCGACCCCTGGTGACCGCGTCCAGGGTGCGTTGCAACCGCACCTCGGTCGCCGGGTCCACCGCGCTGGTCGCCTCGTCCAGCACCAGCAGGTCCGGGTCGGCCACGTACGCCCGGGCCAGTGCGACGAGCTGCCGCTCGCCCACGCTGAGCGCCTCACCGCGCTCGCCGACAGGTGTGTCCAGACCCGACGGCAGACCCTCCAGCCAGTCCGACAGGCCCAGCTCGGTGAAGGCCGCGCTCAGCTGCTCGTCGGTCAGCTCCGGCCGGGCGAACCGGACGTTGTCCCCCACCGTCGCGTCGAAGAGGAACCCGTCCTGCGGCACCATCACCACCCGGGAGCGCAGCGAGTCGAACCGGACCTCGGCCAACGGCACGCCGGACAGCAGCACCGCCCCGTCCGACGGGTCCATCAGACGGGTCAGCAGCTTGGCGAAGGTGGTCTTGCCGCTGCCGGTCTCACCGACCACCGCCACCCGGCTCTTCGCGGGAATCTCCAGGTCGATGTCGTGCAGCACCGGCGGACCACCCGGGTAGGCGAACCGCACACCGGCGAACCGGACGTCCAACGGCCCGCTCGGCAGCTTGCGCCCCTGCTCCCCCGGGTCGGCCACATCGGGGGCGACGTCCAGCACGTCCAGCACCCGACGCCAACCGGCGATCGCGTTCTGCGCCTCGTTGAGCACCTCGGTGGCGATCTGCACCGGCTGGATGAAGAGCGTCACCAGGAAGAGGAACGCGGTCAGCTGACCGATCGACAGCGTGCCGTCCACTCCGAGCGTCACCCCGAGCACCACCACACCGGCCAGTGCCAGCCCGGCGGCCAACTCGCCGACCGAGCTGCCGACGATGCTGATCCGGATCGCCCGCTGCTGTGCCACACGCTGACTGTCGATGGCGTCGTCCAGCCGCCGCGCGGTGCGCCCCGCGATCCCGTAGGCCCGGATCACCGGCGCGCCCACCACGCTCTCGCCGATCGTGCCGAGCAGCGTGCCGGTGCGCTGGCGCACCGTCGCGTACGCCGTGCCGAGACGGCGTTGCAACTGCCGGATGACGAGCACCGCCGGCAGGAACGCGGCCAACACCACGAGGGTCAACTGCCAGGAGTACGCGAGCATGACGGCGGTGGTGACCACCAACTGACCGAGGTTGACCAGCAAGATCACCCCGCCCCACTGGAGGAACTGGGTGATCTGGTCGACGTCGCTGGTCACCCGCGAAACCAGCGAGCCACGCCGCTCCGACTGCTGGTGCAACATCGACAGGTCGTGCACGTGCCGGAACGCCCGCGTCCGCACGTTGGCCAGCGCCGTCTCGCTGACGGTGAACAGCCGGCGCATCATCAGATAGCCGCAGATCGTCGTGACCGTCAGGATCAGTGCGGTGATCGCCACCACCGACCAGACCACGTCCAGATTCAGGCCACCCACGATGCCGCGGTCGATGCCCTGCTGCACGGCGACCGGCACCGCCACCCGACCGACCATGTAGACCAACGCCAGGACCAGGGTGCCAGCCAGACCGGTCCGAAGCTCCGGCGAGAGCGCCAGGCCCCGACGCAGGGTCTGCCAGGTCGTCTCCTGCTTCTCAGCGGTCTCAGACGACTTCCCACTCACCGGTGCTGGCCTTTCGTTCGCGACTGCGGGGCTCCGCTTCGCTGCACTCCTCGCGCTCACCGGTCCACCTCGATTTCCAGGCTGGACGGCAACGGCGCGACCTCATCGCCATACGGGCTTTCCTGCGCGCGGTCGACCTCAGCCTGCTCGTAGGCGGTGACCAGGTCGACGTAGCCGGGAACGGTGGCCAACAGCTCGCTGTGCGTGCCTCGGGCAACCACCCGCCCCTGCTCGACGTAGATGACCTCGTCGGCCAGCGCGATGGTGGCCCGGCGGTACGCCACCACCAGGATCGACGCGGCCGGCACCCCCGGCTCGGCCGTCGACGACCGCAGCCCGGCCAGGATGGCGGCCTCCACCCGCGGGTCGACCGCGCTTGTCGCGTCGTCGAGCACCAGCAGGCGCGGCCGGCCGGCCAGCGCGCGGGCCAGGGTGAGCCGCTGCCGCTGCCCACCGGAGAGCGAGGTGCCCCGCTCACCGACCATGGTGTCCAGACCATCGGGCAGCGCGGCGACGAACCCGTCCGCCTCGGCCAGTCGCAACGCCGCCCAGACGGCCTCGTCGTCGACACCCGCGCGGTCGAGGGAGATGTTGGCGCGGACCGTGTCGTCGAAGACGAACGGCACCTGGGCGACCAGGGCCACCGTGCCGGCCAGCGACGCGGCGGTCAGCTCGCGCACGTCCACCCCGTCCAGGGTGACGGTGCCGGAGTCCGGGTCGACGAGGCGGATTGCCAGCGAGGCGATTGTCGACTTGCCGGCGCCGGTGGGCCCGACCAGGGCCACCGTCCGGCCGGCCGGCACGGTGAAGCCGACCTCGCCGAGCACCTGCGCACCAGGCTGGTGCGCCTCGGCGGGTGGGTAGGAGAAGTGCACGTCGCTGAAGGCGAGAGTGGCCGGGCCGAGCCCGCTGGCCGGGTCGAGGACGCGTTCTCCGTACGGCATCTCGCCGGTGGCGTCGAGCACCCGGCGGACCCGGTCCCAGCCGGCGACGCTGCGCGGCAGCTCGGCCAGGACCCAACCGATGGCCCGCACCGGAAAGGCCAGCACGGTGAAGAGGAAGGCCACGCTGACCAGCTCGGTCACGCTGATCGCGCCCTGGCGCAGCCGGAAGGCCCCAACCACCAGTACGGCGAGGGTGCCGATGCTGGGCAGCGTCTCCAGCAGCGGGTCGAAGACGCCGCGCAGCCGACCGACCGCGATCAACGAGTCGCGCAGCTCGCCGGCCCGGCCCGCGAACCGGGCGGTCTCCTGGGCCTCGCGGCCCATCGTCTTGACCACCAGAGCGCCGTCGAAGCTCTCGTGCGCGATCCCGCTGACCTCGGCGCGCAGGCGCTGCGCTCGGGCCTGTCGGGGCGCCATCCGGCGGGAGTAGACCACGTTGAGCGCGAACAGCGCCGGGAAGACCGCGAGACCGACCAGGGCGAGCGCCCAGTCCGTGGCGAAGAGCGAGACGATCGCGCCGACCAGCATCACCAGCGTGCCGACGGCGAAGGGCAGCGGCGCGATGGGGTACCAGGCCGCCTCGACGTCGGAGTTGGCGTTGGACAACAGGGTGCCGGTGGAGTTGCGGTGGTGCCAGGACAGCGGCAGCTCCAGATAGCGGCGGGTGACCCGGCGGCGGTAGGAGGCCTGGAGGCGGTACTGCATGTAGCCGGCGCCGAGGCGACGGCCGATGATGCCAGCCACCCGCAGCACGCTGATCCCGAACAACGCGGCCGCGGCCAGTGCCAGCGTCCCGGTGCCCACTTCTCGGCGCGAGATGGCCGGGAGCGCCACCTCACCGACGACCGTCCCGACGACCCGCGCGCTGACAATGATCATCCCGCCGAAGAGCACGCTGCCGACGACCGCGACCGCGAAGATTCGTGGCTGCTCGCGGATCGCCTGCCGCAGGACTCCCAGCCCTCGGCTGAGCACGTCCCGACTTGTCTTGCTCGCCACACTTTCCCCCGCCGTAAGCCGCAATTATCTCCCTCATCCTTACCGGTCCGGGCCAGCACTGCCGACCCGGCCCGGATATGTCGACCGTCACGTACCGGATGACGACCAGCGGCGGGGGCCGACCCGACGGCCGGTGTCGCGCGCCGGCGGGCGACCCGGCCTACGATCGGGCCATGCCGCGGTACGCCCGAGCCGAGCGCGAGGCGCTGGCCGATCTCCTGTTGGCCCTCGGGCCGGACGCCCCGACGATCAACGAGGGCTGGGCGACCCGTGATCTCGCCGCGCACCTGGTACTACGGGAGCGCCGCCCGGACGCGGCCGGCGGGATCGTGCTGCCGCCGCTGCGCGGCTACGCCGAACGGGTCCGTCGCCAACTCGCGGCGCAGCCCTACCCGGAGCTGGTGGCGCAGGTGCGGCGGCCGCCGCTGTGGAGCCCGGTCAGCAACCCGGTGACCGACGAGTTGGCCAACACGATGGAGTTCTTCATCCACCACGAGGACGTGCGGCGGGCCGGCTCCGGGTGGCAACCGCGCGACTTGCCCGCCGGCCTGCAGAGCGCCCTTTGGAAGCGTGCCGCCCCGATGGCTCGGCTCGCGCTGCGCCGCTTTCCGGCGGACCTCTACGTGCAGGCGCCCGGTCACGGCGAGATGTCCGTCGGTCGGGGCGGCGAACCGGTGCGGCTGGTCGGCCCTCCGGCCGAGCTGGTCCTGTTCCTCTCCGGTCGCCAACGGGTGGCCCGGGTCCAACTCGACGGTCCGACGGAGACCGCACGTCGTCTACGCGCCGCCAGCCTGGGAATGTAACCCTCTGTACTTAAACGGTCACAGCTCAAGTGTGGGGTACCCCACACCCAGCGACTGGCGCTGATACTTTCTCCCGTACGCTTCACCGCGCCGCTCCGCGCCGGGTGGCGCGAGTGGGGGCGAATTGTGCGAAGTTTCGCGATTTCGGCACTGCGGGAGCCACCGTTTCCGGCGGGGCGCCACAAGGCCACGGATCGGGTGGCGAGCGAGAGCGTCGAGTGGGCGCGCGCCTTCGACCTGATCGATTCCGGCCACCGGGTTCATCGACTGCGGCGGGCGGATGCCGCGGGCCTGGCCGGGCGGGCCTGCCCGGACGGGCCAGAGGACGGGCTGCGGCTGCTCACCGACCTGATCTCCTGGCTGTTCGTGATGGACGACGCCTGCGACGAGGACGACCTCGGCGCGGATCCGGCCCGGCTGGCATCGACCATCGGCGGCCTGCTCGACGTGCTGGACCGGTGCGGCGAGCCGGACCGTCCACCAGGCGTCGACGCCGGCCCGCTCGGTGCCGCGCTGCACGACCTGTGCCGCCGGACCCGGGCACACGGCCAACCGGAGCAGCTGCTGCGGTTCGTCAGCCAGGTGCAGGCGTACCTGCTGGCACTGCTCTGGGAGGCGACCAACCGGGAGCGTCGGCGGGTCCCCGAGGTCGCCGAGTACGTGCAGATGCGGCGGCACACCGGCGGCGTACGCCCGTGCCTCACGCTGACCGACCTGGCGTCGGCGCAACCACCCGGGTCCGCCCAGAACGCCGATCCGGCCCTGGTCGCCCTGGATCTGCTGGCGGTGGACCTGGTCTGCTGGTGCAACGACCTCTTCTCCTACGGCAAGGAGAGCGAGGTGGACCCGGACGCGCACAACTTGGTAACGGTGATCGCGCGCAACAGCGGCGCGGACGAGGCGACCGCGCTGCGTGCTGCGGCGAACCGGTTCAACCAGGGGCTGGCGGCGTACCTCGATGCGGAGGAGGCGCTGCTGGCCAGTGGGGACGACGGGATACACCACGCGTTGGCCGCACGGCGAAACTGGATCCGGGCCACCTACGACTGGTCACTGGTGGCTGCCCGGTACGCCTGATTCGGCCGTACCGGTCGGTGGGGAGGGATGGCCGGACGATCACCAGGGCTAGCCGACGCACCGCGCCAGGCAATACTCTTCGGTAACCACCATGACGTGACGACCGTCACGCCACCACCCCCGAAGGCGGCTACAGCGATGGCTCTCGATGTACCGTACCGTTCCATCCCGGACATGTTCCTCAAGCGTGTGGCGGCCACCCCCGACCGGAATGCGTTTGCGTCCCCGACCCCCGACGACTCGGGGCCCGTCTGGCTGACCTGGGAGCAGGTGGGCCAGCGCGCCAAGGCGGTCGCCGCCGGCCTGCACGGCCTGGGCGTCGGCCAGGAGGACCCGGTAGCGATCCTCGCCAACACCCGGCTGGACTGGGTGATCGCCGACCTCGGCATCATGTGCGCCGGCGGGGCGACCACCACCGTCTACCCGACCACCGAGCCGGCGGACGCGACGTACATCATCGCCGACTCCGGGTCGAAGGTGCTGTTCGCGGAGAACCCGGCCCAGGCGGCGAAGATCGCCGGCGCCAACCTGCCCGCGCTGACTCACGTGGTGCTCATCGAGGGTGCCGTCGACCCCACCGCCGCGATCCCGCAACTGACGCTCGCCGAGCTGGAGGAGCGGGGCACCCGCGCGCTGGCCGCCGAACCGGATCTGATCGACATGCTCGTGGCCGGCATCGGCCCCGACCACCTGGCCACCCTGATCTACACCTCCGGCACCACCGGCCAACCCAAGGGCGTCGAGCTGCTGCACGGCGGCTGGTGCTGGGAGGCCGTGGCGCAGGCGGAGGTCGGGCTGCTGCGCGACGACGACCTGCAGTACCTGTGGCTGCCGCTGGCCCACTCGTTCGGCAAGACGCTGCTCTGCGGCGCCATCCACGTCGGGCTGCCCACCTACGTCGACGGGCGGGTGGAGAAGCTTGTCGACCTGCTGTCGGTGATCCGTCCGACGCTGATGTGCGGCGCCCCCCGCGTGTTCGAGAAGGTCTACAACCGGGCGGTGACCACCGCGCAGGGCGCCGGCGGCGCGAAGGCGAAGATCTTCGCCTGGGCCGTTGGCGTCGGCAAGGAGAAGGTGACCCTGGAGCAGGCGGGCAAGCCGGTGCCGGCGGGGCTGAAGCTGCGCTACGGGCTGGCCGAGAAGCTGGTGTTCAGCAAGCTCCAGGCCCGCCTGGGTGGCCGGATGCGGGTGCTGGTGTCCGGCGCCGCGCCGCTCAGCCCGGAGATCGCCACCTTCTTCGCCGCGGCGAACCTGCCGATCTCGGAGGGCTACGGCCTGACCGAGACCAGCGCCGGCAACTTCGTCAACCCGCCGGCCGGGCTGCGGATCGGCACGGTGGGTCGGGCGATGGGTGACCTGGAGTGCCGGATCGACACCGACGGGGAGATCCTGGTGCGTGGTCGGCCGGTGATGCGCGGCTACCACAACCTGCCGGAGGAGACCGCCGCCGCGTTCACCGAGGAGGGTTTCTTCCGTACCGGTGACATCGGCACCCTCGACGAGCAGGGCTACCTCCGGATCACGGACCGCAAGAAGGACCTGGTCAAAACCTCGGGCGGCAAGTACATCGCGCCGTCGCACATCGAGGGGATGTTCAAGGCCATCTGTCCGTACACCTCACAGGCGGTCGTCGTCGGTCAGGCCCGCAACTTCTGCACGATGCTGGTCACGCTGGACCCGGACGCGATCCGGGGCTGGGTCGCCGGCGGCCCGCTGGAGGGTCGCAGCTACACCGAGATCGTCACCTCGCCCGAGGCTCAGACGATGGTCGAGGAGTACGTCGCCCAGCTCAACGCGAAGCTCAACCGCTGGGAGACGATCAAGAAGGTGGCCATCCTGCCGCGCGACCTGACGATTGAGGACGGCGAGATCACGCCGTCGTTGAAGATCAAGCGGCGTGGTGTGGAGAGCAACTTCGCCGCCGAGATCGACAAGATGTACGCCGGCACCCTCGCCGAGCTCTGATCCAGCGCCGGTGGCGCCGTGCCCGCTCGGGTGCGGCGCCACCGGCGTTTCCGTCGGTGCGGTTCAGGCGATGACGGAAGGTTCCCGCCACCGCTGCGGCCCGGCCCGGTCCAGGTCGTAGCGGACCGCGGCGATCCGCCCGACGGCCTCCACCAGGTCCGCGGCGGGCAAGGTGAACGGCAGCCGCAGGAAACGCTCCAGGGTGCCGTCCAGGCCGAACCGGGGGCCGGGTGCCAGTCGTACGCCGACCTCCTCGGTGGCCCGCGCCAGCGCGCTGGAGACCGGCCCGTCCAACTCGGCCCAGAGCGTCACGCCACCGCGCGGCACGGTGACCCGCCAGTCCGGCAGCCGGTGCGCCAGCGCGCCCAGCAGCGCGTCGCGCTGGGCGGCCAACTGGACGCGCCGGTCGGCGACGATGGCGTCGGCGTCGGCGAGCAGGTGCACCGCGACCAGTTGGTCCAGCACCGGGCTGGCCATGTCCACTCCGACCCGGACGGCGGCCAGCCGCTGCACCTGCGGCGCGGAGGCGCGTACCCAGCCGATCCGCAGGCCACCCCAGTAGGGCTTGCTCATCCCGCCGATGCTGATCACACGGCTGTGTCGGTCGTAGACAGCCACCGGGGGTGGCAGCTCGGTGCCGTCCAACGCGAGGTCCACGAAGGACTCGTCGATGATCAGATCGGTGCCGACCGCGTGGGCGGCGGCCACCACGCGCTCGCGGAGCGCGGCGGGCATCAGGTGCCCGGTCGGGTTCTGGAACTCGGGGATCAGGTAGGCCAGCTTGGGCCGGGTCTGCCGGAGGCTCGCCAGCAGCAGGTCGGGCTCCCAGCCGCCGCCGTCGGTGGCCAGGCCGTGGGTGGTGATCCGGGCTCGCCGGCCGGCCAGCGCGGCGAGCGCGTTGGGGTAGGTCGGAGACTCGACCAGGACGTTGCCACCAGGGGCCAGGGCGAGTCGCAGCACCAGGTCCAGTGCGTGCTGGGTGCCGCTGGTGACCATGATCTGGTCGGCCGAGGTGGGCAACCCCCGGGCGGTGTACGCCTCGGCCACCGCCTCGCGCAGCTCGACGATGCCGGTCGGGTGGTAGCCGGCCCCGCCCAGGTAGCGGGGCAGGTCCTCGGCAGCCGCCCGGGCGGCCGTCAGGAGTTGCGGAGGGGCGGCCAACGCGGCGACGCCGAGGTCGAGCATCTCCCGGTCGTCCAGCGGGGTCCACAGACCGGTGCTGGCCACCCGGTGGTTGCCGGGCAGCATCGTCCAACTGCCGGCCCCTCGGCGGCTGGCCAGGTGCCCGGTCTCGCGCAGGTGCCGGTACGCGGCGGTTACCGTGGTCCGGCTGATCCGCAGCGCCTCGGCCAGCTCCCGTTCGGCAGGAAGTCGGACGCCCAGCGGTAGCCGACCGTCGGCGAGCAGGCCGCGCACAGTGCTGGCCAGGGCGACGTAGTCGGGGCTGCGCCGACGACCCGGCAGGGCGTGCCACTGCCCAAGCAGACGCGCCAATTGGACCCCGCGCACCTGACCAGTCATGGCCACTCCTCGGATATTGGCTTCTTCCTCCGCGAGGATTGGCACCTAGAGTGGCATGCATGGCACTGATTGGCAATCTGCGGCATCGGCCGGTTCGACGATTGGTTCAGCTCTACCTCGGACTCACCCTCTACGGCGTCAGCATGGCCCTCATGGTCCGCTCGGACCTTGGCCTCGACCCATGGGACGTGTTCCACCAGGGATTGTCCGAGCTGACCAATCTCTCCTTCGGCACCGTCACCATCGCCGTCGGCGCGCTGGTGCTGCTGCTCTGGATCCCGCTCCGGCAGCGGCCGGGCCTCGGCACGGTCAGCAACGTCGTGGTGATTGGTCTGGTCGTGGACGCCACCCTGACCCTGTTGCCCACCGGTGGCCCACTCGGCGCCCGGATCGCGCTGCTGATCACCGGGATCGTCGCCAACGGCGCCGCCACCGGCCTCTACCTCGGCGCCCGACTGGGGCCCGGCCCCCGAGACGGGCTGATGACCGGTTTCGTGGCCCGCCGGCCAGGCCGGTCGGTCCGGCTGGTGCGCACCGTCATCGAGGTAACCGTGCTGGCGCTCGGCTGGCTGCTCGGCGGCACGGTCGGCCTGGGCACCGTCGCCTACGCGCTGGCCATTGGCCCGTTGGCCCAGCTCTTCATCCCGCTCTTCGCCGTGCCCGACGGCCCCGCGCCCGCATCGGGCGCCGCCGGTCCGGGCACCGCCGCGCCGCCCGCTCCCGCCGGCTGAGCCCTCACCGACGGTCGGCGAACCGGCACGCCGTGGTGGTACAAGATGCCGGATGGGAGGGTGGGTGTTCCCTTCCGCGACGCGCGCCGTCATCATCACTGCATGGGGGAGAACGGTTGGCGCTGGACGGACGCCTGGATCTTCGTGTCGCTGGTCATCGCGAGCGGGGCCGGGCGGCACCGTCGGTCAGCGACAAGTCGACGGCCGGAGGGCGTCCGCCTGACCGACGTGCTCTCCACCGCCGACCACCTCAACCACACGATCCCGCAGCGGCACGAGGTGGAGGCCGCGGTCCAGCGGCTGGTCGGCGCCGGATTGGTCAGCGTCGCCGACGGCTGGTTCCGGATCACCGCCGAGGGTGAGCAGCTCTGGCGTACCCGCCCGCGTGCCGGTGTGGCGACGATGGTGGACACCGTGCAGGGCGTGCTGACCCGCCGGCATGCGCCCGGCAGCGCCGACTGGAGCCTGGACGAGGCCGACCACGCGGCGGCCGTGCAGGAGTACGCCGTCCGCTCGATCCCCACGCCCCGCCGGTCACCGGAGGGGCATTCCGGCGGGCGCTGACCGGCTCAGCGCACCGGGTGGCCGCTGTGCCGCAGCGCGTCCTTGACCTCGGCCACGGTCAGCTCACCGAAGTGGAAGACACTGGCGGCGAGCACCGCGTCCGCCCCCGCGCCGATCGCCGGCGGGAAATGGGCCACCTCGCCGGCGCCACCGCTGGCCACCACCGGCACGTCCACGACAGCTCGCACCGCGGCGATCAACTCCAGGTCGAAGCCCGCCTTGGTGCCGTCGGCGTCCATCGAGTTGAGCAGGATCTCCCCCGCGCCCAACTCGGCGCCGCGGCGCGCCCACTGGACCGCGTCGATCCCGGTGCCGCGCCGACCGCCATGCGTGGTGACCTCGAAGCCACTGGGCGTGCCACCGTCGGGCGCCCGGCGCACGTCGAGGGAGAGCACGAGCACCTGCCGGCCGAACCGGTCGGCGATCTCCGCGATCAGCTCCGGCCGGGCGATCGCGGCGGTGTTCACGCCGACCTTGTCCGCCCCGGCGCGCAGCAGCGTGTCCACGTCGGCGACCTGCCGGACCCCGCCACCGACGGTCAGTGGGATGAACACCGACTCGGCGGTGCGGCGGACCACGTCGAGCATGGTGCCGCGGTCACTCGAGGACGCGGTGACGTCGAGGAAGGTCAGCTCGTCCGCCCCGGCCCGGTCGTACGCGGCGGCCAACTCCACCGGGTCGCCGGCGTCGCGCAGGTCGAGGAAGTTGACCCCCTTGACCACCCGCCCGGCGTCCACGTCCAGACAGGGGATCACCCGTACCGCCACCGTCATGCCACCAGCCTATCCCTCCGTACGACCACGGTGGCCGACCCGTCGGGCCGGCCACCGTGGGTGCCGTTGGTGCGGGGCCTCGCCGGAAGGGAACCTTCCTCAGACCCGGACGAGCATCTTGCCGAGGTTGTCGCCGCGCAGCAGGCCGAGGAACGCCGCTGGTGCGTTCTCGATGCCGTCCACGATCGTCTCGTCGTAAGACAGCGTGCCGTCGGCCAGCCAGCCGGCGACGTCACGGACGAACTCCGCACGGACGTGGCCGTGGTCGCCGACCAGGAACCCACGCAGGGTGAGTCGCTTGGCGATGATCTGCGCCAGGTTGCGTGGCGCGGCCGGTGGCTCGGTGTCGTTGTACTGCGCGATCATGCCGCAGATGGCGACCCGGCCGTGCAGCTTCATGGCCGAGATCGCCGCCTCCAGGTGATCGCCACCGACGTTGTCGAAGTAGACGTCGACGCCGTCCGGGGCGGCCTCGCGCAGCGAGGCGCGGACCGACCCGTCGTGGTAGTCGAAGGCGGCGTCGAAGCCCAACGCCCGCAACCGCTCGACCTTGGCCGCCGAGCCGGCGCTGCCGACCACCCGGCCGGCACCCTTGAGCTTGGCGATCTGGCCGACCAGGCTGCCCACCGAGCCGGCCGCGGCGGAGACGAAGACCGTCTCGCCGGGTTTCATCGCGGCCACGTCCAACAACCCGGCGTACGCGGTCAGGCCGGGCATGCCCAGCACGCTCAGGTACGCGCTGACCGGGGCGAGCGTCGGGTCGACCTTACGGGCGGCGGTCGCGTCGAGCAGCGCGTACTCCCGCCAGCCCAGCCCGTGCAGGACGGTGTCGCCGACGGCGATGTCCGGCGCCTCGCTGGCCACCACCTCGCCGATCGCGCCCCCGTCCAGCGGCGCGTCGAGCGCGAACGGTGCCACGTACGACTTGACGTCGTTCATCCGTCCGCGCATGTAGGGGTCGACGGACAGGTACTGGTTGCGGACCACGATCTGGCCCGGCCCGGGGGTCGGAACGTCAGTCTCGACGAGCCGGAAGGTGTCCTCGGAGGGCCAGCCCACAGGGCGGCTGGCCAGGTGGATCTCGCGGTTGCTGGTCACGGGGGTGGTCGTCCTCTCGTCCGCGGTCGGGGCCTGATTCCGCGACGTCACGCGGGCAGGGTCTCGCGGACGGTCAGCGTGACGTCGATGTTGCCGCGGGTCGCGTTCGAGTACGGGCAGACCTGGTGGGCCTGCTCGACGAGCTGCTCGGCGGCGTCGCGGGGCACGGCGGGCAGGTCGACGACGAGTCCCACGGTGAGCCCGAAGCCGCCGCTGCCGTTCGGGCCGATGCCCACCTCGGCGCCGACGACCGAGCCGGTCACGTCGGCCTTGGCCCGACGGGCCACCAGTCGCAGCGCGCCGTGGAAGCAGGCCGCGTAGCCGGCGGCGAAGAGCTGCTCGGGGTTGGCGGCGCCGCCGGCGCCACCCATCTCCTTCGGCACGGCCAGGTCGAGGGTGAAGGTGCCGTCGGAGGTCTCGACGTGGCCGTCGCGGCCGTCGCCGCTCGCGGTCGCGGACGCGGTGTAGAGAACCTGCATGATGGTCACTGCTCCTTCTGTCGGTGGATGGTGTCGGTGACCCGGGTGAGGGTGTCGCGCAGCGCGACCAGCTCGGTGATGCCGAGTCCGGTGGCCCGGGCGATCTGCAGCGGGACCTCGTCCACCTGCTGCCGCAGCGCCCGGCCCTGCTCGGTGAGGCCCACCTCGACCCGCCGCTCGTCGCGGGCCGACCGCCGCCGGACCACCAGGCCCGCCCCCTCCAGCCGCTTGAGCAGCGGGGAGAGCGTGCCGGAGTCCAGCCGCAGCTCGGCCCCCAGCTCGGACACCGTGGGGGCGTCGTCGGGGCGTTCCCAGAGCACCAGCAGCACCAGGTACTGCGGGTAGGTCAGCCCGAGCTCGTCGAGGATCGGCCGGTAGACGTCGGTCAGTGCGCGCGACGCGGCGTAGAGCGCGAAGCACACCTGCCGGCGCAGCACCAGGTCATCGGTCACCGCTGAACCATAGCCCACAATTAAGTTGCGCACAACTTATCTGGCCGTGATCCGGCCAGGACGACGGTCACCGCCGGGCGTACCTCAGCGATCGCCGAGGTACGCCTCCACCTCCACCTCGACCAGGTGCTCCGGGTCCAGCAGACCGGCCACCACCACCAAGGTCGCCGCCGGCCGGACCGCGCCGAAGACCGCGTTGTGCGCCCGGCCCACCTCGTCGGCGTGCAGCCGGTCGGTCACGTACATCCTGGTCCGGACCACGTCGCCCGGCTCCGCGCCCACCTCGGCGAGCGCGGCCAGCGCGATCCGCAACGCCTGCGCGGTCTGCGCCGCGGCATCACCGACATGCACCACCCGACCGTCCACGGTGGCCGTGCAACCGGCCGTCCAGGCCCGCTCACCGGCCCGCACCACCCGGGAGTAGCCGTACCGCTGCTCCCACGGACCGCCCGAGCCGAGCCGGGTGGTCGTCACGCCGCAGCCAGGGTCCGCAGCGCCTCGGCCACCGTGAAGGCCCCCGCGTAGAGCGCCTTGCCGGCGATGACACCCTCCACCCCGTCCGACTCCAGGGTGGCCAACGCCCGCAGGTCGTCCAGCGTGGACACGCCACCGGAGGCGATCACCGGCCGGTCGGTGCGGGAACACACCTCGCGCAGCAGGTCCAGGTTCGGTCCGCGCATCGTGCCGTCCTTGGTGATGTCGGTGACCACATACCGACTCGCGCCCGCCTTGTCCAGCCGCTCCAGCACCTCGTACAGGTCACCGCCGTCACGGGTCCAGCCACGCGCCGAGAGGGTGTGACCCCGTACGTCCAACCCGATGGCGACCCGGTCGCCGTACTCCCCGACCACCCGGTCACACCAGACCGGGTCCTCCAGGGCCGCGGTGCCGATGTTCACCCGGGCCGCCCCGGTGCCCAGCGCCGCGCGCAGCGACTCGTCGTCACGGATGCCGCCGGACAACTCCACCTTCACGTCCAACTGGCGCACCACCTCGGCGAGCAGGTGCGCGTTGGTGCCCCGACCGAACGCCGCGTCCAGGTCGACCAGGTGGATCCACTCGGCGCCGTCCTGCTGCCAGGCCAGGGCGGAGTCCAACGGGTCACCGTAGATGCTCTCGCTTCCGACGGCGCCCTGCACGAGCCGGACGGCCCGGCCGTCGGCGACATCCACGGCGGGTAACAGGGTGAGGCTCAACGTCTTCTCCTCGATCAGGTACGACGGTCCAGGGCGATCACGACGATCGCCGGCAGTACGAGCAGCAACAGCACAATCAGCGCGATACGCAACGCCAGGTTGTCGACGAACGTCCAGATCAAAATCAGTGCCGCACCGGTGAGCAGCACGATCGCGGCACGCTCACCCCGGGTGTGCCGGGCCAGCCGCCCGGAACGGCCCCGCCGCAACCGCGGAGTCAACCGGCGGACCACCGCGCGGCGGCGCTGACGGCGAGCCACCTGACGCTGCCGGACCGCCCGCTCCCGGGCCTGCTCAGCCTCCCGCTCGGCCCGCCGACGGGCACGTTCCCGGCTCACCGCGACTCCCCTCGGCCGGGCACCGGGCGACGACGCTCAGTCACCGCTGGGCAGCGTGGCGAGCCAGTTGCGCAGCAGCGCGGCACCGGTGTCGGCGGACTTCTCCGGGTGGAACTGCGCCGCCGAGAGCGCACCACGCTCCACCGCTGCGACGAAATCCGTGTCGTGGTGGGCGGTGGTCACCGCGGCCCCGGCGGCGGCCAGCCCCGCCGGGTCGCCCATCGCGTACGAGTGGACGAAGTAGAACCGGCTCTGCTCCGGCAGCCCGGCGAAGAGCACCGACTCCCGGGGTGCCCGGACCGTGTTCCAGCCCATGTGCGGCAACCGGGTGGCGGCCAGTCGGGTCACCCCGCCGGGCAGCAGCCCGAGCCCCTTGGTCACCACACCGTGCTCGTCACCGTGCTCGAAGAGCACCTGCATGCCCACGCAGATCCCGAGCACCGGCCGGCCGGCGGCCACCCGCTCGGCGATCACCGGGCCGGCGCCAAGCGCCTCGATCCCAGCCATGCACGCGGCGTACGCGCCCACCCCCGGCACCACGAGACCATCGGCGGCGGCCGCGGCGGTCAGGTCGTCGGTCACCCGTACGTCCGCGCCGGCGGCGGCCAGGGCCCGCTCCGCCGAGCGCAGGTTCCCCGAGCCGTAGTCGAGCACCACCACAGCACTCATGTCGTCACCCCGATCACCCGTTCTCCGGCAGCAGCCGCAGAACCCCGGCGACCGTGGCGAGCACCGCGAGCGCCGCGGTGACCAGCACGGCGGCCTTCGGCGCACCCTGCCGGTAGAGCGACCAGGTGCCACCCACCAGCACCCCGGCCAGGATCAGCAACAACGTCGGCAGAGCGGCACCCATCAGAGCCTTCTTTCATTCGCGACTGCGGGGCTCCGCCGCGCTGCACTCCTCGCGCTCATCAGAGCGCACCTTTCGTGCTGGGAATGGCACCGGCCGCGCGCGGGTCGATCGCGGTGGCCTCGCGCAACGCCCTGGAGACCGCCTTGAACTGCGCCTCCACCACGTGGTGCGCGTCCGGGTGACCGCCCGGCCGGGCCGCCCGCAGCACGTCGACGTGCAGCGTGACCCGGGCCGCCTGCCCGAAGGACTCCCAGATGTGCCGGGTCATGCTGGTCGCGTAGACCGGCCCGATGTACGGGGCCAGTGCCGGCTCGTCGTGCACCACGTACGGCCGACCGGACAGGTCCACCGCCGCCCGGACCAGCACCTCGTCCATCGGTACGGTCGCCGAACCGTACCGTCGGATGCCGGCCTTGTCGCCCAGCGCCTGGTCGAACGCGGCGCCCAGGGCGAGCGCGGTGTCCTCGATGGTGTGGTGCGCGTCGATCTCCAGGTCACCCACGGTGCGCACGGTCAGGTCGTAGCCGCCGTGCCGGGCGATCTGGTGCAGCATGTGGTCGTAGAAGCCGACGCCGGTGCTGATCTCGGCGGTGCCGGTGCCGTCGAGGTCGATCTCGACGAGGACCTTGGTCTCCTTGGTGATCCGCTCCACCCGGGCGGTCCGACTCATTGCTTACCTCTCGGTCGCGGCTGCGGGGCGCGCAAGCTCACTCCTCGCGCTCCCATCACACTGTCTCCATTGCAGAAAGGAAGGCGTCGGTCTCGGCGGACGTGCCGGCGGTCACGCGCAGCCAGCCGGGCAGGCCGACGTCGCGGACCAGCACCCCCTGCGCCAGCAGGGCCTGCCAGACGGTGGTCTGGTCGCCGCCCACCTCGAAGAGCACGAAGTTGGCGTCGCTGTCGGCGACCCGCAACCCACGCTCGCGCAGCGTCGCCACGATCCGGTCCCGCTGCACCATGATCGCGCTGACCGTGCCGAGGAGGGCGTCGCGGTGGGTCACCGCCGCGCGCGCGGCGGCCTGGGTCAGCGCGGAGAGATGATACGGCAGTCGGACGAGCTGCACCGCCTGCACCACCGCCGGGTCGGCGGCCAGGTAACCCAGCCGCCCGCCGGCGAAGCCGAAGGCCTTGCTCATCGTCCGGGTGACCACCAGCCGCGGGTGGCCGGGCAACACCGCGAGCGCGCTGACCGTCCCGGGTCGGGCGAACTCGGCGTACGCCTCGTCGACGACCACCATGCCGGGCGCGACGTCGAGCACCGCGGCGATCACCGCCGGGTCCAGTGCCGTGCCGGTGGGGTTGTTCGGCGAGCAGAGGAAGACCACGTCGGGTCGGTGCTCGCGGACCTGGGCGACCGCCTCCTCGACGGTCAACCCGAAGTCGACGCCGCGCTGGGCGGGCACCCACCGGGTGCCGCTGCCGAGGGCCAGCAGCGGGTGCATCGAGTACGCCGGAACGAAACCGAGCGCGCTGCGCCCCGGCCCGCCGAACGCCTGCAGCAACTGCTGCTGGATCTCGTTGGAGCCGTTGGCCGCCCACACCTGCTCGACGGTGAGCCCGTGCCCCAGATATTCGGCCAGGTCGGCACGGAGCGCCACCGCGTCCCGGTCCGGGTAGCGGTTCAGCTCGCGCAGCTCGGCCGCGAGCGCCTTGCCGATCGCCTCGACGACCGGCTCCGGCACCGGGTGGGAATTCTCGTTGGTGTTGAGCCGCACCGGCACGTCCAGCTGCGGCGCCCCGTACGGCGACAGCCCGCGCAGGTCGGCACGGATCGGCAGGTCCTCCAGGTTGGTCATGCCGACTCTCCCGGGAAGCGGGCCTGGACCGCCTGGCCGTGGGCCGGCAGGTCCTCCGCTCCTGCCAGGGTGACCACGTGTGGGGCCACGTCGCGCAGTGCCGCCTCGGTGTACTCGATCAGGTGCACACCGCGCAGGAAGGACTGCACGGAGAGCCCGGAGGAGTGCCGGGCGCAGCCGCCGGTGGGCAGCACGTGGTTGGACCCGGCGCAGTAGTCGCCGAGTGACACCGGCGACCAGGCGCCCACAAAGATCGCCCCGGCGTTGCGGACCCGCAGCGCCCACTCCCGGGCGTCGACCGTCTGGATCTCCAGGTGCTCGGCCGCGTACGCGTCGACCACCCGCAGCCCCGCCTCAAGATCGTCGACCAGGACCACGCCGCTCTGCTCGCCGGTCAACGCCGTGGTGACCCGCTCGGTGTGCTTGGTCGCCGGCACCTGCTGGGCCAACTCCCGCTCGACCGACTCGACCAGCGCCAGCGACGGGGTGACCAGCACGCTCGCGGCGAGCGGGTCGTGCTCGGCCTGACTGATCAGGTCGGCGGCGACGTGCGCCGGGTCGGCCGTGTCGTCGGCCAGGATGGCGATCTCGGTCGGCCCCGCCTCGGCGTCGATGCCGACCACACCGCGCAGCAGTCGCTTGGCGGCGGTCACCCAGATGTTGCCGGGGCCGGTGATCAGGTCGACCGGGTCGCACCGCCGCTCGCCCGTCGGGTCGACGGCCGCGCCGTAGGCCAGCATCGCCACCGCCTGGGCCCCGCCCACGGCGTACACCTCGTCGACGCCGAGCAGCGCGCACGCGGCGAGCACCCGGGAGTCGGGCAGGCCGCCGTTGTCCTTCTGCGGCGGGCTGACCACCACCAGCGAGCGCACCCCGGCCGCCTGGGCGGGCACGACGTTCATCACCACGGTCGACGGGTACATCGCCAGGCCGCCGGGCACGTAGAGGCCGACCCGGTCGACCGGCAACCACCGCTCGGTGACGGTGCCACCGGGCACCACCTGCGTGGTGTGGTCGGTGCGCCGCTGGTCCGCGTGCACCCGACGGGCCCGGGTGATCGACTCCAGCAACGCGGCGCGCACTGCGGGGTCGAGCACCCCCTCGGCCTCGGCGATCGCCTCCACCGGCACCCGCAGGATCTCCGGGGAGATGCCGTCGAACCGCTCGCTGGCCTCCCGGATCGCCGGGTACCCATGCTCGCGGACCGCCTCCACCAGCGGCCGGATTCGCTCGACGGCGACCGACACGTCGAGCTGGGCACGGGGCAGCAGGCGGCGCGGGTCACCGAGACCGTCGCGCAGGTCGATCCGATTCAGCACCCTTGGGAGTCTAGGCGGCCGGTCCGCAGCAGGTCCGAGCCGCCCGTCCGCCGGGACGGTGAGCCGGGCCACGCCCACGGGGGCGAGATTGGTTAGGCTCGACCATGTGACCGCACGGCTGCCGGTTTTCCCGCTCGCAACGGTGCTCTTTCCGGGGTTGGTGCTGCCGTTGCACATCTTCGAGGAGCGCTACCGAGCGCTGGTCCGGCACCTTGTCGACCTGCCCGAGGGCGCGCCGCGTGAGTTCGGCGTGGTGGCAATCCAGGCGGGCTGGGAGGTCGCGCCCGCCGGGCCCGGCGCCCGCGCGACGCCGAGCGCCGGCGATGTCACCCTGCACGAGGTGGGCTGCACCGCCGAGCTGCGTCAGGTGACCGAGCTGGCCGATGGCGGCTTCGACATCGTCACGGTGGGCCGGCGCCGTTTCCGGATCGCCGAGGTCGACGACAGCGCCGCGCCCTATCTGACCGCCGACGTCGAGTGGCTGCCCGACCCGGCCGGGCCGGACGAGGTGGCCGAGCTGCTGGCCGCCCGGGTGATCGCGGTGTTCCGGCAGTACCTCGGCCTGATCCGCTCCGACCCGGAGGAGATCTCCGAGCAACTGCCGGAGGACCCGACCGTGCTCTCCCACCTGGTGGCGGCGACCGCGGCGCTCACCGTCGACGACCGGCAGCGGCTGTTGGCAATCGACGACACCGCCGCCCGCCTCCGCGCCGAGCTGCGGCTGCTCAACCGCGAGGCGGCTCTGCTGCGTCAGGTGCGGGCGGTTCCGGTGCCGCTGGCGGAACTGGCGTCCCCACCGACACCCAACTGAGCCCCGCCGGGTCGGGCTCCGGGCGCAGCCCGGGCCACCGCGACCAGCCAGCCAGCAGGGTGTACATGATCGCCGCGCCGAACGCCGGCAACAGCAGGTTGCCGTGCGGCACCGGCAGCACGCCGAGCAGCCAGTCGATCCCACCGGCCCGCAGGTCCGCGGGTTTGGTGAAGGCCTGTCCGGGCGGGGCGGTGGCCAGCAACCGGTCGAAGGTGGCCAGGCCGACCCGCCGCCCCACCTGCCAGGCCACCGGCGCGGCGACCAGCGCGCCGAGCACCGCGGCGAGCAGCCCGACGGGACCACGCCGTCGCCGCAGCACGATCCACAGGGCCAGCGCCACCAGCAGCCCGAAGGCGAGCCCGAGCAGGCTGAACCACCCGTCCGCGGCGATCGGCTGCTCCGGTTGCGGCTCGGCGTAGATCGCCCCCTCGACGGTCTTGAGCACCGGAGTGTCCGGCGCGAGCACGGCCCAGAGCAGCCCGAACGGCACACCCAGCACGGCCAGCGCGACCACGGCACCCAGCACCGTCGCCACGGCCCGCAGCGGACGGCGCGGCTCGTCGAAACTCAGCTCCAACGAGCTCTGGTACGCCGCCGGAGGAGCGAAGTCAGCAGGGCTCTCGGTCGGGCTTTCGCCGCGCGGCGGCTGCTCGGCGGCCGGCGGCTGCTCGGCAGCTAGCGGCTGCTCGGCGGCCGGCGGCTGCTCGGCAGCTAGCGGCTGCTCGGCAGCCGGCGATGTCGCGCCCGATGATCGGGGCGGCGCGGATCGGTCGGGCTCGTCGACGGGCCGCTCACGGTCGGGGTTGTCCGGGCTCACCCGATGATCCTCTCAGGCCCGGTGCGGGGCCGGGGTGCCGGTGGCGGCAGACCAGCTCACCGGGCGAACGGCTCCACCATCATCGCCGCCGCACGCAGCCACGCCTCCCGGGTCTCCGGCTGGAGCTGGTGGTACTCGATCGACGAACCGGTCTCCAACGCCGGGTCGTACGGCACCACGGCCACCCCACGGGTACGGGTGGCGAAGTGTCGCTCCAGGTCGTCCTGCAGCGTCGAGCGGCCCGGGGTCGGGCAGGAGATGAGGGTGATCGCGTTGTCCGCCAACTCGCCCATGCCCTCCTCGTGCAGCAGGTCGAGCATCCAGTCGGCGCTGAACGCCGCGTCCTCCCGGGGCACGGTGGTCACCACCAACTGGTCGGCGGCCTGCATCACCGTGCGCCAGTTGGGGCTCTCCACGTTGTTGCCGGTGTCCACGCAGACCACGTCGTGGGTGCGTCGCAGCAGCTCCAACACCCGCCGGACGGTGAACTGATCCAGCCGCTGGGCGAAGCGCGGGCTCTCCTCGCCGGCCAGCACGTCGTACGAGCCGTCGGAGGCATGCCGCAGGTAGTCGTCGAGCCGACCCAGCAGGGTCGAGCCTTCGAGGATCTCGATCTGGGCCAGGTCGGTGATCAGGTGACGGATCGTCCGGGCGTGCCGGGCGCTGCCGGCGCGCAGCCCGAGGGTGCCGCGCAGCTCGTTGTCGTCCCAGGCCAGTACGCCCTGCCCGCGCACGCTGCCGACCGTGGCCGCGGCGAGCACGGTGGCGGTGGTCTTGTGCACCCCGCCCTTGGGGTTGGCGAAGGCGAACACCCGGGGCGTGCCCAGGTCCCGCTTGAGCACCCCGTTGGCCCGTTCCTGCTCCGGGTCGGCGCCCTGCGGGCGCCACTCGACCCGGGTCGGATAGGCGCGTTCGGCGATCGCCGAGCCGACCGCCGGGGTGGGTGGCGGCGCGACCGGCGGGGCAGGTGGGGGTGCGACCGGTGGGGGCGGCGGTGTGACCGGAGCGGGTGCCGGGTAGCCGGTCTCGGGTTGGTACCCGGTCTCCAGCAGGGCGTACCGCGATTCGACCGCCGGGTCGCCCTGCCGGTAGCCGTTGTCCAACAGCGCGTAGCGCGACTGGACCGGCTCGGGTCCGCGCGCGGGCGGCTCGGGCTCGGCCCGGTACGTCGGCTCCGGCTGGTAACCCGGCTCGACCCGATAACCTGGCTCGGCCCGAAAGTCCGGCTCAGCACGGTAGCCCGGCTCAGCGCGATAGCCCGGCTCCGCCCGGTATTCCGGCTCAACCCGATAGCCCGGCTCCGCCCGATAACCCGGCTCAGCCCGATAGCCCGGCTCGGCACCATAGCCCGGCTCAGCACGAAAGTCCGGCTCAGCCCGATAGTCCGGCTCAGCGCGATAGCCCGGCTCGGCCCGATAACCCGGCTCGGTCCGGTAGGCCGGCTCCGAGCGGTAGTCCGGCTCGGCGCGGTAGCCCGGCTCCGCCCGGTAGGCGGGGTCGACGCGGTAGGTCGCCTCGGCCCGGTAAGTGGGCTCGGCGCCGTACGACAGCTCGGCCGGATGTCCGATGGCGGGTGCCCGCCCGGCGTACCCGTTGGGGGCCGCGCGTCGCGGCAGCGGGTCCGGCGGCGCCTCGTCGGCGTGCCGGTCCGGCTCGGCCGGCTCCGCGCCGCGACCACCCAGCCGGGCACGGTCCAACAACGCGCGCCAGCGCGGCGCTGGTTCGGCCGGCCGGCCCCAGCCGGTCTCACTGCCCTCCACGGCCCGCCCTCCCAGCGCCATCGATCTCCGTCTGACAGGCTACGAACCAAACCCTATTCGGACCACACCTCAGAACGCACACCAGCCGACGCAGATCACGACGACGTGGGCGTCGGCGGCTCGGTGGCGGTGGCGTCCGGGGAGGTGGTGACGCTCGGCGGCGCCGACTCGGTCGGTTCCGGTGACGACGGTTCAGGTGACGGAATCGTCACGACCGGTGCGGGTTCCGACGATTCGCCCATCGACGCCGAGGGCGTCGGCGTGCCCGGTGCCGGCTCCGACCGAACGCCCGGGGTGGGCTCGGGGCTCGGCCCGGTGTCGGCCGGCGGACGCACCACGTCGCGCTGCTCGGGCAGTGGCGGCGTGAAGACCGTGCGGTCCAGCCGGTACACCTCGGGGGCGGGGTCGACCGCCCGCACGTCCGGCCGGGCCGCGACGCCGCGCAGCACCACCGGTGTCGCGCGTACCACCGCCGCATAGACGCAGGCACAACCGGTGCGGTACGCCGCCGCCTCGGCGGCCGCCACGTCGGCGCCGCTGGCGTAGCGCGAACGCAACTCCCGCTCGCCCGCACCCTCACCGTCGACCGCGGCGGCCCTGGCCCGGTAGTCGGCGGCTTCGGTCTCCTTGCGGGCCGCCACCTGGTCCATCCCGGCGACCACGTCGTCCGGCACCCGCATCGCGGGAATCTTGACGATCTCGGTCTGCCGCCCGGGCAGCGGAACCCGCCCGAAGACGGTCGAGACCGGAACGTCGTTGAGCACCGTCGCCAGACGCTGCGGCGGCAGGTACGCGACAAGCGTGACCAGCGCGTAGGTCCCGTCCTCGGTGGCCGGGGTCGATGCGGGCAGCGCCGCCAGGTCGGCAGCGGCGGACTGCAGGTAGCCGGGCACGGAGTCGCCGTCGGAGACTCCGACCCGGGTCACCTCGCCCACCGTCCGGTCGCCGACCGGAGTGTCGTCGACGGCCCAGACCGCGGTGCCCAGCACCGCCGCCGCGGAGAGCACGGCCGCCCAGCTGAGCACCCCGGACCGCGCCGACCGGTCGCCCAGCCGGGCCACGGCCCGGGTCAGCGGCGGCAGCAGCCGTTGGTCCAGCTGCCGCAGCAGGTTGCCGGCGCGCACGGGCAGGATCCCCTCGTCGGATCGGTGTCGGGCGGTCGCCGCTCAGTCACGCAAGATCTGAAGCGCACGTTCCAGGTCGTCAGGGTAGTCGCTGACGAAGCGGACCTCGTCCCCCGTTCGGGGGTGCAGGAAGCTCAATTCGCGGGCGTGCAACCACTGTCGGGCCAGGCCGAGGCGGGCCGACAGGGTGGGGTCGGCACCGTAGGTCAGGTCACCCACGCACGGGTGCCGCAGGGTGGAGAAGTGCACCCGGATCTGGTGTGTCCGGCCGGTCTCCAGTCGGACGTCGACCAGGCTGGCCGCCGGGAACGCCTCAAGGGTGTCGTAGTGGGTGATGCTCGGCTTGCCGCCGGAAACCACCGCCCAGCGGTAGTCGTGGGTGGGGTGCCGGTCGATCGGCGCGTCGACCGTGCCGCGCAGCGGGTCCAGGTGACCCTGCACCACGGCGTGGTAGCCCTTGTCCACCTCGCGGTACTTGAAGGCCCGCTTCAACGCGGTGTACGCCTGTTCGCTCTTGGCCACCGCCATGATGCCGGTGGTGCCCACGTCGAGCCGGTGCACCACGCCCTGCCGCTCGGCGGCACCACTGGTGGAGATGCGGTGCCCGATCGCGGCGAGGGCGCCGATCACCGTCGGGCCGGTCCAGCCGGGGCTGGGGTGCGCGGCGACGCCCACCGGCTTGTCGACCACCACGATGTCGTCGTCGGCGTAGACCACCCGCAGGCCCGGCACCGCCTGCGGCACGATGGTCGGCGGCGCGACCGGGGCGGGCAGCGTGACATCCAGCCAGGAGCCGGCCTTGACCTTGTGCGAGTTGGGCCGGGCGCTGCCGTCGACCAGCGCGTCCCCGGCATCGACCAGGGCCGCGGCGGCGGTGCGGGAGAGCCCGAACAGACGTGACACCGCCTGGTCCAGTCGCATGCCGTCGAGGCCGTCCGGGACCGGGAGGGAACGGTGGTCGCCGCCAGCGGCGAACGCGGAGGTCATGCCCGCTCCCGCTGGTCGGCGTCCTGCGCGGCGTTCGACTCGGCCGGGTCGCCGTCGCGGCCGGCCCGCCGACCGTCCCGCTGGCGGCCGGTCAGCTCCAACAGCACAGCCAGCAGCACACCGCAGACCAGCGAGCTGTCGGCCAGGTTGAACACCGGCCAGACCTGGCCGTACGGATCGAAGAGGCTGATCATGTCAACCACATGCCCGTGGAAGGGTGCGGGTGCCCGGAAGATCCGGTCGACGAGGTTGCCGAGCGCGCCACCCAACACCAGGCCGAGGGAGACCGCCCACGGCAGCGAGCGCAGTCGCAGGGCCATCCAGACGATCCAGCCGACCACACCGATGGTGATCAACGGGAAGATCCAGGTGTGGTCCGCGCCGATGCTCCAGGCGGCGCCGCTGTTGCGGGTCAGACTCAGGTAGACGGACCCGCCGAGCAGCCGGAGCGGCTCCCGGTCGGTCAGCGCGGCCAGCGCGAGGTGCTTGGTGACCAGGTCGGCCAGCAGGGCCACCAGGGCGACTCCGGCCAGAATCGCAACGGCCCGAGGCCGGCGCTTGCCGCCACCCGGGTCAGTGCGGCCGGGTTCGGCGGACGGTGCTGCGGTCATGCGCTCCCCATCGACAGTCTCGGCGGTGATCGTTCACCGTCTCATCGCCGCCGGGGAACGGACCTCAGCGCCGCTCCTCCAGCTGCTTGCACGTCACACACTGGGTGGCCGACGGGAAGGCGGCGAGGCGCTCGACCGGGATCGGGTTGCCGCACCGCTCGCACCAGCCGTAACCACCCTCGTCGAGACGCTCCAGAGCGCGCTCGACCTGTGTGATCCGTTCCAGAATGCTGTTGGCGAGAGAGATCTCCTGCTCCCGCTCGAGCGTCTTGGTGCCCGTGTCGGCCTGGTCGTCCCCGGCCGAGTCGGTCAGCCGATCGCGCTGCAGCTCGGTGATCTCACTCAGCGTCTGATCGTACTCGGCGCGAAGCTCGTCCCGTCGCGCCGCCAGCGCCGCCCGGATCTTCTCGGTCTCCGCCGTGCTGCGGGTGGCCTTGGCCGCCGGCTTGCGCCCGGCGGTCCTGGTGTCGGCTGGCTTCGCCATAGGTCGCTCCCTCGGCCGGGGAGCCGCGCGGTCCGCGGCACCTGGTCAGGGGGCGCCAACCAGGGCGTCCCCTATATGTACGAAAAGGGGCGCACGGCGACGATGGCCGCGCACTCCGGAGGTTGGCAAGAATACGGAACGTACAGGCGTCCGACAACGTGCCGCACCGTCGCACCGCTTAACCGCCCCTAGCCCTGCCTAACTGGGGCAAAAGGAACGCTAGCAGATCAACCGACCGCCTCATCCCCGTACTCACCAAACCATCGGGCCAGCCGACCTCGCCGGCTGACCGCCCGCAGCCGCCGTTCGGCGGCGTCCCGCACCCCGGCGGTCGCCACGATCAGCAAGCTGTCTCCGGTCTTCAGCCGGGTGTCCGGTCCGGGCACGAAACCCACCCCGTCACGCAGCACCAGGGTTACCGACGCGCCCAGCGGAAGCCGCAACTCGTCGACGTGCACGCCCGCCAACCGCGAGCCCGGCGGCACCTCCAACTGGAGCAGATCCGCCCGCATCCGCTCCAGCGGCGCGGTCTCCACGTGGATCTCGGCGGCCTCGGCCGGCGCGGTCACCCGCAACCGGCGGGCGAACGGCCCCAGGGTGCTGGTCTGCACCAGCGTGAAGATCACCACCAGCACGAAGACCACGTCGAAGAGGCGCTCCGCACCGGGCACCCGCTCGGAGAGCGGAATGGTGGCCAGCACGATCGGCACCGCCCCGCGCAGCCCGGCCCAGGACAGGAACGCCTGTTCTCGTAGGCCGACCTGGAACGGCAGCGCCGAGACGGCCACCGACAGCGGCCGGGCCAGCAGCACCAGGGCCAGCCCCGCGACCACCGCGGGCAGCACCGCCGCGTCCAGCCGGGCCGGCGAGACGAGCAACCCGAGCAGCACGAACAGCCCGATCTGGGCGAGCCACGCCAGACCGTCCGCGAAGCCGAGGATCGCCTGCCGGTGTGACAACCGGGCGTTGCCCAGCAGCACTCCGGCCACGTAGACGGCGAGGAACCCCGAGGCGTGCAGCGACGCCCCCGCGGCGTACGCGAGGACGGTGATGCCCACCGCGGCGATCGGGTAGAGCCCGGCCGAGGGCAACGCGGCCCGGCGTAGCGCCCAGGTGCCGGCGACCCCCGCGGCCACGCCCACCGCCGCACCGACGCCCAACTCGTAACAGACCAGCGCGACCTCGTACCACCATGGGTGTGCCCAGCCCTGGTGGGACAGCAGCACCACCAGCAGCACCACCGGGGCGTCGTTCATGCCCGACTCGGCCTCCAGCGTCGCCACCAGGCGGGGCGGCAGCCGCAGCCGGCGCAGGGTGGCGAAGACGGCCGCCGCGTCGGTGGACGAGAGCACCGCGCCGTAGAGCAGCGCCAACCGCCAGTCCAGCCCCAGCAGCAGGTGCACAGCGACGCCGACCACCACGATGCTCACGACCACGCCGACCGTGGAGAGCGCGGAGGCCAGCCCGAGAACCGGGCGCAGCGTGGTCCACCGGGCGGTCAGGCCGCCCTCCGCGATGATCACGATCAGCGCGCAGAAGCCGAGGGTCCGGGTCAACTCGGCGTCGTCGAAGCGGATGCCGAGCCCGGCCTCGCCGATCGCCACGCCCAGCGCCAGATAGACCAGGAGGCTGGGCACGCCGAGCCGGGTGGAGAGCCGCACAGCACCGACCGCGACCAGCAGCACGGCCGCACCCAGCAGCAGCGCGATATCCAACCCGGGCGTCACGGCTGCCTGGCCTGGGCGTTCCTCACTCGGCGGATCCGTCGCGCAGTCGGCGCAGCACCCCGGACAGCTCAGGGCTGGGCCGATCGACGAGGAAGAGCTTGTCCCGACTGGCCGCGCCGGTACGCAGCGACACCGCCGCCGGCCGGACGCCCAGGGCAGCCGCGAGGGCCCGGCGGGCCGCCTCGGTCGCCCGACCGTCGACGGCCGGGTCGTGCACCGCGATTACGAGGGCGGGCCCGTGCGGACCGTCGAAGCGCCCACCCACCCGGTCCCGGGACGCGCCGGGCTTCACCCGCACCGCCACGGTGAGCGTGTCCTGCGTGGGCACCGGTGCCGCTTCAGATCGGCCGGGCGTCGGCGAGCAGGGCGGTGGCTGGCGCACAGTGCGCGCACGGAGTGAAACCAAGCTCGGCGGCCTCGGCCACCGGCAGCGACTCGGTGACCCGGCCAACGAGGTGCGGGCAGTCGGCGAGGTGGTAGCGAGGACGGCCGTCCACCACGTGGACGGCATCGGGCAGTCGTGCCACCCGGGCCGCCTCGGCGGGGGTGACCAACTGCTCTTCCGGCTCGTCGGTTGGCGGGTCACCGCGGTCCGGGGCGTCGTCGGTCGAGGCCGCAGGCGACGAAGCCGGGCTGACGGGAGCGGACACGTCGTCGGCCGGAGTCACGAAAGGCGCCCCCTGGTCGAACGGGGGCGCATCATCCACGCGCGGGTCGAGCAGGGGCGCATCGTCGACGCGCGGGTCGAACGGCGGCGACTCGTCGACGCCCGGGTCAAACACGGGCGCGTCGTCGACGCGTGCCGCATGGTCGACCGGCGACACGGGTGGTTGCCGCCACCCGGTGCCGCCGGTACCAACCGTCGTGGGCACGTGCTGGACCGGCACTTCCGGCTCGACCAGCGGCGGCCCGTACGCGACTCCCGGCGGGGCCTGGCTGGCCGTGCGGGATGCGTCGGGGTGCCGCCGGCCGGTCCGGCCGGGACCCGCCGTAGCGCGGTTGGTGGCTGCCTGGCGGGCGCCCACCACCAACGCCACGGCGGCCAGCAGACTGGCCGCGATGGAGATGATCAACATGAAGCTTGAGCCACCGGCCAGGCCGAGCACCAGTAGCACCACCGCGACGAGGATGAGCAACAGACTTGCGACTATCACGGCTCACCCCCGCCGCGTCGAACCGTCCAGGCTGGGCCGGCGACCGTCACCATTGGCGGACGCGATCGCCGGCCGGTGCTCAGCGTCCGGCTTCGAGGGCGCCGGAACGCCCGCCGCCGCCGTACGAACCGGCGAGGCCCGCAGCGGCCAGCCCGTTGCCGCCGGCGACCCGGCCTGCCTCGGAGCGGGTCATCTCGGCCTCGAGGCCCTGGCCGCGACCGTCGAGGTCACGCAGCTGGCTCTCCAGGTACGCCTTGAGCCGGGTGCGGTACTCGCGCTCGAACTGCTTGAGCTCCTCGATGTGCTTCTGCAGAGCCGTGCGCTTGGCGTCCAGGCCGCCCATGGCCTCCTGGTGCCGCTGGCGGGCGTCCCGCTCGAGGGCGTCGGCCTTCGCGCGAGCCTCGCGGGTCACCTCCTCGGCCTTGCCGCGGGCCTCGGAGAGCAGCTGGTCGGCCTCGCGGCGGGCGTCGGACACGTGGTCGTCGGCGGTGCGCTGGGCCATCATCAGCACGCGCAGGGCCTGCTGCTCGCCGTCACCGGTGACCGCGGGGCCGCCGGTTGCACGGACCTGCTCCAGCTCGGCCTGCATCGCGCGGGCAGCCTGCTCGGCCGCCGACTTGTCGCGCTGCACCCGGTCCAGCTGGGCCTTGACGTCGTTGAGCTCCGCCGCGAGTCGGGCGTCGCCGCCGGGGCCTGCGGGGGCGCCGCCACGGCCGCCGCGCTCCACCTGGGCGCGCAGCTCGTTGTTCTCCTCGATGAGACGGGCGAGCTCGCGCTCAACCTCGTCAAGGAAGGCGTCGACCTCCTCCTCGTCATACCCCCGTTTGCCGATCGGCGGCTTTTTGAAGGCGACGTTGTGGACGTCGGCCGGGGTCAGCGGCATCGAAACTCCTCGGGTCAGTTGCGGCCGCGAAAGCGCGTCGGTCATCAGGCAGATGCCCTGATCGACGGCCCTAACACGAACTCCATCAGCACGAACAGGATAACCAGGAGCACAAGGGAGGCCAGGTCGATGCTCACGGTACCAATTCGCAGCGGAGGGATCACACGCCTCAACGCGTTGAGAGGGGGATCAGTGACGCTCCACACGGATTCCAATCCTGCCGATGCGCCACGCCCCGGTTGCCAGCGACGGCCGTACTGCAGGACGGCGCTCAACACGAACCGGGACAGAAGCAGAAGCAGGAAGACATAAAGGATCAGGTACAGCACTTGCAGTAAGATCGACAACACGGTCAGCGACGTCCCTCGGGTCGGGCGGGGTCAACTCAGACTGAAAAAGCCGCCCTCAGCGATCTTGGCCTTGTCCTCAGCGGTGACCTGGACGTTGGCCGGTGAGAGCAGGAACACCCGATTGGTCACGCGCTCGATCGTACCGCGCAGGCCGAACGCCAGACCGGCGGCGAAGTCCACCAGACGGCGGGCATCGGCCTCATCCATTTCGGTGAGATTGATGATCACTGGAACGCCGTCGCGGAAGTGCTCGCCGATCGTGCGCGCCTCCCGGTAGGTGGTCGGGTGCAGCGTGGTGATCTGGTAGCGCTGCTCCTCCTCGGGCAACGCCCGCTCACGCGACGTGACCTGCGGCGCGAGGGCCAGGTTGTCACGGGTGTGGTAGGTCAGCGCGCCGGAGGTCTCACCAGCCGACGACCGGGTGATCGATCGTACGCTGGACCGCTCGGCCCGCTCCGGACGCTCACCGTCACCACGCTCGGACTCGCTCAGCCGCCCGCTCGTCCGCTCGGAGAGTCGACCCCGCTCACTGGCGCGCGGCCGTGGAGCCGGCGGCTCCTCGGTGTCGTCCTCGTCCTCGTCGGCGAACTCCTCGGCGTACCGGCTCTGCCGGTAACGCGAGTCGCGGTAGCCACCCTTGTCGTAGCCACCGTCGTCGTAGGCCCGCTCGTCGTCCTCTTCGACCAGACCGAGCCAGACCCCCGCCTTGCGCAGTGCACCCATCCCGCGCCCTTCCGTCCGCCGTGCGGCACGCGCCCCCGTGCCATGTCGCCCGTCGCGAGTGGACAACCATGCCCATCGGACCGGAACGGCAATCTCCTGGCACGCGATTCGCGTCGCATGCCACGACCCCCGACTAGGAGACGCCGCCCCTGAAACAACACTGATGTAATTTGCATGTCTCGCGGTCAGGCTACCGCAGCGTGGGACGCATTCCGAGCAACGCGCTACCGACGCGGACATGTGTCGCGCCGTATCGGATCGCGATTTCGAAATCTCCGCTCATTCCCGCGGACAGCCCGGTAGCTCCCGGATGGACTGCCCGAAACGCGCCGGCAACCTCCGCGAGTCGGGCGAAGGCCCGTTCCGGCTCCCAACCCAGCGGAGCCACCGCCATCAGGCCCGTCAGACGCAGCCCAGGCGCCTCGGCCACCGCCTCGGCCACCGGTTCCAGCCCGGCGCCCGGATCGGCCGACCCGGGCAGCGCTCCGCCCCGGGCAGCGTCGCCGTCCAGGCTCACCTGGACCATGGCGTCGAGCGGCGACTCCCGGTCGGCGGCCGCGGAGGCCAGCGCCCGGGCCAGCCGGACACTGTCGACGGAGTGCACCGCGTCGGCGTAGCGGACCACCGAGCGGGCCTTGTTGCGCTGCAGTTGACCGATGAAGTGCCAACGGGGACGCACCCCCGCCGCAGCGACCTCGGCGGCCTTACCGGCTGCCTCCTGGTCGCGGTTCTCCCCCATGTCGGTCACTCCGAGCCCGGCCAGCGCCAACACGTCGCTGGCCGGGTAGGTCTTCGTCACCGCGATCATCGTGACCTCGGCGCGGTCGCGGTCGGCTTCCGCGCAGGCGTCGGCGATCCGGGTCCGGATGTGGGCAAGGCCGGCCGCGAGTTCGGCGCGCCGGTCCGGTCGTACCGTGGCTGAGCTGTCGGTCATCGGCGGTGCTCAGGACCCGTTCTTGAGGAAATCGGGAACGTCCACGTCGTCGAAGAGCACTCGGCGCGGTGACTGGGCCGGAGCCGGGTTGGTGGCCGGTGCCGGCACCGGCGTGCTCTGCGGCGCCGGCTGGTTGGTGTTGGTCTTGCGGGTCGGCTCAGCCGCCTTGTAGGCCGGAGTGCCGCCGTCGAAGCCCGCCGCGATGACCGTCACCCGCACCTCGTCACCGAGCGCGTCGTCGATGACGGCGCCGAAGATGATGTTGGCATCCGGGTGGGCCGCGTCGGTGACCAGTTGGGCCGCGTCGTTGATCTCGAACAGGCCCAGGTCGGAGCCGCCGGCGATGGAGAGCAGCACGCCCCGCGCGCCGTCCATGCTCTGCTCCAGCAGCGGGCTGGAGATGGCCGCCTCGGCCGCCTCGACCGCGCGATTCTCCCCGCGGGCGCTGCCGATGCCCATCAACGCACTGCCGGCGCCGCTCATCACGCTCTTGACGTCGGCGAAGTCCAGGTTGATCAGACCCGGGGTGGTGATCAGGTCGGTGATGCCCTGCACACCCGAGAGCAGCACCTGGTCGGCCGTACGGAACGCGTCCATCATGCTGATGTTGCGGTCGCCCAGGGCCAGCAGCCGGTCGTTCGGGATCACGATCAGGGTGTCGCACTGGTTGCGGAGTTCGTCTATCCCCGTCTCGGCCTGCACCTGGCGGCGCTTGCCCTCGAAGGAGAACGGCCGGGTCACCACACCGATGGTCAGCGCGCCGAGCTTGCGGGCGATGTTGGCCACCACTGGCGCGCCACCGGTGCCGGTGCCGCCGCCCTCACCGCAAGTCACGAAGACCATGTCGGCGCCCTTGAGCACCTCCTCGATCTCGTCGCGGTGGTCCTCGGCGGCGTTCTTGCCGACGTCGGGGTTGGCGCCGGCGCCCAGGCCACGGGTCAGCTCACGGCCGACGTCGAGCTTGACGTCGGCGTCACTCATCAGCAGCGCCTGGGCATCGGTGTTGATCGCGATGAACTCGACGCCCTTGAGCCCAACCTCGATCATCCGGTTGACGGCGTTGACGCCGCCGCCCCCGATGCCGACGACCTTGATGACCGCCAGGTAGTTGTGCGGAGGTGTCATCTCCGGTCCTTTCCTTCGAGATTGGCTTCGGCCGACCGGGTACGGCGTGGCCAGACCAGCGGCCGACGACATCTGTCACCAGCGAGGATCAGAGATGAACCCTCACCCTCTACTAGAGGCTTACAGTTATGTCAACCACTGATCCTCTTCGGGGCAACGTAAGCGCCACCGCGCGATGAGCCAAGGACCCGACCGGCGTGTCGCCGACCCGAGCGCGACGGGTCACCTCCGCGCGCGCTCCCCGGGTCAGCGGAAGGTCACCACGTCCGGCGCGCTCACGTCGATCCGGGCGGCGTCCTCGTCCAGCAGCGCGGTGGCAACCCGGGCCTTGTCCGGCCCCCGGTTCGCGTCGCCCCAGACCACCGTCCGGTCCCCCCGCAACCGCAGGCTGATCCGGGCCAGCCCCTCCACCTGTACGTCCACGAGCTCCGTGCGCAGCTCCGGGGTCAGCGCGACGAGCACCTCCAGCGCGGCCCGGGTGCCCGGGTCGTCGGCGGCCGGGCGGACCACCGTCACCTGTGGCAGCTCGGCGGGGCGTCGGTCCACCGTCCGGAACGCCACCCCACTCCGGTCGATCAGGGCGAACGCCTCCCCCTGCGGCACCGCGGCCACCGGGGTCCGCTCGGTCACCCGCACCACCAGCGCGCCGGGCCAGTCCCGGGACACCGTGGCCCGCTCCACCGCCGGCAGCGCACCGACCCGGTGGGCGACGGCGGCCAGGTCCACCCGGGCCAGCGGCACCCCGTCCGGCACACCGACCGCGTCGTGCACCTGCACCGGGGTGACCAGGTCGGCACCCTCGACACGCACCTCCCGGACCCCGAACAGCCCGGTCCCGAGCACCGTCCAGGCGACCAGTCCGGCCAGCGCGAGCACCCCGGCGGCCACCGCCCAGGGCAGCGCCGCACGCATGCGACGCTGCCGGGCACGGGCCATGAACCGGCGGGTCGAGGGCGGTACCGCGTCGCGGCCCGCCCGGACCAGCTGCCAACGCCGGGACGGACCGCGGCGTGGGGCGCCGCCGTCGGCGGCGCTGGTCCGTCCTCGGGCCGGGCCGGGACTCATCCGGCCATGGGCGCCGTGCCGCCGGGTGCGGCGGTGCCACCGAGGGCTGCTCCGTCGCCCCCGGCCGTGGCCCCACCCGGCACCGGATCACCGATCGCCGGGGCGGTGGCCACCGGGTCGACGGTCGCGGTCGGAGTGGGGCCGGAGGCCCGCTCACCCAGGGCGGCCAGCAGCTCGTCGCCCATCAGCGAGATCGGCGGGGCGCCCATGGTGACCACCACGTCGCCCGAGCGGGCCCGCCGGGCCACCTCGCCCGGCGCCGCCTCCCACGACTCGACGAAGACCTTCTGGTCGGCCGGCAGCGCCACCGCCGCGATCAGCGCCGCCGAGCCCTCGCCGGGCTGGCGCAACTCGCCCGGCCCGAAGACCTCCAGCAGCACCAGCTCGTCGGCGAGACCCAACGCCTCGGCGATCTCCGCCTGGGAGTCCCGGGTGCGGTACAGCCGGTACGGCTGGAAGACGACGATCAGCCGCCCGTCCCCGGCCACCTCGCGCAGCGTCTGCAACGCCAACGTCATCGAGGTCGGGTGGTAGGCGTACTCGTCGTAGACCAGCACGCCGTCCGCGACGCCCTTGCGCTCGAAGCGCCGTCGCACACCGGGAAAGACCGCCAGCGCGGCCTCCGCCGCCTCCAGGGGCAGATCCAGCAGGTACGCGGCCAGCACCGCCGAGGCGCTGTTGAGCCCCATGTGCCGCCCCGGCACCGGCAGCCGGAACTCGCCCAGCGAGCGGCCATCGATAGCGGCCAGATAGCGCACACCACGCGCGGAGGAGACGATCTCGGTCAACCGCAGGTCCGCGTCGGCCGCCTCGCCGTAGGTGAAGACCCGCCGCCCCTCGGCGCGCAGGCTCTCGGCCAGCCGCCGACCGCCCGGGTCGTCGGCGCAGGTGATGATGAACCCGTCCGGGTCGGTGAGGCGGGCGAACTCCACGAACGCCGCCTCCAGCGTCGCGTAGTCGCCGTAGGTGTTCAGGTGGTCCGCCTCGACGTTCGTGATGATCGAGACGTACGGGCGGTAGATGAGGAACGAGCGGTCACTCTCGTCCGCCTCGACCACGAAGTGCTCGCCGGTGCCGTGGTGGGCGCCCGAGCCGACCTCGGAGATCTCGCCGCCGATCACGAAGGACGGGTCCACCCCGGCCTGCTGCAGCACCATCGTCACCATCGAGGTGGTGGTGGTCTTGCCGTGCGTGCCAGCGACCGCCACCGCCCGGCGGCCGGTCATCGCCGCGGCGAGCGCCTCCGAGCGGTGCAGCACCCGCAGCCCGCGCCGACGCGCCTCGACCAGCTCGAGATGATCCTGCGGAATGGCCGACGAGTAGACGACGGTGTCCACACCGTCGAGGTTTGTCGCCTCGTGACTCATGTGGATCGTGCCGCCCAGCGCGCGCAGACCGGCCAGCGACGGCCACTCGCGCAACTCGCTGCCGGAGACCGCGATGCCCCGGGTCAGGAACAGCCGGGCCAGCCCGCTCATGCCCACCCCACCCACCCCGATCAGGTGGATGGTGCCCAGGTCCTCGGCGGTGAGCGTGCCGGCCGGGGTGAACTGCGCGGTCATCGGGCCACCGCCTCGATGACGAAGGAGCGCAGCGCCTCGTCACCGTCGCGCCGCCCGTACGCCGCCGCGGCGGCGCCCATCGCGTACAACCGCTGCGGGTCGCGGATGAGCGGAATGACGGTGCGCTCCAACCAGTCCGGAGTGAGCTCCGCGTCGTCGACCAGCAGCCCACCGCCGGCCTCCACCACGGGCAGCGCGTTGCGCCTCTGCTCCTGGTTGCTGTGCGGGTACGGCACGTAGATCGTCGGCAGCCCGATCGCGGCCACCTCGGCGACGGTCATCGCCCCGCCCCGGGCCAGCATCAGGTCGGCGGCGGCGTAGCCCAGCTCCATCTCGGACAGGTACGGCAGCGTCACGTACGGCACCGGCAGGTCGGTGGGGATCGGCACCGGCTCGTTGCGGGCGCCCATCACGTGCAGGACCTGCACGCCGTTGCGGGCCAGCTCCTTGGCCGCCCCGGAGACCGCCAGGTTGATCGAGCGGGCGCCCGACGAACCACCGGAGACGAAGAGCACCGGCAGGTCGGGGCGCAGCCCGAAGTGGGCGCGGGCGGCGTTGCGCAGCGCGTACCGGTCCAGCCCCGCGATGGTGCGGCGCAGCGGCACCCCGACGATGGTGGCATCGCGCAGCGACTCGGCCTGGCTCGGCTGGTGCGGGAAGCCGACGGCGATGTTCTTGGTGAACTTCATGCCCAGCCGGTTGGCGACGCCCGGCGGCACGTTCACCTCGTGGATCACCATGGGCAGCTCCCGCCGCCAGGCGGCCAGGTAGGCCGGCACCGAGACGTACCCGCCGAAGCCGACGACCACGTCGGCGCGCACCTCGTCGATCACCTTGCCCGCGGCGCGCGCCGCGGTCCACATCCGGCCCGGGGTACGGACCAGGTTCATGTTGACCGACCGGGGCAGCTGGTACGCCGGGATCTGCCGCAGCTCGTAGCCGTGCGGCGGAATCAGGTCGTTCTCCATACCGCGTGGTGTGCCGAGGCAGGTGATCCGGACGCCCGGGTCGTGTCGGCGCAGGCAGTCGGCGAAGGCGAGCAACGGGTAGACGTGTCCCCCGGTGCCACCTCCCGCGAGCACCACCGAACGCAGCGGACCCATCAGCGTCTCCTCTCGCTCGCCGTACCCCCGCGGCTCCGGTCCTGTCGGACCCCGCGCGGCGCGGCCTGGTCGTCGTGGCGCCGCTCGCGGGACCGGGGCACGGACCCTCGGCCGGCGGGCGGCGTCGCCGGTCGGCGGCGCCGGCCGGGAAGCGGCGGCAACGGGGCCCAGAGTAGTCGGACCCACCGGGCCGGCGGACGGGCATGCAGTGCTCTGGCCGCATCGGGTTCGGCGCGGGCGAAAGATGCCAGCATCCCGATCCCGGCCAACGTCACCACCAGGGCACTTCCGCCGTCGGAGATGAACGGCAGCGGCAGGCCGGTGATCGGCAGCAGCCCGACCACGCCACCGACATTGATCACGGCCTGGCTGACCAGCCAGGTGGTCACGGCGGCGGCGGCGAGCCGACGGAACGGGTCGTCGACCCGCCGGGCGATCCGCAACCCGGTGTACGCGAGCACCGCGAAGAGGCTGAGCACCACGGCACACCCGATCACGCCCAACTCCTCAGCGATGATCGCGAAGATGAAGTCGTTGTGCGCCTCGGGCAGCCAGTCCCATTTCAGGCTGCCCTTGCCGAGCCCGACCCCGAACCAGCCGCCGTGCTCGATGGCCAGTCGGCCCTGGTAGAACTGGTAGCACGGGTCCCCGCACTTGTCCGGCGCCGGTGGGTTGAGAAAGAGCGTCAGTCGCGCCAGGCGGTAGTTGTCGGCGCCGCGCTCACCAGAGCCGGCGCCCAGCGACGCCACCGCGATGAGCAGGCCGACGCCGAGCAGACCGACCACCGTCAGGGCACCGAAGACCCGCATCCGTACGCCGGCGGCCCAGAGCAGGCCGACCACCAGGGCCAGCAGGCAGAGCATGGTGCCCACGTCGTTGTAACCGACCAGGACGAAGAGCAGTCCCATCACCGGGAAGAGCGGGGTGGCCAGCTCCCGCCACCAGCCCAGGGCGGCGCCCTTGCGGGCGATCAGGTGCGCGCCCCACAGCACCAGCGCGATCTTGGCCAGCTCGGAGGGCTGCACCTGGACCCCGCCGATGAACAGCCAGAGCAGCCGTGCCTCGATCGGGCCGATCCGGGCGGAATCCTGGTCGGTCAGTCGCGCGTAGGCGAGCAGCAGGTTGAGCAGCAGCAGCAGCCCGATCGAGGTGAACAGCAGCGGCCGGCCCAGCGATCGGTAGGTGCTGGCGGGCAGGCGCTGGCAGGCCCAGAACACCACGATGCCGATCACCGCGAAGATGGCCTGCTTGGTCACCGAGGCCGAGGCGTTGCCGTCCTCGGCGTAGTCCTTCACGCTGGTCGCCGAGAAGACCATGGTCAGCCCGATCAGCAGCAGCAGGCCGGCGCAGGACAGCAGCAGGTAGTAGGAGGCCAGGGGCCGGTCCAGCAGGCCCCGCAGCGCGGCGAGCCCGTTGGCCGCGTCCAACCCGCGCAGCGGCACGGAGGGCGCCGGTTCGGCCTCCCGCGGTGCCGCGCCCGGGTCCGGGCCGCGCACGTCGTCCGGCGGCGCGCTGGCCTCCGCGGTACGCGCAGCGCCCGGTGACCGTCGCGGTCGACCGGCTGTCCTGTCGTCGGTGCCTGGATCCTCCCCCACCCCGACATCATCACCGCTAGCCGCGCCCGGCGGGCCCACAACGCCACCCCGGGCGTGTCGAGCCTCCACCTCCCGCCGATCTTGCACTAACTGCCCGGACACAAGCCGCGTTGCGGGACGTTCCGGGGGCCGAAAGTGCAAGATCGCGGGGAAGTGGGGGTCAGGTCATGTTGGCGAGGAACTCGCTGTAGAACAGGCCCAGGGCGATGGCCACGCCGATGCCGGCGATGATCCAGAAGCGCACCACGATGTTGACCTCGCTCCAGCCGGCCAACTCGAAGTGGTGCTGCAGGGGCGACATTCGGAACACCCGTTTACCGGTGGTCTTGAAGGAGATGATCTGGATCACCACGGACATCGTGATGATCACGAAGAGCCCGCCGATGATCGGCAGCAGCAGGATGGTGCGGGTGGACATCGCCATGCCGGCGATCAGGCCGCCCAGCCCCAGGGCCCCGGTGTCGCCCATGAAGATCCGCGCCGGGGACGTGTTCCACCAGAGGAAGCCCACACAGGCCCCGGCCGCCGCTCCGGCTATCAGCGCGATCTCCAACGGGTCGCGGACCTCGTAGCAGTACGGCTGCGTGTAGCTCGGGTCGGCGCACCAGTGCCGGTACTGCCAGAACGCGATCAACGCGTACGCGGCGAGCACCATCACCGACGCGCCGGTGGCCAGGCCGTCCAGGCCATCGGTGAGGTTGACCCCGTTGGTCGCAGCCATCACCACGAAGATGAAGATGATCACCGCGCCGACCTTGCTGACCTCCAGGACGTCGATGTCCCGGATGAAGCTCAGCGTGGTGCTGCCCACCGTCTCGGTGTTGGTCGCCAGGCCCCTCGCGTCGGTCATCGTGCTCGGGAAGTACAGCGCGATCACGCCGAAGACCGCGCCGACCAGGATCTGACCGAGCAGCTTGCCGCGCTTGTTCAGCCCGGCGCTGTTGCGCTTGCGCACCTTGAGGAAGTCGTCGAGGAAGCCGACCGCGCCGGAGAAGACCATCAGTCCCAGCAGCACCAGCGCGGTGATGGTCGGCTCCACCTGCGCGATCTGCTGGTCCGGCAGAGTGGTCAGGGCCAGGTGTCCGGCCACGTACGCGATCACCGTGGCCAGGATGAAGACCACGCCACCCATCGTGGGCGTGCCCTTCTTGCCCTGGTGCATCGCCGGGCCGTCGCTCCGAATCGGCTGGCCCGCCTTGAGTCGGGTGAAAACCTTGATCGCGATCGGGGTGCAGAAGAGCGAGACGATGAAGGCCACCCCGACGGCGACGATGACCGCCCTCATCGGGCGAACTCCCCATCGGCGTCGGCGCGCAGGGCGTCGGCCACCTCCCAGGTCCGATACCGCGAGCCCTTGACCAGGACGACGTCACCCGGTCGTAGTTCGCCCCGCAGCACCTCGACGGCCGCCGCCTGATCGGTGAGCAACACCGACTCTCCTCCCCAGTTCCCTACCGCTGTCGCGCCTTCGTGGATCGGCGCGGCCGGCTCGCCCACCACGAGCAGCCGGTCGACACCCAACTCGGCCACGAGTTGGCCGACCTCGGCGTGGCCGTCGAACTCGAACGGGCCCAGCTCGGCCATGTATCCGAGCACCGCGACGGTACGCCGTCCCCGGCCGATACTGGCCAGCGCCCGCACCGCGACCGCCATCGAGGCCGGGTTGGCGTTGTACGAGTCGTCGATGACGGTCACCCCGTCCGGACGGTCGAAGACGTCCATCCGACGGGTCGAGACCAGCCCCAGCTCGCCGAGGGCCGTGGCCAGCTCGGCCAGCGGCATGCCCAACTCCCGGGCCACCGCCGCCGCGGCGAGAGTGTTCCCGACCTGGTGACGGCCGCTCAGCCCGAGCCGCACCGACGCGCGGCCCTCCGGGGTGACCAGGGTGTACGACGCGTGTCCCCGCTCGTCCAGCGTGACGTCCTCGGCCCGCAGGTCGGCATCCGGCGCCTCGCCGTAACGGACCACCCGGGCCTCGGTGCGGCTCGCCATCGCGTCCACCCGTGGGTCGTCGGCGTTCAGCACCGCCAGCCCGTCCGACGGCAGGGCCTCGACCAGCTCGCCCTTGGCCAGGGCGATGTTGTCCTGCGAGCCGAACTCGCCGATGTGCGACGTGCCGACGTTGAGCACCACGGAGATCCGGGGCGGCACCAGCTCACAGAGGTACCGCACGTGCCCGATCCCGCGCGAGCCCTTCTCCATCACCAGGTAACGGGTGTCCGGCCCGGCCTGCAGAGCGGTGTACGGGTGCCCCAGCTCGTTGTTGAACGAGCCGGGCGGCGCCACCGTGGCCCCGAGCCGGGTGGTGAGCTGACCGATCAGGTCCTTCGTGGTGGTCTTGCCGGAGGAGCCGGTCACGCCGATCACGGTCAGCCCGGGCAGCCGGTCCACCGCCGCGCGGGCCAACCGGCCCATCGCGGTCAGGGCGTCGTCGACCAGCACCATCGGCACCCCGGGCACCTCGCGGGTGCCGAGCACCGCCACCGCGCCGGCCTGGATCGCCGTCGCCGCGTAGTCGTGCCCGTCGACCTTCTCCCCCGGGAACGCCACGAAGAGCGAACCGGGCCCCACCTTGCGCGAGTCGAACTCCACCGAGCCGGTGACGGTGGCGGCCGGGTCGGCGCCGACCAGCCGCCCGTCGACCGCCGCGGCCACCTCGGCCAGGCTCAGCGCGATCACCGCTGCCCCGCCGGGTCGGCGAAGCGGGCCCGCAGCGCGTCGGACAGCTCGACGTTGTCGTCGAACGGAAACACCTCGCCCGCCACCTCCTGGCCCCGCTCGTGCCCCTTGCCGAGCAGCGCGATCACGTCGCCCGGCTCGGCCAGCCGCACCGCCTCGTCGATCGCGGCGCGCCGGCCGGCCACCTCGATGATCCGGGCGGCCGTCGCAGCCCCGTACGCCCCGGCGAGCACCTCGGCGCGGATCTCCGCCGGGTCCTCGGTACGCGGGTTGTCGTCGGTCACCAGCACCACGTCGGCTCCCTCCGCAGCGGCCGCGCCCATCACCGGGCGCTTACCCCGGTCCCGGTCTCCGCCGGCACCGATCACACAGATCAACCGGCCGACGCTCAGCTCGCGCAGCGCGGCCAGCGCGGCCACGATCGCGTCCGACTTGTGCGCGTAGTCGACGACGCCGCGCACCGGCCCGACCGACTCGACAAGCTCCAGCCGGCCGGGTACGCCACCGCAGGCGGCCACGCCCTCGGCCGCGGTCGCCGGATCGACACCGGCACCGACAAGCGCGGCGATGGCCAGCAGCGCGTTGGCCACGTTGTGCCGGCCGGGCAGCGCCACCCCGGCGGACAGCACCACACCGTCCGGGCCGTGCGCGGTGAACCGCTGGGCGTACCCCTCGCCGCCCACGCCGTCGGCCCACCAGGTCGCGCCCTGGTCGCCGGCGGCCGAGTAGGTGACCGTCGTCGGCTTGTACAGCGGCTGCAACGCCGGGTCGTCGTCGTTGAGCACCTCGACCGCGCAGCGCCCGTCGAAGAGCTGGGCCTTCGCGGCGAAGTAGTCGTCGCGGTCGGCGTGGAAGTCCAGGTGGTCGGAGCCGAAGTTGGTGTAACCCCCGACGGCGAACCGGACACCGCCCACCCGGCCCATTGCCAGGGCATGGCTGGAGACCTCCATGACCACGGCGGTGACGCCACGCTCGCGTGCGGTGGCCAGCATGGCGTGCAGGTCGGTGGCCTCGGGGGTGGTGCGCACGCTGTCGATCAGCAGATCGCCGAGCCGCGTCTCCACCGTGCCGATCAGGCCGGTGACGTGCCCAGCGGCCCGCAACCCGGACTCGATCAGGTACGCCGTGGAGGTCTTTCCGGCGGTGCCGGTCACCCCGATCACGGTGAGACCTTCGGTCGGGTCGCCGTAGACGGCCGAGGCCAGCTCGCCGAGCACGGCACGCGGGTCGGCAACCACCAGGGTCGGCAGGCCGCTGCCCGCCGCCAGCTCCGCACCCGCCGGGTCGGTCAGCAGGGCGACGGCGCCCGCCTCGGCGGCACCGGCGGCGAACTCCGCGCCGTGCCGACGGGCACCGGGCAGCGCCGCGTAGAGGTCACCGGGGTGGACCTCCTGGCTGGCGTGGGTGGCCCCGGTGACGACCACCGTGGCGGCGTCCGCCGGGAGGTCGACGGCGAGTCGGACGGCGAGATCACCGAGCCGGACTCCGGTCACGGTACGTGGACGTGGATTGCCGGGCACGGCGTCAGACCCTACCCGGTCGTCCGGTTCCGGCCGTACAGCCGCCCCGGTAGTTCGTCGGCACTCACCGATGATGTCCCGCCGTCGCTGCTCAGCGCGGATAGACCGTGAACTTGGGTGCGGAACCGCCGGTGGACGGCGGCACGCGATAGTGACGCAGAGTGAACTGCATCATGTCGCGGAACGCCGGCCCGGTGATCGCCGCGCCCCCACCGCCGGGCGCGTACGCGAAGACCGCGATCACGTACCGGGGGTTCTCGGCGGGAGCCATGCCGATGAAGGAGGACACCTTGTCGGTCTCGATCCTGCCGTCGGCCAGCCGCGAGCCGGTGCCGGTCTTGCCCGCGACCCGGTAGCCCGGGACCGCGGCGGTCAGGCCGGTCGCGTGATCGACAGTGGTGACCGCCTCCAGCATGGTGCGCAGGGCTGCCGCGTTCTGCGGGCTGAGCACCGACCGGGTGACCGGAGCCGGCGCGGGGGTGCGCTTGCCGTCCGGGGCGATCACCTCCTTGATGAGGTGCGGCTGCACGTACGTGCCGTTGTTGGCGATCGCGGCGTACGCGGCGGCCATCTGCAGCGGCGTGGCGTCGACGCTGTGCCCGATCGGCACCGACCCGTACGACGATTCGCTCCACTCGTCGGCCGGCAGCAGTCGCCCGCTGGCCTCCCCCGGCATCCCCTCGCCGGTCGGTTTGCCCAGCCCGAACCGCTTCTGGTAGTCGATCAACCGGTCCCGGCCGAGCTTGTCGGCGATCGTGATGGTGCCGACGTTCGACGAGTAGGCGAGCATCCCGGGGATGCTCATCCGTTTGCCATTGGCGGGATGCGTGTCGGAGAACCAGGTGTCGCCCTTCTTGATGCTGTTGGCGATGGGCAGCGTGGTGTCCGGGGTGATCACCCCCTCCTGCAGGGCCGCGCCGTAGGTGATCGCCTTGTGGATTGAGCCGGGGTCGACGATGAAGCTGGTCGCCGCGTCCTCCCGGGCGACCGGGTCGCTCGGGAGCGGCTTCGCCGCGCTGTAGGTGGGATTACTGGCCTGGGCCAGCACCGCGCCGGAGGGAATCTCGATGATCACGGCCGCGCCGGTGCCGCCCCGCAGCTGGGCCATGCCCGCGCTGAGGATCTGCTGCGTCCGGAACTGCAGGTCACGATCGAGGGTGAGGCGCAGGGAACTACCCGGCTTGGCGGGCGTGGTCCGGTTGTAGCCGCCCGGAATCGCCGCGTCGAGGTCGCGGCGGCCGGCCTCGTACACCCGCTTGCCGTCCTGTCCGGCGAGCAGGTCGTCGTAGCGGGCCTCCAGCCCCTCCAACCCGGTCATGTCCTGGCTGGTGAAGCCGATCAGGTTGGCTGCCAGGTCACCGCCGGGCACGTCGCGGCGTTCGTCGCGGTGCACCCCGATCCCGGGCAGTTCCAGCGCCTGCACCTGCTTGGCGGTCGAGATCTCCACCCCTCGGGCCAGGTACACGAATCGGGACTCGTTGCCGTTCTCCAGCTTGCGGGGCTTGAGCAGATCGGCGAGCTTCGACGCCGGGATCGCGAGCAGTGGTGAGAGCGCCTTGGCGGTGCCGGCCGGGTCCTCGACCTCGGTGGGGTCGGCGAACACGTACCGCGCCTCGACGCTGCGAACCAGCAGGGCGCCGGTGCTGTCGTAGATCGCTCCCCGCGGCGCGGGCAGCTCGACCGTGCGGAGGCGGTCGGAGATGCCGCCGCCGGCGTACGCCGGGGTGTCGACCGCCTGAAGGAAGATCAGCCGGATTCCGATGGTGGCGAACAGCGTCAGGGCGAGCGCGGTGCCCAGCCGCAGCCGCAGCCGCGAGTCGGCCAGCTTCGGGGGACGCGGTGGCTTGCGCGACGGCCGGCGGGCCGCCGGGCGGTCGCCGCGCCGCGGCGCGCGCGGCGTGGTCCGGCGGCGTGGCGGCGGCTCGTCGACGCCCGGGCCCCGGGGGGTACGCGGCGCGACGGTGCGCACGACACCCCCGCGTCCGGCGGCCGGGGCGTCGCGCCGGCCGGCCCTGGCGGCGGCCCGACCGCCGTCGAGCACCTGCAACGCCGGTCGGAACGGGTCACCGGATCGGGTGCTGCGCGGTGTACGCCGCTGCTCGGCGCCCACGCTGCGGGGTGGGGTGCCGCGGTCCTCGCGGACGGTCCGACCCCTCGGCGTGTACGCCCGGGCGCCGGAGATGCCCCCGATGCCCGGCTCGCCGGTGCGCGGCTCGCCGTCGGTGGGGCCTGCGTCACGCGAAGAACCGCGCCGGGCCCCTTTCGGGTCCCGGCGCGGCTCGTCCGACCTTGGTGCCACCGGTCAGCCTCCCGCACCCTGGCTGGTCACCGACGGCTGGCCGCTCGCCGGCTGCGGCACGCCGATCGTCTTGCCGTCCGGCAGCCGGACGTAGCCCGGCTCGCCAGCGTCGACCAGACCCAGCCGCCGTGCCTCGGCGGTCAGGTTGCCCGGCGCCTCGGCGTCGGCGATCTGCTTGTCGAGCTGCTGCTTCTCCACGTCCAGTCGAGCCTGCTGCTGCTGCAACCGCTCCAACCGGAACGCGTTCTCGTTGATCTTGGTGTTGACCGCCAGGATGCCCAGCACCCCACCGACCACCAGCACCACGATCAGCGCCGCGAACGGCGCGCGCGGCACCGACACCGGCGGCGGCGGCGCCACCCGCAACCGCGGCGGGCGGGCGCTGGCGGCGTTGCCGGCCTTCTCGACCGGCCGCAGCGCGGCGGCGCCCTGAGTCGGGAACTCGCGCGCCCCCCGGGCGCGAGTCTCCCCCTGCCGGTTCACTCGATCGATGCGTGGCGTACCGTTTCCGAGGCGCGGAGCCCGCTCCGCCGCGGTCCGGCCCCCCGACCGCGGTGTGCGCTGCCCGCCGCCGGTGACGTCCCGGCGGTCGCGCTTGTCAATGTTCATGTCCCTCCCCCTCAACATCCCGTCCCTCTGCCGTCCCGGTGCCCCTGACCCCCCACGGATCAGGCGGACCCCGTGCCCGGTTGGTGCATTCCCTTCACCCGTCGGCGAGACCGTTCGCGGTCGGTCCGCCCTTGCTCTGTCGCGTTCGGGTCGAGCCGTTCCGCGGCCCGCAACCGCACCGATGCGGCGCGCGGGTTCGCGGCGACCTCCGCCTCCCCGGGCAGTTCGGCGCCCCGGCTGAGCAGCCGGAACGTCGGACCGGACCCGGGAAGCTCGACCGGGAGGTCGACCGGGCCCTTGTTGCGGACCCGGTCCGCGAGCGCCGCCTTGGTGAGCCTGTCCTCCAGGGAGTGGTAGGACAGGACCACCATGCGACCGCCCACGGTCAGTGCGTCGAGTGCGGACGGCAGCGCTGTCTCCAGCGCTGCCAGCTCTCTGTTTACCTCGATCCGTAAAGCCTGAAACGTTCTCTTTGCCGGGTGCCCACCCGTTCGTCGGGCTGGTGCCGGAATGGAGTCCCGAACCAGCTCCGCCAACAGCGCCGACGAGGTGATCCGGGCGCGTTCCCGCTCCCGGATGATCGCCGAGGCGATCCGGCCGGCGAACTTCTCCTCGCCGTAGACCCGCAGCACCCGGGCCAGGTCCGGATGCGCGTAGGTGTTGACCACCTCTTCGGCGGTCACCCCCCGGGTCTGGTCCATCCGCATGTCCAGCGGAGCGTCCTGGGCGTACGCGAACCCGCGGTCGGGCGCGTCCAACTGCAGCGACGAGACGCCCAGGTCGAACAGGATCCCGTCGATGCCCGGATAGCCCAGCCGGTCCAGCACATCGGGCAGTTCGTCGTAGACGGCGTGCTCCAGATGCACCCGATCGGCGAACCGGGCCAGCCGGACCCGCGCGTGAGCGAGCGCCTCGGTGTCCCGGTCGAGCCCGATCAGGACCGTCTCCGGGTGCGCCTCGAGCACCGCCTCCGCGTGCCCGGCCAGGCCGAGCGTCGCGTCGACGTGGACCGTACGGCCGCCTCGACCCAGCGCGGGGGCCAGCAGCTCAAGACACCGCTCAAGCAGCACCGGCACGTGCGTGCCGCGCAACTCCCCCATGTTGACCCCCACTGGTTGAAACGTCCGTTCTCCTCGTGCGCCTGTCGTCGGACGGCGCTGCCGTCGTACCGCCAGATCCCCATCCGCTCCCGCCGGACACCGGACCGTCGCCCGATGACTGGATCGTGCGCCTGGCACCGGGGAAGTGATGCCAGGAACTCGAAAGCGGCTGGAGATCTCGCAGTACGTCGGGCGCCGTTCCGCCCTACAGACCGCCGGGCAGCACCCCCTCCTCGATGTCGGCGAAGTCGTCTTCGCTCTCGGCGAGGTAGGTCTCCCAGGCGACCTTGTCCCAGATCTCCACCCGCGTGCTCGCGCCGATCACCACCAGCTCACGGTCCAGCGCGGCGTACGCCCGCAGGTGGGCAGGGATGGTCACCCGTCCCTGCTTGTCCGGAACCTCGTCGTGCGCGCTGGCGAAGAAGACCCGGCTGTAGGCCCGGGCCGCCTTGTGCGTCATCGGCTGCGCGCGCAACTGCTCCGCGATCCGCTGGAACTCAGGGGTCGGGAAGACGTAGAGGCAGCGCTCCTGCCCTTTGGTGACCACGACACCCCCCGCCAGCTCATCCCGGAACTTGGCCGGAAGGATCAACCGGCCCTTTTCGTCCAGGCGTGGAGTGTGGGTGCCGAGAAACAACGGCCCTACCCCCTCGCCCCTGAGCGGCGTTCGCGGCGCCGCTGACCCCCCGGGCCGGTGAGCCCTCCCGGCCTCACCATTGGTCCCCACTCTACTCCACTTCCCTCCACCCGCAACCAGAATCGCCCGCGTGGCGTGACCGATCGGAGGGCAAAACCGCACGTCACAAGGGGTGGAGCGGAGTGGAGGGCCACGGCGGCCCCCCGGCGTGGTCCGCTTTCCGACATAGATCGACTCCGTCCGGCGGACGCCCACCTGGCCGCGCGCGCAGCCACCACGGCCGAACGGTTCACCGTCGGCGGCGATCTGGTGAGGCGGGCGGTCCGGTAACCTCGCTCGCGTGACGGACGCGAAAATGCCCCTACGGGCCAAGGTGGCCAGCTCCGTGTCACGGACCGCCGCGGCACTCTCCCGGGCGGCCGGCCGTGGCGACGGTTCGGTGATCGGCGGATGGATCGGCCTGAAGATCGACCCGGACCTGCTGGCCCACCTGTCGGCCGGGCGTGCGATCGCGCTCGTCTCCGGCACCAACGGCAAGACCACCACCACGCGGCTGACCTCCGCCGCGGTCGGCGTGCTCGGCCGGGTCGCCACCAACTCGTTCGGCGCCAACATGCCCAGCGGGCACACGTCGGCGCTGGCCAAGGCCGGCAGCACCCCGTACGCGGTGCTGGAGGTCGACGAGCACTACCTCGCCCAGGTGCTGGAGGCGACCGAGCCGCACGTCGTCGCGCTGCTCAACCTCTCCCGCGACCAGCTCGACCGCGCCAAGGAGGTCGCCATGATGGCGCAGCTCTGGCGCGCGGCACTGGTCCGGCACACCAACGTCCGGGTGGTGGCCAACGCCGACGACCCGATGGTGGTCTGGGCGGCCACCCCTCCGGCCGACCCCGCCCGCGGCATCAACCCGCCGCACGTGACCTGGTTCAGCGCCGGCCAGCGCTGGCACGACGACTCCTGGGTCTGCCCGGAGTGCGGCTCCACCATCCAGCGATCCGGCGACCAGTGGTGGTGCACCGGCTGTGCGCTGCGCCGGCCGGAGCCGCAGTGGGTCGTCGAGGACGAGGGCGTGCTCGACCCCACCGGCGCCTGGCACAAGGTCTCCCTCCAACTGCCCGGCAAGGTCAACCTCGGCAACGCGGCGACCGCGCTGGCCGTGGCCGCCGAGTTCGGCGTCCGCCCGGTCGACGCGGTGTCCCGCCTCGGCATCGTCACCTCGGTCGCCGGCCGCTACGCGCAGGTCGACAAGGACGGGCGCAACATCCGGCTGCTGCTGGCCAAGAACCCGGCCAGTTGGCTGGAGGCCTTCGACATGGCCGACGACGCGCCGACCCTGCTCTCCATCAACGCGCGCGACCCCGACGGTCTCGACACCTCCTGGCTCTTCGACGTCGACTTCGCCCCGCTCCGCGGCCGGCAGGTGCTGATCACCGGCGACCGGGCGTACGACCTGGCGGTCCGACTGGACGTCAACGACGTGCCGTTCCAGCACGTACGCGCCTTCGACGAAGCGATCCGGTCGGTTCCGCCCGGGCGGTTGGAGGTCATCGCGAACTACACCGCGTTCCAGGACATCCGAGCGGAGTTGGACCGTGTCATCTGAGAGCCTGCGCATCGTCTGGATCTACCCCGACCTGCTCTCCACCTACGGCGACCGGGGCAACGCCCTGATCCTCGCCCGCCGGGCCCGCCAACGCGGCATGCCGGTCGAGGTGCTGGAGGTCCGCTCCGACCAGCAACTGCCGGCGACCGCCGACATCTACCTGGTCGGCGGCGGCGAGGACGGCCCGCAGGCGCTGGGCGCCCAGCGCCTGCTCGCCGACGGCGGTCTGCACCGGGCGGTCGCCCAGGGTTCGGTGGTGTTCGGCGTCTGCGCCGGCTACCAACTACTCGGCACCTCCTTCTTCGCCAAGGGCGTGCAGTGCCGTGGCCTGGAGCTGCTCGACCTGCAGTCCGACCGGGGCGAGAGCCGGGCCGTCGGCGAGCTGGCCGGTGAGATCGACCCCCGGCTGGGCCTGCCCCCGCTGACCGGTTTCGAGAACCATGGCGGCCGCACCCACCTCGGCCCGGAGGTCTCCCCGCTGGCCCGGGTCACCGCCGGGGTGGGCAACGACGGCGCGACCGAGGGCGCGTGGCGCGGCAAGCTGCTCGGCACCTATTCACACGGCCCGGCGCTGGCCCGCAACCCGGCCCTGGCCGACCTGCTGCTGCGCTGGGCCACCGGAGCACACCAGCTCCCGCCGCTGGACGACACCTGGTCGGACCGGCTCCGTAACGAGCGCCGCTCCGCAGTGGCCGCCGCCCGGGCATGATCCGTGCCGTCCGGCGGCTGCTCCGGCAGCCGTCGGCAGCCCGGTTCGCCCTGCTCGTGCTGCTGATCGGCGGCTGCGGGCTACTGCTGCTCCTGGTGCCCCGGCCGGATCCGGAGCGGCTGCCGCTGCTGGCCGACCGGCTGGGCGACCTCGCCCCGGTGGCGGCGATCCTCGGCGGGGCGCTGCTGCTGGTCGCGCTGGTCCCCCGGACCTTCATCACGCTCGCCGCGGGCGCGATCTTCGGCCCGCTGGAGGGTGCCGGGTACGCCCTCGGCGCCGCGCTGGTGGCCGCGGCGATCGGGTTCACGGTCGGCCGGCTGCTCGGCCGGGAGTTCGTAGCCGAACGGGTCCGTGGTCGCCTGGCCCGCCTCGACGGCTGGTTCGCCCGGCAGAGCGTGGTCGGTGTGATCACCGTCCGACTGCTGCCGATCGCCGGCTTCGGGCTGGTCAGCTACGGCTACGGCACGACCGGAGCCCGGGTGCTGCCGTTCCTGGCCGGCAGCGTCATCGCCTCCGCGCCGACCGCCTTCGGCTACGCGGCGATCGGCGCGGCGGTCAGCTCCCCCGGCCACGTCAACTGGTACGCCGCCGCCCCGTCCAGCCTCGGTGTGATCGCCAGCCTGGTGCTCGTCCACCGGTGGTGGCGCGCCGAGCGACGACGCCGTCGCCTGCCGGTGTGACCGTGCCCGAGCCGACCGACAGCCCTGCCGAGGAGCCGCTCGCCGGTGGTTTCGTCGCCGACGTGGTTCGGGTCGGTGACACGGTACGACGTACCCCGCCAGCCAACCTGGACTTCGTCGGCGCGTTGCTGCACCACCTCGCCGGGGTGGGCGCGGACCTCGCGCCCCGCCACCTCGGCGTCGACGCGCGTGGGCGGCAGATGCTCGGCTACGTCGCGGGGAGGGTGCCGTGGCGGGACTCCGAGGATCCGGCGTTCTTCGCCGACGCGGCGCTGGTGCGGCTGGCCGAGCTGATCCGGCGGCTGCACGACGCGTGTGCGGGCACCGACCTGGCCGGTGACGCCGAGACCGTGTGTCACCGCGACCTGTCGCCGAAGAACACGGTGTACCGGGACTTCCCGGCTGGGCCGCTCCCGGTGGCCTTCCTCGACTGGGACCTGGCTGCCCCGGGCCGTCGGATCGAGGACGTGGCGTTCGCCGGCTGGCACTGGGCCCCGCTGGGCGACGGCGCCGATCCCGCCGAGCTGGGCCGGCGTTGTCGCGTGCTCTGCGACGCCTACGACGCGGCCGGCCCCGGGCTGCTGCCCCGAGGGGAGCTGACAGACGTGATGCTCCGCCAGATCGAGAGCACCTGGCGCACCATCGACACCAGCACCGACCCAGCCATGCGACGCCTCCGCAAGGCAGGCATAGGCGCGCTGATCGCCCATTGGCAAGACTGGCTAAAAACCAATCGCCCCGTGGCAGAGGCGGCGCTGGCCCCCTGACCCCGCGATCTTGCACTTTCTGTCCCGACAAACCGCCCGAAAGAGGGCGAACCAGGGACCGAAAGTGCAAGATCGCGGGGGTCGGTTACGCGACTACGGAGACCATCCGGCCCTTGACCACGATGACCTTGCGGGGTTCCTTGCCGGCCAGGGTGGCGGCCACCGCGTCCAGGGCCGCCGCGCGGACGGTCTCCTCAGCGGCGTCGGCGGGGACCTCGATGCGGCCACGGACCTTCCCGTTGACCTGCACCGGATAGGTCACCGTGTCGGCTACCAGCAGCGCCGGGTCGGCGGTCGGGAAGTCCGCGTACGTCAGCGAGGTGTCGTGGCCCAGCTTGCGCCACAGCTCCTCGGCCAGGTGCGGGGCGAACGGCGCCACCATCAGCACCAGCGGTTCGGCCACCTCGCGGGGCGTGGCCGACAGTTGGGTCAACCCGTTGGTCAGCTCGATCAGCTTGGCGATCGCGGTGTTGAACCGGATGCCGTCCATGTCGCCACGGACCCCGTCGATCACCTTGTGCAGCAACCGGCGGGTCGCCTCGTCGGCCGGGTCCTCGGTGACCCGCAGGGCACCGGTCTGCTCGTCGACGACGGCCCGCCAGACCCGCTGCAGGAAGCGGTACGAGCCGACCACGGCCCGGGTCTCCCAGGGGCGGGACACCTCCAGCGGGCCCATCGACATCTCGTACACCCGGAAGGTGTCCGCACCGTAGGCGGCGCACATGTCGTCGGGGGTCACCACGTTCTTCAGCGACTTGCCCATCTTGCCGTACTCGCGGTTGACCGCCAGGTCGCCCAGGTAGTAAGCGCCGTCGCGCTCCATGACCTCCTCGGCCTGCACGTAGCTGCCGCGCGAGTCGGTGTACGCGTACGCCTGGATCATGCCCTGGTTGAACAGCTTGCGGAACGGCTCGAACGACGACACGTGCCCCAGGTCGAACAGCACCTTGTGCCAGAAGCGCGCGTACAGCAGGTGCAGCACGGCGTGCTCGGCGCCGCCGACGTACAGGTCGGTGCCTCCGCAGTCGCCGTCGCCGCGCGGACCCATCCAGTAGCGCTCGTTCTCGGTGTCGACGAACCGCTCGCTGTTGGTCGGGTCCAGATAGCGCAGCTCGTACCAGCAGGAGCCGGCCCACTGCGGCATCACGTTGGTTTCCCGGGTGTAGCGCTTCGGCCCGTCACCCAGGTCCAACTCGACCTCGACCCAGTCGCGCCGCCGGGACAGCGGCGTCTCCGGGTTGCTGTTCGCGTCGTCGGCGTCGAACGTCTTCGGGGAGAAGTCGTCCACCTCCGGCAGCTCGACCGGCAGCATCTCCTCCGGCAGGGCGATCGCCGCGCCGGTCTCGTCGTAGACGATCGGGAACGGCTCACCCCAGTAGCGCTGGCGCGAGAACAGCCAGTCACGCAGCCGGTAGGTCACCGCGCCGGTGCCGTGCCCGTTCGCCTCCAGCCAGGTGATGATCGCCGCCTTGGCGTCGGCGACCCCCAGGCCGTTCAGGTCCAGGCCGCGCTCGGGCGCGGCGCTGTTGACCGCCGGGCCGTCCCCGGTGTACGCCTTGCCGTCGAAGCCCTCCGCCGGCTGCACGGTACGCACGATGGGCAGCTCGAAGACCTCGGCGAACGCCCAGTCCCGCTCATCCTGGGCCGGCACCGCCATGATCGCGCCGGTGCCGTAACCGGCCAGCACGTAGTCGGCGATGAAGATCGGGATCTGCCCGCCGGTGACCGGGTTGGTGGCGTACGCGCCGATGAAGACGCCGGTCTTCTCCTTGGTGTCGGACTGCCGCTCGACGTCGGTCTTGGCCGCCGCCGCCTTGCGGTACGCCTCGACGGCCTCCCGGGGGCTGGCGTGCCCGCCGGTCCAGCTGTCCCTCGTCCCGTCCGGCCAGGCCGCCGGTGCCAGCGCGTCGACCAGCTCGTGCTCGGGCGCCAGCACCATGTAGGTGGCGCCGAAGACGGTGTCCGGCCGGGTCGTGAACACCCGCACCGGGTCCGTCGCGGTGGGGAAGTCGATGTGGGCGCCGGTGGAGCGGCCGATCCAGTTGCGCTGCATCAGCTTGATCGGCTCGGGCCAGTCCAGGCTGTCCAGATCGTCCAGCAGCCGATCGCCGTACGCGGTGATCCGCATCATCCACTGCTTCAGGTTGCGCTTGAAGACCGGGAAGTTGCCCCGCTCGGAACGGCCGTCGGCGGTGACCTCCTCGTTGGCCAGCACGGTGCCCAGCCCCGGGCACCAGTTCACCGGGGCCTGCGAGACGTACGCCAGTCGGTGGTCGTCGACGACCTGGCGGCGCTCGGCCACGCTCAGCTCGGCCCAGGCGCGGCCGTCCGGGGTGGGCCGGTTACCGCCCTCGAACTCGGCGATCAGCTCGGCGATCGGGCGTGCTCGGCCCGCGTCGCGGTCGTACCAGGAGTTGAAGATCTGCAGGAAGATCCACTGGGTCCACCGGTAGAAGTCGGTGTCGATGGTGGCCACCGAGCGGCGCTCGTCGTGCGCCAGCCCCAGCCGGCGCAGCTGCGCCTTGTACCGCTCGATGTTCGCCACGGTGGTGGTCCTGGGGTGGGTGCCGGTCTGCACCGCGTACTGCTCGGCGGGCAGGCCGAACGCGTCGAAGCCCATCGCGTGCAGCACGTTGCGGCCGGCCATCCGCTGGTAGCGGGCGTAGCAGTCGGTGCCGATGTAGCCCAGCGGGTGACCGACGTGCAGGCCGGCACCGGACGGGTACGGGAACATGTCCAGCACGTACAGCTTCTCCGCGCCGGCGCGGGGATGGGTCGGGTCGGCCAGCGGGCCGGTCGGGTTCGGTGCGTGGAAGGTGCCCTCGCGCGCCCAGGTGTCCTGCCAACGGATCTCGATCTCGTCGGCCAGGGCCGCGGTGTACCGGAACGGGGGAATGTCGCCCGCCGGTGCGGCTGCCTCACTCATCGTCTCTCCTCGCTTCGCTTCGCTTCGTCTCGGCACCGCCGGGCCGGGCCGGCGGCGTTCGTCTCGGCACCACCGGGCCGGGCCGGCGGCGGGCACAAAAAAGCCCCTCGCACAGGAGGGGCCGCCGTGCTGTCGCGCGTTCAGCGCATCAGCACGGCCCGGTAAGAAGCAGGAAGACTCCGGCCATGTCCGGCAGTCTACCCCGCCGACGGTTCGGCCTGCGGGCCCCCGGGCCGCGCCGAGCCGGGTCCCCCGACGCGACGAATATCGGGGCGTAACCGACGGACTACCTGCGGGGGTCGGCGATAACGACAAACATGGTTAGCCTGAGAGGCTAGTGAGAATCCTGCGGCAAAAGAGGCTCGACGTCGCGAACCCAACGGCGGGTCCAGGTGCTCTCTACAGAGCTGCCGTGACGGCGACGAGGAGGAGGCCCGTGACACAACAGACCTGGGACGAGGTGGGCGGCCTATTGCCGCACGACGAGTTCCGCGCCGCCAGCGAGGCCATCGTGGCCAACATCGAGCAGGTCATCGAGGGAAAGACCGCCACCGTGCGGCTCGCCCTGGCCGTGCTGCTCGCCGAGGGTCACCTCCTGATCGAAGACGTCCCGGGTGTCGGCAAGACCAAGCTGGCCAAGGCCCTCGCGCGGTCCATCGACTGCACGGTACGACGGATCCAGTTCACCCCCGACCTGCTGCCCAGCGACGTCACCGGTGTCAGCGTCTACAACCAGGAGACGCACGACTTCGAGTTCCGCCCCGGGGCCGTGTTCGCCAACCTGGTGGTCGGCGACGAGATCAACCGGGCCTCACCGAAGACCCAGTCGGCGTTGCTGGAGTGCATGGAGGAGCGGCAGGTCACCGTCGACGGCGTGACGTACCAGCTGCAGACCCCCTTCATGGTCATCGCCACGCAGAACCCGATCGAGATGGAGGGGACCTACCCGCTGCCCGAGGCGCAGCGCGACCGGTTCACCGCCCGCATCGCGATGGGTTACCCGGACTCCGGCGCGGAGCTGGCCATGCTCGACGGACACGGCGGCACGGACCCGCTCAACGAGCTCCGCCCGGTCTCCGACGCGGCGATCGTCCGGCAACTCATCGCCACCGTCCGGCAGGTGCACGTGGCGGACGCGGTCAAGCAGTATGCGATCGACCTGGTCACCGCCACCCGGGAAGCCCCCGACCTGCGGCTCGGCGCCTCCCCCCGAGCGACCCTGCAACTGCTGCGCACCGCCCGGGCGGTCGCCGCCCTGGAGGGCCGCGACTACGTCCTCCCCGACGATCTGCAGGCGCTGGCGGTGCCGGTGCTCGCGCACCGGATCATCCCGACCGCCGACGCGCAGCTCGCCCGACGCACCACCGACGCGATCGTCTCCGAGTTGGTGCACCGTCTGCCACTGCCACACGACCGGCAGCGCAACCCGTACGACACCCGGCCCGCTTCCGGCAACGGCCGCGCGCCCTACGAGCCGCGGAGGCCATGACGTGCGTGCCGGGCTGCGCGGGCTGACCACCCGCGGGCGCTCCTTCCTCGCCGCGGCGGTCGCGGCAGCGATCTCGGCCGGCATCCTCGGCGAGAAGGACCTGCTCCGGGTGGCCGTGCTGCTGGCCATCCTGCCGTTGCTGGCCGCGACCTACGTCGGGCGTAGCCGCTACAAACTGGCCTGCAACCGTTCGCTGGACCCGCACCGGGTTCCGGTCGGCGCCAACTCCCGGGTGGTGCTGCGTCTGCAGAACCTCTCCCGGCTGCCGACCGGCACCCTCCTCCTGGAGGACCGGCTGCCCTACGCGCTGGGCAGCCGGCCCCGAGTGGTGTTGGAGCGGCTCGGCGCGCACCAGGCCAGCTCCGTGGCGTACACCGTGCGGGCCGACGTGCGGGGCCGCTACGACGTGGGCCCGCTGGTGGTCCGGATGACCGACCCGTTCGGGCTCTGCGAGCTCACCCGGTCCTTCCCGAGCACCGACCACCTGACGGTCATCCCGCAGGTCACCCCGCTGCCGTCGGTCCGGCTCCCCGGGGAGTACGCGGGCAGCGGCGACAGCCGGGCCCGCTCGGTGGCGGTACACGGCGAGGACGACGCGGCGACCCGGGAGTACCGGCGCGGCGACGACCTGCGCCGGGTGCACTGGAAGTCGACCGCGCGGACCGGCGAGCTGATGGTGCGCCGCGAGGAGCAGCCGTGGGAGAGCCGGGCCACTGTCGTTCTGGACACCCGGGCGTACGGCCACCGCGGCGAGGGGCCGACGGCCAGTTTCGAGTGGTCCGTCTCCGCCGCCGCGAGCGTCGCCGTCCACCTACGACAGGCCGGCTACAAGTTGCGGCTGGTCACCGGCTCGGGCGTCGATGTGGACGCGTCGGAGGCCGGCGGTGACGGCGCGCTGCTCGACCACCTCGCGGAGGTCCGCCTCGATCAGCGCGCCGAGGTGACCGGCCTCGTGCAGCGGGTCCGCCAGCGCGCCGACGGCGGGTTGATCATCGGGCTGTTCGGCACGGTGAGCGTGGCCGAGGCCGAGCTGCTGGCCGGGCTGCGGGGCAACGGCGCCACCTGCATCGGGTTCCTGCTGAACAGCTCCACCTGGCTCAGCCTGCCGGAGAAGGCGCGGGCCGAGGCCGAGCACGCGCACGGCGCCGCCGTCCTGGCCATGCTGCAGAGCGGCTGGCGCGTGGTCGGCGTCGACCACGGCGCCCGGCTGCCGGCGCTGTGGCCGCAGGCCGGCCGGGGCTCCCAGGGTTTCGCCCTGCGCGCCGCGCTGGCCGAGACGGTCGCGGGCGGCGTGCGATGAACGGGAGGTTCGCCTCATGATCGCCAGTCGGAACATCGGCGTGGTGGCGGCCGCGGCCACGGTGTTGGCCGCCGCGCCGCTGTCGGCCATCTTCCAGAGCTGGACGTGGTTGATCGAGTCCGTCATCGCGGTCGCCGTGGTCGCCGGGGTGGCCGCGTTGACCAGGCTCGCCCGGGCACCCCTGTGGGGTCAGGTGCTGGGCATGCTGGCCGGCCTCATCCTCGCCCTGACCTGGTTGTTCCCCAGCGGCGAGGAGCTGGTCGGCGTCCTGCCCACGCCCGGCACGTTCGCGCACTTCGCCGATCTCCTCGCCGGCTCCGCGCAGGACATGCGCTCCTACGGAGTCGAGGTCCCGGACACCGACCCGCTGCTGTTCATCGCCGTCCTCGGCGTCGGCGCGGTCGCCGTCCTGGTGGACGTACTGGCCGTGGGGCTGCGCCGGCCCGCGCTGGCGGGGCTGCCGATGCTCGCCATCTACTCGGTGCCGGTCGCCGTCTACGTGGACAGCGTCCCCGCGACGCCGTTCGTGGTGGGCGCCGCCGGTTACCTCTGGCTGCTGGTCACCGACAACGTCGACCGGGTACGCAGGTTTGGACGCCGGTTCACCGGCGACGGTCGCGACATCGACGTGTGGGAGGCCTCGCCACTGGCCTCGGCCGGCCGTCGGCTCGCGGCGGTCGGGGTGGCGCTGGCGGTGGCGCTGCCGTTGGCGGTGCCCGGCATGACCGGCGGGCTCCTCGACTCCCTCAGTCGGGGACCGGGCAACGGCACCGGTAACGGGACCGGATCGGGCGGCAACTCGGGTCGGATCGACCTGTTCGCCTCGCTCGCCGGCCAGCTCAATCAGTCCCAGGTGTCCGACCTGGTCAAGGTCACCACGTCCGAGCCCAACCCGTTCTACCTGCGGTACGCGGTCGCCGACGAGCTGCGCCCGACCGGTTTCCAGGCGCGCAACCCGAGCGGCCGGCCGACCAACCGGGACCTGCCCAACCCGGCCGACCGGGCCGGCCCAGGCGTGCAGCAGACCACCTACCGGGCGACCGTCGAGGTCACCAAGAGCCTGAGCATGTCGCTGATGCCGGTGTACGCCGAGCCGGTACGCACCGAGGACCTCAACGGCAACTGGCTCTACGACCCCAACCAGCAGGTCGTCTTCTCCAACCGGGAAAACTCCCGGGGCCGGAAGTACTCCTTCGACTACGTCCGCTCGACGTACACGCCCGCGGCGCTGCGAGCCGCGCAACCGCTGCCGGCCGACCACCCGGTACGCCGGCAGCTGACGTCCACCCCCGGGCCGGTGCCGGAGGTGGAGGATCTGGTGAAGGGGCTGATCCAGGACAAGCGCACCGACTACGACCGGGTGTTGGCGATCTACCAGCACTTCTCGGCGGACAACGGGTTCGCCTACCGGCTCAGCACCGCGAGCGGCAGCAGTGGGCAGGACATCGTCAACTTCCTGACCAACAAGGTCGGCTACTGCCAGCAGTACGCGGCGGCGATGGCCTGGCTGGTCCGCTCGGCCGGCATCCCCGCGCGGGTGGCGTTCGGGTTCACCAACGGCAGCAATCGCGACGGCGACACCTTCACGCTGACCAACCTCAACCTGCACGCCTGGACCGAGGTCTTCTTCAACGGGGTCGGCTGGGTGCCGTTCGACGCCACCCCGGCGTCCGGGGTGCCGGGGTCCACCCGATCGGCCTGGGCGCCGGACACCGACGCCCCGGAGCCGTCCGCCCCGGGCACTGGTGTTTCGGACACCCCGGCGGGCACCGACGCCTCGGCTGGTCCGACCGGGCCCGACAACGCCGACCGGGACCTCGACGACGGGCTTTCCCTGAGCGGCACGACGCCGGCCGAGCAGCCACCGGTCTGGCCCTGGTGGACGGCGGGCCTGCTGGCCCTGCTGGCACTGCTCGCGATCCCCGCCCTGCGCCGACTGGCCCTGCGCCGTAGACGGGGTGGTGGCCAGGCGGCAAGCGCCGCGGTGGCCTCCGCAACCGTCGACGACGGCGCCGAGCCGGAAACCCGGGTGGTGGTGGTCGGCGCGGACGCCAACGCGGCACGCGCGGACGCGCACGCCGCCTGGGCGGAGCTCCTCGACACGATGGTGGACTTCCGGATCCCCGTCGATATGACCGAGACCCCCAGGGCGACCGCCGACCGGCTTGTTCGGGACACGTTCAGCGACGACACCGCCGCGATCGGGTCGGCGCAGTTGCTCGGTCGGGCGGAGGAGCGGGCCCGCTACGCGCGGGACCCGCTAACCGGTGAGCGGTTGGTGCCGGCACTACGCGCGGTCCGTGGGGCGCTCGCCGCACGGGCCGACCGGCGGACCCGCCTGCTCGCCGCCGTGTTGCCGCCGTCGGTGCTGCTGCGGTGGAGGACCGCAATGGCGGACACGTCCGGCCGAATGGTGGCGCTGACCGGGCGAACCCGGCACCGGCTGCTGCGCTGGAACCCCCGACGGCTGCTGGCGGACCGGGCGGCCCGCTGACCCACGCTCGTCCAGGTCTAGGTCCAGATCCAGATCTGGGGCGGCGGTCCACCAACCGCCGCCCCACTCGGGCACCACCACCCGCCCCGCCTAGCCCCGCCCGCCGTCGCCGTGCCCCGCCGTCGCCGGTACCCGGCCGCCAGCGCCTCGATCAATTGATGGTGGTGGTCGAGGTGGGCGTGATCAACACCAGGTTGCCGATGTGGGGATGTCCCGCGGCCCGGATACCCCCACATCGCCGACCTGGTGTCGATCATGGGGATGGGCCGCTCGGCGGCGCTTGTCAGCGGGAGGGCGCGCGGATACGGGCGCGCGGATACGACGGAGGTCGCCGGGCTGCGCCCGGCGACTCGCTCGTCGCGGCGTACGGCCCGCCTCAGCGGCGGGACTGGCTCAGCGGTGCCCCTCCGGGCGCTGCCGCCACCTGTCCTCCATGCGGTCCAGGATTGACGACCGGCGACCGGATCGGCCACCGCGCGGACGGCGACGACTCGTCGTGCCGCCCACCACGTGCAGGTCGGGTGACTGCGCCCGTCGGTGCGACTGCACCGCGTACGCGGCCGACGCCAGCATGACGACGAAGCCCGCCACCGCCAACGGTGGAGTCTTGATCACCGCGCCGTAGACCAGTAGAGCCAAGCCAGCGATGATCACGCCGGCAGCGACGAGCAGGCGACGCCGCGCATGGAAGCGCGGATCGCTGGCGCGCACGGCCGAGGCGAATTTGGGGTCCTCGGCAAGCGACCGCTCGATCTGCTCGAACAGCCGCTGCTCGTGCTCCGAGAGCGGCACGGCACTCCTCCCCGGTCACGCGTTGGTCGGGCCCACTTGGGCCGACAGACCGTGGCAGCCAACCGACTGCTTACCCGCAAGTCTACGAGGGGGGTCGCGCGTCGGAAAGCGGGACGACCTACGGGTGGGGTGGATTTTCCTTCCGACGGGGATCACGGTCGCCCATCAGACTGGCCGGACCTATGACGGACCGCCCGAAACGGGCAGCAGCGGCGTCGGCGGCAGCTTCCGCTTCACGCCAGCCACGCTCCGGCGCGCCGAGGGTGAGTTGCCGAGGCGCGCCCACCGCCGCCGCGAGCCCTTCCACCCGGACACCAACGAGTCGGATCCGCTCACCCGGGTCGAGTGCGGTGTAGAGCGCCCAGACCGTGTCGAACATCTCGCGGGCGGTGTCGGTGGGCACGTCGAGGGTGCGCGAGCGGCTGACGGTGCGAAAGTCGGCCAGCCGCACCTTGAGTGAGACGGTGCGCCCGACCTGTCCGGAGCCCCGCAACCGCACGCCGACCTTCGCGCTGAGCGCGAGCAACGCGCGGCGGATCTCCAGCGGGTCGGCCACGTCGACGTCGAAGGTCACCTCGGCACCGATGGACTTGTCGACGTGCTCGGGGCTGACCCGGCGCGAGTCTCGTCCCCAGGCCAGCTCGTGCAGGTGCGTCGCCGAGGCGGCACCGACCGCTCGGCGGAGCATGCCCACCGGTGCCTCGGCGAGATCGCCGACGGTGGCCAGGCCGAGCCGGCGCAGCGCCTCGGCGGCCCGCTCCCCCACCCCCCACAGCGCGTCCACCGGCAGCGGGTGCAGAAAGTCGAGCACCTGCCCCGAGGGCACGACCAGCAGGCCGTCCGGCTTGGCCCGGGTGGAGCCCAGCTTGGCCACGAACTTGCTCGGCGCCACCCCGACCGAGCAGGTCAGCTCCTGCTCCTCGGCGACCCGGCGGCGGATCAGCCGGGCGATGGTGGCCGGGGAGCCGAAGAGCCGGCGGGCGCCGGCCACGTCGAGGAACGCCTCGTCGAGGGAGAGCGGCTCGACCAGCGGGGTGACGTCCCGGAAGATCTGCATGACCGCCCGGGAAGCGGCCGTGTAGGCGGTGAACTCCGGTGGCAGGAAGACCGCGTGCGGGCAGCGGGCCCGGGCCTGACTGGTCGGCATCGCGCTGCGCACGCCGTAACGGCGGGCCTCGTAGCTGGCCGAGCTGACCACCCCGCGCGGCCCGACCCCGCCGACGATGACCGGCCGGCCGCGCAACTCGGGTCGGCGGCGCACCTCGACGGCGGCGAAGAAGGCGTCCATGTCGACGTGCAGGATCGGGCTGCCGGAGTCGTCGGCGTCCGGCCCGAAGCGCGGATCGTCGCCCCGGGGCAACGACTGACTGCGGCCCATCCCGGCAGGTTAACCCGGGGGTACGACACCACCAGCCGTCGGCCGGCCGGACCCTGCCCCGGTCAGCCGCGCACGACCAACAGCGGCACGGTCAGCTCGGCGGCGGTGTCCGACCCGTGGTACGCCACCAACTTCGACGCCATCGGCCGCTCGGTGCGACTGGCCATGACCGCGTACGTGTCGTTGCAGGTCACCACCACGTCGCCGATCCGGCCCAGGTGCTCCTCGGGCACCGGCCCGAACCAACCGGTGGCCACCATCTCGGCACGGGTGCGTACCCGCGCCGCGGCGCCCAGCACCTCCGACCAGGCGGCCAGCACGTCGTCGACCGCGCCCGGCTCGACGTGCAGGTAACGCACCCGGGCCTCGCCGGCCACCAGCCGCACCCCGGCCCGCAGCCGCGGATCGGTGTCCAGGTCGAAGCGGTGCGCGGCGGGTACGTCGAGCTGCCCGTGGTCGGCGGTCACCAGCAGTGCCGCGTCCGGCGGCAGCCCGTCGACCAGTTGGGCGAGCATGGCATCCACCTCGGTGGCGGCGACCCGCCAGGGCGCCGAGTCGACGCCGCTGAGATGACCGTGCCGGTCCAGGTCGGCGTGGTAGCCGGAGACCAGGGTCGGCCCGGAGCCGGCGGACAGCGCGGCCAGCATGGCGGCGGCCACCGCGTCCCCGCCGGCGGCCCCCTGGAAGTCGCCGCCCCGGTTGGCGGCCAGGGTCAACCCGCTGCCGCCGAACTCCGGCCGACTCACCACGGTGACCGTCACGCCGGCGGCGCGGGCCCGCTCCAACTGGGTGGGCACCGGCTGCCAGCGCAACGGCGACGGGTCGGCTGCCCAGTCGGTGTGGGTGAGCACCCGATCGGTGCCGGGCACCCGCACGGTGAAGCCGAGCACCCCGTGCGCGCCCGGCGCGACGCCGGTGCCCAACGACACCAGACTGGTCGGGGTGGTGGACGGGAAGCCGGCGATGAGCGGCCGGGCCACCGTCGCCGCGAGCCCGGCGAGGGTCGGCGCGTACGGAGCGGCGGTCGGCAACTGGTACCAACCGAGCCCGTCGACCAGCAGCACGGCGATCCGGCGTACCCCGGCCAACGCGGGAACGAGCCCGAGCGGATCGGCCGCACCGGGCACGCCCAGCACGGCGAGCGCGCTGGGCAGCACATCGGCGATACGGCCGCCGCCGTGGTCCGGCCCGAGGACCTCCAGCGGCGCCGGCCCGCCACCCGGCTCGGCGATCATGCCGGCCGGCGGGCGAACAGGTGCAGTTGGGCGGCCAGGTCCCGGTACGGCGGTTGGGCGGCCAGCGCACGTTCCAACTCGACCAGGGCGGCGGACTGCCCGTCGGCGACCGCGGCCGGCAGCAGGTCGGCCAGCACGCGTACCCCGTGGATCTCCTCGACCACCAGCCCGGCGGCGCCGAGCAGCGCGGCGGCGCCCGGGGCGTCGTAGCGGCGGCGCAGGGTGTCCCGCGGCCCGGCGGTGCCAGCCGAGTCGGCGGCCAACGCGGCCGCGACGTCCAGATGCCCGTTCATCGCGCGGCCCAGCACGGCGGCGGCCCGGCCCGCCACCAGCACACTGGCCGCGCCGCCGGGACGCAGCGCGGTGGCCAACGCGGCCACCACCGGCGTCGGGTCGTCGACCACCTCCAGCACGGCGTGGCAGAGCACCAGGTCGACGCCGGCCGGCTCGACCAGCCCGGCCAACGCGTCACCGTCGCCCTGCACGGCGGCGATCCGGTCGGCCACCCCGGCCTCGGCGGCCCGGCGGGTGAGCGCGGCCAGCGCGTCAGGGCTGGCGTCGACCACGGTGACCCGGTGCCCGGCGCGGGCCAGCGGGACGGCGAAACCGCCGGTGCCGCCGCCGACGTCCAGCACGGTGAGCTCGGTGTCGCCGCGCCGGTCCAGCTCGGCGCGGAGCACCGACCAGATCACGGCGGTGCGGGGTGTCAGCGGCGGCCCGGCGAACCGGCCTCGGGTCTGCTCCACCCGGTCGAGCCTAGTGGTCAGGACTCGGTGCCCTCGACCTCGTCCTCCGCCCGGGAACGGCGCTCGTTGGCCACCGGGCCGTTGGTCACCTCGTACTCGCGAGGGTCGGCGAGGTGCGACGGCACCCAACCGGCACCCAATCGGGTCCGCCGGGCGTTGGCGATTCCACCGGTGTACGCGTGATTGCCCGTCACTTCAGTTCCCCCTCACGGATCACGGGCGACTCTGCCCGCTCAGGACGAGTCTCCCGCCCGACGCCGCAGGAAACCGTAATGTGGATCACTCTTCAGCGGAAGTCACGGGAGGCGGGACTGACCGGTGGCTCGATGGCGTCCAGCCGGTCGGCGACCAGGTTGGTCACCCCCTCGTGCCGCTGCAGTCGCCCCCGGACCACCAGCGCGGCGCTGGTCCGGGCCACCCGCCGGTAGCGCTGCCACAGCCCCGGTGAACAGGTGACGTTGAGCATCCCCGTCTCGTCCTCCAGGTTGATGAAGGTGACCCCGCCCGCGGTCGCCGGGCGTTGCCGGTGGGTGACGATGCCGCCGACCCGGATGCGTTGCCCCGGCTCCACCCGGCCGAGCCGGGCGATCGGCACCGCGCCGAGCACGTCGAGCTGACCCCGGATGAACCGGGCCGGATGGCTCTCCGGCGACAACCCGGTGGCCCACACGTCGGCGACCAGCCGGTCCACCGCCTCCATCCCGGGCAGCGTGGGCGCCGCCGCGCCGGTCACCGTGCCGGGCAACCGACCCGGCCGGTCCTGGGCAGCCGCGCCGGCGGCCCACAGCGCCTGTCGCCGGGTCAGCTCGAAACAGGCGAAGGCGTCCGCGGTGGCCAACGCCTCCAGCTGCGCGGAGGTGAGACCGACCCGCCGGGCCAGATCAGGCATGTCCCGGTACGGCCCACCGGTGGCCCGTTCGGCCTCGATGCGCTCGGCCACGTCGGCGCCGAGGGTCCGTACGCTGGACAGGCCGAGCCGGACGGCCGGGCCGCCCAGCCCCCAGGCGTGCGGTGGCTCCCCCGGACCGCTGCCCCACCGGGTGTCCGGGGTGGATTCCAGCACCGCCTTCGCTCCGCTGGCGTTGATGTCCGGACGACGGACCTCCACCCCGTGCCGGCGGGCGTCGTCGACCAGGGTCTGTGGAGAGTAGAAGCCCATCGGCTGGGCGTTGAGCAGCGCGGCCAGGAACGGCCCCGGGTGGTAGCGCTTGAGCCAGGAGCTGGCGTAGACCAGGTAGGCGAAGCTCATCGCGTGGCTCTCCGGAAAGCCGTAGCTGGCGAACGCGGTGAGCTTGCGGTAGACGTCGTCGGCCAACTCTCCGGTGATGCCCCGCTCGGCCATTCCCTCGTAGAGCCGGTCGGCGATACGGGTCATCCGCTCGACGGACCGTTTGGCGCCCATCGCCCGACGCAACTGGTCGGCCTCGGCGGCGTCGAAGCCGGCCAGGTCGATGGCGAGCTGCATCAACTGCTCCTGGAACAACGGCACACCCAGGGTCTTCTCCAGGGCGTTGCGCATCAGCGGGTGGGCGAAGGTCACCGGCTCCTGCCCGTTCTTGCGCCGGATGAACGGGTGCACCGAACCGCCCTGGATGGGACCGGGCCGGATCAGCGCCACCTCGACCACCAGGTCGTAGAACTCGCGGGGCTTGAGCCGGGGCAGGGTGGCCATCTGGGCGCGGCTCTCCACCTGGAACACCCCGACCGAGTCGGCCCGGCAGAGCATGTCGTAGACCTCCGGGTCGTCCAGGGTCATGTCACCGAGGTCGAGCCGGGACCCGATCATGTCGTAGCCGTAGTGCAGGGCGGAGAGCATGCCGAGGCCGAGCAGGTCGAACTTGACCAGGCCCACCGCGGCGCAGTCGTCCTTGTCCCACTGGAGCACGCTGCGCCCGGGCATCCGCCCCCACTCCACCGGGCAGACCTCGATCACCGGCCGGTCGCAGATCACCATGCCGCCGGAGTGGATGCCCAGGTGTCGCGGGAACGTCTGCAACTCGTTGGCGTACTCCACCACCTGCTCCGGGATGTTCTCGACGTCGACCGTGGCGACCGAGCCCCACCGGTCGATCTGCTTGCTCCAGGCGTCCTGCTGCCCCGGCGAGTAACCGAACGCCTTGGCCACGTCCCGCACCGCCGAACGGGGCCGGTAGGAGATGACGTTGGCGACCTGGGCGGCGTGCTCCCGGCCGTAGCGGGTGTAGACGTGCTGGATCACCTCCTCCCGGCGGTCGGACTCGATGTCCACGTCGATGTCCGGTGGGCCGTCCCGCTCCGGCGCGAGGAACCGCTCGAAGAGCAGCCGGTGCCGGACCGCGTCCACGTTGGTGATCCGCAACGCGTAGCAGACCGCCGAGTTGGCCGCCGAACCTCGGCCCTGGCAGTAGATGTCCTGGTCACGGCAGAACGTGACGATGTCGTAGACCACCAGGAAGTAGCCGGGGAAGCCCAGCTCCTCGATCATGTTCAGCTCGTGGTCGAGTTGCGCGTACGCCGTCGGGTGCGCCTGCGGCGGCCCGTAGCGCTCCCGCGCGCCGTCGGCGGTCAGCTTGCGCAGCCAGCTCATCTCGGTGTGCCCCGGCGGCACCGGGTACGCCGGCAGTTGCGGCGCGACCAGTTGGAGGTCGAAGGCCAACTCGGCGCCGAACTCCGCGGCCCGCGCCACCGCACCCGGGTACGCGGCGAACCGGGCCGCCATCTCCACACCGCTGCGCAGGTGGGCGGTGGCCGCCGCGGGCAGCCAGCCGTCGATCTCGTCCAGGCTGCGTCGAGCCCGCACGGCGGCGACAGTGGTGGCCAGCCGACGCCGGCCGGGGCTGGCGTAGTGCACGTTGTTGCTGGCCACCGTCGGCAGCCCGGCCTCGGCGGCCAACTCGGCGAGCGCGTCGTTGCGGTCGGCGTCGACCGGATGACCGTGGTCGGTCAGCTCCACCGCCACCGTCTCCGCACCGAAGAGCGCGGTCAGCCGGTCCAACTCCCGGGCCGCCGCGTCCACCCCCTCGGTGAGCAGCGCCCCCGGCACGTGCCCCTTGCGGCAGCCGGTCAGCACCAGCACATGGTCGCGCAGTTCCTCGGCGACCTCCTCCAACTCCCCGTAGACCGGGCGGCCCTTCTCCCCGCCGCGCAGTTGGGCGCGGGCGATGGTGGTGGCCAGCCGGGCGTACCCCTCATGGCCGTGCGCGAGCACCAGCAGGTGCGCGCCGTGCGGGTCGGGTTCGCCGTTCTGCGGGCCGGGCAGCCCGAGGGAGAGCTCCGCGCCGAAGATGGTCGGCAGGCCCAACGTACGAGCCGCCTCGGCGAAACGGACCACCCCGTAGAAGCCGTCGTGGTCGGTGACGGCGAGCGCGGTGAGCCCCAGCCGGGCCGCCTCCTCAGCCAGCTCCTCCGGGTGGCTGGCACCGTCGAGGAAGCTGAAGTTGGTGTGCGCGTGCAGCTCCGCGTAGGGCACCACACCGTCGGGGCGGGTCAGCTCCGGCGGCTGGTACTGCTCGCGCCGGCGGCTCCAGGCCGGGGAGTCCCCACCGTCGGCGTCCACGGCGAGCGGGTCCACCACGTGCAGGTGCCGCTCCTCGCGCGACCGCCCGCCGCCGGAGCCACCCGACCCGCCGGAGCCGGCACCGGCCCGCCCGGAGAGCACCCGCTCCAGCTCCGACCAGGGCATCTTCGGGTTGTGGAAGCTCATCGAGCCGCCCGCACGGGTGGCCGGATCCCGACCGCCGGCTCCGCCTCCGGAGCGGAGCGGACCGACCGGCCGGGACGGGACAGCGCCACCTCGGTCCCGGGACGGGACAGGGCCAACTCGGTCCCGGGACGGGACAGGGCCAACTCGGTCCCGGGACGGGACAGGGCCACCTCGGTCCCGGGACGGGACAGCGCCACCTCAGTCATAGATCGCCTCCACCAACCACTGACCGGCCTCGACGGCGAGCAGCAGAGCGGTGCCATCGGCGAGGCCGACCTGGAACCGGGCCCGGCGGCGGGCCTCGGCCGAGGCCCACCAGCGCTCGTCCACCGGCCACGGGCCGGCCCAGCCCACGATCTCCGCCGGTTGGCCGGTGCCGACCACCAGCCGGGCCGGTGGGGCGCTCACCGCCAACCGCGCGCTGATCACCACCGGTTCGCCAGCGGAGTCGTGCACCGTCGCCGCGAGCGGGCTGGGCAGCACCACCGCCGGCGCGGGCGCCGGGAGCCGACCGGGCCACGGTGGAGCATCGGGGCGGGCGGGGAGACGTTCGTCGCCCCACGGCACCAGTCGCACCTGGTCGGCCGGGGAGCGCCCACCGCCGAGCACCGCGGTGACCACCGCTTCCGGGCCGAGGATGCCCTGCACACGGCTCAACGCCCGGTGCGCCCGTTCCCGCTCCTCGCCGGTCTCCCCCCACAGGCCGGCTTGCAGACCGGCCTGGGCGATCACCCCGTCCGGGATCAGTCGCAGCCGGATGATGCCGGACGTCGGTCGAGCCGGTCGGGCGCCCGTGCGGCCGTTGCTGCCGGAGAGCCATCCATCGAGCTGCCAGCGCACCCGGTCGGCGATGGCCCCGGCAGTGAGCAGGCCGTCGTGCCGCCACACCCGGTGCAGCTCCTGCCCGTGCTCGGTGACCGCCTCGATGCCGAGCCGGGTGCAGGCCAGCCCGTGCCCGGCCAGCCGCTCGTGCAACTGCTCAGCCAGCGCCCGGGCCACGAACGCCGCCGCGTCGACCCGGTCGATCGGCTCGTCGTGCTCGGAGGTAACCGTCAGATCGGCCGGCGGCTGCCGGACGGCGAGTGGGCGGTGGTCCCGCCCGGCGGCCAGCCGGTGGGCCAGCGCGCCGTCGAAGCCGAACCGGGCCAGCACGTCGCCAGCCGGCAACGCGGCGAAGTCGCCGAGGGTACGCACGCCGAGCCGGCGCAGCAGGTCGGCCAGCGCCGACCGGCCAAGCGCCTCGACCGGCAACCCGGCCAGGAACTCCGGCGTCCCGCCCGGTGCCACCACCCGGCCCCCGCGAGCGGCCAACCCGGCCGCGAACACCCCGTCGGCGATGCCGACCTGGCTCTCCACCAGGCACGACTGGGCGACGTGCTCGATGATCCGCTCGGCGGCCGCCTCCTCACCGCCGAGGTAACGGCTCGGCCCCCGGGCAGCCACCGCGCAGGCGCCCGGACGGACCACCTCCACGCCGGCGACCAACTCCTCCACCGCGGCGACCACCGGCTCGAACGCCCGGGCGTCCCGGCCCGGGTCATATTCCACGACGGTGAGCTGCGGGCATCGCCCCTGCGCCTCCCGCTTGCGCAGCCCTCGGCGCACCCCCTCGGCGCGGGCCCGCTCGGAGCAGGCGATCACCCGGTTGGCGTGCAGCACGGCGACCGGGCCGGTTGCCGGCACCCCGTCGACGATCTCGGCGGCGAGCACCGGCCAGTCCGGGCACCACAGCAGCAGGGTCCGTGCCGGCGAACCGGTCACCCCCGACCGACCAGGGAAAGCGGCGCGGCCGGTCGGCCCACGGTCGACGGCACCGGACGGGGAATCACCCGGGTCAGCTCGTCACCCGGGAGCCAGACCTTGATCTCCTTGGGTCGAGCAGCCGCCCCGCGCCCGCGCGCCGAGACGGTGACCTCCCGGCGGCGCAGCCGCCCCCGGCCCTGCCCGAGCCCTTCCCAGACTCCACGGACCACCTGCAGTGTCACGTCCGCGCCGTCCCACCGGCCGTACGGAACGAGCACGCTGCCGCGCTGCCGGGCCCGGGCGGCCAACCGGGTGGCGACCGAGGCGGAGACCGCGGCCGGCACGGTGGTGACCACGACGTCCACCCCGTCGATCAGCGCCGCGACCACGGTGGCCCACTCAGGGCCGGGATTCGGCACCAGGGCCACCCGGTCCAGGGCGATGCCCAGCTCGGCGGCCGCGCCCGCACCGAACGTCGGCACACCGACCACGGCGCACCACGAGCCGGCCCGGGACGCCTCGGCGAGCAGGGCCAGCATCAGCGAGGTGCCACCGCTGCGCCGGGGCTGGCCGGCGGCGACCGCGATGGTGCTCCCCCGGCGCAGGCCTCGGTTGGGCAGCAGACCGGTCAGCTCGGGCACCACCGGCAGCACCCGGTGGCCGCCGACCGGGTCGGGCGCGCTCGCCGGGCGCACCAGATCGGCCAGTGCGGCGGAACCGACCACCATGCGGCCCGCCATTGGACCAGCCCCCCGTCGTTGCTGTGGATCAGATCAGGATCGGCACGCCGTGCCACCGGCCGCCCGGCTCCCCCCGCGGGGCGGTCGGTGACACGGCGGGATCAGGCGGCGAGGCCGTCCAGGGCCGGCTGGTGGGCCACGCCGAGCGCGGTCTCCACCACCGTGACGAACTGTTCGGCGGCGCGGAGCAGATCGTCGGCCTCCCGGGCGCTGACCACCCGGGGAATGCCGGCCTCGGCGGCGGCTCGCTTGCTGGCCCCGGCGGCGAAGAACCGAGACCACTCGTCGAGCTCCGGCGCGACGGCGCAGAGGAGGACCCAGACGCTGGTGATCCGGTTGCGCCGACTCGGCGCGGGGCGGGCACGGGCGGCGAGCAGAGCAGCCGCCGCACGCAGCGCCGCCAGGTGGGCAGCCGCGTAGCGCAGGCCGTCAGGTCGGGTCTGGCCGGCCTCGACCAGCCCGCGCCGGGCCAATGTGAGGAGTTGGGCGGGGGTGCGGTGCGGCAGCACATGCGCCGGCACCGTCGGTGCCTGAGCCGGGTTGGTCGGCATGGGGTGTCTCCTCCACGTGGCCGGGGCGTCGCCTCGGCGCGCTGGTGCCGCCGATGAGACGCCGAGGTCGGGTGGTGCGGAGGAAGACGCACCGGGTGTGGCCGGCCGGGTGTGGATGCTTCCCCACACCACACCCGGCCGGCGTACCGGCGGGTGCGTCGCTCGCCGCCCGGGGGTCGTGGGCGGCGAGCGACGCTCCTGCCTGTCGGGACCAGGCTCGCGACTGCCCGGAAACCCAGGTGCGGCCCGCGGAGCCGCACCGCCCGGAGCTGGCGCCGCGAAACGCCGCGCTCCGGCTGGTTGGAACGGGCGTTCGAGGCAATCGAACACTCGTTCTAACTGCTGCTGACAGTACACCTCCCCTCCGACGAAAATGCAACGTGTGACGCGCGGGGCCTGCCGGCCGGGTGAACCGAAAGCGGCGGACCGGGAAGAATGGCGACATGCAGCCACACCCGAACGTACGGGCGGTGCAGGACGCGCTCACCGCCGCCGGCACGCTCGACGGCGCCGGTGAGCCCAGCACCGTCCGCCTGCTGCCCGACGCGGTGCACACCGCCGCCGCGGCCGCCGAGGCGCTCGACGTCGAGGTCGGCCAGATCGCCAACTCGCTGATCTTCGACGCCGACGACGCGCCGCTGCTCGCGCTCACCTCCGGCGCGCACCGCGTCGACACCGCCGGCCTGGCGGCGTCGATCGGTGCCACCCGGCTGCGCCGCGCCACCCCGGAGTTCGTCCGGGCGCACACCGGGCAGCCGATCGGCGGAGTCGCCCCGCTCGGGCACCCGCACCCGCTGCGCACCCTGGTGGACACGGCGCTGGCGGCGTACCCCGAGATCTGGGCCGCGGGTGGCGTACCGCAGGCGGTCTTCCCGACCACCTACGCCGAGCTGCTGCGAGTCACCGCCGGCAGCCCGGCCGAGGTGGCGTGAGCGAGCGGAGCGAGCGAACCAGCAGGCACAGCAGCGACGCGCTCGCGCCGCCGCGAAGCGGTGGCGTGAGCGAGCGGAGCGAGCGAACCAGCAGGCACAGCAGCGCGGCTCCGGAGCTGGTCACCCTGCACGTGTGGCGGACCGCCCGTGGCGCGCTGCCCCGGGCGCTGACCCGGATGGCGGTGGACCCGCGCCGGCTGCGGGCCCTCCCGGGCGTCCGGTTCGGCAAGCTGCTGGGCACCGGGACCGGCACCGGCTTCGGGCCGGGCGACGCCGACCTGACCCGGTGGGCGGCGCTGACCGTCTGGGACTCCCCCGCCGCGGCTGCCGACTTCGACGACTCGTCGGTCGGGCGCGCCTGGGCGCGCATCGCCCGCGCCCAGGCCCGGGTCGACCTGCGTCCGCTGACCAGCCGGGGCGAGTGGTCCGGCCAGCGGCCGTTCGGCGAGCCCTCCGGCGGCCGGGTCACCGGCCCGGTGCTGGCGCTGACCCGGGCCCGGTTGCGGGTCCGTCGGGCGGCCACCTTCTGGCGGGCGGTCCCCCCGGTGGCCGCCGCCCTGCGCGACGCGCCCGGTCTGCTGGCCCGGTTCGGGGTCGGGGAGGCGCCACTGGGTTGGCAGGGCACGGTGAGCGTGTGGCGCGACCCTACGGACCTGGTGGCGTTCGCGTACCGTCACCCGGAGCACCGGGCGGCGATCATGCGAACCCCCACCGCGGGTTGGTACGCCGAGGAGCTGTTCGCCCGGTTCGAGGTGCGCGACGTGATCGGCGACCGGACGGTGCTCGGATGGGTCAGCGACGGCGGCCCGGCAACGGTGAAGGGTGGACGGGCATGAGGTTGGTGCGCTGGACGCCGGACGATCTCGTCCGGCGGCTGGACGACGTGGTGGCCGTCTACGGCGAGGCGATGGGGTACCGCACCGACCTGCTGGAGGCCCGGCGCGGCTACATCGCCACCCACGTCCGCCGACCGGGTTTCCGGGCGGTCGCCAGCCTGACCAGCGAGGGTCACCTCGCCGGCTTCGGCTACGGCTACCTGGGCGCCTCCGGGCAGTGGTGGCACGACCAGGTGCACCGAGCGCTGGACGCCCGGACCCGTACGCGCTGGCTCACCCACTGCTTCGAGGTGGTCGAGCTGCATGTCCGGCCACCGGCTCAGGGGCACGGCCTGGGCACCGGCCAACTGCGCGCGCTGCTCGGCATGGCCGAGGGCGACACCACGCTGCTGTCCACCCCGGAGGCCGACGAGCAGACCTCGCGGGCCTGGCGGTTGTACCGGCGGTTCGGCTTCGTCGACGTGCTGCGCAACTTCCACTTCCCCGGCGACGAGCGACCGTTCGGCGTACTCGGTCGGGACCTGCCGGTCGAGCCACCGGCGTCATGACCCGGCGGATCTCCTGGACGCTGCTCGCCGTCCTGGTGCTCGCCCAGATCTGCTACCCGCTCACCACCGGCGCCACCAGGGCCGGGCTCACCGTGGCCACCGTCGTCCTCGGTTGGCTGCTCTCGGTCGGCCACGCGCTGCTCAGCCGGGGTCCCCGGGTCGCGGCGGCGCTGGTCGCGGTCGCCACCGGCGGCGGGTTCGCGATCGAGGCGATCGGGGTGGCCACCGGTGTGCCGTTCGGCAGTTACGACTACTCCGGCGAGTTGGGTCCCAAGCTGGCCGGGGTGCCGTTGATCATTCCGCTGGCCTGGACCTGGATGGCCTGGCCGGCCTGGCTGGCGGCGGTCCGGCTGACCGGCGGCGCCGGGGCGACGGCCGGCCGGTGGGTGGGGAGGATCGCGCTGGCCACGGTGGGGCTGGCCGCCTGGGACCTCTTCCTCGATCCACAGATGGTGGCGGAGGGGTACTGGGTCTGGCGGGACGCCACTCCGGCGTTGCCCGGCCTGCCCGGCATCCCGGTCAGCAACTACCTGGGCTGGCTGCTCTTCGCGGTGCTGATGATGAGCGCGCTGCGCCCGTTGGCCGGGCCGACCGTCGAGCACACCGACCGGCGGGACCACCCGATGGTCGCGCTCTACCTGTGGACGTACTTCTCCAGCATCCTGGCCCACGCCGTCTTCCTCGACCTGCCCGCCTCGGCGCTCTGGGGCGCCGCCGGCATGTCGGTGACCGCCGTGCCGCTGGCGGTGACCCTGCTGCGTGCCCGTCGGGGCCGTGACTCCGTCTTCGGCGACCACCAGCCGCATCGCACCGGCGTCGACGCGACCCGATGACCGTCCTGCTCGCCCTGCTGATCGCCGTCGCCGCGTTGACCGGGCACACCTGGCTCAACGCCGCCGGGTGGCTGCGCCGACCCACGGACCGACCCGGTCAGGTCGACGAGCCGGTCGCGGTGCTGCTGCCGCTGCGCGACGAGGCCGCCCGCGTCACCGGCTGCCTGCGTGCCCTGCTCGCCCAGCGTGGCGTGCCCGGGCTGCGCGTCGTGGTCCTCGACGACGGGTCGACCGACGGCACCGCCGACGTGGTCCGCGCGGTGGTCGGCGACGACCCGCGGGTCACGCTGCTCACCGGGGTCGCCCCGCCGCCGGGCTGGCTGGGCAAGCCGCACGCCTGCTGGCAGTTGGCCACCCGGGCCGACCCGGACGCCACCGCGCTGGTCTTCGTCGACGCCGACGTGGTGCTCGCCCCGCACGCGATCGCGGCGGCCGTCACCGAGCTGCGCGCCGCCGGCGTGACGTTGCTGTCCCCGTACCCCCGGATCGTGGTGGCGACGGCGGCCGACCGGCTGGTGCAGCCGCTGCTGCAGTGGCTCTGGTTGACGTTCCTGCCGCTGCGCGCGATGGAACGCTCGCCGCGGCCGTCGCTGGCCGCGGCGGGCGGACAGTTCCTGGTGCTGGACCGGGCCGGCTACACCGCCGCCGGCGGGCACGCCGTGGTCGCCGACAGGATCCTGGAGGACGTCGAGCTGGCCCGGGCGGTCAAGCGGGCCGGTGGCCGGATCGCCCTGGCCGACGGTTCCCGGCTGGCCACCTGCCGGATGTACGACGACTGGCCGCAACTGCGCGACGGCTACTCGAAGTCGCTCTGGGCGTCGTTCGGGCACCCGGGCGCCGCCGCGGCCGTGGTGGCGTCGCTGCTGCTGCTCTACACCGCCCCGCCGCTGATCGCGCTGGGGCTCGCCTCGACAGCTCCCCGGGTGTCAATGGTTGCGCTCATCGCATACCTGCTGGGCGTGGTCGGGCGGGTGCTCACCGCGCGGGCGACCGGGGGCCGGTGGTGGCCCGACGCGCTCGCACACCCCGTGTCGGTCGTGGTCCTCGGTTGGCTGACCCTGCGGTCGTACCATCTGCGAAAGCGACGCCGCCTGACCTGGCGGGGCCGCCCGGTCAGCTAGGAGGCGCGGGATGGCGCGGATCGTGGTCGTCGGCGCCGGGGTGGGTGGCCTCGCCACCGCCGCCCGGCTCGCCGCCACCGGGCACCAGGTGACCGTCTTCGAACGCGCCGACACGGTCGGTGGCAAGCTCGGCCGGTACGCGCACGACACGCCGGCCGGGTCGTTCCACTACGACACCGGGCCGAGCCTGCTCACTCTGCCCGAGGTCTTCCAGGACCTGTTCGAGGCGACCGGGGCGAAGCTCGACGAGTACCTGGACCTGGTTCCACTGGACCCGATCGTCCGGCACGTCTTCCCCGGCGGCGGGCCGACACTGGACTCGTGCGCCGACCCGGTGGAGTTCGCCACCCGGATCGGGGCCGCCTTCGGTGACCGGGCGGCGGCCGACTGGCAGCGGCTGTGGCGGCGGGCCGAACGGGTGTGGCACGCCTCCGAGCGGGACATTCTGCGCCGTACCGTCGACTCCCCCCGCGATCTCGCGTCGCTGGCCTGGCGGGTCGGTGACCTGGCCGCCATCGCCCCGGGCCGCACGCTGCGCGGGTTGGGCCGCCGGCACCTGTCCGACCCACGGCTGCGGATGCTGCTGGACCGGTACGCCACCTACACCGGCGCCGACCCGCGGCGGGCGCCGGCGGCGCTGGTCGCGGTCCCGTACGCCGAGCTGACCTTCGGCGGTTGGTATCTGCGCGGCGGGTTGGGCACGCTCGCCGACGCGCTGCTGACCCGCTGCCTGGACCTCGGCGTGGTCGTGCAGACCGACGCCACGGTGACCCGGATCGACGCGACCGGCGGTCGAGTGCACGGGGTACGCCTCGCCGGCGTCACCGCGCCGGTGCCCGCCGACGTGGTGGTGGCCAACACCGACGCGCTCACCGTCTACCGTGACCTGCTGCCGCACCCGCGCCGGCTGGCCGGGCTGACCGACCGCAGCCTCGCCGGCTTCGTGCTGCTGCTCGGCGTCTCCGGCAGCACCGGGCTGGCCCACCACAACGTCTTCTTCCCCGACGACTACGACGCGGAGTTCGACGCGGTCTTCGGCGACCCCGGGCGGGGTGTGCGGGCCCGGCCGGCGGCCGACCCGACGGTGTTCGTCACCGTGGCCGACGACCCGATGGTCCGCCCGGCCGGGCATGAGGCGTGGTTCGTGCTGGTCAACGCACCCCGCCACGGCACCGCAGCGGGGGCGGTCGACTGGCGACGCCCGGGGCTGGCCGACGCGTACGCCGACCGGATCCTGGACGTGCTGGCGCGGCGCGGTGTGGACGTGCGTGACCGGCTGCTGTTCCGGGAGATCCGCACCCCGGCCGACCTGGACGTGGCGACCGGTGCGCCCGGTGGCTCGATCTACGGCACCGCCGGTGGCCTGCTCCGCCCCGCCAACCGGGGCCCGGTGAACGGGCTGTGGCTGGTGGGCGGCTCCACCCACCCGGGCGGCGGGCTACCGATGGTGACTCTCTCCGCGCAGATCGTCGCCGACGAGATCGGCCCCGCCTGGTAGCGCCGCTCAGTCGGCGTCGCGCAGGGCGCGGTCGGTCAGTCGGCGTCGAGCAGGGCGCGGCGGATGGTGGAGAGCAGTTGCCCCAGGCCGAACCCGGCCAGCAGCACCCACACCGCGGTCGCCATGGTGATGGTGCCGGCGGCCAGGTCCGGCTCGATCAGCCCGGCCAACCCGGCGACCAGCAACCCGGCCAGCGCCACCGAGACCCGGGTGGGACGTTCGCCCACGGTCACCGCGCCGATGTCGCGCATGCCGGCGGCGACCGCCCGGGCTCGGACGTACTCGTGCAACCAGGACAGCGCGCCGCCCGCGACGACAAGCGCACCCGGCGCGCCCACCAGCCAGAACGCCAGCAACCACGCCACCTCACCGAGCCGGTCGGCGACCGAGTCGTAGACGTAGCCGAGCCGGGTGGTGCGGCTGGTGGCGACCGCCACCGCACCGTCCACGCTGTCCGCCACGGCGGCGAGCAGGACGAACAACGCGCCGAGGAACGGCCCGTCCCCCGGCTGGGTCACCAGCAACGGTACGCAGAAGCAGAGCAGCACCCCGACCACGGTGACCGCGGTCGGGCTGACCCGCAGCCGGCCCAGCACATACCCGACGTGGTACGCGAACCGCAGCCAGGCGCGCACCACCGGCGCCGCGACCCGAGGGTCGAACCCGCCGTGCAACCGCGCCCACGCCGTGGCGTACTGATCCCAGTTCAGCTGTGTGCTCACCACTGATCAACCGTCGTGCCGGGCATCAGGTATCGCCGGCTCAGGATTCACAACCGCGCGCCGGCCTTCAGGTTCTGCCAGACCTCGCGGGTCGCGGTGGACCGGTTGAGGGTGATGAAGTGGATTCCCGGCACACCCTCGTCGAGCAGTCGGCGGCACATCTCGCTGGCCTGCTCGATGCCGAGCCGGCGGACGGCCTCCGGGTCGTCGGCGACGCGTTCGAAGCGGGCCGCCAGAGCCGGCGGGAAGGGCGCACCGGACAGCTGCACGGACCGCTCGATGGTGCCGATCTGGGTCACCGGCATCACGCCGGCCAGGATCGGGGTGTCGCAGCCGGCGGCCGCCACCCGGTCCCGCAGGCGCAGGTAGTCGTCGGCCTCGAAGAACATCTGCGTGATCGCGAACTCCGCACCGGCACGGCACTTGCGGACGAACTGGGCGGTGTCAGTGGCCACGTCGGGCGAGCGCGGGTGCTTGTACGGGAAGGCCGCCACGCCGACGCTGAAATCGCCGGCGTCGCGTACCAGTCGGACCAGGTCCTCGGCGTAGTCCACGCCCTCGGGGTGGCGGATCCACTCACCGCCCGGGTTGCCCGGCGGGTCGCCGCGGACGGCCAGCACGTTGCGCACCCCCACCCCGGCGAGCCGGCCGATCACGTGCCGCAGCTCGGCGACGGAGTGGTTGACCGCGGTCAGGTGGGCCATCGGCAGCAGGGTGGTGTCGGTGGCGATCCGTTCGGTCACCGCCACGGTGGTGTCCCGGGTCGAGCCGCCAGCGCCGTACGTGATCGACACGAACGACGGGCGCAGTGACTCCAGCTCCCGGATGGCCTGCCAGAGCAGCCGCTCCCCCACCTCGGTCTTGGGTGGGAAGAACTCGAACGAGAAGGTCGGCTGGCGCTCACGGATGAGCTCCCCGATCGCCGGCTGCGGATTGGGGAGTACCGAGGGAAGACCGAGCGCCACGACCCGACTCTAGCGGGCGACGCCACCGCGACCCAGGAGCTTCCCACCCCGGCGGGCGGTACCGACCCGCGCGCCCGGGTCCGGCGGGCGGAAGGCGTCGTACCCCCGGGGTAGGAATGGGTGGCGTGGGAGGGGCGGCGGGGGCGGCTCCGAGGTCCCCGCGCGGGGGTCAGCAACCGCGCGGTGACGCCGGTCCCGTCCGGTCGGGCGCGGGAGGGTCGTCACCGACACCGACGCCCGCCAGGAGGACCCATGACCCCGCCCGCATCGCCGCGCCCAGCGCAGCTCGGGCCGCTGCTGGCCCGGTGCCGACTGGCCCGTGGCTGGAGCCAGCAGCGTGCCGCCGCCGAGTTGTGTGCCGCCGCCGGGGTGCCGACGTTGAGCCGGCACGAGGTGTCCCGGTGGGAACGACAGCGTCGGGTGCCCGGTGGGTTCTGGCTCGGCTGGCTCGCCGTCGTCCTGGACGTGCCGCTGGTGGCGCTCGCCGAGGCTGCCGCGGCCAGCCGTCGCGCCGGATCGACGCGAGCCACCGGGCCGGGCCGCACCGCGGTGCCCGGCACGCGACCGGCCGGGCGAACCGGTCCCGGCCGCACCGGCGGGACTACGCGTGGCGGTGGAGCGCGCGCCGCGGCGACCCGCTAGCGTCGGAGCGTGACCCACGCTGCTCCCGTGTCCCCCGTCGACCGCGCCGGCCTGCGCCAGCGGGTCGACAAGGCCCTCACCGAGTTCCTGGCCAGCCAACGGGTCCGGCTCGCTGCCGTGGACGAGGCCCTGGTCCCGGTGGCCGAGGCGATCGAGGCTTTCGTCCTCGGCGGCGGCAAGCGGCTACGTCCAGCATTCGCGTACTGGGGGTTCCGGGGCGCGGGCGGGGTGGACGGCGACCAGGTGCTCACCGCCCTGGCCGCGCTGGAGTTCGTGCAGGCCAGTGCCCTGATCCACGACGACCTGATGGACCGCTCGGACACCCGCCGTGGCGAGCCCGCGGTGCACCGGCGGTTCGCCGCCCGGCACCGGGAGGCCGGCTGGGGCGGTGACCCCGACGGCTTCGGCGACGCCGCGGCCCTCCTGCTCGGCGACCTCTGCCTGGTCTGGTCCGACGAGCTGCTGCACTCCGCCGGACTGGACCTGTGGTCGCTGGCCCGCGCCCGGCCGGTCTTCGACGAGATGCGCACCGAGGTCACCGTCGGGCAGTACCTCGACGTGCTGACCCAGGCCACCGGGGACACCTCGGTGGAACGCGCCAGCAAGGTCGCCCGCTACAAGTCCGCGAAGTACACCGTCGAGCGTCCGATGCTGCTCGGCGCCGCGCTGGCCGACGCGACGGCCGACGTGCGGACGGCCTACTCGGCGTACGGGCTGCCGCTGGGCGAGGCGTTCCAGCTCCGCGACGACGTGCTGGGTGTCTTCGGTGACCCGGCGCTGACCGGCAAGCCGGCCGGGGACGACCTGCGCGAGGGCAAGCGCACCTACCTGGTGGCGGCAGCCGTGGAGACCACCGACGACGCGGGCCGCGAGCTGCTGCTCAGCCGGCTCGGCGACCCGGATCTGGACGAGCAGGGGGTGGCTCGGCTGCGCGAGCTGATCTCCGCGAGCGGGGCGTTGGCCCGCACCGAACAGCGGATCGTCACCCTCACCGACGCCGCCCTGGCGGCCCTGACCGCTGCCGACCTGGAAACCGAAGCCCGCCAAGCCCTGGTAGACCTGGCCATAGCCGCAACCCGCCGAGCCGACTAACCCCCCCAGGCCCCTCCGGGCCCCCCGCGCCCCACCCCCGCCCGGGTTGATCATGAAGTTGTTGCCCTTCGCCTCGGCGTGTCGCGCCGCTAACTTCATGATCAACGCGGGCAGGGGCTGGGGTTAGAAGCCCAGGGCCTGGGCTCGGCGTTTCACTTCGCGGGCCTGGTCGCCGGAGAGGGCGGCGGCTGGGGTGGCGCCGGGGAGGGTGTCGTCCGGCTCGTACAGCCAGCGCAGGGCGGCCTCGTCGTCGTAGCCGTTGTCGGTGAGCAGGTTGAGCACGCCGGGCAGGTGCTTGAGCACCGTCTGGTTGGCAACCAGGTCCGCCGGGATTCGGCGGACGCCGTCGCGGCGGACCGCCAGCAACTCCCGGTCACGGATCATCTGGTGCACCTTGCTGATCGACACGTCGAGGCGCTCGGCGACGTCGGGCAGGGTCAGCCAGCCGGCCGGGTCGGCGGGTCCGGCGAGCTCCAGGCCGGGCACGGCCTGGTCGGGTACGGGTTCGGTCACCCGACCACCCTGCCACGTCGCCGCCGAGACGGGCCACCGGCACCCCCGGACGACCGAGCCGAGCCCACTCTCGTGAGCGCCGCTGACCAGCGGACGAGGGGCAGCGAGCGCGGCGGGACGGACCAGTTTGGCGTCCGGCTGTAGCATCCTGTTCAACCTTCACCCTCTGGACACATAGACTCCCTGCCGATGGACACACAGGTCGCCGACACGTTGCTGGGCTCGCTGATCGACGGGCGCTACCGCATTCGCGGTCGCGTGGCCCGTGGTGGCATGGCGACCGTGTACACCGCCACCGACGAACGCCTCGAGCGCACCGTCGCTGTCAAGATCATTCATCCGACCCAGGCCCCCGAGGCTCGGGCCCGGATCGCCAACTTCGTGGCCCGGTTCACCGACGAGGCGAAGACCATCGCCCGGCTGACCCACCCGAACGTGGTGGCGGTCTACGACCAGGGCACTCACGCCGGTCTGCCGTACCTGGTGATGGAGTATGTCCGCGGCCGCACCCTGCGTGACGTGCTGGCCGAGCGCCGCCGGCTCAACCCGGACGAGGCGCTGGCCATCGCCGAGCAGATGCTCGCCGCGATCGCCGCCGCGCACCGGGCCGGTCTCGTCCATCGCGACGTCAAGCCGGAGAACGTTCTGGTCGCCGAGGCACCCACCCGCGGTGTCGCCAACCTGGTCGACAGCGTCGTCAAGGTGGCCGACTTCGGGCTGGCGCGGGCGGTCGAGGCGAGCGCCGACGAGGAGCAGGGCAACCAGCTGATGGCCACCGTGGCGTACGTCGCCCCGGAGCTGGTCACCGAGGGCCGGGCCGATCCGCGCACCGACGTCTACTCCGCCGGCATCGTGCTGTTCGAGATGCTCACCGGCCGCGTGCCGTACGACGCGGACCGCCCGGTGGACGTCGCCTGGCAGCACGTCGACCGGGACGTGCCGGCACCCTCGACGCTGGTGCCCGGCCTGCCGCCGGTCCTCGACGACCTGGTGCAGCGGGCCACTCGACGCGATCCCGACGCGCGGCCCGCCGACGCCAGCGCACTGCTGGCCGAGGTGCAGGTTGCCCGGGATCGCCTGGGCGACGCCAACACCCGTACCGCCGTGCTCCGCCCGGTGACCGACGACGCGTCGCTCTCCCAGCCGACCATGATGGTCGCGACGGTCCGCCCGACCGACCGCCCGGCCTGGGCGCGGCTCCCCGAGGGCGGCGGCAGCCAGGGGCCTGGTCGACGTCGGGCCGCCCCGGAGCCGGCGGAGGGTCTGGGGGCCCGGCTCGCCGCGCTGCGCACCACGGTGTTGAACAATCCGCGCGGCCGGCTGGCCGTCGCGGCCGTGGTGGTGGTGCTGGGTCTGGTGGCCGCCGTCGGGGGTTGGTGGTTCGGCGCCGGCCGCTACACGACCGCTCCGCAGTTGGTGAGCCTGAGCAAGGCCGATGCGCAGGCGCAGGCCGATCGCGCCGGGCTGGTCCTGAAGTACGGTGAGCCGCGTTTCGACGAGGCCGCCCCGAAGGACAGCGTGCTGGGGCAGAGCCCGACGTCCACCAGCAAGATCGTCAAGGGTGGCACGATCACCCTGACCCTCTCGCTCGGCCCGGAGCGTTTCCCCGTGCCGGACGTGATCGGCAAGGAGTTCGAGCTTGCCGAGGCGGACCTGACCAACGTGAAGCTGGTGGTGGCCAAGGGAGCCGCCCGCTATGACGACACCCTGCCCGCCGGGGTCGTGCTGGACAGCTCTCCCAAGGTGGGCGCCGAGGTCAAACCGGGTGCGAAGATCACCCTCATCCTGAGCAAGGGCCGGGCGCCCGTGACGGTGCCGAACCTGGTCGGTAAGAGCCTGAACGACGCCAGGACCGCCCTGGCCCAGCTCAACCTGGTGCTGGTGGAGACCTACAAGGATTCCGACAAGCCCAGGGACGAGGTGCTCGGCCAGAGCCCGGCCGACGGTGCCGGCGTGGAGAAGGGCACCCAGGTCAAGCTGGACGTCAGCAAGGGCCCGGCGCTGGTCGTCGTGCCCCGGGTGATCGACCTGCCCTGCCCACAGGCCAAGCAGGTGTTGGAGAGCCAGGGCTTCCCGGTGACGGTCGCGGTCAACCCGAACGCCGTGGCCCGGATCCAGGCCCCGGGCGAGAATTCACCGGTGCCGCCGGGCACCCAGGTCGTCATCACATGCTTCTGATGCCGACGGTCCACTCGCGCCCGGTGGGCGCCCACACTCCGGCCTCCGGTGGGCTGGCCAAGGCCGCCCTGCCGTACGCCGACACGACCGGCGCCCAGGTGGTGCAGGTCTACGTCTCCAACTCGCGGGGCTGGGCCCTGCCCGCTGGCGACCCCGAACAGGACGCCCTGTTCCGCGACGGCTGCGCCGAACGGGGCATTCCGGCGTTCATCCACGCCGCGTTGCTGGTCAACCTCGGGTCGCCCACCCCGGCGACGGTCGAGAAGTCGACGCAGACGCTGGCGCACGCGCTTCGTCGGGGCGTGGCGATCGGCGCTCAGGCGGTGGTGTTCCACGCGGGAAGTTCGGTGGACGAGGGGTACGCCGAGGAGGCGATGCGCCAGGTCCGCCGGGAACTGCTGCCGCTGCTGGACTGGGCCGCCGACGCCGGTGGGCCGATGTTGCTGGTCGAGCCGAGCGCGGGCGGTGGCCGGTCACTCGCCTCCCGGGTGGAGCAGCTCGGGCCCTACCTGGACGCGGTGGACCGGCACCCCATGCTCGGGGTCTGCTTCGACACCTGCCATGCCTGGGCCGCCGGCCACGACCTGGCGGCCGAGGGCGGCATGACGGCGACCCTGGACACCCTGGTGGCCACGGTGGGTGCGGACCGGCTGCGGCTGATCCACGCCAACGACTCGAAGGATCTGCGCGGCTCCACCCGGGACCGGCACGAGAACATCGGCAAGGGCACCATCGGTGAGCCCGCCTTCGCCGAGCTGATGGCCCACCCGGCCACCGCGGGCGTCCCGATCGTCGTGGAAACCCCGAGCGAGAAGCACATCGGCCACGCCGCCGACATCGCCACCCTCACCCGGCTGTCCCCATCCTCCTGACCCACCGCCTTCATCAAGAGGTTCGCGTCGTCCGGGGGACCGGGATCTGACGCGAACCTCTTGATCGCCGAAACGCGGGGCCGCGGAGCTGAGGTCAGGCCGCGGCGAGGATGCGGGGCAGGGCTGCGACGGCGCGGTCGATGTCCGCGTCGTTGAGACCCAGGTGGGTGACCAGGCGGGCGCTCCGGGGGCCGAGCACCGAGATCAGCACGCCCTCGGCCCGCGCGGCGGCGGCCAGGGCACGCGCGTCCAGGGCGTGCTTCGTGAGGTCCAGCGCGACCAGGTTGGTGCGGGCCCCGGTGGCGAGCACACCGAACGGCGCGACCGCCTCGGCGAGCCGGGCTGCCCGGGCGTGGTCGTCGGCCAGCCGGTCGACGTGGTGCGCGAGCGCGTACCGGCCGGCGGCGGCGAGGATGCCGGCCTGACGCATGCCACCGCCCATCCTCTTACGGATCATCCGGGCTCGTTCGATCTTCTCCGCGCTGCCCACCACCAGCGAGCCGACCGGCGCGCCGAGGCCCTTGGAGAGGCACACCGACATGGTGTCGAAGAGCCGGCCGTACTCGATCAGGGGGACCCCGTCGGCAACGTGCGCGTGCCAGATCCGGGCGCCGTCGCAGTGCAGCGCGACGCCCGCGTCGTCGGCGACCCCGCGCAGCTTCTGCAGGGTGGACAGCGGAATCACCCCGCCGCCGCCGCGATTGTGGGTCTGCTCGACGGCGATCGCGCGGGTCGGGACGGCGAAGTAGCCGTCCGGACGGATCATCGCGGCCACCGCCTCCGGGTCGATGTCCGCGCCGACCGCAGGCCAGGTCCGCGAGGAGATCCCGCCGTACGCGGCAGCGGCACCGATCTCGTACGTGACCACGTGCGCGTCGGCGTCGCAGAGCAGCTCGTCGCCGGGCGACACCAGCAATTGCAGGGCGATCTGGTTGGCCATCGACCCGCTCGGGGCGAAGAGCGCCGCCTCGTGCCCGAACAGCGCCGCGACCTCGGCCTCCAGCGCGTTGACGGTCGGGTCCTCGCCGTAGACGTCGTCACCGACCTCGGCGGTGGCCATCGCCTCCCGCATCCCGGCGGTGGGTCGGGTCACCGTGTCGGAGCGCAGGTCCACGAACAGGTCAGCCACAATGATCCTCTCGGCTGCCGAGTGCGGGGCTCACCAGCTCAGCCACGAAGCATCTCGGCTACTAGGAAGGCCAGCTCCAACGACTGCTGGGTGTTGAGTCGCGGGTCGCAGGCGGTTTCGTACCGGTCGGGCAGGTCGAGATCCTCGATGCCCTGGGCGCCGCCGAGGCACTCGGTGACGTCCTCGCCGGTCAATTCGACGTGCAGGCCACCGGGGTGGGTGTCCAGCCCTCGGTGTACCTCGAAGTAGCCGAGCACCTCGTCGACGATGCGGTCGAAGTGCCGGGTCTTGTAGCCGTTGGACGACTCGTGCGTGTTGCCGTGCATCGGGTCGCACTGCCAGACCACCTTGGCGCCGGCGGCGGTGACCTTGGCGACGATCGGCGGCAGGGCGTCGCGCACCCGGTGGTTGCCCATCCGGCTGATCAGGGTGAGCCGGCCGGGGATGTTGTCCGGGTTCAGCTTCTCGCACAGCTCGATCGCCTCGTCCGGGGAGGTGGTCGGGCCGAGCTTGACGCCGATCGGGTTGGCGATCCGGGAGATGAAGTCGATGTGCGCACCGCTGATCTGCCGGGTGCGCTCGCCGATCCAGAGGAAGTGCCCGGAGAGCCCGTACGCCCGACGGTCGGAGACCCGGGTGAGTGCCCGGTCGTACTCCAGGGCGAGTGCCTCGTGGGAGCAGTAGAGGGTGACGGTGCGCAGCGCCTCGTCGTCGGTCATCCCGCAGGCCCGGATGAAGGCCAGCGCCCGGTCGATCTCGCGGGCGATCGCCTCGTAGCGCTCCCCAGCCGGGGAGTTCTTCACGAAGCCCTTGTTCCAGTCGTGCACGGCGTGCAGGTCGGCGAGCCCTCCGGCGAGGTACGCCCGGAGCATGTTCATCGCCGCCGCCGAGTTGGCGTACGCCCGGATCATGCGTCGTGGGTCGGCGATCCGGGCGGCCGGATCGGCCTCCAGCGAGTTGATCATGTCGCCGCGGTAGGCGGGCAGGCCGCGCGCGTCGGTGGGCAGCGAGCGGGGCTTGGTGTACTGCCCGGCGACCCGGGCGACCTTGACCACCGGCAGCGACGCACCGTAGGTGAGCACGATCGCCATCTGCAGCAGGGTGCGGGCGTTGGCCAGCAGGTGGCTCTCGGTGTTGTCGGCGAACGTCTCGGCGCAGTCACCGCCCTGGAGCAGGAACGCCTTGCCCTCGCAGACCAGGGCGAGCTTCTGCCGGAGCTGATCCACCTCGTAGGGCGCGACGACCGACGGCACGGTGTCGAGGACCTTGCAGACCTCGGCGACGGCCGCCGGGTCGGACCACGGCGGGACCTGCTCGCGGGGCAGCTCCCGCCATCGGTCCAGGCCGAGCGCGGCGTCCTCGGCGGAGTCGACGGTCGGTCGGCTGGTCTGCAGGCCCGGGCTGCCCACCGGAGGATGGCTCAGCTGATGCCACTCATGGCGCATGACAGGAAGCCTACGGCGACGGTCGGGGTGCCCGGGCGGCGAGGGGGACGGTTCCGGCAGTTGGGAGATCAATCCGCCGGGCGCTGGTCAGGCCGCGGGAGAGGGAACGACACCGGTCGGCGTCGGGCTGGCGGCCGGGCCGCCTGGCGCCTCCCCGGCGATGCACCAGTCGCTTCCGTCGCGGGTGACGGTGAACACCAGCGGCCGGGCGACGGTGCGCTTGCCGGCGGTGACCGAGACCGAGACGCTGACCTCCTGCCCGAGCGGACCGGACCGGATGTCGGTGATGGCCGCCTCAGGCACCTGGAAGTGATCGGCGAAGTCGCCGTTGGGGCCGGTCGCACCCAGGTCGAAGCCGTCGTGCAGGAGAGCGCAGAGCTGGCTGCGGCCAGCGGCGACGTCCTTGGCGGCCATCGCGTCGAGGTACGCCTGCACGCGCTCGCGGGAGCGGGCGGCGGCCTCCTCGGCGGGGGCTCGCGCGGGCTTGGCGGGCGGCTCGTCCTTGGCACCGCCGCCGATCCCACAGCCGACCAGGGTGACCGGCAGCAGCACCAGCCCGGCGGCCGTTGCCGCCAGCTTGCGGTGGGTCGGGCGCATGACCACCTCCGTCGACGGTGAGATCGAGACCTGCCGAGCCGCGAGTCTGCCACATCGAGCCGGCCCGGCCCAACGACAGCGGCCCGGCCGACGCTGGGCGTCGACCAGGCCGGTTGTCACGGGCGGGGAGGGACGGTGCGCGCCCCTCCCCGCCGTGTGGGTGGTGCGTCGGCCCTCGGCTCAGCCGAGACCGCCCTTGATGGCGCCAATGAGCTCGCCGTTGCTGGTGTCACCGGAGAGCTCCCAGAAGAACGCGCCACCGAGGCCCTGGTTGTTCGCGTACTGCATCTTGCCGTTGATGGTCGACGGGGTGTCGTAGCTCCACCAGTTGCTGCCGCACTTGGCGTACGCGGTGCCGCCGACCGTGCCGGTGGCCGGGCAGGTGTTCTTGAGGACCTTGTAGTCCTCGATGCCCGCCTCGTAGGTGCCCGGCGCCGCGCCGGTGGCGCTGCCGCCCGGGGCGGCCTGCGTGACCCCGGTCCAGCCCCGGCCGTAGAAGCCGATGCCGAGCAGCAACTTGTTGGCCGGGACGCCCTTGCTCTTGAGCTTCTGGATCGCCGCATCGGAGTTGAAGCCCTGCTGCGGGATGCCGGTGTACGAGGTGAGCGGGGAGTGCGGTGCCGTCGGCCCCTGGGCGGCGAAGGCGCCGAAGTAGTCGTAGGTCATCGGCATCAGCCAGTTGAGGTTGCCGATGGCACCGGCATAGTCGGCGGCGTCGATCTTGCCGCCGTTGCTGCCGTCCGCGGTGATCGCGGCGGTGACCAGGGCGCTGGAGCCGAACCTCGACCGCAGGGCGCTGATCACGTTCTTGAACGCGTTGGGGCCGCTGCTGTCACAGGTCAGGCCGCAGGCGTTGGGGTACTCCCAGTCGACGTCGATGCCATCGAAGACGTCGGCCCAGCGCGGGTCCTCGACGAGGTTGTAGCAGCTCTCGGCAAAGGCGGCCGGGTTCTGCGCGGCCTGGGTGAAGCCGCCGGACCAGGTCCAGCCGCCGAACGACCAGATCACCTTGAGGTGCGGGTTCAGCTGCTTGAGCTTGCGCAGCTGGTTGAAGCTGCCCCGCAGCGGCTGGTCCCACGTGTCGGCGACGCCGTCCACGCTGTCCGCCGCCGTGTACGCCTTCTCGTAGTCGGCGTAGCTGTCACCGATGGCGCAGCGGCCACCGGTGGTGTTGCCGAAGGCGTACAGGATGTGGGTCAGCTTGGCCGCGGAGCCGCTGGTCTGGATGTTCTTGACGTGGTAGTTGCGCCCGTAGACGCCCCACTCGGCGAAGTAACCGACGACCTTCTTGCCGCCCGGGTTCGGCGGGTTGGTGGTCGGCGGTGGCGTGGTGGGCGGCGCCGTGGTCGGCGGTGCCGTGGTCGGCGGGGTGGTGGTCGGTGGCGGGGTCGTGGTCGGCGGGCTGGTGGGGGTGCCGCCGCCGCAGGGTGCGCCGTTGACGGTGCAGTTCAGCGGGGCCTTGAAGGCGCCGGTGCCGTTGTAACCCCAACTGAACGAGGCACCCGGGGCGAGGCCGCCGGCCCAGCTCTTCTTGACCGCGACGTAGTGGTTGCCGCTGCTGGTCACGTCGGCGTCCCAGGCGCTGCTGATGGTGGTGCCCGACGGCAGGTCGAACTCGATGCGCCAGGTGCTGACGGTGGCACTGGACCCGTTGGTGACGGTCACCTTCGTCTCGTGACCGGTCCCCCAGTCCTGTGCCCTGGTGAACGTGGTGGTGACACTGCCGGCGCCGAACGCGGTGGTCATCGGCACCGCTGCGACGGTCACGGCGACCACGGCACCGGCCCAGAGGGCCCGGCGGAGCGATCTTTTCATGAGGCGTCTCCCGAACTGTTAGGAAACTTTCCAAAAGAGATGGTGAGACGGTACTCACGGCGTCATCACTTAGTCAAGATGTGCATGTTTCGATTTCTCCTGGTGCGTGGAGTGCCCCTGCTCCGCCCGCCCCCGGGGCCTCGCCCGGCCGGCGCGTAGCCTCGGGCCATGACCGTCTTCGACATCCCGATCGACGCCCTCAACGGCGGCCCCGCCGACCTGGCCCGCTACCGCGGGAAGGCGCTCCTGGTCGTCAACGTGGCCTCCCGCTGCGGCCTCACCCCGCAGTACGCCGGCCTCCAGACGCTCGCGGACTCCTACGCCGACCGCGGCCTGGTGGTGCTCGGCGTGCCCTGCAACCAGTTCGCCGGGCAGGAGCCGGGCAGCGCCGCCGAGATCAGCGACTTCTGCCAGGTCAACTACGGGGTCACCTTCCCGCTGACCGAGAAGGTCGACGTCAACGGTCCGGACCGGCACCCGCTCTACGCCGCGCTCGTGGAGACCCCGGACGCCGACGGGCACACCGGGGACGTCCGGTGGAACTTCGAGAAGTTCCTGGTGGCCCCGGACGGCAGCATCGCCGCCCGCTTCGCCCCAACGGTCGAGCCCGACGCCGACGACCTACGCGCCGCGATCGAGAAGGCCCTACCCACCCCGGCCTGACTCGCGCCCCGGGCCGCCCCGCGCCGCCCCGCCCCGCCTTGATCGCGCTCGAACACGGATGTAGTGGTCTCCCGGCCTCCCGGAGGCCACTACATCCTGGATCGAGCACGATCCTGCTGGGTCGACGGCGCGTGATCTTGTCGGGTCGACGGCGCAGGGCGAACTGCTCGTCACCGGAGAGTGGCATGTCCTCGGAGAGCCGACTGGCGACCAGCGTGAGCAGTACGTTGTGCAGGGCGGACTCTCGGCGCAGCCGGTCGACAGCGCGGCAACCGGAACAACCCACCGCTCCAGTCAGGAATGCGTCGCTGGTGGGCGGAGTTGGGGACCAACATGACAACTGTGGGACTGATCGGCAGCGGCAACATCGGCGGCACGTTGGCCCGGCTGGCGGTGGACGCCGGCTACGAGGTGGTGCTGAGCAACTCGCGTGGGCCGGAGACGCTGAAGGACCTCGCCGACGAGCTGGGCGAGCACGCCAGCGCCGGCACGGCCCAGGACGCGGCGCACGTGGGTGACCTGGTGGTGGTCAGCGTGCCGCTGAAGGCCTACCGGGCGGTGCCCGTGGAGCCGCTGGCCGGCAAGGTCGTGATCGACACCAACAACTACTACCCGCAGCGCGACGGGGCCTTCCCGGAACTGGACGCCGGCGAGATCACCAGCAGCGAGCTGCTCCAGCAGCACCTGCCGGAGGCCCGGGTGGTCAAGGTCTTCAACAACATCTACTTCGCGCACCTGGCCGCGCTGCCGCGACCGTCCGGGGCGACGGACCGCAGCGCCCTCGCGATCGCCGGTGACGACGCCGCCGCGAAGGCCGAGGTGACGGCGTTCCTCGACCGGATCGGCTACGACGCGGTCGACGCGGGGTCGCTGGCCGACGGATGGCGCTACCAGCCGGACACCCCCGCGTACGGCACGCTCTACTCCGCCGACCCGACGGACTGGTCGCACCCGGCCCAGGGCGACACCGAGAAGCTGCGCGCCGCGCTGGCGGCCGCGACCCGCTGAGCGACGCCGCCGCCCTCCCCGCGATCGCCTACCGGGTGGTGGTGCGGAGGGCGGCGGCGAGTTCCTCGTCGTAGCTGGCGATCGGCTGACCGTCCGCGGTGTACGCGAGGAGTCGGCCCTGGGCCATGTTCGCCGAGCGGAACGAGAACGTCCTCGTCCCCGGGTAGGCGTCGAGCAGGGGGATCACCCGAGGTGCCCCGCCCGGGGCGGAGAAGTATTCCAGCCTCGCCACCTGCGGGGAGACCACGCCGTTGACCCGGACCTTGGTCTTCTCGGCCCGGGTGCCGAAGGTGACCGGCGCGTCGGTGCCGTAGGCGGCGCATTCGACCGGGCCACGGCAGACGAAGAAGTATCGCGGGTTGGCCACGTCGTCGAGGGCGTACGCCTTGAAGGTCGGGTCCGCTCCGGCGGGCAACGGCTGCACGGCGAAGAAGGCGACCGCCACCGTGGCCGTGACGCCCACCCGCAGCCAGCCCCTCCCGGCCGCCGGCCTTCGGTTGGTGCGAGCGGCGGCGACCGCGACACCACCGAAGCCGGCCAGACACAGCAGGCACACCCCGACGGCGCGGGCGTTCTCGAAGAGGAACTGCACGCCCGGCCGCATCGACACCGGGCTGAGGACCGCACCCAACGAGACGATCATGGCGGCGAGCAGCGCCGCGCCAGCGGCCCGCTGGGTGACGCCGGACGCGCCGATCAGCAGCATCGCCGCGAGCACCGGCCACACCTGGTGGTGGGTCCAGGACACCGGGGACGCGGCGACGGTGGCGCAGCCGACCAGCACGGCCGCGTGCCTCGGGCGGCCCCCGGACGCCAGGTGCCGGGCCCGCAGCAGCGCCGCCGCGCAGATGAGTGCTACCAGGCCTGCCCAGAGCAGGGGCAGCGCCGACTCGTCGACGCCGACGCGCAGCAGCATCCCGTGCACGGACTGGTTGCCCAGCGAGGCCAGGTTGCCGATCCGCGAGGTCTGCCGCACCGCCTCGCTCCAGTAGGTCCAGCTCTCGCCCGGCAACACGATCGCGGCGAGACCCGCGCAGGCCACGAACGTCGCGACCGCCCGGCCGGCATCGCGGTAGCGGCCCGTGGCGAGGAAGTAGACCACGAACAGCAGTGGGGTCAGCTTGATCGCCGCGGCGACCCCGACCAGCACCCCGCGCAGCCGGGGTGGGACGGCGCCCATCCCGTCCAGCAGGGCCATCAGCACGATGAAGATGCTGACCTGGCCGAAGCGCAGGTTGCTCTGCACCGGCGCGGAGAGCATCAGCACGGTCGCCGCCACCGCCACGACGAGCGGCCGCCGGGACTGCCGGGTGGTCAGCGCGACACCGACGGCCCCGGCGATGGCGACGACGGCCGCGCAGGTCGCGACCAGCCAGATCCCCTGCAGTACGCCCTCGCTCACGACGGTGATCGGTCCCAGTACGAGGGCGGCGAACGGCGGGTAGGTGAACGGTCCGCCGTTGCCCGCCGCGTACTCGTACAGCGGTCGACCACTGTGCAGGTCGGACAGTGCGCCGTAGTAGATGTGCAGGTCGGAGAGGCGATCCGGACGCCGGAGGACGAGCACACAGGACACCAGCGCGACGACGACGAACGCCGCCCACATCAGCGCCACCCGGCGATCCCGCATCGACCGAGGATAAGGGAGCACGACGGTCGACGTCGGCCCCGTCAGCGGCAGACCCGGGGTGGAGGGCCATTGAAAAACATCCTTTCGGCAACTTGCGCTGGAGTCCTGTAAACGGGACCCTGTTCTCTGGGTTGCCGCCCGCTTACTGAACGTGCTTCCGGAGGCGACATGCACACGCTCCGTACCGCGCCTCGCCGGCTGCTGGCCGGCTCCGGCGCGCTCCTGCTCAGCACCGCCCTCGCCGCCGCCGGCACGCCTGTGCCGGCCAGCGCCGCGACCGCTGTGGACACCGTCGGATACGTCCGGCTCGCCCACCTCTCCCCGGACACCCCGGCCGTCGACGTCTACCTCGCCGCGCCGGGCGCCGCCAAGCCCATGGTCTTCGACGGGGTCGCCTACGGCGTGGTCTCCGACTATCTGAAGCTGGCACCCGGTCGCTACGCGGTGGCGATGCGCGAGGCCGGCGCTCCCGCCAGCGATCCCCCGGTGCTCACCACCGAGGTCGCGGTGACCAGCGGTGACGCCTACACGGTGGCCGGCGTCGGTCGGCACGCGGACCTGGGGCTGCGGGTGATCAACGATGACCTCAGCGCGCCCGCTCAGGGCCACGCGAAGGTGCGGGTCGTGCAGGCTTCCGTGCGTACCCCGATGCTGGACGTGGCCGCCGCCGACGGCCCGACGATCGCCAACGGCGTGCAGTTCGCGACCACGACCGAATACCAGCAGGTCGAGCCGGGCAGTTTTCGGCTGCGGCTCACCGGTGCCGCCGGGCCGAGCGCCGACGCCGAGGTGCGGCTCACCGGCGGCGCGGTCTACTCACTGCTGGTGCTCGATGCGAAACAGGGCGGGCTGACCGCTGAGCTGCGCCGCGACGCAAAGGGCGGCATCGTCGTCCCTGCCGGCGGGGTGGACACCGGCGCCGGCGGCACCGCCCGGGCCGGGTTCGGCGCGTACCCCCTGGTGGCCGGCGGGTTGGCCGCGGTGGCCGTCGCGGTGACCCTGCTGCTCTGGCGCCGACGGCGGCGCACCACCTGGTGAACACCGGGGCCGACGCGTCGATCCGGCGGCACCGCGACCGGCGGGTGCCGCTGGCCGCGCTGGTCGCGGCCGGCGCGGCAGTCTGCCTGGCCGCCGGCACCGGGGTCGGGCTGGCCATCAGCGGCCCGTCGCCCGGCTCGGCGCCGCCGATGGCGAGCTGGCACCCCGGCTGCACCGACGACTGCCCGTCCGTGGCCGCGGCGCCCGTGCCGCAGGGTCCACCCACCCGGGTACGCGTAGCCCGCATCGGTGTCGACTCCGCGCTCACCGTGTTGGGCCTGGACCGCGCTGGTGCGCTGATCCCGCCGACCGACTTCGACGCCGCCGGCTGGTACGGGGGTGGTCCGGCCCCCGGCGACACCGGCCCGGCCGTGCTCGCCGGGCACCTGGACTCGCGGCGCGGCCCGGCCGTGTTCGCCCGGCTCGGTGAGCTGCGCCCCGGTGATCGGGTGGAGGTGTGGCGCGGCGGGCAGCGGCTGTCGTTCCGGGTGACCGGGTCGCTGCGGACCCGCAAGGACCGCTTTCCCACGGAAGCGGTGTACGGGCCGACGCCGGGTGCGGAGTTACGCCTGGTCACCTGCGGGGGTGACTTCGACCGGCGCAGCGGGCACTACCGGGACAACGTGGTGGTCTTCGCGGTGACCGAGGCCGCCGGCCCGATGCTGCCGGACTCCGCCGCGGGTTAGGCCGCCGGTCGGCAGCCCAGGTGCGGCGTCAGAGCGGTCGATAGCCCAGGCGCCGCGTCAGAGCGGCCGGCGGCCGGCGAAGCCGCACTCGGCCCGGTGGTACCAGCGCACGTCGGAGTCGCCCTCCAGCCAGCACCAGAGCACGGCGCGGCCGGCCCGCTCGCCGGGGAAGTCGAGCAGCACCGGGGCGATGCCCTTGACCTGGATGTCGTGCTGGTGCAGCTCGTCGACGACGGCGTGCAGCCGGGCCTCCAACCCCTTCACCTCGGCCAGCCCGCCGAGCGCGCTCACGCCGTGGTCGGCCAGGTCGGCGCGCAGCTCGGTCAGGTCGGCCCGGACCCGGATCAGCTCGTCGACGCGCGGCTGCAGGGTGGCCACCAGGTGCCGGGCCTGGGCAAGTGTGAACACGGGGCCAGTATGCGGCACGCGCAGCCCCGCGAGGCGCCCGGAACGGTCAGTCGGCCTGGGCCGCCAGCTCGCGGGCGCGATCCCGGGCAGCCTCCAGCGCGGCGAGCAACGCCGCGCGTACGCCGTGCTTCTCCAGCTCACGGATCGCGGAGATGGTGGTGCCGGCCGGTGAGGTGACCGCCTCGCGCAGCTTGACCGGGTGCTCGCCGGAGTCGCGCAGCATCACCGCGGAACCGATCGCGGTCTGCACGATCAGCTCGTGCGCCACCTGCCGGGGCAGCCCGAGCAGGATCCCCGCGTCGATCATGGCTTCGACGAGCAGGTAGAAGTAGGCCGGGCCGGAGCCGGAGAGCGCGGTGACCGCGTCCTGCTGCGATTCCGGCACCCGGATCGTCTGCCCGAGCGGCTTGAACATCTCCTCGGCCAACGCCAGGTGCGTCCCGGTGGCGTACGCGCCCGCCGAGATCGCCGTCATCGCCTCGTCGACCAGCGCCGGGGTGTTGGTCATCACCCGGACCACCGGGGTGCCATCGGGCAGCCTGCGGTTGAAGAAGCTGGTGGGCAGACCGGCGCAGAGCGAGATGACGAGCTTGTCCGCCGGCACCTTCGGGCCGATCTCGTCGAGCAGAGCGGCGGCGTCCTGCGGCTTCACCGAAACCGCGAGCACCGCCGCCTCGTCCACCGCCGTCAGGTTGTCGACGACCCGTACGCCGTAGCGGGCGGTCAACTCCTCGGCGCGGGCCGGACGGCGGGCGGTGGCCAGCAGCCGGTCCACCGGCCATCCCGAGCGCAGCAGCCCGGAGAGCATCAGCTCACCGATCTTGCCCGCACCGATCACCGCGACCGTGTGCACCCCGGCTGACATGTCGCCCGTACCTCCTCGCGTCGGGTCGCGGCGCGGCGGACCCGCAGGCCCGCCGCGCCGCCGACCGTCGATCAGCTGCCGAAGAAGACCTCGGCCTCGGCGTACCGCTCCAGCGGCACGGTCTTCAGCTCGCGGGTGGCCTCGGCCAGCGGCACCCGGACGATGTCCGTGCTCTGCATCGCGACCATCTTGCCCCAGTCGCCGTCGTTGACCGCGTCGATGGCCTGCAGGCCCAGGCGGGTGGCGAGCACCCGGTCGAAGGCGGTCGGGGTGCCACCGCGCTGGATGTGGCCCAGCACCACGGTGCGGGCCTCCTTGCCGGTCTTGGCCTCCAGCTGCTCGGCGAGCCACTGGCCGATGCCGCCGAGGCGGACGTGGCCGAACGAGTCCAGCTCCTGGTTGGCGAGGACCATCTGGCCGTCCAGCGGCTGGGCGCCCTCGGCGACAACCACGATCGGGGCGTACTGGTGCTGGAAGCGCTTCTCGACGTAGCCGGCCACCTGGTCGACGTCGAACTGCCGCTCCGGCAGCAGGATCACGTTGGCGCCGCCGGCCAGGCCGGCGTGCAGGGCGATCCAGCCGGCGTGCCGGCCCATCACCTCGACGACCAGGGTGCGGTGGTGGCTCTCCGCGGTGGTGTGCAGGCGGTCGATGGCCTCCATCGCGATGTTGACCGCGGTGTCGAAGCCGAAGGTGTAGTCGGTGGCGCCGAGGTCGTTGTCGATCGTCTTCGGCACGCCGACCACGTGCACGCCCAGCTCGAAGAGCTTGGTGGCCACGCCGAGGGTGTCCTCGCCGCCGATCGCGATCAGCGCGTCCACGCCCTGCTCGGCGAGGTTGTCCTTGATCCGCTCGACGCCGTTCTCGATCTTGAACGGGTTGGTACGGGACGAGCCGAGGATGGTGCCGCCACGGGGCAGGATGCCACGGACGTCAGCGATGCCCAGGGGCCGGGACAGGCCCTCCAGCGGGCCCTTCCAGCCGTCCCGGAAGCCCACGAACTCGTGACCGTAAGTGGCGACGCCCTTGCGGACCACCGCCCGGATGACCGCGTTGAGACCGGGGCAGTCGCCGCCGCCGGTGAGCACGCCGATACGCATGATCCGCTCATCCTCCTGGAGCATCAGGTAAAGCCCGATTTGCCCCAGGATATGTGTCAGGTCAGACCATCGGCGCCGTTGCCGGCCCGGGGCGGGCCGTCACTGCGCACTGTAGTCGGCCCGCTGGTACGGCGACAGCGCGCCCCGGGCGAGGGCCCACGATCGCCGCTCAGAAGGTGACCTCGTTGTTCTCGCCGACACTGGGCGGCTGGCCGGTGACCGCGGCCTTCGCGTAGCCGAGCAGGTTGACCACGGCGCTGCTCGGCGAGTCCCAGTACTCGGCCGAGCTGGCGTGCACCTTGATCAACGTGAGGCCGGGGGTGTCCAGCCCACCGGGAAACCACGCCTTGAGCAGCGGGTTCCACAGTTGCTCGGCACGGGCGCGATCGAGCCCTTCGGTGGCGGTGCCGGAGATCGACACCCAGGCGTGGTGCTTCTGGTCGGAGAAGGCGACGTTGACCTCCGGGTTCACCCGGAGCTGGCGGACCTTGGCCGAGTCGGCGGAGGCGAAGAACCACAGATCGCCGTCGAACTCGACCTCCTGGAGCCCCATCGGCCGGCTCACCTGCCGCCCGTCCAGAGCGATCGTGGTGAGCATGCAGATCCGCGCGGCCCGGGCCAGCTCGGTCACCCGGGCGCGGGCCTCGGCGGCGCTGGTCGGCTGGTTGCTCATGGCACACTCCCTCGGCTCGGCTGGTCGAACCGATGCCCGGGACAGAACCGGTCAAACCTACGACAGTACGACCGCCACTCAACGGTTCGTCAGCGCCCGCCAGCTGTCATCGCCCGCCAGCGGGCCAGATTGTGCCGGGCGTCGACCAGCGCGTCGTGCCGGGCCGCGTCCGCGTCCGGCAGGGACGGCCGACCACGGTCGTCCCAGAGCTGCCGCAGCTCCTTGGTGTAGCGGGGAATCTCCCGGGGCAGCGCCGGCATCGCACCCCAGAGCTGGGCGAGCACCACGTGGTCGTACGCGGCGAACCAGGCCCACAGCTCCAGCTGCTCCCCCGGCCGGTCCCGGATCGGCTCGACCAGGAAGTCGTACAGGTCGTCGCGGATGCGCTCGCGTGAGCGCCAGGCCCGGTCCGCCGGGGAGGGCAGCTTGTCCAGCACGTTGCGCCGGACCCAGGGCACGGCGCGGGAATCGTCGAACTCGGTGGAGACCGCGTAGAACTCACGGCCGTACTCGTCGACGACACCGATCGAGACGAGGTCGACGGTTGTGCCGTCCTCGATGAACTCGCAGTCGTAGAAGTAGCGGTAGACCATTCCGGCCATCCTCGCCCACCGCCGCGCGGCCGTGCCCGGCGGGGGCCTGCCCCGACGCTGGCGGCGGGCCGGTCCGGCACCTCAGCCAACGGTACGCAGCAGCTCGCGACGGTCACGGAAGTGCTTCGAGGGGTGTACAGCAAGCGACCGGACCGTCATGATCTGATGTGTACCGCTACCGGACGCCGAATCGGTGTCAGTTCACCTTGTCAGGGCCATGAGGTTCACCCGGTGAGCGAGTTTGTGGTCCATGACCGGGGAGGGGTTGGGCCGTGGAGATGCGCCTGCCGGAGCCGGGTGACGCGCTCACGGGTGTCGAGATGTTCGCCGGCCTGGAGCCCGAGGTGCGGCAGCGCGTCATCGCCGCCGCCGTCCCGCGCACCTACCGCAAGGGCCAGCTGCTCTTCGTGGAGAACGACCCGGGCGAGTCGCTGATCGTGCTGCGCCGCGGCGCGGTGGCCGTCTTTCGCACCGCACCCACCGGCGAGCGGGCCGTGCTGTCGGTGATCCGTCCACCGGACGTGCTCGGCGAGGTCTCCCTGCTCGACGCGTCCACCCGGTCCGCCTCGGCCGAGGCCATTGAGGACTGCGCGGCGCTCGCGCTCTCGCGGGGCGCGTTCATGGAGCTGGTGCACTCCAACCCCCGCATCCTGGACGCGGTGATGCGCTCGCTGGGCGGGCTGATCCGCCGGCTCACCGAGCAGAACGCCGACCACGTCTTCCTCGACCTGCCCGGTCGGGTGGCCAAGACGCTGGTCCGGTTGGCCGGCGAGAGCCAGGCGCCGATGATCACGATCGAGCTCAACCAGAGCCAGCTGGCCGAGATGGCCGGCGGTTCCCGGCAGAGCGTCAACCAGGCGATCGGCTCCTTCGCCAGCCGTGGTTGGCTGCGTACCGAAGGTCGCCGGATCGTGGTGACCGACGTGGCCGCACTGCGCCGCCGCGCCGGCATGAACGACCGCTGACCCGCACACCACCCGAGGACGCCCCCGGCAACGGGTGAGGCCGGCAGACCCCCACGGGTCCGCCGGCCTCATCCGGCCGATCAGTTGCCGTTGTCGTCGGCCGGCGGCGCGCCCGGCCCCGGGCCGATCTTCTTCGGATCGGTCGGCTTAGCGGTCGTGGACGTGGACGTGCTCGACGAGGTGGTCGTGGTCTCCCCCGACCCGCCCCCCTGACCTTCAGGCTCTTCCACCATGCCCTGCTCCTCAAGTTCGGCGAGAGTGACCGCATCGACGTCGATCGTGTCGCCCGGAGCCCACCGCATACCACCCGGATCGGTCCACGAGGCGGACAGTCGTACCTGCACGGCACTCTCCCTGACATGAAACTTCCTGATACGGAACACTAACTCCGACCGATCGATGACGTGGCCCGCCCGCACGTCGGGTAGCCGACTGGCCGGGGCCGCCGCGATACTGACCCCTCTCGCCCACGGAGCTGAACATCGACCTCAGGTGTGGACACTGCGCCCGCGCGGCCGGGCCGGACGACCGCTTCTGCGGTGGGTGTGGCCAGCCGCTCGCGGTCAACTGCGCGCACTGTGGGCACCCCAACAGCACCGAGGTCAATTTCTGCACCAGCTGCGGTCAACCGCTGCGGGAGCACGTGGTCGTGGTGCAGGAGGACCGGCGCCAGGTCAGCGTGCTCTTCGTCGACATCGTCGACTTCACCAGGTACGCGGAACGGGCCGACCCGGAACAGGCCCGCGGCCTGCAGCAGACCTACTTCGCCACGGTGCGACGGATCGTGCACCAGTACGGCGGGGTGGTCGAGAAGTACATCGGGGACGCGGCGATGGCGCTGTTCGGCGCGCCGGTGGCCACCGACAACGACGCGCTGCGGTGCGTCCGCGCCGGTCTGGAGCTTCAACGCAGCCTGGCCCACCAGCCCAGCGGCCCGCAGCCGCCGCTCGGCTTCCGGGTCGGCATCGCGACCGGCGAGGCCCTGGTCGACCTCTCCGCCACCCGCGACGGCGGGCAGGCCTTCGTCACCGGCGACGTGGTCAACACGGCGTCCCGGTTGCAGGCGTTCGCCCCGGCCGGCGGCGTCGTCGTCGACGAGAGCACCTGGTCGGCCACCCGCCACGAGATGGAGTACGCCGACCAACCGCCGGTCACGCTGCGCGGCCGGTCCGCGGAGAGCCGGATCTGGCTGGCCGTGCAGGTCCGGCCGCACCGGGACCTGCGCACCGCCGAGCTGACGCCGATGGTGGACCGGGAGCACGAGCGCGGCCTGCTGGTCAACGCGCTGCACCGGACGGTGACCGAGCGGACCTCCCAGTTGGTGACGGTGTTCGGCCCAGCCGGCGTGGGCAAGAGCCGGCTGTTGCGCGAGCTCGCACGGCACGCCGCAAGCCTGCCCGGACCTCCGGTCACCTGGCTCGTCGGGCAGTGCCCGCCGTTCGGCGAGAACGTCACCTGGGCCGCGTTGGCGGACATCGTGAAAAATTGGGTGGGCGTGCCGGAGGTCGACGACCCGGCCGCCCTGCGCGAACGGTTGCGGGCCCGTCTGGGGCAGCTCGCCGACCCGCACGCGACCCGGCTGGCCGAGGCGCTCGGACCGCTGATCGGCGTACCCGGCGAACGGCTCACCCCCGGCGAGACCGAGGCCTCCTGGCGACGTTTCCTGCTCGCCCTGGCCGCCACCGGTCCGACCGTGCTGGCCTTCGAGGACATGCACTGGGCGGACCAGGCGATGCTCGCCTTCGTCGAGCAGTTGGGCGCGACGGCGCGCGGCGTACCGCTGCTGGTCGTCGCGACCGCGCGGCCGGAGCTGCGGGAACGACACCCGGCGTGGACCGCGACGATCAGCGGCGCGATGTCCATCTCGGTGCCGCCGATGCACGACACCGACATCGACACGCTCTACTCGCTGCTACTCGGACAGTCCACGCTGCCCACGACCGCGCGCACTCCCCTGATCGAGTTCGCCGACGGCAACCCGCTCTACGCCCAGGAGTACGCCCGGATGCTGCTCGACGGCGGCCTGCTCGACGCGGTGCGCTCGCCCGCCCGCCTCGACCCCGACGGTGGCGCGGAGATGCCCCGGACGGTGCAGGCGGTCATCGCCAACCGGCTCGACCTGCTGGACCCGGCCGACCGGGCGGTGCTCCAGGCCGCCGCGGTGGTCGGCGTGCAGTTCTGGGCCGCGCCGGTGGCGACGGCGCTGGGGCGGCCGGTGGAGTGGGTGGAGCGCGCGCTGGACCGGCTGCAACGGCGTGACCTGGTGTACGAGCAGGACACGTCGACGATGCCCGGCCAGTCCGAGTACCGGTTCCGGCACATCCTGGTGCGGGACGTCTGCTACCAGCGGCTGCCGAGGGCCGAGCGGGTCCTACGGCACCAGCGCACCGCCGACTGGATGGCGCAGCTCAATGACGGCCGACAACACGACCTGGCCGAGGTGCTCGCCAACCATCGGTGGGCCGCCCACGAGATCGCCCGGACCGTCGGGCTGGACACGGCCCCCTACGCCCCGCCCGCGCGGGCCGCGCTGCACCGGGCGGCCCGCCGGGCGTACGAGCTGCACGCGTTGGACACGGCCGCCGCGCTTGTCAGTCGGGCGCTGGCCCTCGACGTCGGGCCGGACCCGGCGCTCGAGCTGTTCGACGCGGAGCTGGCGTTCTACCGCGACGGCGACGCGTTCCTGGTCGCTGGTGGCACGGACACACTCACCCGGCTGGCCGAGCGGCTCACCGCGGGTGGCGACCGGACGGGTGCGGCGCGGGCCTGGACGCTGCTGGCCACCGCCGCGTGGAGTCGGGCCGACCGTTCCGCGACCCTGCACTGCCTGGACCAGGCGATCGGCATCTACAGCGAGCTACCGGACAGCCAGGAGAAGGCGGGCGCCCTGCTGGAGCTGGCCCGCGTGCACATGCTCAACGCGGAGACCGACCCGGCGTGCGCCGCGGCCCGGGCCGCGGAGACCCTCGCCGAGCGGCTCCACCTGCGTGAGGTGCAGGCCAACGCGCGGATCACCCTGGCGGTCGCGCGTTACCTGGCCGGCTCCGCCTCGGCGTACCCGGAGCTGGTCGAGGTGACCGAGCACTGCAGGGTGGAGCGGCTGACCAGTCGACGTCGGGCGGTGCAGAACCTGGCCTGGGCGTTGCAGGAGGAGGGCGACCTGGCCGGCTCGGCTCGGCTGGTCGACGAGCAGCTCACCCTCGATCTGGGCGGCGAGCACAGCCTGGCGACCAGCTTCGCCGACCAGTGGGCGCGGGCGTACTACGCGGGTGACTGGACGGCCGCGCTGGCGATGGCAGCGGAGTCGACCCGTCGGCCGACCGCGGAGTGGGACCTGCACATCGTGGCGGTCTCCGGCTGGATGCGCGGGCTGGCCGGCGCCGAGCCGGGCGGGGCTGCGGGACCGGGCGGGGCGGGGCCGGATCTGGTCGAGCAGGCTCTGGTGGCGGCGCGCCGCAGCGGATTCCATCGGGTGCTGCGCTCCACCCTGGCGCACGCCGCGCTGTGCCGGGCCGTGCAGGGCCGCCGGGGCGAGGCGATGGAGCTGCTGACCGAGTTGGACGAGGACTGGCGACGGACCCGGATGATCCCGTTCGCGGAGTGGGTGCCGGCCGTCGGGCACGTCGCCGGGGTACTCGGCGCCGACGCCGCCCGGCTGGTCCGGGAGTTGCTCGACCGGGCCCCCCGGATGACCCCGTGGGCCCGCGCCGCCCGCCAGGTCGCCGACGCCACCCTGGCCCGGCACGACGGGGACGCGGCCACCGCCGCGGGCCTGCTGACGTCCGCGTCGGCGAGCTACGCCCAGATGGCCGACGTGACCGACGAGATCATCACCATGGCCCTGGCGATCGGCCCGCTGGCCGAGATCGACCCACCCGCCGCCGCGACCGCCCGCGCCCGCCTGCACGACTTCGCCGCCCGGCACCACGCCCCCACCCTGCTCCACCTGCCCTGAGGGCCGCACCCGTCGAGTCAGCCCCTCGATCGCCGGCAGTTGAGCAGGGCAATGCTCGGCGTGTCGGGTCGCCCAGGTGCCATCGATCATCGAGATCGCACTTGTTGAGCAAGAAGGGACAAAGAACCCCCGCCGCGACCTGCGGCGGTAGCCGTGACTTTGGAAGACGCGACACAACGCACTCCCGGAACCATGCCCGGACGTGTCACGATTCAGAGCACGGCGTGCGGTCGGGCGTCGAGGGAGCCAGGGGCGGTCGCGTCGAGCGGCGCGTTAAGGGGGATGTCCGGGTGTCAGCGGGTGGTGCCCGCCGGGGACGGCGGGACAACGGGCTCGACGCGAACGAGTACGCCGTCGTCGGCGACGTCGATCCGCGCGTCGGCGAGCACCTGCTCGACGTGCTGGCCGCCGGCGGGATCGCCGCCTACCTGCAGCCCTCCGCCGACCTCAACCCGGTCACCCGCACCACCACCGTTCCGGCCCGGCCGGTCGACCGGCTCTACGTCGACCGCTCGCACCTGACCACCGCACGCGACTACCTGACCCAGCTCGCCGACGAGAGCACTCCCGAGCAGCCACCCGCCCGGGACGAACCGGACATCGACGCCGAGTGGGCGCGGATCGTCGCCGGCTTCCACACCTCCTCCACTGTCGGCGAGCACCCGTGGCCGGCCTCGGAGGACGTGGACGAGCGGGACGAGCCGTCCGCTGGCCCGCTGGCCCGCTCCGGGGCCGACGAGCCCGGTCCGACCGCCACCGACGTCCGCCGGCTACCGTCCGCGACCGACATCTCCGGGATCTCGGTCGGGCGCGGCGCCCGGCCGGACGAGCCGTCGCTGCTGGACGGGCTGGACACCTTCGGCGCCGACCTGCCCGACGACGAGGACGACGAGGGTTACCACCCGCCGCCACCGCCGCCGCTGCCCCGGGTCAGCAAGTACGCGGTGGTCGGCGTGCTCGGCGTGGTCATCGGGTTCGTGCTCTTCCTCTTCCCCTGGTTGCTCCCGGTGGACCGCTCGGCGGTCACCCTGTTCGGGTTCACCGGCATTCTGGCCGGTTTCGTCACGCTGATCTGGCGGCTGCGCCCCGGCGACGAGGACGAGGACGACCCGGACAACGGCGCCGTCGTCTGACCCTGGCCCGCATCCCGGGACGGCACCGACCCGCCGAGGCCGTAACAGTGGTGTAACTTACTGTCAGTAGGAATACCGCTGTACGTCACTTCCCCCGCTGACTGACCGGTTTTTCCTTGCTCGCGGCGGTCAGCCCTCTGCTGATCGGAATGCCCGAGATGCGACAGAGTTCCCTTGTGGTGGTGGCCAACCGCCTCCCCATCGACGACAACCAGGCGCCCGACGGGGCCTGCGAATGGCGGCGCAGCCCGGGCGGGCTGGTCAGCGCGCTGCACCCACTGCTGCGGCACACCCCGGCCACCTGGGTCGGCTGGGCCGGCGGCACCGGGCCCGCGCCCGCACTACCGGACGTGGACGGTGTCCGGATGCACACCGTCGCGCTCAGCCCCGATGACCTGCGAGACCACTACGAGGGGTTCGCCAACGCCACCCTCTGGCCGCTCTACCACGACGCCGTCGAGCAGCCGCAGCATCACCGTCGGTGGTGGGAGGCGTACCAGCGGGTCAACCAGCGCTTCGCCGAGGCGACCGCCGAGGTGACCGAGCAGGGCGGGATGGTCTGGGTGCAGGATTACCACCTGCAACTCGTCCCCGGCCAACTACGGGCGCTCCGTCCGGACCTGCGCATCGGGTTCTTCCTGCACGTGCCGTTTCCGCCGCCGGAGCTCTTCATGCAGCTGCCGCGCCGGGCCGAACTGCTGCGCGCCATGCTCGGCGCCGACCTGGTCGGCTTCCAGCGCGTGCAGGCGGCGCACAACTTCGCCCAACTGGTGACCAGGGTCCTGGATCTGCCGGCCACCGACCGGCGAATCGGCATCGACGACCGGGTCGTCCGCATCGGCGCGTTCCCCGTCTCGATCGACACCGCGGAGATGGGCGCGCTCGCCGCCCGCCCGGACGTGGCCGCTCGCGCCCGCCGGCTACGGCAGGACCTCGGCGACCCCCGGCAGGTCATCCTCAGCGTGGACCGGATGGACTACACGAAGGGCATCGAGCAGCGCCTCAAGGCGTACAGCGAACTGCTCGCCAGCGGCGACGTGAAGGTCCGCGACACGGTGCTGGTGCAGGTCGCCATGCCGAGCCGGGAACGCGTCGGCCAGTACCAGATCCTGCGTGAGCGGATCGAACGCGAGGTGGGCCGGATCAACGGCGAGTTCGGCCGGGTCGGCGAACCCGCGATCCACTACCTGACCCAGCCCTTCGACCGCGCCGAGCTGGCCGCGCTCTACCGGGTCGCCGACGTCATGGCGGTGACCCCGCTGCGCGACGGGATGAACCTGGTCGCCAAGGAGTACGTGGCCGCCCGGGTGGACGACACGGGCGCTCTGCTGCTCAGCGAGTTCGCCGGCACCGCCGCCGAACTGTCCCAGGCGTACCTGGTCAACCCGCACGACCTGGAAGGGCTCAAGCAGGGCATCTGCGCGGCGCTGCGAGCCAGCCCGGCCGACATCACCCAGCGGATGCGGGCCATGCGCGCCCACCTGAGCCAGCACGACATCCGGGCCTGGGCCCGCTCCTACCTCCACGCGCTGGACGAGCGCGGCGCCCTGGTCGGCCGTCTGACCAGCACCGACGCCAACCCCGACGACGCCGCCCGGGTGCCCCGCCCCGCCACCCCGACCGCCGGCCAGGCCACCCGCCAGACCAGCGGCTGACCCGGCCACCCGCGAGGCCGGCGGCGCAGACCTGACCGGTGTGCGGCCGGCCTGGTTGCTCAGTGCCCCGCGGGCTCCTTCTCCAGCCAGTCCAGGATCGCGTCGATCGGCTCCGCCCAACGGGCGTCCAGCATCACGTCGTGGCCCATCCCGGGGAAGAGCAGCGGCGCCGAACCGTACCGGCGGGCCACCCGAGTCAACGTCGACGCCGGCACCACCCGGTCATCGGGACTGCCCAGCACCAGCACCGGCGGTGCGCCCACAGCCGGCTCGGCCTCCGGCTCGCCCAGCAGAGCCCACTGCGCCCGCCGGCCCGCCCGACCGAGCCGTCCGACGTAGCGCCGGGCCTCCTCGTCGGGCAACTCGCGGCTGAACAACTGCCCACGACTGAGCCGCAACGGCCCACCGAACACCGCCGGCAACGTGCCGGCCGGGTTGCGGCGCAACGCCGCCCCCAGCACTCCCCAACCCCCGAAGACCGGCGCCACCAGCACCGCACCCCGCGCCGGGTAGCGGGCCAACGCGTGCGCCACCACCAGGGCCCCGGCACCGTGCCCCACCAGCACCGCCTGGCGCGGCAGGCCCGCGGCCACCTGAACCACATCGTGGGCGTACGCCCGCAGCGTCGCCTCCGGCGCCGGCTCGCTGCCACCGTGCCCGCGCAGGCTCACCGCGTACGCCGGGAAGCCCCGTGACGCCGCGTGACCCAACCAGTGCTCGGCGAACGCCCACGCACCGTGCCCGAAACCGGGAACGAAGAGCAGCGGCGGCCGCCCCTCCTCCAACTGGGGAACGGCGCTGAGCACCTCCCGCCGGGCCGGCCGGACCGGACGGGACCACTCCCGGCCCCGCATGATCCGCAGCTGACTCGCGCTCACTTGCCCTCCAGCTCGACCAGGGCGCGCTCGACGGCGCGCAGGTAGTCGGCGTGACCGACCTCGAACCAGTGCCGGCTGCTCTCCTTGACCGGCCCGGAGTAGCGCTCGCCGGCCCGTTCCCGCACCCGCTGCCCGAACGCCGCGGCCCGCTCTGGTCGGTCGCGGCGGGCCTGCAGCAGTCGGGCGAAGAGGACCGTCTGCCAGTGCGACAGGGTGAACAGGCCGGAGTCGGGCTGCACCAGGCCGGCCACCGCCAGCGTCGGATGCCCCGGGGTGAACGCGTTGAGCCACAGCCCTGGCCGGCCCGCCCCCGCGCTGTCACCGAACACCGACGCGTCGAGGAACTCGAAGCGCGGCAGATAGCCGGTGGCGAAGACGACCACCTCGGGGTCGATCTCGCGGCCGTCGGCCAGCTCCACGGCGTACGGGTGGAACCGGGCGACGTCGGGCACCGGGCCGATCCCGCCGTGGCCCACGTAGTAGACGAGCTGGCTGTTCGCGATCGGGTGCGTCTCGTACACCCGGTGGTCGGGCTTGGGCAGGCCGAAGCGGGTCAGGTCGCCGACGGTCAACCGCAGCGTCCAGTGGTAGAGCCACTGCCGCAACCGCAGCGGCACGCGCAGCGCCAACAGGCTGTCGTTCACCTGGTCGGCGGGGCGGCCGAGCACGTACTTCGGCGCGTACCAGTAGCCGCGCCGGGTGGAGTGCCAGCAACGCGATGCCTGCTGGGCGGCCTCCACGGCGATGTCGCAGCCGGTGTTGCCCGCACCGACCACCAGCACCCGCTTGCCGCGCAGCTGCGCCGGGTCCTTGTAGGACGAGGCGTGCATGATCTCGCCGCGGAACTGTTCGAGGCCCTCGTAGCGGGGCAGCTTCGGCGACCAGTTGTGGCCGTTGGCGATCACCACGGCGGCGTACCGGGAGGTGCGCTCCGGGCCGTACCCGCCGGTGGAGCGGGTGGTCACGTCCCACCGTTCCCCCTCGGCCGGCTCCACCCGGATGACCTCGGTGCCGAACCAGATGTGGGAGCGCAGGTCGAAGTGGTCGGCGTACCGCTCGAAGTACGACAGCAGTTGGCTGTGGTGCGGATAGTCCGGCCAGGAGTCCGGCATCGGGAAGTCGGGAAACTGGGTGAACGGCTTCGACGAGATCAGGTGGGTGCTGGCGTACACCGGGCTGCGGTCGTGTCGCCAGTTCCAGGCGCCGCCGACGCCGGTCTCCCGCTCGTAGCAGTCGACGCCGAAACCGTGTTCGCGCAGGTTCTTGATGGCCGTCAGGCCGCTGGCCCCGGCCCCGATGACGCAGACCGTGTCGCCGCGGTCGGAGACCGGGCGGTCGTCGCTGCCCAGCCCGGACGAGGTCGCCTCCGGGTCGGGCCGGCCGTGGTCGGTGGAGGTGGACACCGGGACATCTCCTTTTGTACGGCACGGGTGCCGGTCGCCGCGAAATCCTCTCCACAACGGAGCCGGATGTCCAGCCCTGACGCGGACAAATCGACGTCGGGCCGGGTTGAGGTCAGCCGGTGGTGGGCAGCAGCAGGTCGACCAGGACCGGGAAGTGGTCGCTGGCCCGGCGGGTCTGCGGAGTGTCCACCACGTCGTAGTCGACCACGGTGATCCGCGGGTCGACGAAGAGCGCGTCGATGCGCCGACGCGGGTCGGCGCAGGAGTAGGTGAGCCGGTCCGCCCGGTCGGCCGCCACCGCGGCGTCGGTCAACCCCCGGGACACCGTTGCCCACGCGGGCCCGTCCGGACCCTCGTTGAGGTCCGCCCCGGCCAGCACCGGGCTGGTCGCCGCGTCCAGCCCACGCCGGAACTCGGCGGCCTGTGCGGGACGCTCGGTCGGGTCGGTGGACAGGTGCGAGCCGGCGAGGGTGAACCGGGCGTCGCCGACCCGGCAGTCGGCGTACGCGGCGCCGCGCAGGTGCCGGCCGGGGGTCAGCGGGAAGCGTTGGCACCGGGTGCCCAGCACCCGGACCCGCAGGCTGGTCAACAGCAGGTTGCCCAGCGCGGGCAACCCGCCGGCGGCAACCACCAGGCCGAACGACTCGGCCAACGTGGCGGACTTCTGCCGCCACCGGAACCGCCGTGGCCCCTCCTGCACGATCACCACGTCCGGCGTCGCGGCGCGGACCACCGCCGCCAGCGCGGCCGTGTCGTCGCGCTGGCCGTGAATGTTGTACGACACCACGCGCAGCGGCACGCCCGCACCCTGGCCCATCCCGGACCGCTTCAGATCCTGCGGGCCAGGTCGGCGGCGCCGATCACCCCGGCGTTGTTGCCCAGCTCGGCCGGGAGCACCTCGGCCACCGGCAGGCGACCGCGTTGGGCGAGCGCGTCGAGGTACGAGCGGCGCGTCGGGCCGAGCAGCAGGTCACCGGCGTCGATCACACCGCCACCGACCACCAGGGTCTGCGGGTCGAGGATCTGCGCCATGTCGGCGAGGCTGGTGCCCAGCCACCGGCCGATCTGTGCGAACGCCTCGGCGGAGATCGGGTCGCCACCCTGCGCGGCGGCGGTCACCATCGGACCGGTGATCGCCTCGACCTCCCCGCCGGCCAGGGCCAGCAGCGCGGTGGCCCGGTTGGGCTCCTGCCGGGCGCCGGCTCGGGCGAAGCGTACGAGGGCGCTGCCGCTGGCGTACTGCTCGATGCAGCCCAGCCGCCCGCAGCCGCACTGGTGCCCGTCCGGCACGGCCAGCATGTGGCCCAGCTCCGCGGCGATGCCGTGGGCGCCCCGCATCAGCTCGCCGCCGAGGACGATGCCGCCGCCCACGCCGGTGCCGATGGTGAACATGATCATTGAATCGTCGGCGGCGCGGGCCGCGCCGTAGCGGAACTCGGCCCAGGCGGCGACGTTTCCGTCGTTCTCCACGATCACGGGCAGGCCGACAGCCTTGCTGACGTACTCCCGCAGCGGCTCGTCGCGCCAGGCCAGGTTGGGGGCGAACAGCACGGTCGAGCGGCTGGCGTCGATCCAGCCGGCCGCGCCGATACCGACGGCCTCGATCGTCCGTCCGGCCGCCAACTCGCCGACCAGCTCGATGATGACGTCGCGGGTCTTGCCGACGTCATCGGCGGGGGTGTCCCGTCGGGCCTGCACGAGGACTTCGCCGGTGTCGTCCACGACACCGCCGGCCACCTTCGTGCCACCGACGTCGACTCCGATGGTCAGCGTCACCGCTGCCGCTCCCCTCTGCTGTGCTGTCCGACCCGTGTCCCGGCCGCATGCCGGTCCGGGTCGGTATGTCCCGCGCTCAGGCGCCGTCGCCCGGCGCTTGCGCACCGGTGTCGTCGGGCACCCGCGAGGCGGGCACCGCGGGACGAGTGGTCGGTGCCGGCACGGTCGCCGGCCCGGCGTCGTCGACGGGTGGTGCGGCGGCCGGGGCGAGTGGGTCCGCCGTCCGGGTGGCGACCGACCAGACATCCCGCTCCGGCGCCGGCTGAGAATCATGCCCGGTGCGGGTGGCATCGCGCCACACGTGGTCGTCGCCGGCCCCGGTGGACGGGTCACTCGGTGCCGGCTCCGGGAGCACGTCGTCGGTGCTCGCGGCGGGCGTCGGCGCTGGCGGGGCGCTCGACCCGGATGCCGGCTCGGATGGGCTCGTCGCGGGCGGCTCCGCCGGGGAGAACGCACGGAGCAGGCTGGCGACGCCTGCCGCGAGGTCACCGGCGCCGGTGGCGAGGCGTTCGGCGAATTCGGGACTAGGGTCGCGTAACGCGGCGATGCCGCGACAGACCGGGCAGACGCAGCATTCGGCCGAACCGGTGGCGAAAGCACCGCCGGTCCCGGAGCGCCCATCCGGGCCGGCACTGTGACCGAGGACACCGGACAGCACCCCGCCCAGCGAGCCGAACGCGCCGCTGGCCGAGCCCGTGGAGGCCAGTCGCGCCCCTGCGAGCAGGGTGGCGACCAGCCGCTCCGCCTCTTCCCGGGCCGAGCCCGGATCCGTTCCGCCCACCGTCGGCTCCTCTACCGTGCCACCGGACACGTCACTGCGCCGCACCGGTTGCTTCTACCCGGCGCTTGAGCTGCTTCAACGCGGTGTCCATGATCATCTTCTCGGCTTTACGCCGAAACATCCCCAGCATCCCCACCGACAGGTCGACCTCCAGCGTGTAGGTCACCGTGGTGCTGCCATCCGGGTTACCCACCAGGTCGTACGAACCGCGCTGGCTCTTCTGCATCTTCGAGGGGGCCACCAGGTGCCACTCGATCCGGGACAGGTCCTCGGCGTACTCGTAGGCGAGCACGTAGTCGTCGGCCATCACCCCGGCGTCGATGGTGAAGTGCACCTGACTGGCGTAGCCGTCCTCGTACTCTTCGACGACCTCGGCCCGACGCACCGCGTCGGTCCACTCCGGGTAGCGCGCGAAGTCGCAGATGACCGCCGTCACCCGATCCGGTGCGGCGCCGATGATGATCGACTGGGTGGAGGAGTCCGCCATGGGGGGAGGCTACCCGCATCCTGCTTGACCCATCTGGACCGCCCGCCGGGTAGGTTTCGACACAGCCGACGCCCAGGGTGGCCGCCGGCCCCGCCAGTGCGAGCACGAAGGAGTGCAGGTGCGCGAGTTCTCCGTCCCGCCGATCGTCACCGTTGGCGACGCGGCCAACCTCACCGATCCGGTCTGGGACAACGCCGAAGTCGCGCCCGACGCCGTCCAGTTCGCCCGCCCCACCCCCGGCGCCGACGGCACCACCACCGCCTGGACCGAGGTGACCTGCCTGCAGTTCCGCGACGAGGTGGCCGCCGTGGCCCGTGGGCTGATCGCCGCCGGCATCGAACCGGGTGTCCGGGTCGGGCTGATGAGCCGCACCCGTTACGAGTGGACGCTGCTGGACTACGCCATCTGGACCGTCGGCGCGGTCACCGTGCCGATCTACGAGACGTCCAGCGCCGAGCAGGCCGCATGGATCCTCGAGGATTCCAACGCGGTCGCCGTCGTGGTGGAGACCGACGCGCACGCCGCCCTGGTCGCCGGTGTCCGGCACCGGCTGCCCGAGCTCAGTCACGTCTGGCAGATCGACCTCGGTGCGGTCGACGAGCTGGTCACGACCGGCGCCACTGTCGAGCTGGCCGAGGTCGAGCGGCGGCGCAAGGCGGTCCACGCCCACGACCTGGCCACGATCATCTACACCAGCGGCACCACCGGCCGGCCCAAGGGCTGCGTGCTCACCCACCGCAACATGTACGCCGACATCGCCAACGCGGTGCCGGTGCTGCCGAACCTGTTCAACGCCGGCGCGTCCACCCTGCTGTTCCTCCCCCTGGCGCACGCCTTCGCCCGGCTGATCCAGATCGGCCTCGTGCAGGCACGGGCCACCATGGCGCACTGCGCCGACACCAAGAACCTGGTCGCCGAGCTGCAGGCGTTCCGCCCGACCTTCGTGCTCTCCGTACCCCGGGTGTTCGAGAAGGTCTACAACGCGGCCAAGCAGAAGGCCGAGGCCGACGGCAAGGGCGGCATCTTCGCCCGCGCCGAGCAGGTCGCCATCGCGTACAGCGAGGCCCTGGAGACCCCCGGCGGACCCGGCATCGCGCTGCGCGCCCAGCACGTGGTCTTCGACCGGCTGGTCTACGGCAAGCTGCGCGCCGCGCTCGGCGGGCGGTGCCGCGACGCCATCTCCGGCGGCGCACCGCTCGGCGCTCGGCTCGGTCACTTCTTCCGGGGCATCGGCGTGACTGTCCTGGAGGGCTACGGCCTGACCGAGACCTCGCCCGCCGCCGCGGCGAACCTGCCCACCGGCACCCGGATGGGCACCGTCGGTCGCCCGCTGCCCGGTGTGACCGTGCGGATCGAGGACGACGGCGAGATCCTGATCTCCGGCGATCTGGTCTTCCAGGGCTACTGGCGCAACGAGACGGCGACCGCCGAGGCGATCAGCAGCGACGGCTGGTTCCGTACCGGCGACCTGGGCAACCTCGACTCCGACGGCTACCTGAGCATCACCGGGCGCAAGAAGGAGCTGATCGTCACCGCCGGCGGCAAGAACGTCGCCCCGGCGGTGCTGGAGGACCTGGTCCGGGCACACCCGTTGATCAGCCAGTGTGTCGTTGTCGGTGACCGGAAGCCGTTCATCGCGGCGCTGGTCACCCTCGACGAGGAGGCGCTGCCGGCCTGGCTGGAGAGTGCCGGGATGCCCGCCGAAACCTCGGTCGAGCAACTGCGCGAGCACGAGGCCATGCGCAAGGAGATCCAGGCCGCGATCGACACCGCGAACCAGGCGGTCTCCAAGGCCGAGGCGATCAAGGTGTTCCGGGTCCTGCCCCGCGACTTCGCCGAGACGACCGGCGAGCTGACCCCGTCGCTCAAGGTCAAGCGCCAGGTCGTCCACAAGACGTACGCGGCGGAGATCGCCGATATCTACCGAGGCTGACTACCATCCGTCACGTGCCCGCATCCACAGCCACCGCACCGCACCCGCATCCCCTCGCCGCGGCCGCCCGCCTGGTGATGCTGGCGCTGATCGCCATCCTGACCCTGTTCGCCACCCGCGACGTCGCCCAGCTGTGGTGGATCGCGCTGCTGGCGGTGGCCGGACTGCCGTCGCTGCTGGCCCCGCAGCACCGGCTGATCGCGCCGCTGAGCCGGGTCGCCGAGGTGGTGGTGCTGGGCCTGGCCGCCAGCCAGGTGGCCGCGGTGGCGTCGATCGGCGGCACCGTCGACGGGCTCGGCGCCTCGGCGGTGCTGCCCTACCTGGCCGTCCCGGTGACCGTCACCGCGCTGCGCCGACGCTTCCGTGAGGGCGCCGCCCTGCTCGCCGTCGCCGCCGCCACCCTCCTGGTCAGCGGCGCGCTGACCGAGGTCGGTGGAGGGCTCCAGCTCAGCCAGGCGGGTTACCTCGCGGTCTGCGCGCAGTGGCTGATCCTGGCGGCGCTGGGCCTCTACGCCGCCGGCACCCTGCACCGGGTGATGGCGGTCCGCGGTGAGGGCAAACCCCAGCCGTACGCCGAGGCCACCCGGCTGCTGACCCAGTTGCGTACGGTGGCCCGGCAGCTGCCCGGGGCCACCCTGGACCCGGGCGGCATCTCCGAGCACCTGCTGGAGGAGCTGCGCACGGTGGCCCGGGCGGACCGGGGCGCGGTGCTGTCGGCCAGCGGCGGTGGCCGGCTCGTGGTGCTCGCCCAGGCCGGCGTCGACCGGGTGGACTGGGAGACGACGCTCGATGCGGACTCGGCGATCGCCGACGCCTGGGCCAGCCAGCAGGCACAGACCGCCGCGCGTTCGCAGTCCCGCTCGCACCGGGGCGCCGACGTGTCCGCGCTGATCGTTCCGCTGGTCGCCGGGGTGCGCACGGTGGGGCTGGTGGTGCTGGAGGCGGACGTCGCGCACGCGTACCCACCGCCGGTGGTGTCCCGGGTGACCGCCCTGACCCGCCCGGCCGCACTGCGGCTGGAGGCGGCGCTGCTCTTCGACGAGGTGCGCTCGCTGGCCACCAACGAGGAGCGGCAGCGGCTGGCCCGGGAGATCCACGACGGGGTGGCGCAGGAACTGGTGATGGTCGGCTACGGCATCGACAACGCGATGGCCACCGTCTTCGACGACGCCGACGAGACCGCCGAGGCCCTGCGTACGCTGCGCGGCGAGGTGACCCGGGTGATCCAGGAGCTGCGGCTGAGCCTCTTCGAGCTGCGCAGCGAGGTGGACCGGCAGGGCGGGCTGGCGGCGGCGATCGCCGAGTACGCCCGCACCGTCGGTGCGTCCGGCGGGCTGCGGGTGCACCTCTCGCTGGACGAGTCCACGGCCCGACTGCCGGCCGCCACCGAGGCCGAGTTGCTGCGCATCGCGCAGGAGGCGGTGACCAACGCGCGCAAGCACGCCGGAGCCTCGAATTTGTGGGTCACGTGTGAGATCGACCCCCCGTACGCGCAAATAGAAGTGTCGGATGACGGTCAGGGGATGGCTGACCAGCGCCCCGACGGACGGTACGGTCTTGCGATCATGGCCGAGAGGGCGGAACGTATCCGGGGCCGGTTGGAGATCAGGCCACGGCAACCCAGCGGCACAACCGTGGCGGTGGTTGTTGGCACCTCGTCCCGCCGAGATAACGTGCGCGACAGCGCAGCACCAGAAGGGGAGTAACCCGAGGATGACCACAAGTCCGACACCGGCCACCCGCACCAAGGTCCTCCTTGTCGATGATCACGATCTGATTCGTAAGGGCCTGCGGCACGCCTTCGAGCGCGACCGCCAGTTCGAGGTCGTCGGTGAGGCCGCCACGGCGGCGGAGGGCGTACGCCAGGCCGGCGCCCTGCAGCCGGACGTGGTGATCATGGATTTGCGGCTGCCCGACGGCAGCGGCCTGGAGGCCACTCGCGCGCTGCGCAAGTCCAGCGCGTCGATGGGCATCGTGGTGCTGACCATGTACGCCGGCGACGACCAGCTCTTCGGCGCTCTGGAGGCCGGCGCGAGCGCCTTCGTGCCGAAGACCGCCCCGGCCGACGAGGTGGTGGCCGCCGCACGGCACGCCGCCTCCTCCCCCAGCGCCTTCACCGCCGCCGACCTGGCCGAGGCGATGAAGCGCCGGCTCGCTCCGTCCGGCCCGCAGTTGTCTCCCCGGGAGGGGCAGGTGCTGCGGCTGCTCGCCGACGGGATGAGCGTGGCGGGTATCGCCAAGCAGCTGTTCGTCAGCGAGTCCACGGCCAAGACCCACATCTCCAAGCTCTACGAGAAGCTCGGGGCGGCCAACCGGGCGCAGGCGCTGATGACCGCGCTGCGGCTCGGCCTGCTCGAGGCACCGGACGCGCCGAAGTTCTGATCTGACCCCGCTCGTCGAGCGGGACATCGCGACCGACGGTCCGCGCCAGCTTCGGCTGGCGCGGACCGTCGCGCATCGACCGACGTCGGCGGACAACCTTCGGCGCGCTATGGTCTGGCGTGCGTGGCGGGTGCACAATACCGGCGCGGGCGACGTTGCCCGTGTCGCGGACTCGAGGGGTGAACGCATGCAGCGGCCGGACTGGGCACCCGACACCATCGACATCGAGCGCCCGAGTGTCGCGCGGATGTACGACTACTACCTCGGTGGCTCGCACAACTTCGCCGCCGACCGGGCCGCTGCGCAGGCGATGGTCGCGGCGGTGCCCGAGGCGCCGCTGATGGCGCAGGCCAACCGGGCGTTCCTGCGCCGGGCCGTGCACCACCTCGCCGAGGCCGGGATCCGGCAGTTCCTGGACATCGGTTCTGGCATCCCGACCGTCGGCAACGTGCACGAGATCGCCCAGCGGCTCGACCCGCAGTCGCGGGTGGTCTATGTGGACGTCGACCCGGTGGCGGTGGCGCACAGCCGCGAAATCCTCGCCGGCAACGACCGGGCGGTGGTGGTGCAGGAGGACCTGCGGCGCCCGGAGGCGATCCTGGCCCATCCCGACGTCCGCAAGCTGCTCGACCTGAGCCAACCGGTGGCCGTGATGGTGGTGGCCGTCCTGCACTTCGTCTCCGACGACGACCGACCGGCGGAGTTGCTGCGAGTGTTGCGTGACGCGTTGGCCCCCGGCAGCTTCCTCGTGCTGTCGCAGGCCAGCGACGACGGGCGCAGCGAAGACGAACGCGCCGAGGCGGAACGGGTCTACCGGCGGACCGACAACCCACTGTGGGTGCGCAGCCGAGCCGAGCTGACCGCGCTCTTCGACGGGTTCGAGCTGCTCGACCCCGGCGTGGTCTGGGTGCCCCAGTGGCGACCGGACACTCCGGAGAGCGCGGAGGACGCCGAGCGCGCGGTCTTCATGGGCGGCGTCGGGCGACTCGGTGCCTGAGACGCCCGCGGCGAGCTCTCGCCCGGGCACGTTCGCCCGGGCCTGGGCGAAAGCGGTCTCCGGCACCAGCTACCTGCCGATGACCCAGGCCCAGTTGGAGGCCCTGCTGGACCGGCTCACCGGGCAACTGGCCGGCGCGTTGCTGACGGAGCCGTTCGACCTGCGGGCCGGGCACCGGGTCGGTGCCGAGTTGGTCGCCGCGCACATCGCCTCCGCGGAGGGGCTGGGTCGTACCGTCGAGGTCATCCAGCTCCGGTTGGTGCGCGACCTGGGTCTGGTGGCCGAGGACGTCGAGGACCGGATGGCCCGGCTGCTGGCGGCCGTGGCGACCGGCTACGCCCGCGCGCTGCGCGACCGGACGCTCGACGAGCAGGAGTCGATCCGCCGGGCCGCGATGAGGGCCCGGACGCAGGCCGAGCGGGCGCTGCGCGCCAGCGAGGCCCGGTTCCGGCATCAGGCCACCCACGACCCGCTCACCGGCCTGCCCAACCGGACGCTGTTCACCGAGCGGCTCACCGCCGCGCTCAACGAGCCTGGCCGGGGAGCCCAGCGGGTCGGGGTGTGCTTCCTGGACCTGGACCGCTTCAAGGTCGTCAACGACACCCTGGGGCACCAGGTCGGTGACCAGCTGCTGGTCACGGTGGCCGAACGGCTGTGCCAGGCCATGGGTGAGCACCTGGTGGCCCGGCTCGGCGGGGACGAGTTCGTCATCCTGGTGGAGCGCACCGGAGGCACCGACGACATGGTGGCGGTGGCCGAGACCGCGCTGGCCGCAGTACGGACACCGGCCGTTGTGGACGGGCACGAGCTGCAAATCTCGGCGAGCATCGGCATCGTCGAGCGGCAGGTGGCCGGAGCCAACCCCAGTGACCTGATGCGGGCCGCGGACAGCACCCTGCACTGGGCGAAGTCCGCCGGCGGGGCACGCTGGGCGCTCTACGACGCCGAGCGCAACCAACGTGAACTGGCCCGGTACGCGCTCTCCGCCGCCATCCCCGCCGCGTTGGAGCGGGGCGAGTTCTACCTCGACTACCAGCCGCTGACCTCCCTGCGCGACGGCAGCCTGGTCGGCGTCGAGGCGCTGGTCCGCTGGCGCCACCCCGAGCTGGGGGTGCTACGCCCGGACAGCTTCATCGGGTTGGCCGAGGAGACCGGCCTGATCGTCCAATTGGGTGGGTGGGTGCTGGCCGAGGCCTGCCGTGAGGCGGAGGCCTGGTCGGCCGGTGGCGTCGCCGCGCCGTTCGTCAGCGTCAACCTGGCGGTACGGCAGGTGCACCGACCCGGCCTGGTGCAGGAGGTCCGCGCGCTGCTGCGGCAGACCGGCCTGCCGCCGGAGCGGCTGCAACTGGAGATCACCGAGAGCACGATGATGAGCACCGCCGAGGAGCCGGTACGCGCCCTGCGGGTGCTGGCAGACCTCGGTGTGCGGATCGCCATCGACGACTTCGGCACCGGCTACAGCAATCTGGCGTATCTGCGGGACCTGCCGGTGACCGAGCTGAAGGTCGCCGGGGAGTTCGTCGCCGGCCTGCGGTCGCCTTCGGTCGGCCGCACCGACGAGCGGATCCTCGCCTCGCTGGTCTCGCTGGCGCACGCGCTGGACCTGACGGTCACCGCCGAGGGGGTGGAGACCGCCGGTCAGGCCGAGAGGCTGCGGGCGATCGGCTGCGACGCCGCCCAGGGCTGGCATTTCGGCCGTCCGGCCCCCGCCGACCGGATCCTGGCCCGCATCCGCTGAGCCCCGCACAGTTCCATCAGATACGGCTCCAGGTGGAAGGGGAGCACGATGCACCAGGCGGCAGGCGCGGTTCTGGCGTTCATGACGGCTTGGTCGTTGTCCAGCTGCACCGAGACATCCCCTCAGGCCGCCGCTCCTCACCCTTCCGTCTCCCAGGGCAGCACGAGCACGACAACCGCCACCCCGCGGACGACGACCAGCATGCCGACGCCGCAACAGGTCGACGGGGCGCGCGAACTTCTTGCCGCTTCCAACATCGTGGGAAGCGGAGTTGTTGGCCGGGTCAAGGTCACGAGAGGCACGCTCTGGGTTTCGGCAGTCTGCAGGGGTACGGGAAGCATCGACCTCTCGTATGAGCCCTTGGGCCGCTTCGAGGTGCCCTGCACCCCGGCCGGAATCCCGCACACGCTGAATCAGGTTGAGATGTATCAAAGCCACGAGCTCGACGTCGTCGTTACAGACGATGCCGGGGACAACATCTGGTCCGTGCTCCTTCAGGAGTAACAGCGGGGTCCCCGACTCCAGCCCCCCTTCCCCGGGCTCTCGGGTCCCCGGGTCGTAACCAGCGATCTTGCACATTCGGTCGCTGTTTTGCGTGACATGCACCTTAGGTCGGGGCAGAAAGTGCAAGATCGCGCAGGCGAGGGAGCCCTCGTGACGCTCACCTCGGCATATTGCGCCCGATCACGTGTGCGTAGACAGCGTCTACGCCTGCCTGGTAGACAGTGTCTATGACCAACGAGGGCGCCGTACGGGACCGGCTGGTGGCCGCCGGAGTCGACCTGGTGCTGAGCGAGGGCCAGGCGGCGGTGTCGCTCCGGGAGATCGCCCGCCGCGCCGGGGTCTCCCACGGCGCACCGCGCCGCTACTTCCCCACCCACGTCGACCTGCTCTCGGCCATCGCCAGGGAGGGCTTCGCCGACCTCACCTCCCGCGTCGAGCAGACGATGCGCGACGCCGGCCCGGACCCGCGTACCCGATTGGCCGCACTGGCTCGGACGTACCTGGACTTCGCGGCGGCCCACCGCGGCATGTTCGAGCTGATGTTCCGCCACGACCTGTTGGACAGCGGCCGGCTGCGGCTACGCGAGACGAGCCTGCCGCTGTTCGCCGTCCTGGCCGACCTGGTGGCCCAGGTCCGCCGGCCGACCGACGCGCCCGCACCGGTGCTCGCCGGCGTGCTCTGGGCCAACCTGCACGGCATCGCCCAACTCTGGGCCTGGGGCAGCCTGCCGCTGGCCACCGGCGCACTCGACGACGAGGCCCTGCTGCGCGCCGCCCTCGACGCCCATCTCGGCCCCACGCTCGACTGAACCACCCGCTCCCGGAGGACCTGTGCCCCTGCTGTACGACCTCACCAAACTGACCGTCGGCACCACACTGCGGTGGGGCTGGCTGCCCCGCGTGGAGGGGCTGGAGCATCTGCCCCCGCACGGCGGCGCGATCCTCGCCGGCAATCACCTGTCCGTCGCCGACGAGTTGTTCCTCGCCTGCCTGACGCCCCGACACGTCACCTTCTGGGCGAAGGTCGAGTACTTCACCGGCCGTGGTCCCGGTGGCTGGCTCAACCGGCGGATCGTCGCCGGCATGGGCGCCATCCCGGTCGACCGCGCCAACGGCCGGGCCGCGTTGCGCGCCCTCGACGCCGCCGTGCCGGTGCTGCGCGCCGGAGGCCTGGTCGCCGTCTACCCGGAGGGCACCCGCTCCCCGGACGGGCGGCTCTACCGGGGCCGCGTCGGAATGACCCGGCTGGCCCGCGACGCCGGGGTGCCGATCATCCCGGTCGGCGTGCTCGGCACCGCCGAGGTGCTACCGGTCGACGCGCGGCTGCCCCGCCGGCACCCGGTCACCCTGCGCTTCGGCCCGCCGATCCCGGTCGCCGAGCGCATCAACGGGCCCCGCGACATCCGGACGGTCACCGACGAGGTGATGGCGGCGATCCAGAAGCTCACCGGCCAGGAGTACGTGCCGCGCTACGCACCCACTCGGGAGCACCTGACCACCTGAACCCGTTCGCAACCACCCCGCCGAGCGCGGGGTGACCGCGCCCGCGAATGGGCCCGCCATGGCCCGATACGCGAGTTTCCCCGTTCCGAACCGCTGGGTCCACATAGGAGTACAGCCGGGCGTTACGATGCACAATCTCACGCTATTTACGGGGGTAGATGTGCGTATCTGGAAGGGCGGCCTGGTGGCCGCGACCGTTCTCACTGTTCTGTTGGCGAGCGCCGGTGTCAGTTCTGCCGCCGCCAACGTCAGCTACAACGTATGGACCTGGAACGTGGCGGGTTGGACGATGCACCGCGGCTCCACCAGCAACGGTTTGATCGACGTGATCTCCAATTCCATTCGGAACCGCTCGACGGACCTTGCCGCGCTGAACGAGCTTTGCTGGGGGCAGTACAAGGCGGTGCAGGCGAACCTCCGCGCGTCCGGCTGGGGCGAGGACGAGGAGAACTACTCACGGTTCGAGAGCACCAACGACACCGGCTGCGGCGGACAGGAGTCCGGCATCGCCCTCTTCAGCAAGGCGCCGATGGGCACGGCCAACCGCATCACGTTGCCGGACGACGGCCGGGTGGAGAAGCGGAAGCTGTTGTGCGCCCCACTCGAGGCCCGGCCACACCTGCGGTTCTGCACGACCCACATCACCACGTCGAGCGAGACCATCGGGGGCAACCCGATCAACCAGCAGCAACTCGACGCGGTCCGCGCTCGCGTGGATGCGTTCAACGCTGCCGGCGACACCGTGATCATCGCGGGCGACTTCAACGCCCAGCCCAGCTACAACCGCTTGGACAGGTGGTATGCGCCGTCGGTGAACACGGCGAACAATTCCAACAACGTCGGCGCCCACCGCGAGCTTGACGATCGTGATTCGCGCTGCGTCGGATACGGCGAGAACAGCCAGGACGACGGGACCCCTCCCGGTCCATGCGGTCCCGGCAAGAAGATCGATCTGATTTTCGTACGGGAGGACAAGATCGTCGGTGCCTACGACGGCGACTCGCTGACCATTTCCAACAGTTGCGGTGGCGCCTGCTCCGATCACCGGATCGTCATCGGATCGGTGACCGTGACGGTAGCCTCCTGATCCACCAGATCGCACGCAAGCCCGGAACGTAGGGGCCCCGTCCACGGCGACGAGGCCCCTACGTTCACGATGGAGGCAGGGCCTACTGCCGTCAGGTAGCCGTCAGCCGGCGAGCAGCGCCGCCATCCGTTCCGCCTGCGCCTCCCAGCGCCACTCGCGCTCCACCCACGCCCGACCGGCAGCGCCCAGTTGGCGGGCCAGATCCCGGTCGGCGAGCAGTCGGGCGACCCGGTCGGTGAGCTGGGCGAGGTCCCGCCCACGTACGACGTAGCCGGTCTCCCCCTCGCGGACCGCGTCCGGTGCGCCCCCGGAGTCGCCAGCCACCACCGGCAGGCCGGTCGCGGACGCCTCCAGGTAGACGATGCCGAGCCCCTCCACGTCGAGCCCACGGTTGCGGGTGCGGCACGGCATCGCGTAGACGTCGCCGGCCGCGTAGTGCGCCGGCAACTCGGCCGACGGCACCGAGCCGGTGAACACCACGTCCCGCTCCACACCGGCCTGCCGGGCCAGCTTCTCCAGGGTCGCCCGGTACGGCCCGCCGCCGACGATCAGCAGCGCCGCGTCCGGCACCCGACGGCGGATCTCCGGGAGAGCCCGGATCAACATGTCCTGCCCCTTGCGCGGCACCAGCCGGGACACACAGACCACCACCGGCCGGTCGGTCAGACCGAGCCGGGCCCGGACCTGCTCACCGTCCACGGTCGGGTGGTAGGTGTCCACGTCGACCCCGGGCGCGAGCCGGCGCAACTCGGTCACCCCGTCCAGCACACGGGCCAGCCGACTACGGGTGTACTCACCGAGATAGGTCGTGACGTCCACGCCCCGACCGATACGCCGCAGCGCCGGCCGGGCGGCCGGCAGCGCCGCCCAACCGACCTCGTGGCCGTGGGTCAGCGCCACCACCCGGCGTACGCCGGCCCGCCGACGCAGGCCGGCGGCGAGCAGCCCCAACGGAGCCGCCGCGCCGAACCACACCGTGTCGCAGTCGTACGCGCGAGCCAGCCGCGCCGCCCGCCGGGCGATCAACGGGGTGGGCAGCAGCACCCTGGTGCGCTCCCGGATCACCTCGAACGGCTGGTCGGCGTCGAACTTCTCGGCCCCGCGCCAGCTCGACGCGTAGACGACCACCGAGCCGGCCGGTTGACGGACCGCGAGGTTGTGCACGAAGGACTGGATGCCGCCCGGGCGGGGCGGAAAATCGTTGGTGATCAGCAGCGTGCGGGTCATCGGCCGGCCTCCCGGGCGTACGCGCGGGCGGCGGCCATCCGCTCGACGGTGGACGGATGCGAGGCCGAGTAGAGGTATTCCCAGCGCGGCGGGTCGGGGTCTCCGAGGTTGACCGACCCGAGCCGGCGCTGCATCGACTCGAAGGCCTCCGGGTCCCGGGTCAGCGCGAGCGCGTGTGCGTCGGCCCGTGCCTCCACCCGTCGCGACATCAGCGCCTGCACCGGCGCGGCGACCAACCCGGCCACCGTGACGAGTGCCAGCAGCAACCCGAAGGCGCGGGGTTGGGCGACCGAGTCGACGCCGGCCAGCCGCAGCAGCGGCCCCCACGAGCCGAGCAGGTAGAGCGCCACCACGGCGGCCGCGGCACCCAGCGCCCCGGTCAGCGTGCCGACCGTCACGTCGGAGTCCTTCGCGTGGCCCAACTCGTGCGCCACCACCGCGGTCACCTCGGCCGGGGTCGCCTCGCGCAGCAGCGTGTCGTAGACGACCACCCGGCGGGTCGGCCCGAGACCGGAGACGTACGCGTTGACCGCCTTGGTGCGGCGGGAAGCATCGGCGACCAGCACGTCACGCACCGGCACCCCGTCGCGGGCGGCCATGCTCATCAGCTCGGTGCGCAGCGGGCCCTGCTCCATCGGGGTGAACTTGTTGAAGACCGGCTCCACCAGCACCGGCAGCACGAACGACAGCAGCACCACCAGCAGAGCCGCGCCGGCCGCGCCGAACGCCCACCACCAGCGCGGCGCGAGCCGGATGACCGCGTAGAAGCCGAACAGCGCGACCGCGCCGATCACCGCGCTGACCGCGTACGACTTGAGCAGGTCGACCGCCCAGCCACTCCAGCCGTTGGTGCTCAGCTCGTAGCGGGTGAGCACGCTCTGGCGCCAGGCGGCGAACGGAAGCGTCACCAGGTCGGCGACGAGCACCACCGCCAGCCCGCCGAGCACCGCCTGCGCGGCCCAGTGCCCCCCGAACGGCCGGCCCATCAGCTCGACCAGGCGACTGCCCAGCGGGGTCAACCCGAGAGCGAGGGCGACCAGCAGCCCCACAGCGAGCGCGGTGTATCCGCCGGGGCGCAGCGCCGACCGGAACTCCCGTCCCTTGGCCACCTGCTCGGCCGGCAGGTCACGAAGCGCGGCGAGCTGGTCGGCGCGTGGGGCTGGCGGTCGGTGCCACGGAATGAACAACGCGGCGATCACGACCAACACGACGGTCAACCCGGCCAGGGTCAGCAGCGCCCAGCCGCGCGGAGTCACCGGACCACCGCCGTGCCCACGGCACGGCGGGCCCTGCGGCCGCGACCGTGCACAGCGCCACCGAGTGCAGCGCCATCGAGTGCAGCGCCATTGACGAGCGCACCGTCGACGAGTCCGTCGTCGTCCCGTCGTACCCCGCTCATCGCGCCGCTCCTCCCGCCGTGACCGCCCATCCTATGGCCCGCGAGAAGCCCGCTTCCGGGCGCGGTGTCGCGCTCAGGCGACCCGGCGGGCGCCGCGGCGGCGAGCCGTGCCGGGACGCGCGGGCGCGGCCAGCACCTCGACGTCAAAGCCGGCTCGGGCGAGCACCTCGATCGCCTCGACCTCGGCGGCGACCAGCCCGGACGCCGGGGACGTCTCGTCGAACAGGGCGGTCAGCGGGCAGCCGGAGCAGCCGTCGGCCCGCCTCGCGCACCCGTCGCAGTCGATGAGCATCACGCCTCCTGATTGCTCGCGATGCGTGGCCGACGCCATGTCGTCGCCGCCCGAGCACCGTCGGTCACATCGACGCTAACCACCGGGTACGACAGAAACCACGTCCGACCGCCCGTTTAGGGGCTAGACCCACTCCAGATCAGCGATATCGGGGTATCCCGATGAGCCGGACACCCCGACATCGCCGATCTGGTGTCGATCATGGCCCGGCGGCGACCCGAGCCAGGCCGCCGGCGCGGTCAGGAGCGGGCGAGCCGACGCAGCAGCGAGTCCGCGCCCAGCGGGTACGCGCCGTGCCGGCGTACCCCGTCGGCGACCTCGCGGTCGGACGAGACCACCACCACCGGGCGGCCCGACGGCTCGGCGCGGACCAGTCGCCGGATCAGCTCGTCGGCGGTCTCGCCCTTGCGGGAGAAGAGCACCCGTACGCCGCGCGGCGCGGGCGGCAGCCCGTGCATCCGCTCGGCGCCGTCGAACACCACCGTGATCTCGTCGCCGGTCTGCGCGGCGATCCCGCCCAGCCCGGTGATCAGGCGTTTGCGCTGCTGTTCCAGGGACATCTCACCGAAGCCGCGCTTGGTGACGTTGTAGCCGTCCACCACCAGGTGCGCCCTGGGCAGGGCGAGCAGTTGGTCGAGTCGGGCCGGGTCGTCGGTGTCGCGGGCACGTGCGGCCGGGCTAGCCGGCGCGGTGCCCGGCTGCTCGGCGAACGCGTCGGCGACGAAGTCGGCGGGGAGCTTGTCGACCGGGTCGAGTGCCAGCTCCCGGCGCAGCCCGACGGCGGCCTGGCCGATGGTCTCCAGCAGCAACCAGAGCCGGGCGTCGTCGACCGAACGGGCCTCCTTGGCACTGGCCCGCGCCACGCCGGCGGCGGACTCGGCCTCGGCCAGCCGAGCCCGGGCGCGACGTAGTTCGGCGTCCACGTCGGCGCTGGCGCGCGCGGCCCGGCCGCGCTCGGTGGCCAGCAGCTCGGTGGCCTTGCGCTCGCGGGCCTGGGTCTCCCGCAGGGTGCGCGCGACCTGCCGGGACTCCTCGCGGAGCTGACCCAGCTCCTCACGGACGCGGGCCAGCTCGTCGCGGAGCTTCTCGGCCTCGACCCGGGCCACCGCTCGGTCGTGCTCGGCGCGGGTGGCCCGCTGCTCGGCCTCCCGGACCAACTCGGCGACGACCGCGCTGTCCGCCTCGGCGCGCACGGCGGCGCCGCTGGCGTCGATCAGCTCCCGCCAGCCGCGCGGCCGGGCCAGGTAGGCCAGCGCGGCGACCTCGACCGGGTCGGCGGCGGCGGGAGCGGTGCCCTCGACGACGGCAGCACCGAGGTCACCGGCGTCGGTCAGGACCCGGGCGGTGACCCGCTGCCGGAACAGCGGGTCGGCGGTGAGCTGGGCGGCGATGGCGGGAGCACCGAGCCGGGCCCGCCGGTTGGGGGCGAACTTGGCCACCCGGCGCAACGGCACCGGCACCTCGTCGGCGGGCAGGGTGGGCAGCACCGCGGCGGTCAGCGTCACGATCCGCTGGCGGACCGGCTCGGGCAGCGTCGGCTCCGGTTCGACAGCCGGACCGTCGTCCGGTGTCGGGCCGGATGCGTCTGATGTCTCGCTGACTACGTTGTCGTCCGGGTTGCCCGCGGCACCGTCGAGCGCGACCAGATCCTCCTGCGGGAGGTGATCGTCGTAGGGCTCGGTGAGGGGCATGTGGCAAGTCTCCCACCGCGACCGGGCCCACCGCCCGGTGAGTGAGCCGATCTCTCATCCTAGCCCCCATGGTGACGGATGGGGCGGCTGCGACAGGAGTGTCGGACCGGGCGGCTAGCGTGCCGCCGATGGCACAGGCGGAGTACGTCCAGGAGTCGCTGGCCGGTTTCGACCCGGCGGCGGGCGGGGTGGACCCGGCGCTGCCGCTCTACGCGACCACCTTCGTGGTGGTCGACCTGGAGACGACCGGCGGCGCGCCGGACGGCGGCGGCATCACCGAGATCGGCGCGGTCAAGGTGCGCGGTGGCGAGCAGTTGGGCGTGTTGGCGACTCTGGTCAACCCGGGCCAGCCGATCCCGCCGTTCATCACCGTGCTGACCGGGATCACCCAGGCGATGCTGGTGCCGGCGCCGCCGATCGAGCAGGTGCTGCCGAGCTTCCTGGAGTTCATCGCCGACGCGGTGCTGGTGGCGCACAACGCCCCGTACGACGTGGGCTTCCTCAAGGCCGCCTGCGCGAAGCACGGCTACCGCTGGCCCAACCCCCGCGTGCTCGACACGGCGGCGCTGGCCCGCCGGGTGCTGACCAAGGACGAGGTGCCCAACCGCAAGCTGGGCACACTGGCCGCCTACTTCCGCACCACCACCCAGCCCACCCACCGGGCGTTGGACGACGCGAAGGCCACCGTCGACGTGCTGCACGGGCTGATCGGTCGGCTCGGTGGGCACCGGGTGGACACGGTCGGCGACGCCATCGAGTTCGCCCGGGCGGTCACCCCGACGCAGCGTCGCAAACGGCACCTGGCCGAAGGGCTGCCCAAGGTCCCCGGCGTCTACATCTTCCGGGCCGCCGACGACCGCCCGCTCTACGTGGGCACCTCGGTCGACATCGCCACCCGGGTGCGCAGCTACTTCACGGCCGGGGAGAAGCGTGCCCGGATCTCCGAGATGCTGGGCGTGGCCGAGCGGGTCGAGGCGGTGGAGTGCGCCCACTCGTTGGAGGCGGAGGTCCGCGAGCTGCGTCTGATCGCCGCGCACGCCCCGCCGTACAACCGGCGGTCGAAATACCCGGAGCGGATGGTCTGGCTCAAGCTCACCGACGGTCCGTACCCTCGGCTCTCGATCGTCCGTGACCTCTCCCCCACCGACACCGCCTACCTCGGGCCGTTCACGTCCCGGCGGGCCGCGGAGTTGGCCGCCGCCGGTTTCCACGACGCCGTGCCGCTGCGCCAGTGCACGCACCGGCTCTCGCTGCGCACCGTCACGCCGGCCTGCGCGCTGGCCGAGCTGGGTCGCTGCCCGGCACCCTGCGAGCACAAGATCACCCCCGAGGAGTACGACGACAGCGCCGCCGCGCCCTTCCGCACCGCCACGACCAGCGACCCACAGCCGGTGGTGGACGCGCTGCTCGCCCGGATCGAGGTGCTCTCGGCCGACCAGCGCTACGAGGAGGCCGCGGTGGTGCGGTCCCGGCTGGCCGCGGTGCTGCGGGCCACCGTGCGGATGCAGCGGCTGGCCGCGCTGACCGGGATCGGCGAGTTGGCCGCGGCCCGGCCGGCCGCCCGGGGCGGCTGGGAGTTGGCGCTGGTGCGGCACGGCCGGCTGGCCGGCGCGGGCGTGTCCCCGCCGGGCGTCCACCCGCGGCCCACGCTGAACGCCATCCGGGCCACCGCCGAGACGGTGTCGGGTGGGCACGGCCCGGTGCCGGCGGCCACCGCCGAGGAGTCCGAGCGGATCCTGTCCTGGTTGGAACGACCGGAGACCCGACTGGTCGAGATGTCCTCCGGTTGGTCCTCCCCGGTGGGTGGCGCGGGGCGGTTCCGTGACCTGCTGGCGAAGGCAGAGAACGGGGCGTCCCACCAACTCTCGACCGAACGCTCATGACCAACTGACCGATCGGACTACGTCGACTCGCTTAGGCTGTTAGAGAAGTGCAGTCCTGCCCGATTAGTGGGCCTGCTCCCCGCCGCCGGCGTCCGGCGATGTGGAGCCGGGGTGAGGAGGTGTCCCTCGTGGACGTCGACGCCGGACACGGCGCCGCCCTGGGGGGCGCCCTTCCGACACAGCCAGGTGAGCTGCCGCTCGCGCGCCGGCTGCGGTCGTTGCTCAGCTGGCCGACCACCGACTCCGACCCGGTCACCCAACTGGTTCGCACCCATCGGGGCATCCACGCCGGCACCGATCCCGCCGTGCTGCGCCGTGCGTACACGATCGCGGAGAACATGCACCGCGGGCAGTTCCGCAAGAGCGGGGAGCCGTACATCACCCACCCCCTCGCGGTGGCGCAGATCTGCGCCGAGCTGGGGATGGACACCACCACCCTGGTCGCGGCGCTGCTGCACGACACCGTGGAGGACACCCGCTACACCCTCCAGGCGCTCTCCGAGGACTTCGGCGGCGAGGTGGCCCACCTGGTCGACGGGGTGACCAAGTTCGACAAGGCGTTCTACGGCAAGGCCGCCGAGGCGGAGACGATCCGCAAGATGATCGTGGCGGCCGCGAAGGACGTCCGGGTGCTGATCATCAAGCTGGCCGACCGGCTGCACAACATGCGCACCCTCGGGGTGCGCTCCGCGTCGTCGCGGGAACGGATCGCCCGTAAGACCCAGGAGGTGCTGGTCCCGCTCTGCGACCGGCTGGGCATCCAGACCCTCAAGCGCGAGCTGGACGACGTGGTGCTGCTGCATCTGGAGCCCGACGAGCACGCCCGGCTGGCCCGGCACGTGCACGATCGGCCGGGCTGGGACAACTACCTCAACTCGGTGGTCACCCGGACCCGGGCCGCGCTGAAGCGCAGCCGGGTCGACGCCGAGGTGAGCCCCCGCCCCCGGCACCTCTACTCGATCTGGAAAGACACCATCGCCGGCGGCCACACCGCCCCGTACGACCTGCCCCGCATCGTGGTGGTGGTCGACGGCCCGGCCACCGACTGTTACGCCGCGCTGGGCGCGATCCACGGCACCTGGCGACCGGTGCCCGGCCGTTTCAAGGACTTCATCGCCTCACCGAAGAACAACCTCTACCGCTCGTTGCACACCAGCATCTGCGGCCCGCAGGACCGCACCGTGGAGGTGCTGATCCGCACCGAAGAGATGCACCGCTCCGCCGAGTACGGCATCGCCGCCGGCTTCCGCTTCCCCCGTTCGGCGAGCAGCAACGCCACGGCCCGCGCCGAGCAGTTGGACTGGCTGCGCCGGGTGCTCGACTGGGAGCCGGACGCCGCCGACCCGGCGCAGTTCCTCGAGTCGCTGCGCTGCGACCTCGCCGAGGGCCAGATCCAGGTCTTCGCCGACGGACAGCAGGTCGTGCTGCCGGCCGGCGCCACGCCGGTCGACCTCGCGTACGAGCTGGGCAGCGAACGGGGCGACCACTGCCTCGCCGCGCGGATCAACGGGCGACTGGCCCCGCTGAGCTCGGAGCTGGACGAGGGCGACGTGGTGGAGATCTTCACCGAGAACGACGGCGACAACGGCTTCGAGGCCGGCGTGGCGTCGCGCGGCCCCCGCCGGGAGTGGCTGAGCTTCGTCAAGTCGCCGCACGCGCAGATGCAGATCAACCGGTGGTTCGCCGAGCACACCGAGCCGGGCATCACGATCAGCGACAAGGTCCGCCTCGGTCGGGCCACCATCGGGCTCGCCCTGCGTCAGCACAACCGAGGCCTCGCCAGTGACCTGCCGCTGCTGCGCCTCTCCGAGGAGTTGGGCTATCCCGACCTGGAGACCCTGCTGGTCGCGGTCTTCGACCGGGTGATCGAACCAGACACCGTGGTACGCCAGCTCATCGACCTGGTCGACCATCGACAGTGAGCCGACGGGCCCCAGCGCGTCCGAAGGACATTCGTGACCACTAACCTGGGGTCATGATCCCCCGCTCCCGAGCCACCGGTCGGGCCTTGTTCTACCAGGCCTTCTATCGCCTGCCGCTGCCGGTGCGTCGGCGCCTGGTTCGGCTGGCCGTGCCCAAGTACATCGTCGGGGCGGTCACTCTGGTCCGCGACGCCGAGGCTACGGGCGCGGGTCGGTTGCTGATGCTGCGCCAGCCACCCGGCAAGGGCTGGTCGCTCCCCGCCGGCCTGCTGGACCGCGGTGAGGCACCGGTGGCGGGCGCGGCCCGCGAGCTGTTCGAGGAATCCGGCATCCGACTCCCCCCGTCCCGGCTGCGTCCGGCGGTGCCGAACGCGATCGTGCACGCCAAGGGCTGGGTGGACATGGTCTTCGAGACCGAGGTACCGGCGTCCAGCACCGAGCTGGCGGTCGACGGCGCGGAGGTCTTCGAGGCCGCGTGGCATCCCCTGGACGACCTACCCAAGCTGACCTGGCCGACCGCCCGGCTGCTCGCCTACTACGACATCGGGCCGCTGGCCGGGCAGTTCCCGCCACCGGTCCCCGACGACATGCCATGACCGGCCTGGTTGGCGGGCCGGCGGAGCTGTGCGCGGTGGTGCTCGCCGCCGGCGAGGGCACCCGGTTGCGCCCGCTCACCGAACGGGTGCCCAAGGCGCTCTGCCCGGTGGGCAACGTGCCGCTGCTGGACCGGGCCTTGGCCCGGCTGGTGGGGCTCGGCCTGGCCGGTCCCGCCCGGGTCGCGGTGAACGCCTGCTACCTCGGCGACCAGGTGGTCGCGCACGTGGGCGACCGCGCGCACCTGTCCGTCGAGCCCGGCGACCCGCTGGGCACCGCAGGTGGGGTGGCCAACCTGCGGGACTGGATCGACGGGCGGCCGGTGCTGGTCGGCAACGCCGACGCGTACCTCGCCGATCCGGCGGCACCGCCGGGGCCGGACGTGGCCGCCCTGCTCGACGGGTGGGACGGCCACACCGTACGCCTGCTCGGCCAGCCCGCCGCGGACCCGACGGCGCCGGGCACCTTCGCCGGGCACTGCTTCACCGGCTTCTCGCTGCTGCCCTGGCGGCTCGTGCGCGACCTGCGGGCAGTCCACTCCGACCTGGTCCACGCCGTGTGGCGCCCGGCGGAGTCGGCGGGTGCGCTGGAGGTGGTGCCCTACCCGGGCACCTTCTACGACACCGGCACCCCGGCCGACTATCTGGCGGCCAACCTGCACGCCGCGGCCGGCGGCACCCTCGCCGACCCGTCCGCCACGGTGACCGGCCGCTGTGTGGAGTCGGTGGTCGGCGCGGGCGCTCGGGTGCGCGGCGACGTGGAGCGCACCGTGGTCTGGCCGGGCGCGACGGTGCACGAGGGCGAGCGGCTGCGCGACGCGATCCGGGCCGGGGACAACCTGACCGTGCCGGTCACCAGTCCACCACCCTCGACCTCGACCGGGCGGAAAACATCTAGCATGGGCGACGACGCCGACGAACGGAGAAATGTCCCGTGATCACCGCTATCGTGCTGATCGACTGCGCCACCGACGCGATCCCCGAGGTGGCGGAGACCCTGGCCAACCTCTCCGGCGTCAGCGAGGTCTACTCGGTGGCCGGGCACGTCGACCTCATCGCCATCGTCCGGGTCCGCGAGTTCGACCAGATCGCCCAGGTCATCGCCGGCAGCATCTCCAAGGTGCCGGGTGTGCTCAACACCGAGTCGCACATCGCCTTCCGGGCGTACTCCCAGCACGACCTGGAGGAAGCGTTCGCGATCGGCCTGTCCAGCGCCGACTGACCAGCGCGCGCACGGCGGCCGGTCCACCCCGCGGGCGGACCGGCCGTCTGCTGTCGCTACGTCAGCTCACGCTGGGAGCCGGCGTTTCGGTGGTGCCACCGCCCGGAGCCGGGGACTCTGTGCCACCGCCCGGAGCCGGCGACTCGGTGCCGCCACCCGGAGCCGGCGACTCAGTGCCGGTACCACCCGGGCTGGGCGTACCGCTGGCGCTGGTCTGCGGAACCGGGATGCCCAGCTTGTTGGCGAGCTGCACCAACTCGTCGTAGTGGGCCTGCAGCGTCGGCAGTGCGGTCTGCGCCAACTGGACCACCGACTGCTCGGAGCCCTGCGAGATCTCCGTCTGGGTGGCCTGGATGGCCTGGACGTGGCCAGCCAGCTCACTGGTCACCCAGAGCCGGTCGAACTCCGCACCGCTGGCGTTGTTCAACTTGTCGATGACCGCCTGCTGATCGGCGCTCGGCTCGTTCGGCAGCTCCACCCCGAGCTGGGACGCGGTCTGCTGCACCGTCTGGTCCAGCTGGGTGTGGTCGGTCTTCAGCATCGCGCCCAGATCCTTGACCCCCTGGTCCTGACCCTTCTGCTGGGCCAGGTCACCGGCGGTGATCTCGAACAGGTTGACCTGGTGAATCGCCTGCAGGTACTGGGTGTCCTGCGTCGACGGCTGCGCCGCGGCCTGCGCGGCCGCAGCCGGCGCGACCCCGACCAGTACCAGCGCGGCCAACAGGCCGAGGCGTTTGATACCCAACATGCTTCCCCCCCTTGAGACGTTGGACCGCACGGTTACCCGACTCACCGGGGTTATTCCTGCGATCGCCTGTCGCGCAGGGTCGACCGGTCCCGCCGTGGCAGTCCGACTCCTGGTCGGATGGGCGCTGGGTGCGAATACGACGTGGCGCCCGCCGGAATCCGGCGGGCGCCACGTAACGGTGCGTTGGGGCGGTCAGCGGCGGCTCTCGCCGCTGCCGATCTCCTCGCGCTCGGGCCGGGCCTCGACCGGCGGGTGCCCCGGCGAGACCGGCGCCTCGACCGGCTTCTCGATCGGGTAGAAGAAGCCCCGGATGGCCGGGCCGAGGGCCCCCAGCCGGTTCATCTTCTTCGGCACGACCCAGCCGACGTACTCCAGCTCGCCGTGACCGTCCGCGTGCCCGTTCGACGCGCTGAGCGGCTGGTGCACCTCGACGAACCGGCCGTCCGGCATACGCCGGATGATGCCGGTCTCCACGCCGTGCGCGAGCACCTCCCGGTCGTGCTGCTGCAGACCCAGGCAGAGCCGGTACGTGACGTAGTACGCGATCGGCGGGACCACCAGCAGACCGATCCGGCCGGCCCAGGTCATCGCGTTCAAGCTGATCATGAACTTGTCGGCGATCACGTCGTTGGCGCCGGTGAGCGTCAGCACGACGTAGAACGAGACGGCCATGGCGCCGACCGCGGTCCGGGCCGGGACGTCACGGGGCCGCTGGAGCAGGTTGTGGCTCTTGCGGTCCTTGAGGTGCCGGGCTTCCAGGAACGGGTACATCGTCGACAGGCCCACGAGGATGCCTGGCAACACGACCGTCGGCCAGAACAGCGGCGGAATGACGTACCCGTCACCGAGCGGGATGTTGATCTCCCAGGCCGGCATGAGTCGGGTCGACCCGTCGAGGAACATGACGTACCAGTCGGGCTGGCTGGCGGCCGAGACCACCCATGCCTCGTACGGGCCGAACAGCCAGATCGGGTTGATCTGGAACAGACCGCCCATCAGCGCGATGACGCCGAAGACGACCATGAAGAAGCCGCCCTGCTTCAACGCGTACCGCGGGAACATCCGCTCGCCGACCACGTTGCCGTTGGTCCGGCCGGGGCCGGGCCACTGGGTGTGCTTCTGCTTGAAGACCAGGCCCAGGTGGACGCTGATCAGGGCGACCAGCAGACCCGGGATGAGCAGCACGTGGGCGATGAAGAACCGGCTGATGATGATCGTGCCGGGGAACTCGCCACCGAAGATCGACGAGGTGACCCAGGAACCGATCACCGGGATGGACAGCATGATCGCCGAGGCGATCCGCAGACCGGTGCCGGACAGGCCGTCGTCCGGCAGCGAGTAGCCGGTGAAGCCGGCCAGGAAGCCGACCCAGAACAGCAGCGAACCGATGATCCAGTTGGTCTCGCGCGGCTTGCGGAAGGCGCCGGTGAAGAAGACCCGCAGCATGTGCACGACGATCGCGGCCATGAACAGCAGCGCCGACCAGTGGTGCATCTGGCGCATCACCAGACCACCACGGACGTCGAACGACAGGTCCAGGCTGGAGGCGTACGCGGCGGACATCGGCGTGCCCTGCAACGGCGCGTAGCTGCCGTCGTAGACCACCTCGGTCATCGCCGGCTCGTAGAAGAGGGTCAGGAACACACCGGTCAGCAGCAGCACGACGAACGAGAACAGCGCGATCTCGCCGAGCAGGAAGGACCAGTGGTCCGGGAAGACCTTGTTCAGCAGCTTGCGCAGCGGGGTGGCCACCTGGAAGCGGTCGTCCACTCCCACCGCGGCCTTGCCCGGCGTCGCCGCAAGGTCAAACTTTCGACGCTTCATGGCCGCTCCCAGAAATCAGGCCCGACGGTCTCGGTGTAGTCGGACTTCGCCACGAAGAAGCCCTCGGAGTCCACCTCGATCGGCAGCTGCGGCAGCCGCCGGCTGGCGGGGCCGAAGACGGGCCGGGCGTTGTCGGTGATCAGGAACTGGGACTGGTGGCACGGGCAGAGCAGCCGGTTGGTCTGCTGCTCGTAGAGGCTGGCCGGGCAGCCCGCGTGCGTGCACACCTTGGAGAACGCCGCGTAGTTGCCCCACATGAAGTCGCCGTGGCCGACCCGCTCGTTGGCCCGGCGCGACTCCTGCGCGTCGGTGTCCCGAAGGTGGATCAGCAGCGTCGGCGAGTCGGCGTGCCTGTTGCTCACACCGTGGTCGATGCCGGGGAAGACGGTCAGCTGTCCACCGGCGCTGATGTCCGCCGGGCGGACCGGCCGGCCGTCCTCGCGGACGAGGCGGATCGGCTGGCCGCCTTCGGCCGTGGCGAACCCGGTCGTGAACATCTGGTTGTTCTTGTGCGGCTGGGAGATCAGACCGCCGACCAGCGGCGCCGCGAGGACCGCGCCGACCGGCGCGAGACCGGCCAGCAGCGAGATGCCCAGCAGCGGGCGACGCTTCACACCCAACTCGTCCGCCATGTAGAGCATGGTCTGGCCGGTGATGGTGCGACCGTCGGCGTCAACCGCGCCCTCGTGCCGGTCCTGGATCGAGACCTCCTTGGGCAGCAACTTCTTGCCCCAGGTCAGGATGCCGAAGCCGACGGCGAGCAGCGCCACGCCGAGGGTGAAGCCCAACAGCGGGGTGTAGAACTTGTCGCCGCCGCGGCCCGCCTCGTACTTCCACGGCCACCAGATGTAGATGGCCAGGAAGGCGGTCGCGGCCAGTCCGGTGATCAGGAAGAACCCGGCGACCACGCGGGAGAGCCGACGCTCTGCCTTGGTGCCGGGCAGCACCTGCGGCTCGTAGTGGACGATCTCGATGTCGTCCCGGCGCGCGCCCTCACGAACGATGTCGAACCGGGTCAGCTTGGGGTCGTTCACGTCGAGCGGCTCCCGGCCCTGCGGGGCCTGGTGCTCGGTGTGGGTGCTCATGCCGTCACCTCGCTACGGGTGGCGCCGAGCGGCACCACAGCACTGATTCGGATGATCCGCTCGGTCACGACTTACCCGCAATCCACAGGCTAGCGAAGACGAGCGCCACGATGCCAATCAGGAAGATCGCCAGACCCTCGGTGGACGGGCCGTACCGTCCGAGGTTGAACCCACCCGGGTCCTGGTCGTGCTTCAGCGTCTCCTGGATGTAGGCGATGATGTCGGCCTTCTGCTCCGGCCGAAGCTGGTTGTCGCCGAACACCGGCATGTTCTGCGGGCCACTCAGCATCGCCGCGTAGATCTGGCGGTCGGTCGCGGGGTGCAGGCTCGGGGCGAACTTGCCCGAGGAGAGCGCACCGCCGCCGCCACCGAACGCGTGGCACTGCGAGCAGTTGATCCGGAACAGCTCACCGCCGGCCGCGACGTTGCCGTCCTCGCGGAGATCGTCGCCGTCCGGCACGACCGGGCCGCCGCCGAGCTCCTGGATGTACTGGGCGAGCTGACGGGTCTGCTCGTCGGTGAAGACCGGGGGCTTGCGGTGCGCCTGGGCCTCCTGGCGGGCCAGCGGCATCCGCCCGGAGCTGACCTGGAACTCGACCGAGGCCGCGCCGACGCCGATCAGGCTCGGCCCGCGACCCTCGACACCCTGGGCGTTACGGCCGTGACAGGTCACGCAGCTCACGTCGAACAGCGCCTTGCCCTCGGCGGCGGCGCCGGTCAGCTGCGGGTTGTCCTGCGCCTGGGCACCCGGGGCGAAGACGGTGTAGGCGCCGCCGGCGAGCATCAGCGCGGCGATCAGCCGGACCGCGGCGCCCAGCCGGCGGCGGCCCCTGCTGCGCGCGGCGGGCCGCTCGCGCAACCGCGCGAGCAGACCGCGTCGGCGGTCGTTGTCAGAAGTCATGAGCGGTGTCCTTAACCGGTTGGACCTGTCTCAGGGGACGGAGCAGCAGCGCGGAATGTGACGCGCAAGATCACTGGAGCCAGTAGATCATGGCGTACAGCCCGATCCACACGACGTCGACGAAGTGCCAGTAGTACGACACGACGATCGCCGAGGTCGCCTGCGCCGGGGTGAACCGGCCCATGGTCGTACGGACCATGAAGATGATGAAGGCGATCAGACCGCCGGTCACGTGCAGGCCGTGGAAGCCGGTGGTCAGGTAGAACACCGACCCGTACCCGTCTCCGTTGATCTTGACGCCGTCGGCGACCAGGTGCCGGTACTCGTTCAGCTGGCCGAGCACGAAGATCAGGCCCATCACGAAGGTGACGGTGAACCAGCGCCGCAGCGCGTGCACATCACCCTTCTCCGCCGCGAAGACGCCGAGCTGGCACGTCACGGAGGACAGCACCAGGATCACCGTGAAGGTGGTCGCGTACGGAATGTTCAGCGCTTCGGTGTGCTTCTCCCACTGCTCCGGCGCAGCTGCGCGGATGGAGAAGTACATCGCGAACAGCGCCGCGAAGAACATGAGTTCGCTGGAGAGCCACACGATCGTCCCGACGCTGACCATGTTCGGTCGGGTCAGAGAGTGGATCCGGCTCTTGTCAATGGCTGGGGCCGCAGTCACGCCGTCATTATTGCCCCTGACCGGGGCTCGCGATCAGCGGGGTGGCAAACCTGCGCCTTCCGTGGCCCGGGCGTCGGGGTCCGGTTCGCCTGGCCTAGCCTGAAAAGCGTGCTGCACGTCGATCCGATCTTCGCCGCCACCTCGGCCCCACCGCCCTTCACCGTCGGCGCGGTGCTGACCGAGACCCGCCTGGACAGCTGGCTGGCCCTCGGCCTGGTGCTCGCCGCCGGCCTGTACCTCTACGGGGTGTACCGGCTGCGCCTTCGCGGGGACCGCTGGCCGATCACCCGTACCGTGTTCTTCCTCGGCCCCGGGCTGGGCGGCATCGCGCTGGTCACGGTCAGCGGGCTGCACGCGTACGACACCGCGATGCTCTCCGTGCACATGATCCAGCACATGGTGCTGTCCATGGTGGCGCCGATCTTCCTGGCGCTGGGCGCGCCGATGACCCTGGCCCTGCGCACCCTGCCGGTCGGGCCGCGCAAGCGCCTGCTGGCGATCGTGCACAGCCGCGTCGCCCGGGTCTACAGCTTCCCGCTGGTGGCGTTCGCCATCTTCGTGGTCAACCCGTTCGCCCTGTACTTCAGCGACCTCTACCGCTTCACCCTCGAACACGCCTGGGCGCACGAGCTGGTGCACGCGCACTTCATCATGACCGGCTGCGTGTTCTTCTGGCCGCTGCTCGGCCTCGACCCGCTGCCCGGCCGCTGGCCGTACCCGGCGCGGGCGCTGCTGATGCTGCTCTCCGTGCCGTTCCACACCGTGCTCGGCCTCACCATCATGCAGAGCAGCACGCTCTTCGGCGGCGACTGGTACCCGTCGCTCAACCTGAGCTGGGTCGACCCCTGGGCGGACCAGGTGGTCGCCGGCGGCATCCTCTGGGCCGGCGGTGAGTTCGTCAGTGTGACCATGCTCGCGGTGCTGGTGGTGCAGTGGGTCAAGCAGTCCGAGCGGGAGGCCCGCCGGGTCGACCGCGAGCTCGACCGCCAGGAGGCCCGCGAGCGCGCCGCCGACGCCGCGGCCGCCTGAGCTGCCCGGACGGTACGCCCCGGCGAGCGCGGCGGGCGGGATGTCAGCTACGTCACGCCGACCGGTACGATCGGCGGGCAGCTACGAGGTGGGAGTGCCGGCATGAGCGATCGTCTTTGCACCGTCTTGCTCTACAGCGACGACGCGCAGGTTCGTGATCGGATGCGGATGGCGGTCGGCACCCGGCCCGCACCCGGGCTGCAGATCGAGTTCGTCGACGCGTCGACCTACGCGGAGACCATCCGGCTGGTCGACGACTACGAGATCGACCTGCTGCTGCTCGACGGTGAGGCGAGCCCGGGCGGCGGCATCGGCATCGCCCGGCAGATCAAGGACGACCGGGACGACGCTCCTCCGACGTGCCTGGTGATCGCCCGCGCCGCCGACCGATGGCTCGCCGCGTACGCCGAGGTCGACGCCACGCTGGTACACCCGCTCGACCCGGTGACCACCGGCGGCACGGTGGCCGAGCTGCTGCGGACGCACGCACCCGCCTGACGTCCCCAAGCTCTCCGGCACCGTCACGGCGCCGGATCTCCTCGGCGCCGATTCCAGCCCACCCGCACTTCGTACGCTCGGGAGGCCCGCCATGGGCGATCGGACCTGGCCGCACCTGCTCAACTCGCTGCTGCGCGGCGAGGAGCTGACCACCGCCGACACCGCCTGGGCGATGGGCGAGATCATGACCGGCTCGGCGACCGCCGCGCAGATCGCCGGCTTCGCCGTGGCGCTGCGGGCCAAGGGCGAGACTCCGGGCGAGCTGGCCGGCCTGGTGGAGGCGATGCTGGGTCGCTCGATCCCGGTGGTGCTCCCCGACGAGCTGCGCCGCACCGCGCTCGACGTGGTGGGCACCGGCGGTGACCTCGCCCACACGGTCAACATCTCCACGATGACCGCGCTGGTGGTCGCCGGCACGGGCGTCCGCGTCGTCAAGCACGGCAATCGGGCCGCGTCCTCGCTGTGCGGCACCGCCGACCTGCTGGAGTTCCTCGGCATCCCCTTGGATCTGGGTCCCGAGCAGGTTGCCCGCTGCGTCGAGGAGGCCGGCATCGGGTTCTGCTTCGCGGCCCGGTTCCACCCCGGGATGCGGCACGCCGGGCCGGTCCGCCGCGAGGTGGGCGTGCCGACCTTCTTCAACTTCCTCGGCCCGCTGACCAACCCGGCCCGGCCCCGCGCCGGCGCCGTCGGTTGTTTCGACCTGCGGATGGCCCCGGTGATGGCCAGCGTTTTCGCCGCCCGCGGCGACTCGGCCATCGTCATGCGTGGCGAGGACGGGCTGGACGAGTTCAGCACGGCCGCGCCGACCCGGGTCTGGGCGGCCCAGGGCGGCACCGTACGCGAGGTTGTGCTGGACGCGACGGCCCTGGGCGTACCCCGGGCCACCCTCGCGGACCTGCGGGGCGGTGACGCCACGTACAACGCCGGCGTGGCCCGTCGCCTGCTGGCCGGCGAGACGGGCCCGGTCCGGGACGCGGTGCTGGTCAACGCCGCCGCGGCGCTCGCCACCCAGGGCCCGCTCGACGGCGACCTGACCGAGGCGCTACGCGCCGGCCTGGACCGCGCGGCCGAGTCGATCGACTCCGGCGCGGCCGCCGCGACCCTCGACCGCTGGATCGAGACCGCCACCACCGTCTGACCCGCTCGTCCAACCTCTGCCAACGGGCCGGCGGTGGTCGGGGATTTGTCGGACCCGCGTGGAAAACTACAGCCGAGTAGTTCTCCGTGCCCGTTGTGCGCCGCTGTCGCGTCCGGGGCGGGTCCACCTGAGGTGAGAAGGAGACGCCCGTGTCGCACCGCGAGCTCTACTGCGACATCTGCGAGGGCATGGCGCCGTTCGAGACGCCGCCCTGCGTCGACGGCCACGACGCCGATTGCCCCGAGCTGATCTGCACCGGCTGCGGCGCGGCCGTGGTGATCGCCACGTTCGCCTACCCCGTCACCCGACTGGCCGAACGCCGACGCCCCCAGCCCGCCCGCCGCCACGCCGCCTGAGACCCACTCCCGCCCCGCCCGGCACCACTCCGCCCACGGTCCGGGCACATTCAGGCCTCCTCTCGGTCGCGCAGCGTCTCGATCAACTCCATATCGCCGACGTTGCGGTATCCGATCACGCTTTCACCCCCACATCGGCGACCTGGAGTCGATCATTCGACCACCGGCGCGAAAGCACGTGCGGCCGGGGCACGACGAAGGCCCGCTCCCCTGGGGGAACGGGCCTTCGTGGCGTACGGGTCGGTCGCGACCGCGACCGGGTGGATCAGTGCTCGGCGGTGCGCCGGGTGCCGCTGTAGTACTCGAACAGCAGCCCGCAGGCCGAGAAGACGACCGCCAGCAGACCGGCGCCGATCAGCCAGTACTGCCAGAACACCATGCCCATCGCGGCGATCGCGGCGGCCAGCGCCAGACCGAACGGCCAGTAGCTGCCCGGGCTGAAGAAGCCGACCTCGCCAGCGCCATCAGCGATCTCGGCGTCCGCACGGTCCTCCGGACGCAGGTCGATCCGGCGGGAGACGAACCAGAAGAAGCCACCGCACATCGAGCAGAGCAGGAAGGACAGCAGCAGGGCGACGGTCCCCACCCACTCGACGCCGCCCGACGCGCCGTTCGTCCAGGCGCCATAGAGGATCGTGGCGCCGAGAAGGAACGCGGCGATGATCAGGAAGATACGCCACTCGGTCTTCATGCGGCTGCCTCAGCTTCCCGTGCGGGCCGGAGCGTGGTCCGGGTTGAAGTTGTCCTGCGTCCGCCGGGTGTCGAACGGCTGCGTGGTCCCCGCGTACGGCTGCTCGCCGATCTCGGTCAGCGCGTCCTGGGTCGACTTGCCGGCCTGCTTGGCCGCCAGGAACTGGTCGTACTTCTCCGGCGAGACCACCCGCAGCTCGAAGTTCATGAACGCGTGGTAGCTGCCGCACAGTTCGGCGCAGCGCCCGACGTAGGCACCCTCGGCGTCCAGGCTGGAGACCTCGAACACGTTGCGGATCTTGCCCGGCATGACGTCCCGCTTGAACAGCAACTCCGGCACCCAGAACGAGTGGATGACGTCGCGGCTGGTCTCCTCGAACCGGATGGACCGGTTGGTCGGCAGCACCAGCACCGGGATGACCTCGCTGGTGCCGAGCGTCGACGCGGTGGTGCGGGCCTCGGTGCCCTGGCCGTCGCGGTAGTTGAACTGCCAGTTCCACTTGAAGGCGACGACCTCGACCGTGACGTCCGGGTTCTTCGACAGCTTGTCGACGTCCGTCTGGACGATCGCCGTGTAGTAGAAGAGCACGGAGACGATCAGGATCGGCGCGATGGTGTAGAGGAACTCCATCGGCATGTTGTAGCGGGTCTGCACCGGCAACGCGTTGCCACGCTTGCGGTAGCGCACGACGCACCAGAAGATCAGGCCCCACACGAAGACGCCGACGGCGAGAGCCGCGATGCAGGAGGCGATCCACAGGTCGTACATCCGCTTGGACTCCGGCGAGATGCCGCCCTGCGGCCAGCCGAAGCCGTGGAACGTCTGACCGACGTCACAGCCGGTGAGCAGAACCAGCAGCGCCACACCACCGAGACCGAGCCCGGCCAACCGACCAGCACCACGCCCCCGGCGTCCACCGACCCCTGGGGAAGCGCTGTGCCGTACGGCCGACGGCCGTACCTCCGAACTCCTTGCGACCACCTGGTCCTGCCTCCCTAGCGCGCCGCGGTGCGTCTTTCCTCAGCACCGGCGGCAAAGGCGTCACCGACGGTCGCAGATTACTCGACCATGACGGACTCGACCGTGGTGGGGTCACTGTCCGCCCCCATCGGGGGGATCCTGGGCATACCACCGCGATAACGTTTGGATCTGTGAGCGCGAGGAGTGAGCCGGGGCTGCGAGCCCCGCAGTCGCGAACGAAGGCGGATCTGTGAGCGCATCCCCGGTCTACCTGGACGCGGCGACTGCCGCGCCGATGCATCCGGTCGCACGGCAGGCGCTGTTGGCCGCCTTCGACGACGGCTGGGCCGACCCGGGCAAGCTCTACACCCAGGCCCGCCGGGCGCGGCAACTGCTCGACGCCGCCCGCGAGGCCACCGCGCTGACGCTCGGCGTCCGTGCCGACGAGGTGTCCTTCACCCCCAGCGGTACGACCGCAGCCCACGGCGCGGTGCTCGGAGGCCTGGCGGGGCGGCATCGGGTCGGGTCGACGCTGGTGCACTCGGCGATCGAGCACTCGGCGGTGTTGCATGCCGCGGAGCGGCACGTCGCGGCGGGCGGGACCGCTACCGGGGTGCCGGTCGACCGGTCGGGCCGACTGGACCTGACCGCGTGGTCGGCCGCTGTGCAGGGCCCCGGGGTCGCGCTGGCCGCGCTGATCACCGCCAGTCACGAGGTGGGCACCGTGCAGCCGGTCGCCGAGGCGGCCGCCGCCTGTGCCGACGTGGGGGTGCCGCTCTACGTGGACGCCGCACAGTCGGTTGGCCGGGTGCCCGTGCCGGCCGGCTGGTCGGTGCTCAGCGCGAGCGCCCACAAGTGGGGCGGCCCGCCCGGGGTGGGCGTGTTGGCGGTCCGTAAGGGCACCCGCTGGGAGTCACCGTGGCCGGCCGACGAGCGGGAGGGTGGACGTACCCCCGGGGTGGTGAATCTGCCCGCGGTGGTGGCGGCGGCGGCGAGCCTGCGGGCGGCGGCGGCCGACGCGGCGGCCGAGGCGACCCGGCTGGCCCCGCTGGTGGACCGGATCCGGGCGCGGGTCGCGACGGAGGTGCCGGACGTGGAGGTGGTCGGCGACCCGGTGCTCCGGCTCCCCCACCTGGTCACCTTCTCGTGCCTGTACGTTGACGGCGAGGCGCTGCTGCACGCTCTGGACCGGCGGGGCTTCGCCGTGTCGTCCGGGTCGTCCTGCACCTCGTCGACGCTGCGCCCGTCACACGTGCTGGAGGCGATGGGGGTGCTCTCGCATGGCAACGTGCGGGTCAGCCTGCATCGGGAGACGACCGAGGCGGACGTCGAGCGGTTCCTCACCGAACTGCCCGGGATCATCGCCGAGTTGCGCGCCGAGGCTGGGGTGGTGGGGCTGTGACGATGCCGGACGAGGTGATCGACTGCCGGGGGCAGCGCTGCCCGCTGCCCGTGATCGCGGCGGCCCGGCGGCTGCCGCAGGTGCCGGTGGGCACGGTGGTCCGGGTGCTCGCCGACGACCCGGCGGCGGCGGTCGACATTCCCGCCTGGTGCCGGATGCGCGGTCAGGAGTTCCTAGGGTCGGTCAACGGACCCGAAGGCCCCGCCTACGACGTCCGCCGCCAACACTGACCCCCGCCCCGGCGATCTTGCACTTTCTGGCGCGACAAGACCCATGAAAAGCCGCGAACCGGCGACACAGAGTGCAAGATCGCCGAGGATGGGGGGTGGGGACTACGCCGGGAGGAGGTGGGGGCGGATCTCGTCCGCCGCGGTGTCGCCGTAGGACTCGGCCATTCGCTTGACGAACAGGTCGCGCCGGACGTCGTACTCCTGGGTCCCGACGGTTTCCAGGACCAGCGTGGCCAGCAGCGAGCCGACCTGGGCGGCCCGCTCCAGGCCGAGCCCCCAGGAGAGCGCGGTGAAGAAGCCGGCCCGGAAGCCGTCGCCCACCCCGGTCGGATCGACCGCCCGGATCTCCCGCGCGATCGGTACGTGGATCGGGTCGATGCCCCGCCCGGCGATCTCCACACCGTCCTTGCCCAGCGTGGTGACCCGCACCTTGACCAGGTCCAGCAGTTGGTCGTCGCTCAGCTGCGCCTTGCTCTGCAGCAGCGACTTCTCGTAGTCGTTGGTCATCAGGTACTCGGCACCTTCGATCAGCGCCACCACGTCCTCGCCGGGCATCCGGGCGAGCTGCTGGGAGGGGTCGGCGGCGAAGGCGTACCCCCGGGTGCGGCACTCGGCCGAGTGCCGCAGCATCGCCTCGGGGTCGTTGGCACCGACCAGCACCAGGTCGAGCCCACCGAGCCGGTCGGCGACCGGGGCGAGCTCGATGTTGCGCGCCTCACTCATCGCACCCGCGTAGAACGACGCGATCTGGCACATGTCCGTGTCGGTGGTGCAGACGAACCGGGCGGTGTGCGCCACCTCGCTGATGTGCACCGAGTCGCAGTCCACGCCGTGGCGCTCCAGCCAGGAGCGGTAGTCGGCGAAGTCCGCCCCCACCGCGCCGAGCAGCACCGGGCGCAGCCCGAGCTGACCCATACCGAAGGAGATGTTCGCCGCCACGCCGCCGCGACGGAGCACCAGGTCATCCACCAGGAAGGAGAGGGACACCTTGTGCAGTTGATCGGCGATGAGCTGGTCGGCGAAGCGACCGGGGAAGCTCATCAGGTGATCGGTGGCGATCGAGCCGGTGACGGCGATCTTCATGTCAACCCTCGGGGTCGGGAGCAGGGCGCGGTCAGCCTACCGGCCGGGCAACCCGACACTGACCGGTCGGTCGGTCATCGGCAACCGGCCCGACACCGCCGCTTCTTCGACCGTTCCCAACGGGTACGACTTCACACCGCTACGACTTCACACCGCTACGACAGCGGGGCCGTCCCGAAGGACGGCCCCGTCTGTGCTGGTGTGGTGTGACTCAGTTGAACGAGTCACCGCAGGCGCACGAGCTGCCCGCGTTGGGGTTGTCGATGGTGAAGCCCTGGGCGTCGATCCGGTCGGCGAAGTCGATCGTCGCGCCGGAAAGGTACGGGGCGCTCATCCGGTCGACAACGACCTCGACACCACCGAAGTCGGTGACGACATCGCCGTCGAGCGAACGCTCGTCGAAGAAGAGCTGGTACCGCAGGCCGGAGCAGCCGCCCGGCTGCACGGCGACGCGGAGCCGCAGGTCGTCGCGGCCCTCCTGCTCGATCAGGGCCTTGACCTTCTGCGCCGCGACGTCGGTGAGGACGACGGAAGTAGGGGCCTGGGCCTCGGTCGACTCGGTCTGCGCTGGCGTGGTCACGTGGAAGTCTCCCTGCGCGGTTTTGGGTCCGGACGCACTGGCCAACGCCGCGCGCCGTCCAGTGATTCCCGGTTGTGGTCCTCTGCCGATCGTACGCCGCCCCGGCCGGACTCACCCGCGTGGCGTAACCCCCGCCGCAGGTCGACCCGCTCCTGCGCGGGCCGGCGGGGTGGTCGGGACGTTCAGCGGCTCCACTGCCGGGCCAGCCGGGCGCCCAGTTCACGCAGGCCCTCCGCGGGTCGGCTCAGCGCGGCGTCGAGCCCGCCGCCCTCTTCGCCACCGAAGTGCTCGACCAGGCTGTACGCGTCGGTCACCCCGGCCGAGGCGGCCTCCCGCCGGCCGGTGCTCACCTGCCCGGCCACCACCACGCAGGGGACGCCCCGGTCGCGGGCGGCGCCGGCCACCCCGGCGACCACCTTGCCGCGCAGCGACTGGTGGTCGAACGACCCCTCGCCGGTGATCACCAGGTCGGCGGTGTCCAGCGCGGCGTCCAGTCGGGTGGCCCGGGTGACAAGGCCGATTCCGGACTCGCAGCCGCCGCCCAGGGCGAGGATGGCCGCGCCGATGCCACCGGCGGCCCCGCCTCCGGGCAACGTGCCGAGCCCCGCCGGGCAACCGGCCAGATCCCGTTCCAGCACGGCCGCGAAACGCTCCAGCGCGGCGTCGAGCAGCAGCACGTCGGCACGGTCGGCGCCCTTCTGCGGACCGAACACGTTGCTCGCCCCGTGCAGGCCGAGCAGCGGGTTGTCCACGTCGGTGGCCGCGACGAGCCGGACGCCACGCAACCGGGGTACGCCGTCCAACGCGTCGACCGCGGCGAGCGCCGCCCCGCCGTACGGCAGCGCGGCGCCGCCCGGGTCGAGCGGGGTGACGCCCAGCGCGGCGAGCATTCCGGCTCCGGCGTCGTTGGTGCCGGAACCGCCCAGCCCGATCACCACCGTCCGGGCGCCGCTCTCCACCGCGGCGGCCACCAACAGGCCCAGCCCGTACGAGGTGGTGGTCTTCGGATCACGTTCGGCGCTGGCGAGCAGGTGCAGCCCGCACGCCTGGGCGCTCTCCAGGTAGGCGGTCGCGCCGTCGGCGGTGAGCAGGATCTCACCGGCCGCCGGACGGCCCAGCGGGTCGACCGTCGACACCGGCACCCGTCGGCCGCCGAGGGCTTCGGCGAGCACCTCCACGAAGCCCGGCCCACCGTCGGCCAGCGGCCGGATCAGCAGGTCGTCCCCGTCGGTGACGGTGCGCCAGCCGGCGGCCACCGCGGCGGCCACCTCCGGTGCGGGCAGGGTGCCGGCGAACTTGTCCGGACAGAGCAGCACGCGCATGCCGAGCAGTGTGGCAGCCCACACCGAGGGAAGCTGCGTCGCGCTCGCGCTGTGGGACCATGGCTACGTGACTTCGACCTGGGTGGAACCCTCCAACACGGCGACGGCTCTGCTGCTGCTCGGCCGGGGCAGCGACCCCGACACCGAGCGTGGCGTCGAGTGTCCGGGCGACCTGCCGGCGCCCAGCGATCCGGATCTGGTGGCCCGCGCCACGGCCGCGAAGGCGAAGCTGGGCAGCAAGGTCTTCGTGCTGGGGCACCACTACCAGCGCGACGAGGTGATCCAGTTCGCAGACGTGACCGGCGACTCGTTCAAGCTGGCCCGGGAGGCCGCGGCCCGCCCGGACGCGGAGTACATCGTCTTCTGCGGCGTGCACTTCATGGCCGAGAGCGCGGACATCCTCACCACCGACTCCCAGCGGGTGATCCTGCCGGACCTCGCGGCGGGTTGCTCGATGGCGGACATGGCGGTCCTGGGCCAGGTCGAGGCCGCCTGGGACACCCTGACCGAGCTGGGCATCGCCGCCGAGACCGTGCCGGTGACGTACATGAACTCCTCGGCCGACATCAAGGGCTTCGTCGGCCGCAACGGCGGTGTGGTCTGCACCTCGTCCAACGCCAAGCGCGCCCTGGACTGGGCGTTCGAGCAGGGGTCGAAGGTGCTCTTCCTGCCCGACCAGCACCTGGGCCGCAACACGGCGGTGCTGGAGATGGGCCTGTCGCTGGACGACTGCGTGCTCTACGACCCGCACAAGCCCGGTGGCGGGCTCACACCGGAGCAGCTTCGCGACGCCAAGATGATCCTCTGGCGGGGGCACTGCTCGGTGCACGGCCGGTTCACCCTCGACAGCGTCAACGACGTACGGGCCCGGGTGCCCGGGGTCAACGTGCTGGTCCACCCGGAGTGCCGGCACGAGGTGGTCACCGCCGCCGACTACGTCGGCTCCACCGAATACATCATCAAGGCCGTCGAGGCGGCTCCGGCCGGTTCGGCGTGGGCGCTCGGCACCGAGCTGAACCTGGTTCGCCGGCTCGCGCTGGCGCACCCGGACAAGCAGATCATGTTCCTGGACAAGGCCGTCTGCTACTGCTCGACGATGAACCGGATCGATCTGCCGCACCTGGTCTGGGCTCTCGAGGAGCTGGTCGCGGGTCGGGTCGTCAACCAGATCACGGTCGACGCCGACACCGCGCACCACGCCCGGGTCGCGCTGGACCAGATGCTCGCCCTGCCCGGTGCGGACACCCCGCCGCCGGCCGCGTCCTGATCACGATCCGTAGTGCTCTTGGTACGCAAAAGCGCCGGATCACCGATTAATGCCACACACGCCGATGTGACCGAGTCGTTTTTCGTCACCGAGGGCTATGCTGCCGGAGCGACGACACACGCGGGCCGTTTCGACTTGGCCGCATTCGGGGTACCGACGACGTTCAGGCTCCCCCCCAAAAACACGGCAGCACCGACGCGCTGGAGGTTGCGTTGACCGACGACGTCCTGGTCGTACACGGAGGCACTCCGCTTGAAGGGCGGATCCGCGTGCGCGGCGCGAAGAACCTGGTTTCGAAGGCGATGGTCGCCGCGCTACTCGGCGACAGCCCGAGCCGGCTGTTCGATGTGCCGAAGATCCGCGACGTCGAGGTGGTCCGGGGTCTGCTCGGTCTGCACGGCGTCAAGGTCACCGACGGCGCCGAGGACGGCGAGCTCGTCTTCGACCCGGCGAACGTGGAGAGCGCCAGCACCGATCAGATCAACGTGCACGCCGGTTCCAGCCGGATCCCGATCCTGTTCTGCGGCCCGCTGCTGCACCGGCTCGGGCACGCGTTCATCCCGGACCTGGGCGGCTGCCACATCGGCCCGCGCCCGATCGACTTCCACCTGCAGGCACTGCGGGAGTTCGGCGCCACCGTCGACAAGCGGCCGGAGGGTCTGCACCTGTCCGCGCCGAACGGGCTGCACGGCACCAAGTTCGCCCTGCCGTACCCGAGCGTCGGCGCCACCGAGCAGGTGCTGCTGACCGCCGTGATGGCCGAGGGCGTCACCGAGCTGCGCAACGCCGCGGTGGAGCCGGAGATCATCGACCTGATCTGCATCCTGCAGAAGATGGGCGCGATCATCAAGGTCCACACCGACCGGGTGATCGAGATTCAGGGTGTGCCGAAGCTGCACGGCTACACCCACCGGCCGATCCCGGACCGGATCGAGGCGGCGAGCTGGGCGGCCGCCGCGCTGGCCACCCGTGGTCACGTCGAGGTCCTCGGCGCGCAGCAGGCCGACATGATGACCTTCCTGAACGTCTTCCGCTCGGTCGGCGGCGAGTACGAGGTCACCGACGCCCGCGCGCCGAAGCTGGGCGACCCGGGCCAGGAGGGCGGCATCCGCTTCTGGCACCCGGGCGGCGAGCTGAACGCCGTGGCGCTGGAGACCGACGTGCACCCCGGCTTCATGACCGACTGGCAGCAGCCGCTGGTCGTGGCGCTCACCCAGGCCCGCGGCCTGTCGATCGTCCACGAGACGGTCTACGAGCAGCGGCTGGGCTACACCGAGGCACTGAACTCGATGGGCGCCAACATCCAGGTCTACCGGGACTGCCTCGGCGGCACCCCGTGCCGCTTCGGCCGGCGCAACTTCAAGCACTCGGCGGTGATCGCCGGGCCGAGCAAGCTGCACGCCGCCGACCTGGTCATCCCGGACCTGCGGGCCGGTTTCAGCCACCTGATCGCGGCGCTCGCGGCCGAGGGCACCTCCCGGGTGTACGGCGTCGACCTGATCAACCGGGGCTACGAGGACTTCGAGGCGAAGCTCGCCGACCTGGGCGCGCACGCCGAGCGTCCGTAACCGCGATCACCTTCCGTTCGCGCCCGGTGCACCGCGATGTGCACCGGGCGCGAACCGTTGGCTACCCTTGCCGCGTGCCGTCGCTCTTTCGCCGCAAGTCCACTGACCTCGTTGACGAGGCCGTCTCCTCGGTGACCCCCGAAGAGACCGCCGAGCGTGCCCGGGGTTACACCCCGGCCAAGGGCCGGGAGACGCCGAAGCGGCCGACCGTCGGCCGCCGCCCGGCCGGCCCCAGCCGCCCCCTCACCAAGGAGGAGGAGCGGGAACGCCGTCGCCAACTGCGCAGCGAGGCCGCGTCGGAGTTCCGCCGCGAGGGCGGCCCCCGCGACCGTGGCCCGGAGCGGCTGCTGGCCCGAAACGTGGTCGACTCCCGGCGTACCGTCGGCACCTGGTTCTTCGGCGGCGCGCTGATCGTGCTGATCGGGTCGAACGCGGCCATGCCGCCGCTGGTCCGGTTGATCTCCAACGTGCTCTGGGGCGCGCTGGCCCTGGGCGTGGTCGTCGATTCGGTGCTGATCTGCCGCAAGATCAGCAGGCTGGTCCGGGAGCGCTTCCCGAAGACCGGCCAGCGGATGGGCTCGCTCTTCCTCTACGCGGTCATGCGGTCGATCACGTTCCGGCGGATGCGCGCTCCCGCCCCCCAGGTCAAGCTGGGCGACAAGGTCTGACCCCGCCTCCGGGCGGACGGGGTGAGAATCCCCCACGCACCTGCCAAGATCCGCACAGCAGCGGGGACGAGCACCTCCGGTACGCCTGGAGGAAGCGGCCTCCCCGCCGTTGTGCGGATCTTGCTTTTGGGCGGGCTGCCGGCATTCGATGCCGCGCGGGAGGGCAAGCACGCCGTGCGGCATCCGGACGCCCACTGTTCGTTGTACCGTGCGCTTGGTTCATCATGCTGAACAGGCTGATGCTGTTCGTCACAACGAACGCTGATCCCGATGGAGCGAACGGATGTCTCCGGAACCGGCCGCCCCGCTGGCCACCATCGCCGCCGCCCTGCGCCGGGAACGGGAACGGGTCGGCATTTCGCTGACCGAGCTCGCCCGCCGGGCGGGGGTGGCCAAGTCCACGCTCTCCCAACTGGAGTCGGGCACCGGTAACCCGAGCGTGGAGACGCTCTGGGCGTTGGGCGCGGCCCTCGGCGTGCCGTTCAGCCGGCTGGTGGAGCCCGACCATGACGGCGTACGGGTGATCCGGGCAGGGGACGGGCCCCGGGTCCGTTCCGAGCAGGCCGACTTCACCGGCACGCTGCTCAGCCCCGGGGCGGCACACCTGCGCCGGGACGTCTACCTGATCGAATTGGAACCGGGCGCCGTCCGAGCCGCCGACGGGCACACCCCGCGCAGCGTCGAACACGTGGTGGTCGCCGCGGGCCGACTGCGGGTCGGCCCCGAGGCGGCTTCGGTCGAGTTGAACCCCGGCGACTACGCCACGTTCCCCGGTGACGCCCCGCACCGTTACGAGGCGCTCGCTCCCGGCACATTCGCCGTCCTCATCCTGGAGCATCCCTGACCGAGGGCGACGATCCCGCCCGAGCCGGGCGGTCGTCGAATGCGGTAGGGTCGAAGTCCAGATTGGGTTATAGACCCAAATGTCCGAAACCATTGGGATAACGTTTGCGCCCGTGGGCGGCGGCACAGTGGCGGTGAGCGAGCCCACGCCGTTACCCTCCATCCGCAGCCACGGCCTGCCGGTGCGGGCGACCTGACCGGCACGCGAGGCCCCAGCGCGACAATTTGCAACGAGGTGACAACGCGTGAGCGAGCGGACGCGAGCCGGCCACCGGGGCGTGGCAGGCGGCGACCGGACGCCCAGCGGTCACTCGGCGCTGGCTACGCACAGCTCACCTTCGGCGAGAATCGGCCGAGTGGCCGGGTGTGGCGACGGGCTCGGTCAATGAACGGCCGCTACAACGACCCGTGGCCAGACCCGAACGAGCCGTCCTGGGTGGCCGAACCGACCACCGAATGGCACCCCCAGTTCCCCGGTCAGCGTTACCCCGGCGACATCGGCATGATCCATCAGCCGCCACCGCGCGGACGGGCGACCGTGACCGGCCGGGCCGAGGTGCCGCCGCTCGCGCCCACCCGCCCGGACGGCACCTACCTCGGCCGGTCCTGGGCCGACGAGCCACCGGCCGAGCCGGCACCCCACGGCCGGTCCTGGGTGGACGACGAGCCGGGCGAGACACCGACCTACGGTCGGCCCCGGGCCGACGAGCGCCCGGCCGACGCGTCCAGTTACGGCCGGTCCGACACCGCCGACTCCCGCCACTACGACCACGAGCCGTACCGTCGCCCTCTACCCGAACCACCCCGTCGCGACGACCGCCGCTCCCCCGAGTCGGACCGGCGTACCGCCTGGTCCGACCGACGCCCCGCCGAGGAGCGAGGACCGGCGCGGGAGGCCGCCTGGCACCGGGAGCAGCCCACCTCCGAGCGGTACGACAGCCGCCGCCCGCGACAGGAGCCCACCGAGTGGGACCGGGGTTACCCGGGCACGCCACCGGTCTCCCCCGCGCCCCGGTCCGATTCCGGCCGGGTGCCGGAGCCGGACGATGCGCCGCGTCGGCGCGGCGCGCAGGAGCGACCGGCCGCCGGTTACGAGCGGCACCCCGGCGACGGGTACGGCGCACGACCCACCCGGGACCACGACGGCCGGATGGCCGACGACCGGGTCGCCGACGCCGCCGACCCGTGGGCGCACGTGGACGGCCGCACGCGGTACCGCGCCGACGGGTACCCGGACCGGAACGCCGACGACGTCCGCCGCCCGGAACGGCGCTACCGCGCGGACGAGGGCGCCGGCGCAGCACCGTCCCCGAACGGTGGACGACGGCACCGGCCCGAGCCGGAGATGCCCGAACAGCCCCGCCGCGACGACGAGCGGCGTCGCGACCCCGACCCGCACCGGCAACAGCCCCGCGAGACCGCGGCCCGCGCCGAGGCGTACCCGGATCGGCGTCCCCGCGAAGAGGCCCGCCCGGACGCGTACCGCGAGGACGGACGTCGCGAGAACGTGTACCGCGAGGACCGGCCTCGCGACAACGGGCACCGCGAGGACCGGCCTCGCGACGACGGGCACCGCGAGCTTCGGCCGCAGCCCGGTCAACGGCCGGACGGCAGCCTGCCCTGGCCGCCACCGGGTCCGCTCCGCCCGGACCGCAGCCGCGAGCCGGATCCCCGCGCCGAGCCGCACCGCACGCCGGACCCACACCGCACTCCAGATCCGCACCGCACTCCGGATCCGCACCGCACCGCGGACCCACACCGCGGCGCCGAGCCGGGTATCCCGCCGCGGCCGGCTGCCCGGCCCGAGCGACCGGCGGCCACCCCGTCCCGGTACGACGAGCGACCGGTGCGCCCAGCCGCGTCGGCTCCGCCGGCACCGGCCTCGTCCGGCCGCGCCATGCCGGTTCCGCCGGTCTCCCCGGAGCGACCGGTGTCGCCCGCGCCCGTCTCCCCCGCCGCACCCGGCCGAGACCGCCCGGTGTCGGCCGCCCCGGTATCCCCTGCCTCCGACGTGCCCATCTCGGGTCCACCCGCCGCACGCCTTCGGCTGGAGTACCTGCCCGCGCCGGTGGACCCGCCGATCGCCGACGAGCGGTCGGATGTCCCGTCGCCTGGGCGCAGGCCACCGACCGAACCGGCACCGGCTGCCGGGGCGCATCCCACCGCACCGCCGCGTTACCCCGGCCCGGACAACGGGGACCGCCCGGTGGACCAGCGGCGCGGCGGGGAGCCGACCCCAGACCGCCACCGGATCGGCGGCGCGCCGAGTTCCACCGCGCCGAGTTCCACCGCGCCGAGTTCCACCGCGCCGAGCGACCATCGCCCGGCCTCACCGGAGCGCCCGCACTCCCCGGACCGACCGCTCTCGCCGCAGCGCCCGCACTCGCCGGAGCGGGTGGATCCGGCGGCCGAGGCACGCCCGCCGGTCGCGCCGCCGCCAACCTGGCAGGTCCCTGACCCACCGTCTGCCTCGACGGCTGCGGCCCCGACTTCTGCGGCCCCGACTTCTGCGGCCCCGACTTCTGCGGCCCCGACTTCTGCAGCCCCGACGTCTGCGGCTCGGACGACTGCGGCCCCGGAGCCCTCGGTGGAGGACCCCGAGGTGGCGCTCCCGCCCGCCCCCGGAACACCGCGCCGCTACGTACCGCCGCCGCCCTCGGAAGGCCCGGTCGCTCCCGTTCCGGCGTCGGAGGAGGTCCCGGGTACCCGTGGACCGGACGCGTGGTTCAGCCCCGCTCAGCCGGCCGAGACCGACCAGGGCGAGCCTGCGCCGGACCGGCAGTCGCCCGAGTTCCCCGACGACGAGTCGACGGCCGGCGATCCCGAGCTCTCCACCGCACCGACCACAATGGATACCGAGCCGTCGACACCGACCGTCGCGACACCCCACCACCAGGCCGAAACCGCCGTCGAGGCCGACCACCAGCCGGCCGCCGCTCGTCCCGTCGGGGACACCGACCCGGCTGAGCACGACCCGACGGACGACGCCGAGCCGCGCGACCGATCGTCGGACGTGGAGGGCGATCCGAACACCGCAGGTCCGACGGACGACTGGCGAACCGACTGGTCGGTCGACGCCGCGCTGCCAGCCCTACCCGAGACGGCTGACGACGACACGTACCCTCCCGTCGCGGCAGCGCCCGTGTCGGCCCCGCCGGTTGCTGACAACCCCGCGCCGAGGGTCCCGGCACCGGCCGCTGCGCCCATCTCCGCGCCGCCAGCGCCAACGCTGCCGGCCTCCGTGGCACCCGTCTCCGCACCTCCCACATCGGCACCGCCGGCCTCCGTGGCACCCGTCTCCGCGCCTCCCGTCTCCGCGCCGCCGTTCGCCGTAGCACCTGTGTCCGCGCCTCCCGTGTCCGCGCCACCGTTCGCCGCAGCACCCGTGTCCGCGCCGCCGTTCACCGCGCCTCCCGTGTCCGCGCCACCGTTCGCCGCACCCGTCTCCGCGCCACCGTTCGCGGCAGCACCCGTGTCCGCGCCGCCGACCACCCCGGTACCCGGCTTCGCAGAACCAGACTCCGCCGCACCCATTCCCGCAGCACCTGTATTCGCGCCGCCCGCACCGGCGGAGCCGGCAGCCCTGGCACCCATGTCCGCACCACCCGTGTCCGCGCCGCCTGCGTCCGCGCCACCGCCCCCCGCGGCGCCCGTCTCCGCACCGCCGACGGCCCCCGCACCGCTGTCGGCAGCGCCCGTGTCCGCGCCACCCATCTCCGCGCCACCCGCGTCGGCGGTGCCGACGTCCGCCCCACCCGCGTCGACCGTTCCCGGCCCGAGGACCGGCGCGCGTGAGGAGGACGTGCCCGTTTCCGCGCCACCCGGCGACGCTCCGCCGACGGCCACCCGACCGTCACTGGCCGACCCGGGCGATCCGGAGCAGGTCCTCGCGGCGTACCGCTGGCGGCTGGACCCGGTGACCCTGCGCGAGGAGCTGACGGAGCCGGACGACCTGCGGGCCATCCGGCGGCGGTTGACCGAGAAGCTGGGGTCGGCGATCGACAACCGCGCCCGGGCCCGGTTACTCAGCCTGCGGGCGGTGACCTCGCGGATCCTCGGCGACCTGGACGACGCGCTGGCCGACGGTCGACTCGCCCTCACCTACGCCGAGGCGACCGGCGAGCTGCGCCGGACCGCGCTGGCCCAGGCCCGGCTGGCCCACGTCCTGCGCTGGCGCGGGAACTTCGCCGAGGCCGACCAGCTCTTCGCACAGGCCAACTCGGTCGAACTGCCGGACCGGTTGCGGGCCGCACTCCACGAGCACGCCGGGCGGTCGTGTTACGACCAGGGACGGCTCATGGAGGCCTGCCAGCACTTCGAGCAGGCGCTGGACCTGCGCGGCGCTGGCGACGCCGAACTGCTGGACCGGGTCCGGGTGGCCCTCGACGCGGTCGCCGCCCGGGCCACGACGGACGGCTTCGGGCCGTACCGCCGGGGTCGGGACGAGGTGCTCGACCGTGACCGGCCCCCGCTGCCGGAGCGCGACGGGCCGCTGTGGGGTTACACCGACCCGGAGGGCGACCTGGTCATCCCCGCCCGGTACGCCGAGGCGCAGCCGTTCCACGACGGGTTGGCCTGGGTCCGCCGGCCGGACACCGACCGGTGGTCGCTGATCAACCTGCTCGGTACGACGGTGATCCCGCCGTCCTTCCGGGCGGCCCACCCCTTCAGTGACGGCCTGGCCTGGGTGGTCGGCGAGGGCGGTTGGACCGCGATCGACGCGACCGGCGCGGTGCACGTCGCACCCAACTTCGCCGAGGTACGACCGTTCCGCCGCGGGCTGGCCGCCGTCCGGCGCGAGGGGTGGGGGGCGGTCGACCGGACCGGCCGGATCGTCGTGCCCACCCGCTACCACGGGTTCGTCACCGAGTTGGCCGACGGCCAGCAGGTCGACGGTTTCACCGACGAAGGGCTCGCCGTGGTCGACGTGGCCGGCCGGCGCGGGGTGGTGGACCGCACCGGCACGGTGCTGGTCCCGCCGTCGCACGCGATGCTGGTCATCCACCCGGTGGCGTTCCTGGTCGCCAGTGGTGCCGGGCGGTGGGGTGCCCTGGACCGGCGCGGCGCGGCGCTGATCGACCCGGTGCACCGGGATCGCGCCGAGGTGCTGGAGGAGATCGACCGACTACTCACCGACGCCAATCCGGTGCTCTGAGTGGCCGGTCGACGATGTTGATCCACTAGAGCTAGGGTCGGTACATGGAATTCCGACACCTGGGCCGCTCCGGCCTGTTGGTCAGCGAGATCTCGTACGGCAACTGGATCACCCACGGCTCGCAGGTCGAGGAGGACGCCGCGTTCGCCTGCGTCCGGGCCGCCCTCGACGCGGGGATCACCACCTTCGACACCGCCGACGTGTACGCCGGCACCCGGGCTGAGGACGTGCTCGGCCGGGCGCTGCAGAACGAGCGCCGCGAAGGCCTGGAGATCTTCACCAAGGTCTACTGGCCGACCGGGCCGGGCCGCAACGACCGTGGCCTGTCCCGCAAGCACATCATGGAGTCGATCAACGGCTCGCTGCGCCGACTGCGCACCGACTACGTGGACCTCTACCAGGCTCACCGCTACGACACCAGCACCCCGCTGGAAGAGACGATGGAGGCTTTCGCCGACGTCGTCCACTCCGGCAAGGCGCACTACATCGGCGTCTCCGAGTGGACCGCCGCGCAGCTGCGCGCCGCCCACCCGCTCGCCCGCGAGCTGCACATCCCGCTGGTCTCCAACCAACCACAGTATTCGATGCTCTGGCGGGTCATCGAGACCGAGGTCGTGCCGGCCAGCGAGGAGCTGGGCATCGGACAGATCGTCTGGTCCCCGATGGCGCAGGGCGTCCTCTCCGGCAAGTACCTGCCGGGGCAGCCGCCGCCCGCCGGTTCCCGCGCCACCGACGAGAAGTCCGGTGCGGGCTTCATCTCCCGGTGGATGGGCGACGACGTGCTCACCCGGGTCCAGCAGCTCAAGCCCCTCGCCGAGCAGGCCGGTCTCAGCATGGCCCAGCTCGCCGTGGCGTGGGTCCTGCAGAACCCGAACGTCTCGTCGGCGATCATCGGGGCGTCCCGCCCCGAGCAGGTGCACGACAACGTGAAGGCGGCCGGCGTGAAGCTCGACGCCGCGCTGCTCAAGGCGATCGACGAGATCGTCGAGCCGGTCACCGAGCGGGACGCGGCGAAGACCGAGTCCCCCGCGCAGCGTCCCTGACGCCAGTCCGGTCCGGTCGGCGCGAACCTCTCGCGCCGACCGGACCGGTTCGGTCAGCTCAGCTCTGCCAGAAGCGGATCAGGTCGAGGCCGGTGGCGTAGAGCCACGAGGGCAGACCGAGCAGGTCACCCACCGCGAAGACCACGTCGAAGAACCAGCCGCCGATGCGCGGGTTCCACAGCAGCGCGAAGAGCAGCAGGAACCCGTACGGGGCGAACAGGTCGTACATCTTGCGCCACTGCGGGTTGAGCCACGGTTGGATCATGTTGCCGCCGTCCAGGCCGGGCACCGGCAGCAGGTTCAGGACGCTCGCGGTGAGCTGCAGGAAGGCGAGCAGCGCCACCCCGGCCCAGAACTCCACCGGGCCACCCGACTCGATGCCGATCCGCAGTGCCGCCACCAGCACCAGCGTGAACAGCACGTTGGTCGCCGGGCCGGCGAGGCTGACCAGGGTGTGCCGCAGTCGGCCCGGGATGGCGTGCCGGTCCACCCAGACCGCGCCGCCGGGCAGACCGATGCCGCCGAGCAGCACCACCACCACCGGCAACACGATCGACAGCAGCGGGTGGGTGTACTTCAACGGGTTGAGCGTCAGGTAGCCACGGTGGGCGATGTCCCGGTCGCCGGCCCGGTAGGCGACCACCGCGTGGGCGTACTCGTGCAGGCAGAGCGAGACCAGCCAGCCGGACACCACGAAGAGGAACACGTCGAACCGGACGTTGCCGTAACCGTTCCAGGTCAGCACCCCGCTGACCGCGAAGAGGGCGACCAGGCCGAGGAAGACCGGGCTGGGCCGGAACGCCGCCTTCGGTACGCCGAGAACCAGCCCGTCGCCGCCCGGCCGGTCGTAGGCCATCACTCGGCCGTGGGTAGCAGGCTCATCCGGTACTCCACCCGGTCGTCCTCCACGAGCGCGACCGAGGTGACGCCGGACGCCGCGAGCTCCCGCCAGGACTGACCGATCCAGGATTCGGCGTCGGCCTGGCTGCCGAACGACTCCGCCGGTCCCTCGACCGTCTGGCCGTCCGTGCCCTCGTACCGCCAGCTCCACGCCATGCCGCGTCTCCCCTCGCCGCTGAAGTCCCCGTGGGACGAACCCTCGCCAGCGTAGTCGGCCCGGCGCGCGACGGCCGCTCGCTCGCCCCCGCAGGGTCCAAGGGTGGATCAATCCCGTTGGCGTCGGCCGGTACGGTGGCCCGGTGCTGACTCGGGGAGTGCTGCTCGGTGACCGGTACCGGCTGAGCGAGCGGGTGGCGACAGGTGGGATGGGCGCGGTCTGGCGCGGCACGGACGTGCTGCTGGAACGCGAGGTCGCCGTGAAGGTGCTGCTGCCGTCGCTGGTCGCCGACCAGGAATTCACCGCCCGGTTCCGGGCCGAGGCGCGGATGCTGGCCGCGCTGCGGCATCCCGGCGTGGTCGCGGTGCACGACGTCGGGCAGGCCGTGCTCGCCGACGGCGGCCAGGTCGACTACCTGGTGATGGAGTACGTCGAGGGTGAGCCGTTGTCCGCTCGGGTGCGCGCGGCGGGGCGGCTGGATCCGGCCACCACCATGTCGGTGCTGGCGCAGGCCGCGGACGCGCTGCACACCGCCCACCTCGCCGGCATCGTGCACCGGGACGTGAAGCCGGGCAACCTGCTGGTCAAGGCGGACGGCAGCGTGGTGCTCGTGGACTTCGGCATCGCCCGGTCCCGCAGCATGGCCGGGCTCACCGCCGCGAACATGGTGCTCGGCACCGCCTCGTACATGTCCCCCGAGCAGGCCACCGGGCAGTCGGTCTCGGCCGCCACCGACGTCTACGCGCTCGGCGCGGTGGCGTACTTCTGCCTCGCCGGGCAGCCGCCCTTCCAGGGCGACAACCCGCTCGCGGTGGCGCTGCGGCACACCCAGGAGGAGCCGGCGGCGCTGCCGCCGGGCACCCCACCGGCGGTCGCCGCCGTGGTCGCCCGCGCGCTGGAGAAACGTCCGGCGGACCGGTTCGGCAGCGCCGCTGACATGGCCGCTGCCGCCGCCGACGCCCGCGACTCGACCCTGGCGAGCATCCCGGTCTCCGCCCGCCCACCGTGGGCGCTGGCCGCGCCCACCCCCGGGACGCCCTCGGCCACCCCGGCCGCCACACCGCCCGTCCCGGCCTTCGCGCCACCGCCCGCACCGACCCCCGCGCCGCCGGCCGCACCGACACCCTCGGTCGGGCCGACGCCGACCGGGCAGCCCGCGCCGATCGGGGCCGCGCCGATCGGGGCCGCTGCCGTGCGCACGCCGGCGGGCTTCGCGGCCTCGCCGACGACCGGGTCGGGGTCGACCCGGGAGGACGTGTTCCGGGAGGGATCGTCCGGCCGACGCCGGCAACTGCTGATCGGGGCCGGCGCGGTCGCCCTCGTGGCGCTGATCGCCGTGGCCGTGGTGGCCCTGCGGCCCGGCCAGGAGCCGGGTGGGACGGACCGTCCGCCGGCGCTGGCCGGCGAATCGGCGGCGGCCCCGGACGACGTCGCGCTGAACCCCGGAGATGCGAGCACCTCGGGACCTCCGCCCAGCGGCGCCCCGGACGCCAGCCGCACCGCGTCCGCCGCGCCGACCGGCTCCGGCGGCCGGACCGACGCGCCGACGAGCGCCCCGGACCCGCGCACCACGACGCCGGGCAGCACCCCGACCGGGAAGGCCAGCAGCCGACCGACGCCCACCGGCAGCGCGGCCGGCCGGCCCAACCCGTACACGGCCGCGCAGGCGTGCGGCAGCGGCTACCAGGTGATCGACTCGGCGACGCTGACCGGCGGCGACGGCCAGCGCAAGGGCCGGGTCTTCCTGATGTACCACTCGGGCACCGGCGCCAACTGCGTGGTCACCCTCAAGGACACCGCGGTCGGCACGAAGACGGCGGCCTCGGCGTACCTGGAGGTGCAGGGGCGGACCCGCAGCACCGACAGCGGGTCCTTCGACTACTACGCCGGGCCGGTGCGGGCCAGCGCCGCCGGGACGTGCGTGAAGTGGGGCGGCACCACCGGCGGGGTCAGTTACGGCAGTGGGTTCGAACACTGCGACTGATCAACGGTGAGCGCCGGGCCGGCAGGCAGCACGAGCACCGGCGGCCTTAAGGTACGGGCATGTCCGTAGACGGGTGGAACACGGTCCTGGTGCTCGGCGGGACCCGGTCCGGCAAGTCCGAGTTCGCCGAGTCCCTGGTCACCGACGCGCCGGTGGTCCGCTACCTCGCCACCGCGCCGGAGGGCGACCCGGAGGACACCGAGTGGGCGACCCGGCTGGCGGCGCACCGCGCCCGACGGCCGGGCAGTTGGACCACCGAGGAGACCGCCGCGGAGCCACGCCGGCTGGCCGACGTGCTCGCGTCCGCCGAGCCCAACGAGACGCTGCTCGTCGACGACCTGGGCGGCTGGGTGACGGTGCTGCTCGACCCGGATCACCAGCCCGCCGACGACGTGGCGACGATCGCGGAGCTGGCCGAGGCGATCCGCACCTGCTCGGCGCGGGTGGTGCTGGTGAGCCCCGAGGTGGGGCTGTCGCTGGTGCCGACGACCCCGCTGGGCCGGGCGTTCACCGACGCGTTGGGCGCGGCCAACCGCGCGGTCGCCGACGCCTGCGACGCGGTGGCGCTGGTCGTCGCCGGCCAGCCGGTCTGGCTGAAGCCGGTCGCCACCACGGTCGCGCCGGCGGCTCCCGCCACCGCGACGCTGCCGGCTGCTCCCGCCACCGCGACCGCACCCGTCGGGGCGAGCCTGGGCGACGCCGAGCCCACCCCCGAGGTGCAGCTGCCCGATGTGCTGACCCACACGCCTCCGGTCGTCCCGAACCAGGAGCCCGGCAACCCCTGGGCGGCCCCGACCATGGCGCTGCCGATGGTGGCCACCGGTCTGGTCATCCAGCCGGGCATGGAGCTGCCGATGCCCGACGAGTACGCGGGCCCGCAGGCGGTGGACCGACTGGCCACGCTGGACGTGCCGGGGGCCGGGCTGGGCGTGCTGGACCGGGCGGTCGGTTTCGCGGCCGCCACCCAGGGCACCTCGACCCCGCAGGCCTGGAGTTCGGTGCGGGTGTTGCTGCTGCACGGCGACCACGCTGGCGGGGCGTCGGCCGGCACCGTCGCCGGTGAGTCGGCGCGCCGGGCCGCGCAGGCCCGCGCTGGCCGGGGCGCGTTGGCGCGGCTGGCCGCCGAGAGTGGCGCCAGCCTGCAGGTGGTGGACACTCCGGCCGCCGCGGCGATGGAGGACCAGCCGGCGCTCTCACCCGAGCAGGTGGAGTCCGCGCTGCGCTACGGCTGGCGGCTCGCCGAGCAGGCCGCCGACGCCGGCGTACAGCTGCTGGTGCTGGGGGCGTGCGGAGCCGGCACCGAGGCCGCGGCCGCGGCGGTTCTCGCGGCGACCGCGGGCGCGGAGCCGCCCGCCGTGCTGGGCCGGGTGATCACCGACGCCGGCGAGATCGACGACGCGGCGTGGATGATCCGCTGCGCGGCGGTACGCGACGCCCTGCACCGCACCCGCCGCTCGTCGCGCGGCGCCAAGGACATCCTGGCCGAGCTGGGCGGTGGCGACGTGGCGGTGGCCACCGGTGTGCTGCTCGGTGCCACCGCCCGTCGGGTGCCGGTGCTGCTCGACGGGCCGGTCGGAGTCGCCGCCGGCATGGTCAGCCGCGACCTGGCCGGGCAGGCCCGACACTGGTGCCTGCTCGCCGACCACGGCGGGCACCCGGCGGTGCGGCTCGCCGCCGACGTGCTCGGTCTCACCCCGCTGCTCGACCTTCGGCTGGATCTCGGCGAGGGCGCGAACGCGCTGGTCGCGCTCCCGCTGCTGCGCTCGGTGCTGGCGCTGGCCGCCGCGCTGCCGGTCCACCCGTCGCTCGGCGGTGACGAGGAGCCAGGCCCGGCCCCCGACGAACCGGAGCCGGATTTCGCCGAGCCCGATTTCGCCGAGCCGGACTTCGCCGAGCCGGAGCCGGCCGGCCCGGGCCCGGCCACCACCGGGGCGGACGAGCAGCCGGCGTCGGGCTGGCGTGCCGGCTGAGTCGCGGTTCCTCGCGGGAACCCGGCTGGCGGTCACCACGTTCACCACGCTGCCGGTGCGGGCCGGACGAATCGACCGCCCGGTCGCCGGCACCGCGATGGCTCTCGCCCCGGTGGTCGGAGCGCTGCTCGGCGCCCTGCTGGCCGGCGTGCTGCTGCTGACCGGCGCGTTCGCTCCCCCGCTGGTGGCCGCCGGTGTGACGGTTGGCGCCGCCGCGCTGCTCACCCGCGGGCTGCACCTGGACGGGCTGGCCGACACCGTGGACGCGCTCGGCTCGTACCGGCGGGGCGCGGCAGCGCTGGAGATCATGAAGAAGCCGGACGTCGGCCCGTTCGGGGTGGTCGCGCTGGTGGTCGTACTCCTGGTGCAGGCGGCGGCGCTCGCCGACCTGGCGGGGCGGTCCTGGCCGGCGTGTCTCGCGGCGGTGGCCGCGGCGACCGCCGCCGGGCGGTTCGGCGTCACGCTGGCCTGTCGGCGGGGAGTGCCGGCGGCCCGGCCGGACGGGCTCGGCGCGCTCGTGGCCGGCACGGTCGGCCCGGTGGCACTGGCCGTCGGCGCGGTCGCCGTCGTGCTGCTGGCGGTGCCCGCGGTGCCGGGCCACCCGTGGCAGGGGCCACTGGCCGTCGCGGCCGCGCTCGCCGTCGCGGTCGGCCTGCTGACCCACGTGGTACGACGGCTGGGCGGGATAACCGGGGACGTCCTCGGCGCGACCGTCGAGGTGGTCACCACGCTGGTCTACCTCGGTCTGGTGCTGTCCGGCTGAACCGGGCGCGGCGGGCCGGGTAGCGTTCGCCTCGACAGCACCGGCGTCGGCCACCGGGGGACCCCAAAATGCTCATCACGGACGACTTCCTGCCCGTACCGGTGCCGGAGTCGCTCAGCGCGACCTACCTGGTGCCGATGGCGGGGCTACCGAAGGTCAGCGCGAAGACCGCGGTGGCGGCGCTGACCGGCCGGCTGGCCGAGCCGGTGCACGGGCTGGCCCGGCAGATGCTGGACAGCCCGCTGATGAGCGTCGACACCCGGCCCATCGCCGACTTTCCCGAGCTGCCGCCGGACCTGCTCACGGCGTTCGGCGCCACCGAGGAGCAGCTGGCCCGGCTGGCCGCGGCGACCCACCTGGTGGTCGTGCAGGCCGAATACCGGCCCGGTTGGCCGCCCGCGCACGAGTGGGCGGCCCGCGCGGTCGCGGCTGCCGTGGCGGAGTCCGTCGACAGCGACGTGGTGGACGTCTTCGGTCTGCAGTTCCTCGACCCGGCGACCGCGCTGCGCTCACTCCCCGACGAGCAGGGCCGGATCCGGCTGGTCGACTGGGTGCTGGTGCCGTACTCCTCGGACACCGAGGGGCTGTGGTTCACCACCAAGGGGCTGCGCCGCTTCGGGCTGCTCGAGTTGCAGACCCAGGGGGTGCCCGACCACCTCACCCGCGCCTGGGGTGCGGTGATGACCGGGGCGGCACGCCGACTGCTGCGGGACTGGACCGACGGGCTCACCGGCGAGGAGGTGCCGGCGTTCGTGCAACTGCCGGTGCTGGCCACGGTCACCGGGCACGACATCGCGGTGGCGTACGGCAACCCGGAACAGCACGGCGCGACCGCCCCGGTGCTGCTGCGCCTGGAACTGGACCCGGCGACCGACCCGGAGGCCGACTCGTTCCTCAGCCTGCGTCCGCCGGCCGGGCACCGGGGGTCGGACGGGCGCTACTACGCGGCGGCCTGCGCGACCCTGTTCTCCGGGATCCAACCGGACGTGCGCTACGCCCGATCGGGTGACGCGATGAGCCGGGCGGTCGCCACTGCCCGGGCGGCGCTGGGTGACGCGCGGGCCCGGTTCGTCGCGGGCCGTCTCCCAACGGAGTCGCAGCTGGTGGTCAAGTACGGCCTGCCCGGCGACGACGGCCCGGAGTACGTCTGGGCCGGCGTCACCTCGTGGGAGACCGCGGAGCGGATCATCGGTGTGAGCGCCAGCGACGCCGCCACCGACCCGAGCGTGCGGATCGGCGCTCCGGTGGTGGTGGAGGCGACCGAGGTGGTCGACTGGGCGGTCCTGGACGCCACCGGCGTCATCGAGGGCGGCTGGACCCAAGCCGTCCTGGACTCCGGCGAACCCCCAACCCCCTAACCCCACCCCGGCCCACCCCGCCGGACCCCCGCCGGACCCCCGCCGGCCCCCCGCGTTGATCATGAAGTTATTGCCACCGCCGTCGGCGTGTCGTGGCAATAACTTCATGATCAACAGGGTTCTGGGGCGGGGGTTACTTCACTGAGGGGGTTACGAAGGGGGGTTTGGTTAGCTTCAGGGGGGCTCGGCGGCCTCGGATGTCGATCTCGACCTCGTCGCCTTCGGACAGGTTGGCGTCGGTGTTCAGCAGGGCCAGCGCGATGCCCTGCTTGCGGGTCGGGGAAAAGGTGCCGCTGGTTACCGTGCCGACCTGGGTGTCGCCCACGTGCAGGGTCATCCCGGGCCGCGGAATGGCCCGGTCGACGGCTACCAGGCCGCGCAGCGTACGCCGGGGGCCGGCGGCCTTCTCGGCGAGCAGCGCGTCACGCCCCCAGAAGGCCGGCTTGTCCCAACCGACCGCCCAGCCGGAGCGGGCCTGCACCGGGGTGATGTCCAGGGAAAGGTCCTGCCCGTGCAGCGGGTAGCCCATCTCGGTACGCAGCGTGTCCCGGGCGGCCAGGCCGCAGGCCCGCAGTTCGAACGCCTTCCCGGTGGCGAAGAGCGCGTCCCAGACGGCCACCGCGTGCTCCGCCGGCACCACCAACTCGTAGCCCAACTCGCCCGTGTAGCCGGTACGGCAGACGGTCAGCTCCACCCCGGCCAGGCTCGCCGCGGAGAAGCTCATGTAGCCGTGCTCGGTGGGCAGGTCGAGAGCGGCCAGCAACTCGGCCGCGCGGGGGCCCTGCACGGCCAGCACGGCGTACGCCTCGTGCTCGTCGGTGACGGTGACCTGCGCGGGCGCCGCGGCGCGCAACCGGCGCACCACCTCACCGGTGTTCGCCGCGTTCGGGATGAGGAAGACGTGGTCGTCGGCGTACAGGTAGGCGATGATGTCGTCGACCACGCCGCCGGTGGCGTCGTCACAGCAGAGCGTGTACTGCGCCCGCCCCGGACCGATCCGGCCCAGGTCGTTGCTGAGGCAGGCGTTGACGAAGTCGGCAGCCCCGGGGCCGCTCACCCGGGCCTTGCCCAGATGCGACACGTCGAAGACCCCGACCGCGGTACGCACCGCGGTGTGCTCCTTGAGCACCCCGCCGCCGGCGTACTCCAGCGGCATCTCCCAGCCCCCGAACGGGGCGAACTTGGCGCCGGCGGCGATGTGCCGCTCGTGCAGCGGGGAACGGCGCAGCCGGGTCGCGGCGGCGTCGTAGGTCACGTCGGTCATGGGTGGCAACTTACCGGGGGCAACGTCGCTGGTTAGCATCGGCGGGAGCCCGCTGGCCCTGTCGGCGGGACAACCATCACGTCCGGCGGGTACGTTCCGCCGGAGACCTTCACCGCTGGTACGCGACGCCGCGACCGGCCCGGCCCGCCCGGAGTAGCTTCAGTGACATCACCCCGCACCACCAACCTGAGCCTGGTCGACACCGACCCGGCCGAGCTCGCCGTCGACGCGATCGTGATCGGCGTGCACAGCCAGCCCGGAGAGCAGGGCGCCACCAGCGGCCTCGCCGGCACCCTGCTGCTCGCCAGCGGCGCGGAGAGCATTGCCGCCGCCTTCGACGGCAAGCTGACCGAGACGCTGGCGCTGCTCGGCGCGACCGGTGGGCCGGGCGAGGTCATCAAGCTGGCCACGCTGGGCACCGTGACCGCCCCGCTGGTGGCCGCGGTCGGGCTCGGCCCGGAGCCGTCGGGTGCCGCACCGGCTCCGGAGACGCTGCGCCGGGCCGCGGGTTCGGCGATCCGGGCTCTGGCGGGCGCGCCCAAGGTCGCGCTGGCTCTGCCGCTGCCGGACGACGCGGACGCGTCGGCGGAGCTGCGCGCGGTCGCCGAGGGCGCGCTGCTCGGCGGGTACCGGTTCGCCGGCTACAAGACCCGTCCCCAGCCGACCCGGCGGGAGCCGGTCGGCGAGGTGCTCGTCGCGGTGCCGGACGCCGGCGACGCGGGCGCTCAGGCGGAGGTCGTCCGGGCGCAGGTGGTGGCGGACGCGGTCCGGCTCACCCGGGACTGGGTGAACACCGCACCGAACGAGCTGCGTCCGCCGTCGTTCGCCGACGCGGTCGCCGACGCCGCCCGTGACGCGGGCCTCGGCGTCGAGGTGCTGGACGAGGCGGCGCTGGCCGCCGGCGGGTACGGCGGCATCGTCGCGGTCGGGCAGGGCTCGGAGGCTCCGCCGCGGCTGGTGAAGCTCACCTACACGCCGCAGGGCGGCGGTAACGGCAAGCGGGTCGCGCTGGTCGGCAAGGGGATCACCTTCGACACCGGCGGCATCTCGATCAAGCCCGCGCAGGGCATGTGGGAGATGAAGTCCGACATGGGCGGCGCGGCCGCGGTGGGCGCGGCCATGCTGGCGATCGCCGCGTTGAAGCCGACGGTGGCGGTCAGCGCCTACCTGCCGATGGCGGAGAACATGCCGTCGGGCACCAGTTACCGGCCGGGTGACGTGATCACCATGTTCAACGGCAAGCGGGTCGAGGTGCTCAACACCGACGCCGAGGGCCGGATGGTCCTGGGCGACGCCATCGCCCGCGCCTGCGCGGACGGCACCGACTACCTGTTCGAGACCTCGACCCTGACCGGCGGCCAGGTGGTCGCGCTGGGTAAGCGGGTGGCCGGTGTGATGGGCACTCCGGAGCTGTGCGAGCGGGTCCAGGTGGTCGGCGACGCGGTTGGCGAGCCCGCCTGGCCGATGCCGCTGCCTGAGGACGTGCGTAAGGGCATGGAGTCCGACGTGGCGGACATCTCGCAGGTCAACGCCGGGATGGACCGGGCCGGTCACATGCTGCAGGGCGGGGTGTTCCTGCGCGAGTTCGTGACCGACGACGTGGCCTGGGCGCACATCGACATCGCCGGGCCGAGCTACCACTCCGGCGAGCCGACCGGTTACTGGACCAAGGGCGGCACCGGCGTGCCGGTCCGCACGCTGGTGCAGCTCGTCGAGGACGTCGCGGCCAACGGCTGACGGAAGTGATGCGGAGGGGTCCCCGGGTGGGGGCCCCTCCGTGCGTCTCAGCCCCGCTCGGGCCGACGCTTGCGGCGCTCGTTGAAGTCGCGCATCCGCTGCGGGTAGCCCATCAGCCGGACGTCGTACACCGGGATGCCCATCCGGTACGCGAAGCGTCGGGCGCCGTCCGGGCCGTCGATGCGCCGGCGGGTCCACTCTCCGTCGTCGGCGATCAGGATGACCGTGGTCTCCGTCACCGTCGTCCGGGGCTCGATGTAAGCCTCGACACCGCGCCGGCTCCGAATGAAATTCTCGAGATGGTCCAGGTCGCCCCGATCGGCGGCACGGTCATGACTCGGCACAGCCGCCTGTTTGCGGCGCCGGAACAACCCCACCGGACCTCTCCCCCACGTTGTGTCATCGACGACGGTGCCAAGGGTACGTGTCGATGACGTGTCGTTGGGCACCTCGGTACGCACCCTGTGCCCGGTGGTGACAAGATGACCGAGGTGGGGTGTGTCTGTGTTACACCTCTGTGACCCCCGATGCAGCGACGCGACCTGGGAGTTGGACGTGAGCGAGCCGAACGAAGCGACCTTCGACATCGTCATTCTCGGAGGTGGCAGCGGCGGCTACGCGACCGCGCTGCGCGCCGTCCAGCTGGGCCTGAAGGTCGCGCTGGTTGAGAAGGGCAAACTCGGCGGCACCTGCCTGCACAACGGCTGCATTCCGACGAAGGCCCTGCTGCACGCGGCCGAGATCGCCGACCAGGCCCGCGAGTCGGAGCAGTTCGGTGTGAAGGCCGAGCTGATCGGCATCGACATGGCCGGGGTCAACTCGTACAAGGACGGCGTTATCGCCCGCCTTTACAAGGGCCTGCAGGGCATGCTGAAGGGCAACAAGGGAATCACCATCGTCGAGGGCCACGGCAAGCTGGTCGGCAAGAACGTGGTCGAGGTCGACGGCAAGCGCTACACCGGCCGCAACGTGGTCCTGGCCTCCGGCTCGTTCGCCAAGAGCCTGCCCGGCCTGGAGGTCGACGGCGAGCGGATCATCACCAGTGACCACGCGCTCACGATGGACCGGGTGCCGTCGTCGGTGATCGTGCTCGGTGGTGGCGTGATCGGCGTCGAGTTCGCCAGTGTGTGGAAGTCCTTCGGCGTGGACGTGACGATCGTCGAGGCGCTGCCCCGACTGGTCGCCGCCGAGGACGAGGAGTCGTCGAAGGCGCTGGAGCGGGCGTTCCGCAAGCGGAAGATCAACTTCAAGGTCGGCAAGCCGTTCGAGAAGGTCGAGAAGACCGAGAGCGGCGTCAAGCTGACCATTCAGGGCGGCGAGACCGTCGAGGCCGAGCTGCTGCTGGTCGCCGTGGGTCGCGGCCCGAACACCGCCAACCTCGGGTACGAGGAGCAGGGCGTCAAGATGGACCGCGGCTACGTGCTGACCGACGAGCGGCTGCGCACCAGCGTGCCGAACGTCTACGCGGTCGGTGACATCGTGCCCGGCCTCCAGCTCGCGCACCGGGGCTTCCAGCAGGGCATCTTCGTGGCCGAGGAGATCGCCGGGCAGACCCCGGCCGTGATCGACGAGGTCGGCATCCCGCGGGTGACCTACTGCGACCCGGAGCTGGCGTCGGTGGGTCTGACCGAGGCGAAGGCCAAGGAGCAGTACGGCGCCGACAAGGTCAAGACGTACAACTACAACCTGGGTGGCAACGGCAAGAGCCAGATCCTCAAGACCACCGGCTTCGTAAAGCTGGTCCGGGTGGAGGACGGCCCCGTCGTCGGCGTACACATGATCGGCGCCCGGGTGGGTGAGCTGATCGGTGAGGCGCAGCTCATCTACAACTGGGAGGCCTACCCGGCCGAGGTTGCCCAGCTCGTGCACGCCCACCCGACCCAGAACGAGGCCCTGGGCGAGGCGCACCTGGCCCTCGCCGGCAAGCCGCTGCACGCACACGCCTGATCATCCAACCGCGGCGTCCGGCGACGGGCGAAGATCCCACCAGGGGAATGAAGGAGTCTCAGAAAATGCCGGTATCGGTCACCATGCCCCGGCTCGGCGAGAGCGTCACCGAGGGCACCGTCACGCGCTGGCTCAAGCAGGAGGGCGACACGGTCGAGGTCGACGAGCCCCTGCTCGAGGTCTCGACCGACAAGGTCGACACCGAGATCCCGTCGCCAGCGGCGGGCGTGCTGAGCCGGATCGTGGTCGGCGAGGACGAGACCGCCGAGGTCGGCAGCGAGCTCGCCGTCATCGCCGGTGAGGGCGAGTCGACCGGTGGCGGCGAGGCCGCCCCGCAGGAGCAGCAGCAGGCCCCGGCCGCGGTCGAGCCGGTCACCGAGCCGACCGCCGCCGCCGAGGGCACCGCCGACGAGGTGGCGCAGGACGAGGCGCCGACCGAGGCGCCGGCTCCGGCCGCCGCCACGTCGGGCGAGGGCACCGCGGTGAAGATGCCGGCCCTGGGTGAGAGTGTCACCGAGGGCACGGTCACCCGCTGGCTCAAGCAGGTCGGCGAGACCATCGAGGTCGACGAGCCGCTGCTGGAGGTCTCCACCGACAAGGTGGACACCGAGATCCCGTCGCCGGTCGCCGGCACCGTGCTGGAGATCAAGGTCGCCGAGGACGAGACCGCCGCGGTCGGCGCCGACCTGGCGATCATCGGCGTTGCCGGTGCGGCCCCCGCGCAGGCGAAGCCCGAGCCGAAGCCCGAGCCGAAGGCGGAGGCCGCGCCGGCGCCGAAGGCCGAGCCGAAGCCGGCCCCGAAGGTCGAGGAGCCGACGCCGGGCCTGTCGTACAACGAGCCGTCCGCGGAGACCGAGAGCTCGGCGCAACCGGCGAAGACCGAGCAGGCTTCGCAGCCGGCCGCGCCGACCTCGACGCCGCCGCGCCCGTCTGCCCCCGCGCAGGGTGGTGGCGAAGAGGCAGCCGGCTACGTCACCCCGCTGGTGCGCAAGCTCGCCAGCGAGCACGGCGTCGAACTGTCCTCGCTCAACGGCACCGGCGTTGGTGGCCGGATCCGCAAGCAGGACGTGCTCGACGCGGCCGAGAAGGCAAAGGCGGCCAAGGCCGCTCCCGCCGCCGCGCAGCCGGCCGCCGCGCCGTCGGCCGCCCCGGCCAAGCCGGCCGCGAAGCCGCAGCCGAGCGGCAAGCGGGGCACCACCGAGAAGCTCCCCCGCATCCGTAAGGCCATCGCCACGCGGATGCAGGAGTCGCTGCACGAGATGGCGCAGCTCACCACGGTGATCGAGGTGGACGTCACCCGGATCGCCAAGCTGCGGTCGCAGGCGAAGGACTCCTTCCTGCAGCGGCACGGCGTCAAGCTGTCCTTCCTGCCGTTCTTCGCCCTCGCCGCCGTCGAGGCGCTGCAGACGTACCCGATCGTCAACGCCCGGATGGACCTGGCCGGCGGCACGATCACCTACCCGGAGGCCGAGCACCTCGGCATCGCGGTGGACACCGAGCGGGGCCTGCTGGTTCCGGTCATCCACAACGCCGGCGACCTCAACCTGGGCGGCATCGCCAAGCGGGTCGCGGACCTGGCCGAGCGGACCCGGACCAACAAGATCAGCCCGGACGAGATCGCCGGGGCGACCTTCACGCTGACCAACACGGGCAGCCGGGGCGCGCTCTTCGACACCCCGATCGTGCCGTCGCCGCAGTCGGCGATGCTCGGCACCGGTGCCGTGGTCAAGCGTCCGGTCGTGGTCAACGACCCGGAGCTGGGCGAGGTCGTCGCGGTCCGGTCGATGGTCTACCTGGCCCTGTCCTACGACCACCGGCTCATCGACGGCGCCGACGCGGCCCGCTTCCTGGCCGCGGTCAAGGAGCGGCTGGAGGCCGGCAACTTCGAGTCGGAGCTGGGCCTGGCCTGATTCAGCACCAACGCCGAAGGGCGCCCCGGTCGTCGACCGGGGCGCCCTTCCGTTTGCGGTCCTCAGCCCTTCAGCAGGGCGGTCGAGACCTGCCAGAGCCGTTCGGCGGCCTCCGGGTCCAGCGCGTAGTCCGCGACACCGGTCCGTCCGCCGGGCTGGGCGGGGGCGGCCTGCTGACAGTCCTCGAAGTAGCGCCCGCCCACGCCGTCGAGCAGCGGCGACGCGGCGACCAGCACCGAGGTGGCGGCACCCTGCTCGACGGTCTTCCAGGCCGCGGAATTGCCCGCGCGGATCCGGTTGAGCTCCTCCTCGCTGACGAAGCGCTGCAGGTTGGTCTGGATCGCTCCGGGCATCAGCGAGTTGGCCATGATGCCGTCGTCGGCCCAGCGGCGGCTCGCCTCCACGGCGAAGAGCACGTTGGCCGTCTTCGACTGCCCGTACGCCTGCCACGGCTCGTACTCCCGGCGCTCGTACTGGATGTCGTCGAAGACCACCGGTGAGCGCAGGTGGGCGGCGGAGCTGACCGAGACGATCCGCGCCGCACCGTCGGCGGCGAGCGCCGGCCGCAGCCCGGTGGCGAGCGCGAAGTGCCCCAGGTGGTTGGTGGCGAACTGCATCTCCCAACCCTGCGGCGTACGCATCTCCGGGGAGGCCATGATGCCGGCGTTGTTGACCAGGATGTGCAGCGGGCCGTCCCAGTTGGCCACGAAGTCGGCGACCGAACCCTGGTCGGCGAGGTCGAGCGGGGCGACCATGACCCGGTCGTTGCCGGTGGTGCCGGTGATGTCGTTGGCGGCCTTCTGGCCGGCGTCGGGGTTTCGGACGGCCAGGGTGACCTCCGCACCGGCGCTGGCCAGGGCACGGGCGGTCTCCACGCCGATGCCGGACGACCCGCCGGTGACGATCGCCCGCCGCCCGACGAGGTCCACGCCCTTGATCACGTCCATGGCCGTGGAGGTATGGGCGAACGAAGTGGTGATCGGCTTGCTCGTCGTCATGATCCATCCTTGTCCAGGGCGGGTCGGACCGACCGGCCCACTGCCGGAGGCCGTAGGCGGCCATGATTCGGCCTCCGCGCCGACAGGCGGCGCTCCGGACCGAATGAAGGCCGGTCCCGGTGTTTTCCCGCCCCGGGCCGGAGGTAACACGCGGCACCGCCGCCATCGCCGTTCGGGCCTCCGACCAGTCCGGACGCTGCCAGAGTGGGACCGTGGGCGGCTACCGGCGGGGTGGGCAACTGGGCCCTGCCGTCCCGATCGCCCCCGGTGCCCGGGTGGACAAGTTCGAGGTCTTCTTCGACCTGGTCTTCGTCTTCTCGTTCTTCATCATCACCCGGGCGACCGCCGCGAACATCTCCGGCAAACAACTGCTGCATGCCGGTCTGGTGCTCGCCGTGCTCTGGTGGTGCTGGGTGGTGCACAGTCTGGTCGCCACCCGGGTCCGGCTCGGCGAGGGCTACGTCCCGGTGCTCATGGTGATCGCGATGGCCGCCCTGTTCGCGTTCGCGCTCGGGCTGCCGCAGGCGTTCAGTGACCCGAAGGGCAGCGCTGCCGGCCCGATGCTGGTGGCGATCAGCTACGTCGTGGTCCGCGCCGTCCACATGATCCTCTACGCCCATGTGGTGCGCAACAGCCCACAGGAGCGCCGGCAACTGCGGCGCTTCGCCCCGGAGCTGGCGGTGAGCATCGTGCTGCTGCTGGCCGCTGCGCTGATCCCGCCGCAGATCGCCGACCCTGACCGGGCCGCCACGGTCCGCGACAGCCTGTGGATCGCCGTGGTGGTCGTGCAGTACGCCACCGGCTTCATCGTCGGCACCTGGGGCTGGGGGGTGACCAGCGCCGAACACTGGACGGAGCGCTACGACCTCATCTTGATCATCGCGCTGGGCGAGTCGGTGATCTCCACGGGCGTGGGCGGCAACCTGCTCGGCAAGCCGGTGACCTGGCCGGCGGTGGCGGCCGCCTCGCTCGGCATCGTGATCACGGCTGCCCTCTGGTGGGCGCATTTCGACTTCATCGGGCCCGCTGCCCGGATCGCCCTGCACTCGGCGGAGGGTGGCCCGCGGGTGGCGATGGCTCGCGACGCGTACGCCTACCTCTACCTGCCGATGATCGCCGGAGTGATCCTCTTCTCCATCGGCAACGAGGAGATCCTCCACAAGATCACCGACCCGGCCGGTGGGATCGCCGAGAAGATCGAGGGACCGGGCGTACCGATGTTCTTCGGTGGGTTGATCTGCTATTTCGCCGTCAACATGCTGTTCCAACTGCGCACCCTGCACACCGTCAGCTGGTCCCGGGTCGGCGTCATCCTGGTGCTCACGGTGGCCCTGCCGATCGCCCAGCACCTGCCGGCGCTCGGCGCGCTCACCCTCGCGACCGTGATCTGCGTCGGGCTGGTGGCCGTGGAGGTGCTGGTGATGTCGAGTTCCCGGCACGCGCTGCGAGCCGCCGTCTTCGAGGAGCGCACCAGCCACGAGGCCCATGAGGCCGCCTGGCGTGCACGGTGGCACAACGTCGAGGAGACCGACGAGCCGACCACACCATGACCCACCCGTATAGACTCCGGCGCAGCGTCGCGGTGCACCCGGCACGAAGGCCGCCGTGGGCATGGAGGCGCGGGGACAGCATGGGACAAACGTGCACCCAACCGATTCACCGGCCGGCCGGCTCGCTGCCGTCGGCAACCAGATGATCGAGATTCACCTCTGGCTCAGCACGGAACTCGCCCGCCTCAGGGCAAGCCTCGACCACGCGGGTGACGCCCGCCCGTCGCGGGACCTGCGGGCGCACTGCCTCACCTTCTGCTCCACACTCGGCCGGCACCACACCGGCGAGGACGGCGGCGCGTTTCGCGTCCTGGCCGAGCAGGTCCCTGAGCTGCGCCCGGTCATCGCGAACCTGATCACCGATCACGAGGTGGTGGCGGGGATCCTGGAGCGGGTCGAGGCGCTGCTGGCCGGCGACAGGGCGGCGCCGTTCGCCCAGGTGCGCGCCGAGCTGGACGGCCTGGCCGCGCTGCTGGAGTCGCACTTCCGCTACGAGGAGAAGCGGCTCGTCACCGCTCTGAACTCCCTCACCGGTCGACCCGGCACGGCCGAGGAACTCCTCGGCCTGACCGCGCCACCGACTGACGGGTATCCCGCCTAGGGACGGGTGGCTGTCCCGGCCTGCTCGACCTCCGGCACCGGGCCGGGCAGCCGCTCGTAGAACCGGATCTTCTCCCGAAGGTGGTCGTACTGCCGCTGGAGCAGACGCATCTGCTCCTCGACCTGCGTCGCGTGCCGTTGCAGCAGCTCGCGCCGCTCATCGGCGGTGTGATCGCCCTCGCGGGCCAGTTGCGCGTAACGGCACATCTGGGCGATCGGCATCCCGGTGTCGCGCAGGCAGCGGAACAGCACCAGCCAGCCGAGGTCGTCATCGGTGAAGACCCGCTGCCCGCCCGCCGTCCGCTCCACGTCGGCGAGCAGGCCGATCTTCTCGTAGTACCGCAGGGTGTCCAGGCTGAAGCCGCTGCGGCGGGCGGCCTCCGAGGGGGCGTATCCGCTCATGGCCCGAGATGTTAGTCCTTGACCTGGAGCGCACTCCAGGTTGGAGGCTGAGCCGCATGACGACGACACGGACGCTGGGACGCAGCGGCATCAAGGTGAGCGCGATCGGGATGGGATGCTGGGCGATCGGCGGGCCGCTCTGGGGTGACGACGGGCAGCCGTTCGGCTGGGGCGAGGTGGACGACGACGAGTCGATCCGCACCATCCACCGCGCGCTCGACCTCGGGGTGACCCTGTTCGACACGGCCAGCAACTACGGCGCGGGGCACAGCGAACGGATCCTCGGTCGTGCCCTGGCCGGCCGGCGGGACAGCGCGGTGATCGCCACCAAGTTCGGCAACGTCAGCGGGGAGGCCACCCGGCGGGCGCTCGGCACCGACGCCAGCCCGGCGTTCGCGGTCCGCAGCCTGGAAGACTCGCTGCGCCGGCTCGGCACCGACTACGTCGACCTCTACCAGCTGCACATCAACGAGCTGCCGGTGCCCGCCGCGCTCGACCTGATCGGCACCCTGGAGGACCTGGTCGACCAGGGCAAGATTCGCGCGTACGGCTGGAGCACCGACGACCCTGCCTCGGCGGAGGCGTTCGCGGCTGCCGGCCCGCACTGCGCCGCCATCCAGCACGACGAGTCGGTGCTGCGCGACAACGCGGCGGTGCTGGCGGTCTGCGACAACCACGACCTGGCCAGCCTCAACCGCGGGCCGTTGGCGATGGGGCTGCTCACCGGGTCGACCCGGGCGGTCGGCGCGGACGACGTCCGCGGGCGGGCGCCCGAGTGGCTGCAGTGGTTCACCGACGGCCGGCCGACGCCACGCTGGGCGGCCCGGGTCGAGCAGGTCCGCGCGGCGCTCACCGCCGACGGGCGAACGCTCGCGCAGGGTGCGCTGGGCTGGCTGCTCGCACGCAGTCCGCGTACGGTGCCGATCCCCGGCCTGCGCACGGTGACGCAAGCAGAGGAGAACCTGGCCACCCTGACCCAGGGCCCGCTGAGCCCCGCCTCCTACGCCGAAGTGGAGCGCCTCCTGGCAGACCTACGCCCAGCCCTCAAGCCCTAACCCCCACCCCGCCCCGCCCCCGCCCCCACCCCCCGCCCGCCGATCTTGCACTTGCTGTCCCGACAGAACGGACGTGGTTGGGCAGAACGGCGACCCTAAGTGCAAGATCGGCGGGTAGCGGGGTGGGGGCGCATCCGTGGGGGGTGTATTGGGCGAAGATGGGGTATGCGGATCCTTCTGGCCGGCGCGTCCGGCTTTCTCGGCACCCGGCTGGGCGACCGGCTTGCGACGGACGGGCACCAGGTCACCCGGTTGGTCCGTCGTACGCCGCGTGAGCCGCAGGAGCGACAGTGGGACCCGGCTGCCGGCCAGCTCGACCCGGCGGCGGTCGCGGAGGCGGACGCGGTCGTCAACCTGGCCGGCGCGGGCGTCGGCGACAAGCGGTGGAACGACGACTACCGGCGGTTGATCCGCACCAGCCGGGTGGACAGCACCACCACGCTGGCGACGACTCTCGCCGGGCTCCCCGCCGCCGACCGACCCCGGGCGCTGCTCAACTCCTCGGCCGTGGGTTGGTACGGCAACACCGGCGACCGGGTGGTCGAGGAGGACTCGCCGGCTGGCGAGGGCTTCCTGGCCGACGTCTGCCGGGTGTGGGAGGCCGCGACCCGGCCGGCCGAGGACGCCGGGGTACGCGTCGTACGACTGCGCACCGGGCTGCCACTGCACCGCGACGGTGGGCTGCTCAAGCCACAACTGCTGCCGTTCAAGCTGGGCATCGCCGGGCGGTTGGGCAGCGGTCGGCAGTGGCTGCCATGGATGTCGTTGGTCGACTGGCTGGACGCGATCTGCTTCCTGCTCGACCACGACGACATCGCCGGCCCGGTCAACGTGGTGGGGCCGAACCCGGTCACCAACGCCGAGTTCACCCGCGAGTTGGCCCGGCAACTGCACCGGCCGGCGATCATCCCGATTCCCGCGCTGGCGCTCAAGGTGGCCCTCGGCGGCTTCGCCCACGAGGCCCTCACCAGCACCAGAGTCCTGCCCGGCGTCCTCACCCGAGCCAAGTTCCCGTACCGCCACCCCGACCTGCCCGGCGCGCTCCACGCCGCCCTCGACGACTGACGAGTTGAGGGCCCCTCCCGTCGGGTCGGGAGGGGCCCTCGCGCGGGGGCGGGATCAGCAGCCGATGACCCAGTAGTTGGGGCCGGTCTGCTTGAGGGCGCTGGTGTAGAAGGTGTTGTAGAGGCCCATTCGCTGGTTGGAGCCGTTCGCGTAGGCGTAGCCACCCGACTGGTACGCCCGACCGGCGGCGACGTGCGCGTAGTTGCTCGCCGTTACGCAGGTCGGCGGCGTGGTCGGGGTGGGGGTCGGGGTCGGCGTGGCCGTTGGGGTGGGGGTGGGGGTCGCCGTGGGGGTGGGGGTCGGGGTGGTGCCGCCGTTGTTCAGGCCGAAGAAGAGCGCGTCACGGTACGTCGAGCAGATGGTGTCCAGGAAGTAGGCGCCAGCGGTGCCACACTGTTCGGCCCCCGAGCCCGGGTCGACCGGGGTGCCGTGCCCCATCCCGGAGACCCGGTAGAGCCGCACGTCGTCGTTGCCGTACACCTCCAGGCTCGTGTTGCCAGGCAGCGACGAGGTGCTGGTCGGGGTCTGCGAGACGCCGCGCACGTTGGTCCACTGGTCGCGGGACTCGGTGCCGTTGAGCGGTGCGACCGTCGTGTCCGAGGTGCCGTGCCAGATGGCCACTCGCGGCCTCGGGCCGGCGTAACCGGAGTACGCGCCCCGAACCAGGTCGCCCCAGGCCGCGGGGGTCCTGTCCGAGCCCGGGTTCATGCAGCTGAACGCGTTGACCATGCTGGTGGCGCAGCGGTACGGGATGCCCGCGATGATCGATCCGGCGGCGAAGACCTCCGGGTAGGTGGCGAGCATGACCGCGCTCATCGCCCCGCCCGCGGAGAGACCGCTGACGAAGACCCGGGAGCCGTTCACCCCGAAGTTCGCCTTGGCGTGGTCGACCATCTGCTTGATCGACAGCGCCTCACCCTGCCCCCGGGTGGTGTCCCCCGACTCGAAGAAGTTGAAGCAGGAGTTGGCGTTGTTGCCGGAGGGCTGCTGGGCGACGATCAGGGCGAACTTCCACTGGTCGGCGTACTTCTGCCAGCCCGAGTTCGCGAAGTATCCGGAGGCGTTCTGGGTGCAGCCGTGCAGCAGGACCACGGCCGGGGAGTTGGCGGGCAGGTTGTCCGGCCGGTAGGCGTACATGGCGAGGTTGCCCGGGTTGGAGCCGAACCCGGTGACCTGGGTGAGGGTGGCGGCCTGGGCGGGTGCGGCGACGGCGACCGCGCCGGCCACGGCGAGGACGAGCCCGGCGCCGGCACCGATCAGGCGGGTGAGGATGGACGAGGAGCGGCGCACGGCGGCCTCCTGAGGGGGCGAACTGTGAACTGGGTCACGGTCGAATTGCCGAGACGTTACGACGATGTGACGCCGCCATGACATGGGGCACACCTACACATTTACGGCGACCACTGTGTACGTCGAACCATCGACTGACGCGAGGGGATCCCTCCTCTACCCCAGGCGATAACAGGGGTCCCCTCCTTGCATGTATGACCGGCCCGTCCAGGTCCGGTTGGTAACGTCCGCTGCGTGCCCTCCTCCCCGTCGCTGGCCACCGGGCCCGCACCCGCGTCACCACCGCGCGTCGTCCGGGACCGCCGGGCCGACCTGATCGTCGTGCTGGTGGCGCTCGCGCTCGCCGTCTGGGTGACCAGTGGGCTGTGGCGGGACCCGAACGCGCGCACCGTCACCGTCAACTCCAGCGACCAGGCGCTCTTCGAGTGGCTGCTGGCCTTCGGCGGTCACGCGGTCACCCACGGGGACAACCCGCTCTTCACGTACCTGATCAACGTCCCGGACGGCGTGAACCTCGCGGTCAACACCTCGATCACGGTGTACGCGGTGGTCTTCGCCCCGCTCACGTACCTGATCGGGCCGCCGGCCACGTTCCTGGTGATCCTCACCCTGAACCTGCTCGCCACCGCGCTGGCCTGGTACTGGCTGCTCTCCCGGCACCTGGTCCGCAGCCGGCTGGCCGCCGGGGTCGGTGGCCTGTTCATCGCCTACTCCCCCGGCATGGTGTCGCATGCCAACGCGCACCTGAACTGGACCGCTGGTTGGCTGGTGCCGCTGCTGATCTGGCGGCTGTTCGCTCTGCGCCGCCCCGGGCACTGGCTCCGCGACGGGGTGATCCTCGGCGTGCTGGTGGCGGTGGCCTTCTCGATCGCCGCCGAGGGGCTCTTCTTCACGGCGGTGGCGCTCGGGTTGTTCGTCGCCATCTGGGCGCTGCACCCGGTCAACCGGGCCGAGGCGCGCGCGGCGCTGCCCACCTTCCTGCGCGGGCTCGGGGTGACCGCCGTGACGGCCGGCGTGCTGCTGTCGTATCCGCTGTGGCTGCACTTCGCCGGGCCGCAACGGTTCCACGGCACCGGCTTCGACCCGGTGATCCACTCCGAGGACATCGCCGCCTTCGCCGCCTTCCCGCGCCGCTCACTGGCCGGCGAGGCAGGGCTGGGCACCTCGCTGGCACCGAACCCGACCGAGGAGAACTCGTTCTTCGGCATCCCGCTGCTGGTGCTCACCGTGGTCTGCTTCGTCGCGCTCTGGCGGCGGGCTGACGCCAGCCGCCGCGCCACGCTCTGGGCGCTGGGCGCCCTCGCGCTGATCTTCACGGTGCTCTCCTTCGGGCCGGTCGCCAAGGTCGACGGGCAGCGCACCGACCTGCCCATGCCGTTCGACCTGCTCGGACAACTGCCGGTGGTGAACGCCGCGCTGCCGGCCCGGCTGGCCCTGGTGGTCGCGCCGGTGATCGGGCTGCTGCTGGCGTACGCCGTCGACCAACTGCGCGCCGCACCTCCCCGACACCGGTCCACGGAGTTGGTCTGGCTGGTCGGGTTCGCGGTGGCCCTGCTGCCGCTGCTGCCCACCCCGCTGCTCACCGACGAGCGGGAGCCCATCCCGCGGTTCATCACCTCAGGCACCTGGCGGGACTACGTCTCACCGGACGGGGTGCTCACCCCGGTGCCGCTGACCGTCGACATCTACCCGGACGGCCAGCGCTGGCAGGCGTACGCGTTGTCGCACCGGCAGGGCGAGTTCGAGATTCCGGGCGGCTTCTTCCTCGGCCCCGGCGGGCCGGACGGGCGCGGCCGGATCGGCCCGGTGCCGCGGACTCTGAGCGCGCTGATGGACCAGGCGGGCCGTACCGGGTTGGTGCCGATCGTCACCGACGGAACGATCCGAGAGGTCAACTCCGACCTGCGGCACTGGCGGATCGAGACGGTGGTGCTCGCCGACCAGGTGCACGGCGCGAAGTTCGAGGTCGACGAGGAGGCGCTCCGACGTACCGCCACCGCCCTCTTCGGCGAGCCGCAGCGGGTCGACGACGTCTGGCTCTGGCGCATCCCGCCGGTTGACCAGTAGGCAGCGGCCCGACCGACCGGGGCATCGTGATCGGCCTTCGGCCGGTCTAATGGGGCGATGCGAAGGACCGGCAGGAGACTCCGACGCGGCGCCGCGGTCTGCCTCGGGCTGGCGCTCGTGGCGCTCAGCGCGCCGGCCGCCACCGGCACGGCCCCGGACAGCACAGCCGCGGACCGTTGGGGCGGCTCGGTGCCGACCAGGGTGCACAACCCGTGGCTGTGGCAGGCCACCGTCGGGCAGAGCCCGGCCGGCCCGGCTTCGCTGGTCTTCTTCACCCCACGCACCCGCTACCTGGAGTCGACAGGCGTGCTGGTCGGCCGGGACGGCGGTTACCGGCTGATCCCGCTGCAGGTCGCGGAGGACCACGGGCTGCTCTCCCCCGATGGGCGCCACTACCTGCGGCCGTCCGGTGAGCTGTTGGATCTCACCACCGGCCGGCAGCGCCGCACGCTCCACACCTGGATGCAGCCGCTGGCCTGGTCGCCGGACCTGCAACGGGTCCTGGTCACCCGCAGCAACAACGACTCGGTGATCAGCTTCGGCCCGGACAACCAGCAGCTCAATGACCCGGAGAAGCCCGACGACGTGCTCGTCGTCGACCCGTACCGGGGCACCGAGCAGGTCGTCGCGGCCGGCACCTCCGCCGCGTTCGCCGCGGGGGCCTGGTCGCCCGACGGTGACCTGGTGGCGGTGGCCGGACCGCCGGACCCGGCCGCGCTGGTCGCCGAGCGGCAGCGGCTGGTGGTCGTCGACCCGGCCGGCGGCAGCATTCGGTGGCAGGTCGACCTGGGCGATCGGCGGAGGCTCGCCGGCCCGGCCGCCTGGCACCCGGACGGCCGACGCATCGCGCTGCTCGCCTTCGACGGATGCGCCGGCCCCGGCTGCACGCCGGAGCAGACGGCAGCGCGCACCCGCCGGATCGAGTTCCTGGACGCCGGCACCGGCCAAGCGGTCGGTCAGCCGCTGCCGGTCTCGGCCTCGACGTCGAACATCGTCGGCTGGCGCGGCGACGACCCGATCGTGCAGCAGTCGATGGCGGCGGACCGGGGCGAGGATCGGGGGGCCATCCTCGCCGCGCTGTCGACCGATGGTGGCCGCGACGTGCTGGTGACCGCGCCGGCCGGGTCCACCGACCTGGCGGTGCCGGGCGACCTGCTGACCCGGGCCGCGTTCGGTGGTCCGGAGCGGCGGCCGTCGCCGTTCGCCGCCCCGCTCTGGTTCTACCTGACCCTGACCGTGCCGGCGCTCCTCGCGGTCGCCCTGCTCGTCCGCCGGTGGCGCCGCCGCGAATCCCGCCCGGCGGCGAGCGCCTGAAGCCCGCGGCAGCGCGGCCGCCGGGCCCTGGTGAGGCGGCTCACCAGGGAAGATCGCCGGTAGCGGGACTAGGCTGGACGCCGTGACAACGACGACCTCCGGCCTGACGGCCGTCCGTGCCGGCCTGCTCGACTACCAGGCCGCCTGGGACGAGCAGCGACGCCTGCACGAGTCGGTGGTGGCCGGTGAGCGTGGCGACACCGTGCTGCTGCTGGAGCACCCGAGCGTCTACACCGCGGGCAAGCGCACCGAACCGTGGGACCGGCCCGAGGACGGCACCCCGGTCGTCGACGTGGACCGCGGCGGCAAGATCACCTGGCACGGGCCGGGGCAGCTCGTCGGTTACCCGATCCTGCGGCTGCCGGACCCGGTGGACGTGGTCGCCTACGTACGCCGGACCGAAGAGCTGCTGATCGACGTGTGCGCCGAGTTCGGGCTGGCCGCCGGCCGGGTCGAGGGGCGCAGCGGGGTCTGGGTGCCCGAGGACGACCGGGGGCCGGCCCGCAAGGTGGCCGCCATCGGCATCCGGGTGGCCCGGGGCGTCACCCTGCACGGCTTCTCGATCAACTGCGACTGCGACCTCACGTACTTCGACCGGATCGTGCCCTGCGGCATCCGCGACGCCGGCGTCACCTCGCTCACCGCCGAGCTGGGCCGCCCGATCACCGTCGCCGACGTGCTGCCGGTGGTCGAGCGCCGACTCTCCACCCTCGTCGAGGTCTGAGCCCCACGTCGCTGCCGAGACGTCGCCGGCAAGAAATTCTCCGCACCAAGTGTCCCGTGGGACGTCCGGTCGATCGTCCCTATGGTGGAGTCGGCGACCGGCGTCGGCTCGACACCTGAGGCCGGCGCCCACTGCCCGGCCCGGACGCGAGGAGCGGACATGCCCACCTACATCGCGCTGACCTACACCGCGGACGTCGACTGGAGCAGCCCCGAGCAGGCTTCCGAGATGGCGGAGTACCGGGAGTTCGGTGCGGCCGCCCGCGCGGTGATCCGCGGCGGCAGCGCGCTCTACCCGACGGCGACGGCGACCACCGTGCGGGTCTCCGGCGGCAAGGGTGGTGACGTGCTCACCACCGACGGCCCGTACGCCGAGACCAAGGAAGCCCTGACCGGCTTCTACCTGCTGGAATGCGCGGACCTGGACGAAGCCGTGTCGACGGTCGCGAAGATGCCCGCGGCCTGGAACGGCGCGGTCGAGGTACGCCCCGTCATTCCGCTCTGATCCGATGCTGACCGGTGACGCGGCAAGGCGCCAGGACCGGGCCGCCGACGCGGCGGCGCAGGTGATCCGGGCGGAACGGTCCCGGATTCTCGCCACGCTGATCCGCGTCACCGGCAACGTCGACCTGGCCGAGGACGCCACGCAGGACGCGGTCGTCCGCGCCCTGCAGACCTGGCCGCGCGACGGCGTACCTGACAACCCGCGCGGCTGGCTGTTGGTCGTGGCACGGCGGCGGGCGGTCGACGTGATCCGCCGAGAAGCCCACCGCGCCGGGAAGGAGGCCGAGGCCGTGGCACTGCTCGATCCCGCACCCGACTCGCCCGAGGCCGTCCGGGACGACCTGCTCCGGCTGGTCTTCACCTGCTGCCATCCGGCGCTGTCACTGGACGCGCAGGTGGCCCTGGCGCTGCGCACCCTCGGCGGACTGGCCACCGCCGAGGTGGCTCGCGCCCTGGTGGTGCCCGAGGCGACGATGGCCAAGCGGCTCATCCGAGCAAAACAGAAGATCACGCGCGCGGGCATCCCATATCGGATACCGCCGGCCGAGGAACTGCCTGGCCGGCTGGCGGGGGTCGCCGCCACCGTCTACCTGATCTTCAACGAGGGTTACGCGGCCGGCACCGGCGACGATGTGGTCCGGGTCGGGTTGGCGGACGAGGGCCTCCGGCTGGCGCGGCTGCTGGTCGAGCTGATGCCGGACGAACCGACCGTGCTCGGCCTGCTGGCCCTGCTCCTGCTGCAGGACTCCCGGCGGCTGGCCCGGGTCGACGACGACAGCCGGCCGCTGCTCCTCGCCGAGCAGGACCGCTCGCTCTGGGATCGGGCGGCGATCACCACCGGGGTCGCGCTGGTCGGCGAGGCGCTGCGCCGCACCCCGGTCAATCCCGACCGGTACGTCGTCCAGGCCGCCATCGCGGCCTGCCACGCCCTCGCCCCGTCGTACCACCGGACACCTTGGGATGCGGTCATCTCCTGGTACGACGTGCTGCTCACCGTGCACGACACCCCGGTGGTGCGGCTGAACCGGGCGGCGGCGGTCGCCGAGCGGGACGGCCCCGCCGCCGGGCTGGCCCTGGTGGGAGCGATCGTCGGGCTGGCCGGCTACCCGTGGTTCCACGCCACCCGCGGCGAGCTGCTGCACCGCCTCGGCCGGGTCGACGAGGCCGCGACGGCGTACCGGGCGGCGCTCGCGCTCGACCTCAACGGCCCGCAGGCCGCCCGGCTGCGCGACCGGCTCGCCGAGTGTTGACCGGGGCCTCACAAGTGCCCAGTGCACGGGCCGGCGCCGTCCGACGCCGGCCCGTGCCTCCTCTTACGGAGTGAGGCGGTGCAGGTCGCGCGGGAACGCGGTGACCTCCCGGATGTTGGCCGCGCCGACCAGGCGGGCCACGAAACGCTCCAGGCCGATGGCGAAACCACCGTGCGGTGGCATGCCGTGCCGGAACGCGTCCAGGTACCCGGCGTACGGCTCGACCGGCTCACCCCGCGCGGCCAACGCCGCCAGGTAGTCGGCGTGCCGGTGCAGCCGCTGCCCGCCGGTGACCAGCTCCAGACCACGGAAGAGCAGGTCAAAACCGTTCGAGTACGCCGGCCGCGCCGGGTCCGGGTGGGTGTAGAACGGCCGCTTCGCCATCGGGTAGCCGGTGACGAAGAGGAAGTCCGAACCGTGTTCGCGGCGGGCCCACTCGCTCAACGCCCGTTCGTGGGCGGGCGCGAGGTCCGGCTCGTCGGCGGGCGCGCCCGCGATCGTCAGCGCCTCGGTGAAGTGCACCGCCGGGATCTCCGCCGGCACCAGCGGCGGTTCGACGCCGAGCGTCGCCAGGGCCGCGCCGGCCCGCTCGCCCACCGTGCCCAGCATCCCGGCCAGGGTGTCGCGCAGCACGCGCATCACGTCGCGGTGGTCGGCGACGAAGCCCAACTCCGCGTCGAGCGACGTGTACTGCGCGAGGTGCCGCACGGTGTCGTGCGGCTCGGCCCGGAAGACCGGCCCCACCTCGTAGACCCGTTCGAAGACGCCGACCATCAGCTGCTTGTAGAACTGCGGCGACTGGGCCAGGTACGCGGGCCCGCCGAACCAGTCCAGCGCGAACACGTTCGCCCCGCTCTCGGTGCTGGAGCTGACCACCTTCGGCGTGTGGATCTCCACGAAGTCGTGGGCGTCGAGGGCTGCCCGGAACCCGGCCACCGCAGCCGCCGAGATCCGCAGCGCGGCCGACCGGGTGGGGTGCCGCAGCGCGGTCGGCGCGTTGTCGAGTTGGGTGGGCAGGCTCGCGGTGAGCGCCGGCCGGTACAGGTCGAACGGTGGCGGCACGGCGGGCGGCCCGAGCGGACGTACCGTCGGGTCGGTCAGCTCGACCCCGGCGGGCGCGGTTTCGTTCGCGGTGACCGTCGCGGTGACCTCGACGACCGTCTCCTCGGTGAGTTTCTCCAGTTCGGCGCGGACGGCCGGGTCGGTCACGACCACCTGGGCCAGGCCGGTGGCGTCCCGCACGATCAGGAACGCCACCGCCTTGAGCAGTCGGCGGCGGTGTACCCAGCCGGCGATCCGCACGGTCGCGCCGACCTGGGTGGGCAGTTGGTGGGACAGGGTTCGTTGCATGGCGGACTGCTCCTCGGTCGATCGCCACGCCTGCGCCGCCCTGGGGTGGCGAAGCGTCGCGTCAGCCCCAGGGAGGTGTGGGCGAGCGGGAACCTCGCGGTGCCACCACACCTTCACCCCCGCCGAAGCGGGGGCCTCGTTCGTCGCCTGATGACCGGGGCCAACCGGGCGGGCTCTACTGGGCGCGGGTGACCCGCAACCGTTCTTCCCGCAGCTCAGGAGGGTCTTCGCGCACCGGCACCAGACCGCCTCTCAGCACCGGCGGCTCTCTGCGCTGGCGGGTCCGGGGCGCTACTCGGCTCCGTCGTCGCTGTTGGCGGTGACCGTAGCACCCGGCAGCCCCGCGTATGACGCCCATTTTCGATAGACCGGTGTCCGGCGTCACAACGTCTGGGGCGTGACGCCGGTCGCCCGACGCACATAGACGCCTGCCGTCCGGCGTAGGCTCATTTTCGTGACGATCGAGCACTCCGCGCCGACGACCGGCCAGCCAGCGCGCACCGCAACGGCCGCCCCCGAGGGGCGGCGTCTGCTGCGGATCGAGGCGCGCAACGCCGAAACGCCGATCGAGCGCAAACCGCCGTGGATCAAGGTCAAGGCCAAGATGGGCCCGGAGTACACCCAACTGCGCGGGCTCGTCTCGCGGGAAGGGCTGCACACCGTCTGCCAGGAGGCCGGCTGCCCCAACATCTACGAGTGTTGGGAGGACCGGGAGGCCACCTTCCTCATCGGTGGCGACCAATGCACCCGGCGCTGCGACTTCTGCCAGATCGACACCGGCAAGCCGGCCGAGTTCGATGCCGACGAGCCGCGCCGTGTGGCCGAGTCGGTGGTCTCGATGGGGCTGCGCTACGCCACCATCACCGGCGTCGCCCGTGACGACCTGCCCGACGGCGGCGCCTGGCTGTACGCCGAGACCGTTCGACAGATCCACGCCCTGCAGCCCGGCTGCGGCGTCGAGCTGCTGATCCCGGACTTCAACGCCGTCCCCGAGCAGTTGGCCGAGGTGTTCGGCTCCCGCCCCGAGGTGCTGGCCCACAACGTGGAGACCGTGCCGCGCATCTTCAAGCGCATCCGGCCGGCGTTCCGCTACGACCGTTCCCTGGACGTGATCCGGCAGGCCCGCGCCGACGGCCTGGTCACCAAGAGCAACCTCATCCTGGGCATGGGCGAGGAACGCGCCGAGGTCTCGCAGGCGCTGCGCGACCTGCACGAGGCCGGCTGCGAGCTGATCACCATCACGCAGTACCTGCGCCCCTCCCCCCGGCACCACCCGGTGACCCGCTGGGTCAAGCCGGAGGAGTTCGTGGAGCTGCGCGAGGAGGCCGAGGAGATCGGCTTCGCCGGCGTGATGAGCGGGCCGCTGGTGCGTTCGTCGTACCGGGCCGGCCGGCTGTACCAGCAGGCTCTCGACGCCCGCGCCACCACCTCGGTCGCCACCACCGCCTGATCCACACCGGCCCGGCGGCCGAATGTCATGATCGTGCGATGACCGCCGGGGTACGCCAACAGCCGCGCGGAGCGGGCCAGCCCCGCTCCCGGCCTGGGGCGCACCCCGGCCTGGTCGCCTGGCTCACCGGGCTGGTCCTGCTCAGCGGGGTGGGTTACCGGCTCTGGCTGCTGGCCTACGCCGCGCCTCCGACGAACAGCGACGAGGCCACCATGGGGTTGGCCGCGCTGCACATCGCCCGGGGTGAGGGCTTTCCGGTCTGGTTCTACGGCCAGCAGTACATGGGCGCCCTGGAGGCGTACCTGGCCGCGCCGGTGTTCGCCCTGGCCGGTGGGCCCTCGCTGCTTGGTCTGCGGCTGCCCACGCTCGCCCTGTACGTGCTGTTCCTGCTGCTGGCCTGGCGGTTGACGCTGCGGCTGACCGGGGACCGGTGGTTCGGGCTGCTGGTGGTGACGCTGCTGGCCCTCGGCTCCGACCGGATCATCAAGAACCAGCTGATCGCCGGCGGCGGCTACCCCGAGATGAACGCGGCCGGGGTGGCGCTGGCCGTGCTCGCCGTGGATCTGGCCAGTGGACGGCCCGGCTGGCGGCCGACGCGCTGGGCGGTGTGGGGGTTCCTGGCCGGCCTGATGCTCTGGGTCGACCCGCTCGTGCTGCCGTACGTCGTGGCGACCGGCGCCGTGCTCGTCGCGTTCTGCCGCCGGGAGCTGCGCGGGGCGGCCGGGGCACTGCTCGGGGCGGCGGCCGTGCTCGGAGCGGCCCCGCTGCTGCTGCACAGCCTGCTGAACGGGCGGAACCCGCTGCAGGCGGTGCTCGCCGCCGGCGGTGCGAACGCCACCGCGGGCTGGGCGGACCGGCTGCACGGCGGCCTGCTGCTCGGCCCAGCGCTCGGCATGGGCTTCTGCGCTCCCGGGCAGTGCGCCACCTGGCAACTGTGGTGGGCGCTCGCCCTGCCGCTGCTGCTGGCCGCCACCGCCGCCACCGCCTGGCGGACCCTACGCCGGCCGTCGCCCGGCCCCGCCGCCCCCGGCGACTCTGCCGTCTCCGTCTCTGCGGCCTCCTCCGCTGCCTTCGGAGGCTCTGCCGGCGCTGCCGACCCTGCCAGCCCGGCCGGCGCTGGCCCGACGGACCGGGTCGCGGCGGCGATGCGGTTGGCGCTCGTGCTGGCCGCCGTGGGCACCCTCGGCGCGTACACGCTCAGCAGCTCCGCCGGGCTCACCCCGGTGGAGAGTTCCCGCTACCTGTCCTGCCTGCTCATCTCTCTGCCGGCGCTGCTCTGGCCAGTGTGGACACTGGCCCGGCACGGTCTGCGCCCATCGACGTCCGAGCGGCGCGGCACCGGGTGGACGCTGGCCCGGCCGGTCGCGCTGGTCGTGCTCGCCGCGACGATCGGCACCGCCGCCCATGCCACCTGGCGAGCGGCCCAGACCGTCCCGGCGACACGGGCCGCCGAGGCCCGGCACACCGAGTTGGTGGACACCCTGCGGAAGCTCGGCGTACGACACGTGCGGGCCGGCTACTGGACCTGCAACCGGCTCACCTTCGCCAGCGCCGAACAGGTGGTCTGCGCGGTCGTCGACGACACGTTGCGCCCCGGTTTCGACCGCTACCCCGCGTACCGCCGGGAGGTGGACCGGGCGACGGCGCCAGCCTGGGTCGCGGCGGCCGGCTCGCCGTTGGCGAACGTGCTCGACGAGCGGCTGCGCGCCGCCCCGGGCAGCCTTGACCTGGTAACGATCGACGGCTGGCGGATCTACCTACCGCGTACCTGAGGGCGGCCGGCCGCCCCCGGCCTGCTGCCGCCCGGGCCTGGCGTTTCCGCGCTCGTCAGCGGGGGGTTGCGGGCTCGGCGAGCAGGCCGAGGCGGTGGGCCAGGGCGGCGGCCTCCACCCGGTTGGTCACGCCCAGTTTCGCGATGATCCGGGAGACGTGCACGCTTGCCGTCTTCGGGGAGATGAACAACCGCTCGGCGATCCGGCTGTTGCTGTGCCCCTCGGCGACCAGCCGCAGCACCTCCCGCTCCCGGGCGGTCAACAGGTCGGCGCCGGCCCCGCCCTGACCCGCCCCGCGCAGGCCGACCCGCCGCGCCAGGGTTGCGGCCGTCTCGGCCAGCGGCGTCGCGCCCAGCCGCCGGGCGATCTCCGCCGCCTCGGTGACCGCCGCCGACACCTCGTCCCGCTCGCCCGCGGCGGCGGCCGACTCGGCCAGCGCCAGCAACGCCCGACCGAGCGGGTAGGGCTGCCCGTCGGCGCGCCACGCGTCCACCGCCACACGCCACGCCGGCAGGACCTGGTCGCCCACCGCGAGCAGGGCGGTGACCTGGGCGGCATGTGCCCGTGCCGCCGGATGCCGGGCCGGCAGGTCCGCGGCGAGCGCGGTGACGGCGGCGGCCAGCTCCCGGTCACCCACCCGGGCGGCGGTACGGGCGACGGCGCTGAGCACCGGCCAGCCCTCGCGGGGCAGCTGCGGCAGACGCTCGTCGGCCACCGCGACGCGGGCCGCCCGCACCGCCTCGACCTTGTCGTCGGCGGCCAACGCCGCCTCGATTCCCAGCTCGTGCAGGGGCAGCCGCAGGTTCGGCCACAGGTAGGGCCGGCCGAGGAAGGCCAGCGCGCGGCCGACCAGCTCGTCGGCGCCCGGGTGCGCGCGGGCCAGCCGCAGCCCGGCACCCAACTGGAGCCAGTGCAGGCCGGTGACGCCCGACAGGTCGATCCGGGCGGCCTCCGCGCACACCGCCTCGGCGTCGTCCCACCGGCCCAACGCGATGAGCGCCTCGGCCCGGTTGGACAGCAGGTACGCCCCGGTCGAGCGGCTGATCCCCACCCGCCGCGCCTCGGCCACCCCGGCCTCGGCCGCCTCGGCGGACTCGGCGTAGCGGCCCAGCTCGCAGAGCAGGTCCGACTGGAACACCCTGGCGAGCACCAACGCTGGTGCGTCCCCGGCCGCGCGGGCGGTGGCCTCGGCCTCGGCCAGCTCGATCAGCCCACGCTCCAGATCCCGCTCGCCGTGGCAGAGCAGGGCGATCCGCGTCGGCAGCAGGACCAACTCCTCGCCGAGGGCCTCGGCGTCCGTACTCGCCTCGGCGGCCACCCGGGCGGCCTGCCCAGGATCGATCTTGACGAGGTGCGTGGCGATGTCGGCGAGCAGCCGGACCCGCTCCACGCCGGCCGGGCCACCGGCCGCGAGCCGGTACGCCTCACCCAGCTCTCGGCTGCCGTCACTCTTACCGAGCAGGGCCAGCAGTCGACCCCGCTGGTCCAACAGTCGGGCAGCGCGCAACGGCGCCGCGTCGGCGTCCACCTCGGCCAGCCCGGCCCGGGTCAGGGTGATCGCCCGGCTGAAGTCGCCGGCGGTGATCGCGGCGTCCAGGGTCTGCTCCAGCAACGCCAGGTGATCCAGTTCGAGCAGGGCGGCGGCGTCGGGCACCAGCTCCCACAGCTCCAGCGCCCGTTCCAACAGCCGACGCTGCTCGGCGTACGCGTACCGCTCGGCGGCGGCGCAGGCTGCGGCTCGCGCGGCGACGAGGGCGCGCGGGTGGTCGTGCGCGGCGTACCAGTGGTGGGCGATCTCGGCCGGGGAGCGACCGGCGGCGACCAGGTGCGGCTGGGCCTCGATCGCCGCGGCGAAGCGGGCGTGCAGCCGGGCGTGCTCGCCGGGCAGCAACTCGTCGTGCACGGCCTCGCGGACGAGCGCGTGCCGGAACTCGTAGTCGCCGTCCGGGTCGGCCACCACCAGTTGGGCGGCGACGGCGGCGCGCAGAGCGTCCTCCAACTCGACCTCGGCCAGGCCGGCGACCTCGGCGAGCAGGTCGTGGGCGAACCGGGTGCCGCCGGCCGCGGCGATCCGCAGCACCCGCTGAGCGGGTTCAGGAAGCCGGTCCACCCGGGCCAGCAGCAGGTCACGCAGCGTCTCGGGGAGTGCCGCGCAGCCGATCGGGTCGCCGGCGACGGCCAGCTCCTCGATGAAGAAGGGGTTGCCCTGGGTGCGCTGGTGGACGTCGTCGACGGCCCGGGCGGGCGGCTCGGCGCCGAGCAGATCGGTGAGGATCGCGCCGGTGCCGTCGCGGTCCAGCCGGCCCAGCTCGACCCGCTCCACGCCGCGGACCCGGTCCAGCTCGGCCAGGAACGGGCGCAACGGGTGGCCGCGCTGCAACTCGTCCGTGCGGTAGCTGCAGATCAGCAGCAGCCGGCCCGGTCGGGCCGCCCGGACCAGGAAGCCGATCAGGTCGCGGGTGGAACGGTCCGCCCAGTGCAGGTCCTCGATGAGCAGCACCAACGGCCGGGCGTCGGCGAGTCGTTGGAACAGCTCGGCGACCAGGTCGAACAGGTAGCCGCGCGGGGCGTCGCCGACAGGGGCGGCGCTCGGCGCGGCCAACGCCACCCGGCCCAGCTCCGGCAGCAGCCGGGCGAACTCCGCCTCGTATCCGGCGAACACGTCGGGGCCGTCGACGCGCAGCACCGCGCGCAGTGCGGCGGCGAACGGGGCGAACGGCAGACCGGCCTCGCCCAACTCCAGGCACTGGCCGACCAGCACCCGCGCGCCGCCGTCGGTGGCCCAGCCGGCGAACTCCTCCAGCAGCCGGGTCTTACCCACGCCCGCCTCGCCGCCGACCAGCACGGTGGTGGGCTCCCCCGCCCGTGCCCGGCCCAGCGCGTCGCGCAGCGTCGTCAGCTCACGGTGGCGGCCGACAAGGACGGAACTGGCAGCACGTACGGTCACGGAAGCGAGCATGCCATGACGGCCGCCAGCGCCGGCCCCGCCGACCGGCCGGTGACCGAGCGGCGGGGCGGGCTCCGGTCGACCGGCCAGCACGGCGGGTGCCGTGCGCGGCGCGGCCGGGGCGGGCGCGGTCACCGGCGGTCCTCGCCGGCGTGGCGGGCCTGCTGGCGGCGGCCCAGCCAGCTGCGACCGGGGCTGCGCGACACCGCGCGGGCGAGCCGGTCCGCGGCCACCTCGGCGCGCAGCTCGGCGGCGTGCGTACGGTGCAGGGTGAGCAGGAATTCAGCGTCGTTGCCGAACATGTCGGGCTCCTTCGTGGCGTTGTCATCTTCTGCTGATGACTCTTCGCGCGAAGGCCCCACCCGGGCATGGGCACAGCGCCTCATCTTGCCGACCGCAGCCCTCCTTACCCGCCCGGTCCGGACGCGTACGGCGACGTAAGGTACTCAGCTACCCCGGCACCCGGACGCGGATCAACCGGGCGTGCGGCGACCACTAGACTCTGCGGCATGGCAAAGCCCCAGGAGAAGGTCTCGTTCGGCCAGCGGCTGAAGCAGATCGGGATGGTGTTCCAGTTCACCGCCAAGCAGGACCGGTGGTTCGCGCCGTTGGTCGCCGCCGCGGTGCTCATCCCGCTCGCCCTCACCGTGGTCGCGGTCATCCTCTGGAGCTGGATCTGGCTGCCGATCGGCATCCTGTTCGTCCTGCTCGCGGTGCTGATCGTGCTCAACCTCCGGTCCAACAAGGCGATGATGAACGCCGCCGAGGGGCAGCCCGGCGCGGCGGCGCAGATCATGGAGAACATGCGCGGCGACTGGCGGGTGACCCCGGCCGTCAGCTCGACCACCCAGATGGACATGATCCACCTGGTGATCGGCCGCCCGGGCGTGATCCTGCTGGCCGAGGGCAACCCGCAGCGGGTGCGCAGCCTGCTCGGGCAGGAGAAGCGGCGGCTGTCGAAGGTGATCGGCTCCGCTCCCCTGCACGACTACGTGATCGGGCAGGACGAGGGCGAGCTGCCGATCCGTAAGCTGCGGACCACGCTGCTGCGCCTGCCCCGCGCGCTCTCCGGCAAGGACGTCAACTCGCTGGACAAGCGACTCAAGGCGCTCACCGCCCGGCCGCAGATGCCCAAGGGCGCGATCCCCAAGAACATGCGTCCGCCGGGTGCCTTCCGCCAGTCGCGGGGCCGCTGACCCCTTAGCCGTACGCCGAAAAGAGCCGGACCCGCGCGGGTCCGGCTCTTTCGCGTCATCCCCACTGCGCCCGCCCCCGGTCGCTCTCGCCGCCCGGCGGCCTCGGAGGTCAAGATCGTGCTGGATCCAGGAAGTAGTGGCATCCGCAGCGCCCGAGGCCCCTACTTCCAGGATCGAGCACGATCTTGCGGATCCTGGCGGTCCAGGTCAGCCCCGAGGTTCGTCGGGTCAGCCTCGGGGGGCGTCGACGATCACCGAGTCGGCGAGCCGGTCGTGCAGGCCGCGGCGGTGCTCGTCCATGATCAGCGCGGGGACGACGAGCGCCAGCAGCAGGCCCCGGATCAGCCCCCGGAGCACGCCGATGCGACCACCGTCGTGCCAGTTCACGCAGCGGACCTTCGTGATGTACATGCCCGGCGTCTGGGCGAACAGGCCGAGGAAGATGCCGTAGACCAGCACCAGCACCAGCACCGGCGCCCAGCCGTCGCGTACCGGGTCGGCGAAGAAGTTGGACACCAGCAGGCAGAGCACCCAGTCGATGATCAGCGCACCGAACCGCTTTCCGAGGCTCGGCGGGGTGAAGGTCGGGTCGGTGGCCGGCGCTGCCGGGGCGTGCGGATTGGTCACAGCGGTCAAGGGTATCCGCGCCGGGATGAGGGCTCGCCGGGGTGCCGCCGCCACGGTGTGCCGATTCAGGCCAAAGGCATCAGATGTCATTACACTGGCACAGTCGGTACCGCCTTCGCGGCGGGCCGAAGGCGTGGACAGGAGCGTCGCTGACGCTCCGCGAGGGACGTAACACGGCAGAAACAACGGAGACATGGCCGGGCAACCCCACGGCCATAGCGTCGCCAGAAGCCTAGCCACCCCGTGGACGTGCCAGGAGGATGTGTGTTCGCCAATCCCGAGGAACTGCTGCGATACCTCAAGAACGAGGACGTGAAGTTCGTCGACGTTCGTTTCTGTGACCTGCCCGGCGTGATGCAGCACTTCAACCTGCCGGTCGAGTCCGTCAACGACGACCTCTTCACCGACGGCCTCGCGTTCGACGGTTCGTCGATCCGCGGTTTCCAGGCGATCCACGAGTCGGACATGCTCCTGCTCCCGGACGTCGCCACCGCATTCATCGACCCGTTCCGCGCGCAGAAGACTCTCGCGCTCAACTTCTTCATCCACGACCCGTTCACGCGCGAGGCCTACAGCCGTGACCCGCGCAACGTGGCGAAGAAGGCCGAGGCGTACCTGGCGGCGAGCGGCATCGCCGACACCGCCTACTTCGGCGCCGAGGCGGAGTTCTACATCTTCGACTCGATCCGCCACGAGACCTCGGCGCACCAGTCGTTCTACTACATCGACTCGATCGAGGGCGCGTGGAACACCGGCCGCGAGGAGCCGGGCGGCAACCGTGGCTACAAGACCGCGTACAAGGGCGGCTACTTCCCCGTTCCGCCGGTCGACCACTACGCCGACCTGCGTGACTCGATCGTGCGCCGGCTCGTCGACACCGGCTTCAACGTGGAGCGCTCGCACCACGAGGTGGGCACCGCCGGTCAGTCCGAGATCAACTACCGGTTCTCGACCCTGCTGCACGCGGGCGACCAGCTTCAGCTCTTCAAGTACATCGTGAAGAACGAGGCCTGGGCCAACGGCAAGACCGCGACCTTCATGCCCAAGCCGCTGTTCGGCGACAACGGTTCCGGCATGCACACCCACCAGAGCCTCTGGCTCAACGGTGAGCCGCTGTTCTACGACGAGACCGGCTACGCGGGCCTGTCCGACATGGCCCGCTGGTACATCGGCGGCCTGCTGCACCACGCGCCGTCGCTGCTCGCCTTCACCAACCCGACGGTCAACTCGTACCGTCGTCTGGTGCCGGGCTTCGAGGCGCCGGTCAACCTGGTCTACTCGCAGCGCAACCGCTCCGCCTGCACCCGCATCCCGGTGACCGGCAGCAACCCGAAGGCCAAGCGCGTCGAGTTCCGCGTTCCGGACCCGTCGGCCAACGTCTACCTGGCCTTCTCGGCCATGATGATGGCCGGTCTGGACGGCATCAAGAGCAAGATCGAGCCGCCGACGCCGATCGACAAGGACCTCTACGACCTCCCGCCGGAGGAGTGGGGCGACGTCAAGCAGGTGCCGGGCTCGCTGCCGGCCGTGCTCGACTCGCTCGAGGCCGACCACGACTACCTGCTCGACGGTGGCGTCTTCACCCCCGACCTGATCTCCACCTGGGTCGACTGGAAGCGCGCCAACGAGGTCGACCCGGTGCGCCTGCGCCCGACCCCGCACGAGTTCGCCATGTACTACGACTGCTGAGCAGTCGCTTCACTACCGGCTCGGGCCGGCTCCGCGATCGCGGAGCCGGCCCGAGCCGTTTTGTAACGCCCCCCGATATACCTTCGTATCCGATATATTGCGGCGGTGGACACACCACTGCGCGAACCCACCTTCCTGATCCTCACCGCGCTCGCCGTCGGGCCGATGCACGGCTACGGGCTGATCGGCGAGGTCGCCACCCTCTCCGACAATCGCGTGTCGCTGCGTCCCGGGACGCTCTACGGGGCGCTCGACCGACTGGTCGACGCCGGCCTCGTCGAGGTCGACGGCGAGGAGGTGGTGGACGGCCGGCTGCGCCGCTACTACCGCCTCTCCCCCGGCGGCGAGGCCACCCTGAGCGCCGAGACCGAGCGGCTGCGGCGCAACGTCGAAGCCGCCACCACCCGGCTGTCCACGCGGACTCGCGCCGCCCGCCCGATCACCCCGCGCACGGCGGGAGGGCTGGCATGAACGACCTGGAACGCCGGTACCTCCGGCTGCTGCGTGCGTACCCCGCCGACTACCGGCGCGCCCGAGGCGCTGAGATCGTCGGGACGTACCTCGATCTCGCCGGCCCGGGCCGACGCTGGCCCTCGCCGGCGGACGCCGCGGACCTGCTGCGCGGCGGCCTCCGCCAGCGGCTGCGGGCCGCGGGCGTCACCGACCTGATCCCCGGGGTACGCCTCGCGGCGCTGCTGGCGATGGTCACCGCGAGCGCTCTCGCCGGTGTCTGGGGCGTGGCGGAGCTGCATCCGCCGCCCGTGGAGTGGGGCGTCCCCCATCTCGGCCCGTTCGTCTCGCTCGGTGTCGTCGCGTGGGCGGCGTGGCTGCTGACGGCGGTGGTGATCGCCGTCGCGCCGATCCGGATCGCCCGGCTGACCATCGTCCTGGCGCTCCTGCTCACGCTGGCGCTGCCGCCGGTGGCAGCGGCGCTCGACGCACCCCGACCACCGCTGCTGATGCTGCTGCCGCAGGCGGCGCTGGGCCTGTTGGGGCTCGCCCTGCCCGACCGGCCCTCCAGGGCGATCCGCCTCGCGCCGCTGCTGTCCGCACTGTTGGCGGCGGCGACGACGGAATTCCTGGTAGGCCTGGAAACGGTTGGCACCTACTACGGCACCACTCCGACGATCTTCCTGCCTACCGTCGGCGGGCTGCTGCTGGTCGTCGCGGCCCTGCTAGCCATGGGTCTGGCACTGGGCGGGGACGCCCGCGGCGGCTGGGCGCTCGTCACACTGCTCACCCCTGCCGGTTTCCTGGCGGTGCCCGCCCTTGCCGGCGGCATCGGCGGGATACAGGGCGCCGTCACCTTCACGCAGCTGGCCGGGAGCGCCGTCGCCGTCGCGCTCGCCGGTCCCGCCGTGCTGCTCCTGACCATCCTCGCTCGCACCCGCCGAAACCCCGCCACCCAGCACACCGGCAAAGCCTGCCCCACCTGCGGCGCACAACCCTGACCACACCCCGACGGCACGCCCGCCAACCTCATGATCAACGGAGTCTCCCCCGGCCCCGAGCCGCGCGGCCCCGCGCGGCCCCGCCCCGCCCCGCCCCGCCCCGCCACGCCACGCCACGCCACGCCCCGCCCCGCCCCGCCCGCGCCAAGATCGTGCTCGATCCTGGATGTAGTGGCATCCTGCGCGCCTGACACCACTACATCCATGTTCGAGCACGATCTTGACCGCACCAGCTTGACGATCATGAGGTTGCCCGGAGATTCCGTCCGTTTCGTCGCCCGTCAACCTCATGATCGACGGGTTGGACCCGCAGTCGCGCGGCGGCGGAGCACGAATGCGAGCGCGAGCAGGAACAGGAGCAGGGCGGTCATCGCCACGGCGCCGGGGGCCTTCGTGAAACGGGCCAGGTTGGTGCCGTCGGGCAGGGTCAGGAAGGCCGCCGCCGCTGCTGGCAGCACGAACCACGTCGTCCTCGTGGCGGTCAGCGCGAGCAGCGCCAGGGGCCAGGTCGCGTACCAGGGGTGGAAGACCGGGGACAGGACGACGGTGGCGACCAGCGCCAACGCCGCACCGTGCAGCGCCACCAAGGGCTGCGCCACCTCGACCCGCGCCACCAAGGGCTGCGCCACCTCGACCCGCGCCACCCGAGGCCGGTCGTCGTTCAACCCGCGCAGTGTCTGCCAGGCCCGCCACCAGAGCACCACCAGCACCCCGGCCAGCAGCAGCAACGCGACCCCCCGGACCACCGGCACCGCCTGCGGGTCCCGGCCGACCAGCGCGCCCGCGTAGTCCACGACCAGGCCGACGGCGGTGGGCGGCGACGTCCACTGCTCCGAGTCACCGCTGTGGGTCAGCCCGCCCACCCAGCCGAACCCGAGGCCGGACAGCGCCGAGGTGACCAGCAACGCGGCGAGCAGCCCGCCAGCGAGCCAGCCGCCGTCGCGCAGCAGCGCCCGTACGGTGTGGCGGCCGTGCACGGCGGCCAGCGCGGCGAACGGCACCACCACCACGGCGCTCGCCTTCACCGTCACCGCCAGCCCGAGCAGCACCCCGGCGAGCAGCAACGCCGACGGCCGACCCGGTCGGCGGACCACGATCAGCAGCCCGCACAGCAGCAGGCCCAGCATCACCGCGTCGTTGTGTGCCCCGGCCACCAGGTGTACCCCGACCAGCGGGCCGGCCAGCGCCAGCCAGGCCGCCCGGCGGGTCGGCACCCCGGCCGCCCGCGCCAATCCGGGCAGGCAGAACGCGGCCAGCAGCAGCCCCGCCACGGCGATCACGCGCAGCAGCACGACCGCGCCGGTGAGCCCGCCGCCGAGACTGACCGCGAGGGCCGCGAGCAGCACGAACACCGGCCCGTACGGCGCAGGGGTGTCCCGCCAGATCGGTGCCACCGTGTCCAGCCACGGGCAGCCCGCCGCCGCCACCGGAACGGCGTACGGGTCGACGCCGTGCGCGTACGTCCAGCCCTGGCAGGCGTACGAGTAGACGTCGCGACTGCCCAGCGGCGGCGCGACCAGAAGCGGCAACGTCCACAGTCCGGCGGTGGCGTACGCCCACCGGGTCGACGGGGCACCCGCGCGCAACGACCACCAGGCCCCGACCAGCAGCGCCGTTCCGGCCAGCCAGCAGGTCAGCGTCGCCGGGCCGTCCGGGGCTTGCCAGATCGACTCCGGTGTCGCGCCCAGCGGGGCGTCGGGCAGTGCCCCGCCGAGGTACCCGGCCACGGCGAGCAGGATCGCCCCGGCCAGCCCCGCATACCTGGCGAAGCAAGCCGACCGCCAACCAGCCGAAGACGGACCAGCCGGCGGACCAGCCGTAGGCGGACCAGGAGGCGCGCCGGGAGCGGTCACCGGCGCACCTTCCCTCAGTCGGCGGCGACCGGCTGACGGGCCGCCCGAGCCGACCGTACCAACCGGACGACCAGCACGATCACCAACAGCGTCATCAGCGGCGCCCCGACCGTCTTGGTGTACCGGGGCAGCCCCGTGCCGTCGGGCAGCACCAGGAAGGACCCGACCAGGGCGACCACGATGAACCAGCCGGTCCGCCGGGCGGTCGCTGCCAACACGAACAACGGCCAGGTCCAGTACCAGGGGTGCACCACGGGCGAGAGCGCGACGGTGAGGGCGAGCGCGAGTCCGGCGTGGAACAGCGGGTCGCGGGTGCGGGCCCGCCACCAGAGCCAGACGAGCAGCACGGCCAGGAGCACCACGGCGATCCCGCGCGTCACGGGCAGCGCGTCGATGTGACCGCCGAACGGTGCCGCGACGTACCCGATCGTCTGTCCGACCGCGGTCGGCGGGGATGTCCAGGCGATGGCGGCGCCGCCCTGGGACAGCCCGCCGACCCAGCCGAAGTCCAGCCCACCGGCGATGGTCACTCCCACGACGGCGGCGGCGCCGCCGCCGACCACCCAGCCGCCGTCGCGGATCAGCGTTCGGATCCGGTACGGCCCCGCGGTGGCCGCCAGCGCGGCGAACGGGACCACCACCACGGCGGTGACCTTGATCGCCACCGCGACTCCGAGCAGCAAGCCGCCGACCAGCAGCATTCCGCGCCGACCCGGGTGCGACGCCACCACGGCCAACCCTCCGACCAGCGCGGCGAGCATCAGCACGTCGTTGTGGGGACCACCGATCAGGTGCGCCGCGACCAGCGGGGAGCCCAGCGCCAGCCACACCGCCCGCTTGGCCGGCACTCCGGCCCGACGCGCCAGCACCGGCAGCGCCCACGCGGTCAACACGACGCCGAGCAGCGACAGCGCCCGGAACAGCACGATGCTGGCGTTCAGCGAGCCGCCGACCTTGACCACGGCGCCCGCGACAAGCACGAAGAGCGGTCCGTACGGCGCTGGGGTGTCCCGCCAGATGACGGAGACCGTGTCCAGCCAGGGACACGGCAGCGCGGAGACGCCGTGCTCGTACGGGCTGATGCCGCCGGTGAAGCTGGCGCCCTGGCAGGCGTACGCGTACACGTCCCGGCTGCCGAAGGGCGGTGCGACGAGCAACGGCAGCAGCCAGAGCCCCACGGTGACCAGGGCCCAGCGCGTCGACGGCCCTCCGTCGCGCAGAGCCCACCAGGCGTACGCCATCAGGCCCGTGCCGACCACCCAGGCGGCCAGGACCAGCGGGCCGTTGGCGCCCTGCCAGATGCTGACCGGGGTGCTGCGCAGGGGGCCGCTGGGGAACGCGCCTCCGAGGAAGGCGGACAGCGCGAGCAGCATCGAGCCGACCAGGCCGGTCCAGCGCGCGAGGTGGGAAGGCACGCCCGACATGCTGCCAGCCGGTTGGTCGGCGGCCGACGGCAGGCACCGGATCGAGGCGTGCCCCCGAACGGTCAGCAGTGGTTCGCGGGTACGAGGCCGCTCGAGATCGAGTAGTCGCCGGCGGCGCGAACTCGCACCTCGGTCCACCCGTCCGCGCCGGGTCGCACACAGCCGTCCGGGCCACTGAGCGACAGCCAGCGCGACCACCGCACCCGGACCGGCACGTCACCGGGCGTCGCGGTCAGCCGGACCGAGGCCCGGTCGGCGGTGACGAACCGGCCCGGGGCCCCGACCAGCGGCGTCGGATCGACCACCGCGTACATGCGCCAGGTCGGATCACTCCAGACCTCTTGCAGGTACGGCAGGCCGGCGCGGATCAGGGCGGCCTCGTCGCGGCCCCACCGGTCGACGGGGGCGTCCGGGGCGAGCACCACATAGGTGACCGCCTCGTCGCGGAGCCACTGCTCGTAGGTCTGGGCGCTCAGCGTGCCGTCGTAGAACAGCGAGTTGCGATCCGTGTCGACCTGGCGTTCCCAGCCGCGGGCGAGCGGCACGGTCGGTGGCAGGTACGCGGACTCCCAGTGGTCCCGCAACGGCACCACCTCGATCCGCCCGACCGGCTGCCGCCGCTGGAGTTCCGCGACGAGCGGTTGGTGGAACCGCGCGGCGCTCTCCGCGGCCCCGGCTCGGGTGACGTCGCTCGTCATCACCGGGGACTGCCACCACACGGTCGCGGCGAGCAGGCCGGCCAGCCACGGCCCGGGCAGCGGCGCGTACCCGGCCAGCACGGGCAGCGCGAAGAGCAGCGGCAGGCGCAGCGCGTTGGACCCGATCGGGCTGGGCACGTAGTAGGCCCCGACCAGGAGCAGCACGGTGAGCAGCGCGCCGACGCGCAGCACCCGGCGGCGACGGGGCAGCACGACCGCCACCAGCACGGCGAGCGCGACGTTGATCCGCATCGACTCGGCGGAGTACGGCTGGGTGCCTCCGTTGCCGAAGAACAACGCGATCGGCGCCAACGTGACAGCGGGTGCCACGGCCAGGACGATCCCCTCGGCCAGTGGTCGCTCCAGGCGCCATCCACCCGGCAGGCGACGGCCGGGCCCGTCACCGCGACGCAGGGCGACCAGCAGCAGCGCCGCGCCCGCCAGCCCGGTGAACAGGCCGGCGACCGGGCTCGCCGCCGTTGCCAGGGCGGCGCAGCCGGCGGCGAGCGCCAGCCGGACCGGACGCGGCGGGCGTTGGGCGCTGACCGCGCAGAGCGCCAGCAGCCCCAGCGTCAGCCCGACGGCGAAGGTGATCCGGCCGCTCGCCAGATTGCCGACCAGCACCACGGCGCCGAGGGCACCGGCCAGCAACGGCCGGCGCGCCCGGTTCCGGGTGAACAGCCAACCCAGCGCCGCCGCGCCGACCACGGCGGCGATGGCCCCCAGCGGACGCACCCCGATCAGTGCGCCCAAGCTGGCGGTGAAGAGGCTGTAGCCGTACTGGTTGACGCCGCCGTACCAGCCGAGGTCGACCGGCGTGACGCCGTAGCGGTCGGCGAACTCGGCACGGGCCACCTGGGCGGCGAGGTCGGTGCCCATCCGTGGCGCGAGCAGGAACGCGACGGCGAGCACCACCGCGACCCCGGTGGCCGCCGCCCAGCCGGTGCGCACGCCTGCGGCGCGCTGCCCGGTTGGGCGCGGCGACGCGTCAGGCATTGAGGACGCGTTCCGTCGCGGCGCGCGAGCGGCGGCCGGTGCGCAGGTACTCGTCGAGGAACTCCCCCGGGTCGTCGCGGCCGAGCAGTCGGACCACGCCGGCCAACTCCACCCCGTGCCGGGGCAGTTGGTCGCCGGCCCGGCCCCGCACCAGCATCAACGCGTTGCGGACCTGCGCGGCCAGGGACCAGCCGGCGGCCATCTCCGCGGCGTCCGTCGGGTCGATCAGGCCGGCCCGCTCGGCGGCCGCGAGGGCATCGAGGGTACGCGTGCCGCGCAGCGCCGGATTCGCGCCAGCGTGCCGGAGCTGGACGAGTTGCACCGCCCACTCCACGTCGGCGAGCGCGCCGCGACCCAGCTTGGTGTGGGTGGCCGGGTCGGCCCCGCGCGGCAGCCGCTCGGTCTCCACCCGGGCCTTGATCCGGCGGATCTCGACGACCTGCTCGCGGGTCAGCCCCTCGGCCGGGTACCGCACCGGGTCGATCATCGCCTCGAACTCGGCGCCCAGGTCGGCGTCGCCGCAGACGAATCGGGCGCGCAGCAGTGCCTGCGCCTCCCACACCCGCGACCAGCGGGCGTAGTACGCGGCGTACGCGGCGAGGCTGCGAACCAGTGGACCCTGCCGGCCCTCCGGGCGCAGGTCGGCGTCCACGCCCAGCGGCGGATCGGGGGCGGGCACGCCGAGCAGTCGGCGCAGCTCCTCGGCGATCGCGTGCGCGGCGGCGCTGGCGGCGCTCTCGCTGGTGCCGGCGGGCGGGTCGTAGACGAAGAGCACGTCGGCGTCGGAGAGGTAGTTCGACTCGTACCCGCCGAGCCGGCCCATGCCGATCACCGCGAACCGCAGCCCCGGTGGACCCGGCTGACTGGCCTGGGCGGCCCGCAGCGCGGCGGCGAGGGTGGCGTCGGTGACGTCGGCGAGCGCCGTGCCGACGTCGGTGATGTCGCCCAGCCCGGGGGCGGGCCGGTTCGCGCCGTCCGGCCGGGTCGGGCTGGGTGCCAGCGCGCCCGCCCGGCAGAGCAGGTCGGCGCAGGCCACCCGGACCAGCTCCCGACGGCGCAGCGCGCGCACCGCGCGAGTGGCCTCGACCGGGTCGGTGTGCCGGGCCGCCGCCGCGAGGAACCCCTCCCGGAGCACCTCGCTGGAGCGCGGCGCCAGCTCGTTCTCCTCGGCCAGCAGCCGCAGCGCCTCCGGGTCGCGGGCGAGCAGATCGGCGACGTACCGGGACAGGGCGAGGACCCGGGCCAGCCGACGGGCGACCGGGCCGCCGTCGCGCAGCAGCCGCAGATACCAGGGGGTGCTGCCCAGCTTGTCGGAGACCTTGCGGTAGTTGAGCAGCCCCCGGTCCGGCTCCGGCGCGTCGGCGAACTCGCTGAGCAGCACCGGCAGCAGCGTCCGCTGGATGGCCGCCGTGCGACTCACCCCGCCGGTGAGCGCCTGCAGGTGGCGCAGCGCCCCGGCCGGGTCGGCGAAGCCGAGGATCTCCAGCCGGTGCCGGGCCGCCTCCGGGGTGAGCCGCAGCCCGTCGGCCGGTACCCGGGCCACCGACTCCAGCAGCGGCCGGTAGAGCAGTTTGGCGTGCAGCCGGCGTACCTCGGCGGCGTGGGTGACCCACTCGGCCCGGAAGCTCTCCACGGCGCTGCGCCCCGGCGCGGCCGTGAAGCCCAGCGCGGCGGCGAGCCAGCGCAGCGCGCCCGGCTCGGCGGGCACGGTGTGCGTACGGCGCAGGCCCTGCAGTTGGAGCCGGTGCTCGACGCTGCGCAGGAACCGGTAGCCGCGCAGCAGGGCCTCGCCGTCGGCCCGACCGACGTAGCCACCCGCGACGAGGGCGCGCAGCGCCGGGATGGTGCCGGGCGCTCGCAGCAGCTCGTCACCTCGGCCGTGCACGAGTTGCAGCAACTGGACGGCGAACTCGATGTCACGCAACCCGCCGGGGCCGCGCTTGATCTCGCGGTCCAGCTCCTTCGGCGGGATGTGGTCGATGATCCGGCGTCGCATGGCGCGGACGTCCTCGACCGCCTCGGGTCGTTCGGCCGCCCGCCACACCAGCGGCGCGAGCTGGTCGATCCACTCCTGGGCCAGTGGCAGGTCACCGGCGGCCGGGCGGGCCTTGAGCAGCGCCTGGAACTCCCAGGTGCGCGCCCACCGGCGGTAGTAGGCCAGGTGGCTGGCGAGGGTCCGCACCAGTGGTCCCCGGTTGCCCTCGGGGCGCAGCGCGGCGTCCACCGGCCAGGCGACCAGCCCACAGATGTGGATCAGCCGGGTCGCCACCAGGGTCGCGGCGGACAGGTCGGCGTCCTCGGCTGCCACGAAGATGACGTCCACGTCGGAGACGTAGTTCAGCTCGCCGCCGCCGCACTTGCCCATCGCCACGACCGCGAGGCGGGGCCGCTCGGTGCCCGCCGCCAGCTCGGCGACGGCGATCTCGTACGCGGCGGCCAGCGTCGCGTCGGCCAGCGCGGACAGCGCGGCCATGGTCTGCTCCAGGCCGCGTCCGCCGGTCAGGTCGGCCGCCGCGATCCGCAGCAGCGCCAACCGGTACGCGGTCCGCAGCACCGCCACCGGGTTGCCACCGTCGGTCGGCTCCAGCCGCCCCTCGGCGGTCGGGGCGAGCCCGTCGGACGCGGTCCGCAGCGCCGCGCAGTGCTCGGGATGGGCCACCAGGTGATCGCCGAGCGCCGACGATGCGCCGAGCACCGCGATCAGCCGCCGCCGCAGCCCCGGGTCGGTGTGCAGCTCCGTCAACAACCGTGGCCCGGCGGTGACGCCGTCGGCGCGTCGTTCGGCGCTTCCGTCGGCGCGGCGCTCCGCCTCGACGATGCGGTGCAGCTGACGCAGCGCCAGGTCCGGATCGGCGGCCCGGGACAGCGCGGCGAGCAGCTCGGCGGCCACCTCGTCGACCGGCTCCTGCTCGACCGGCTGCCACAGGCGCAGCCCGTCCGGGCCGAGCAGGTCCGCGGCGCGCGCGCCGCCGTCGCCTTCGGCGGTGCCGAACCCGTACCGGGCGAGCCGGCCCGGTGCCCTGGTCGGCCGGCTCATCAGTGCCCGAGCAGCGGCAGGCCGCGTCGCGTCGTGCTGTCGTCCAGCTCGCCGAGGGCCAGCGCGGCGAACCGGGCGGCGAACGGCTGCCAGACCTCCTCGACGTCGGCCAGCACCGACGCGCAGGCCGCGACCACCAGCTCCGGGTCGTAGCCCAGCTCGGCGAGTTGGGTCGAGTCGGTGGCCCAGTCGGCGATCATCGCGGCGTCGCACTCGATGTGGAACTGCAGCCCCCACGCCCGGTCACCGAGCCGGAACGCCTGATGCGGGTAGCGGGTGGACGCGGCCAGCAGGGTGGCGCCCCGGGGCAGCTCGGTGATCTCGTCGGAGTGCCACTGCAGGACGTCCGGGATCAACGGCACGTACCGGAACAACGGGTCACCCTCGGCGGCGTCGCGCCGGCCGACCACGCCGGGGCCGATCTCCGGCCCGGACGGGCTCCGCTCGACCAGCCCGGCGTGCGCGGTGGCGAGCAGCTGCGCGCCCAGGCAGACGGCCAGGGTCGGCACCCGGTACCGGACCGCCTTGCGCAGCAGGCCCTCCACGGCGGGAAACCAGGGTGCGCCGGGAGAGCCGTCCGGCAGCGGGTACGCCTGTTGGTCGCCGCCGAGCACCACCAGCGCCGCGTACCCCTCCAGGTCGGCGGGGAGCTCGTCGCCGGCGTGCGGGCGTACCACCCACAGCTCCAGCCCAGCCTCGGTCAGCCACTCACCCAGCCGGCGCGCGTCGTCCGTCGGGTCGTTCTCGATCACCAGCGCGGTTGCCACCCGTCGAGGCTAGCCGGTGCACCGCGCGGCGCCACGCCCCGCCACAGCCTCGCGCCGCCGTCGCGCCGCCCGGTGGTGCCCACTGGCTGGCGGTCTGGACCTGGCGGGGTCGTTAGGCTCTTCGGTTGTGATCAGCGAGGACACCGCCGCCGTCCGCCCGCCCGTACTGCGACCAGGTGACACGGTCCTTCTGGTGTCACCGTCCGGGCCGACCTCGCCGGAGCGGGTGGCCCGGGGCATGGAGTTGCTCATCGGTTGGGGCCTACGGCCGGTGCCGGCGCCGAACGCGTACGCCCGCCACGGCTACCTCGCCGGCACCGACGACCTGCGCGCCGCCGACCTGAACGCGGCGTTCGCCGACCCGCAGGTACGCGGGGTGATCTGCACTCGGGGCGGGTACGGCGCCCAGCGGATCGTGGACGCCATCGACATGGCCGCCGTCCGCCGCGACCCGAAGGTGGTGGCCGGTTTCTCGGACATCACCGCGCTGCAGTTCGCGCTCTGGCGGAGTGCCCGGCTGGCCGGTGTGCACGGCCCGGGAGCGGCCTGGCGGGACGAGCGGACCCCGCTGCGCTCCGCCGAGTCCCTGCACGCCGCGCTCATGACAACCGAGCCGGTGTCGATCACCGCGGTGCCCACCGAGGACACCTTCGGCGTACGCGTCCCGGGTCGCGCCACCGGCACCCTGCTCGGCGGCAACCTGTGTCTGATCGCCGCGTCGATCGGCACACCGGACCTGCCCGACCTGACCGGTGCGGTGCTGTTGATCGAGGACGTGCAGGAGCCCCCGTACAAGGTCGACCGGATGCTCACCCACCTGCGCCGGGCCGGCGCGCTGGACGGGCTGGCCGGGGTGGCGGTCGGGCAGTTCACCGACTGCGGGGACGGCTGGGACACCACGATCGTCGACGTGCTCACCGAACGCCTCGGCGACCTGGGCGTACCGGTGCTCGGCGGTCTGCCCATCGGTCACGGCCCCGGCCAGTTGACCGTCCCCCTTGGCACCACAGCCACCCTCGACGCCACCACCGGCAACTTAAAGGCAGAACCAGCAGTGCAGTGACCCCACCCACCCCACCCCACCCCACCCCACCCCGGCTCTGGTGATCAAGAGGTTTGCGTCATTTCTGGGCGGGATCCTGACGCAAACCTCTTGATCACCCAGGTCAGGTGGGGGGTTACCGGGTGGGGGTCAGGTGGGCTACCGCGCCGATCTCCAGGGCGGCCCAGACGCCGTCGGGGGTGAGTGCGATGCCGTGCGGTTCGGCGTCGGGGGTGGGCAGGTCGTAGCCGTCGATCCGGCCGGCTGGATCGATGTGACCGATCCGGTTCGCACCCCACTCGGTGAACCAGGCGCCACCGGCCGGATCCGCCACGATCGCGTGCGGACGGGCCGCCCGGTCCGGCAGCGGAAACTCGGCGATCCCGCCGTCCGGGTCGATCCGACCGAGCTGACCGGCTGCGATCTCCACGAACCAGATGGCACCGTCGCCGCCGACGGTGATGCCGACCGGGCCGGCGTTCTCGGTGGGCAACGGGTGCAGCGTCACCCTGCCGTCGAGGTCGATCCGGCCGATCGCGTTCGCCTGATTGAGGGTGAACCAGAGGGCGTCGTCCGCGCCGGCGGTGATCATCGAGGCGAACCCGCCGGTCAGCGGCAGCGGGAATGCGGTGACCGTGCCGCCGGTGTCCACCCGGCCGATCGTGTCCGAGGTCATCCCGGCGTACCAGAGCGCGCCATCGGGGCCGGCGGCGATGCCGCCCGGCCCGGTGCCGGCCGGCAGGGCGATCGTGCGCTGCTCGCCGTCGACGGTGATCCGCCCGATCCGGTCGTCCCCGGAGCGCGTGAACCAGAGGGCGCCGTCAGGCCCCGTGGTGATGATCAACGGGCGGCCACCGGCCGGATCCAACGGGTAGGTGCGGACCGCACCGTCAGCCCCCAAGCGGGCGATCTCACCGGCGTGGACCAGCGTCAGCCACAACGCGCCGTCGGGGCCGGCCGTGATGCCGTACGGGCCAGCGGCCGGCGCGGCCAGCGGAATCTCCCGAATCTCGATGGTCCTCACAAGCTGCGTCCTTTCGCCGGTAGATCGACAACCCTGACCGCCCGTCCGGCAACGACGCAACCGATTTCACCGCCCGCGCCTCGATTGCCAGCCCGCTGACAGGTTCGCCACGGGCCGCACCCAGACTCCCTCGTCACTGTCGGTAACGACATCGCACGATGACCGAGTATCTGGAGGACAGCATGTCCCGCACCATCCGTAGGAAGCACCTGCTGGCCGGCCTGGCCACCGCCGGCGTCCTCGGCGTCGGGATCGCGGCCCCGACGATCGCGTTCGCCGCGGACACCCCCACGCCGACACCGAGCGCCAGCACCGCCCCGGCTCCGGCTTCGGCTCCGGGAGCAAAGGCCGACCGGCAGGGTGCGTTCGCCGACGCCCTCGCCAAGGAGTTGGGTATCCCCGCCGACAAGGTGACCGCCGCGCTGGAGAAGATCCGCGACCAGCACCGGCCGGCCGACCGGCCGCAGCGCCCGTCCGCCGAGGATCGGCAGGCCGCGCTCAAGGAGCGGCTGGACCAGGCGGTCAAGGACGGCAAGCTCACCCAGGAGCAGGCCGACGCGATCACCAAGGCCGTCGAGGCCGGCGTCTTCCCCGGCCCGGGTGGCCACCGCGGTCCGGGCGGCCACGGCGCTCCGGGCGACCACGGCGCTCCCGCCGGTACGCCCGGCAAGTGACCCCGTAAGGCCGACCACGGCGCCGCAGGGCCGTCGGGCCGGCGGGGGCGGCTTGATCCACTCAATGTCGGCGATGTGGCGGCATCCGGGCACTCGGATACCGCCACATCGCTGATCTGGAGTCGATCACCGCCCCCGAGGCGCGCCGGCCAGCCCGGCCCGGGCCATGAGGCCGGCTCGGGGGGTCAGCCCTGCTCGGGCGGGGGCGCGAAGACGCCCAGGTGATTGCCGGCCGGGTCGAGTAGGTGGGCCAGCGTGAGCCCGCTCGGTGCCGTGCGCGCCGGCACCAGCACCCGGCCGCCGGCGGCCTCGGCCTGCCGGCAGGTCTCCGCCACGTCGGCGACCTCGGCGTAGAACACCGCGTAGTTCGGCGACGTCCCGTCGGTGGCCCGGATCGCCCCGCCGATCCCGGTGTCGCCACCGGCCCCGGTCACGCGGTACGACCCGCCGTTGGCCGAGCCCTGCTCCTCGAAGGTCCAGCCGAACAGCTCTCCGTAGAAGCGCTCCGCCGCCTCCGGCTGGTCGGTGCCGATCTCGAACCACGTGATGGGTGTCGTGGACATCTACTGCCTCCAGAGTTTCCCGTGCCGGCCGTACGGCCGTCGTCTGGAGCAGTCTCGGAGGCGTCCGCGACACCGTCCTGTCGGTGTTTCCGGATCACCCCGGCGGATTTGGTGGCGGGCCGGCCCGGCACGTTCGGAGCCGCGCCGACTCGTTTCAGACCAGGCTCAACGAGCGGACCCGTCCGTGCGGGATGTCGAGATCCGTCGGGCGGAACTCCCGGACCACCACGTCGGGCAGCGCTCGGACGCTCCGGATCCGGTCGGTGCGAAAGCAGCGCAGCTCGTCGCGCATCCGGCACCAGGCCAGCAGGTACCAGTGTCGGGGGTTGCCGAGGTAGCCGAGCGGCTCGACGTCACGGATCGAGTCGGCGCCGGCGCGATCTGCGTACCCGATGCGCAGCACCCGCCGCGCGGCGACCGCGTCGGCGACGGTGGCCGGGACGGGCGTGGCCGGCCCGTCGCCGATCAGGTGCACGCGGCCGGCGAGACGGTGTGCCTCGGCGGCGTCGGCCGCTGGCAGCACCGCCACCAGCTTGCGTAGCGCGGTGGCGCCCGGCCCGGCGAACGGCGTGCCGGCGAGTCGGTGCAGCGCCACGGCCATCGCCACGGCCTCGGCGGCGGTCAGGTTGACCGGGGGCAGCGTGCGGGCGCGGTCCAGCGCGTAGCCGCCGGTGCGCCCGGGCTCGGCCCAGATCGGCACCCCGGCTTCCTGCAGCGCGCCGATGTCCCGTTCGATGGTCCGGCTGCTCACCTCGAAGCGCGCGGCCAGCCAGCGGGCGCTGCGCGGCCGCGGCGACACCGCCCGCAACTCCTCGACCAGGGCGTAGAGGCGGTCCGTGCGGTTCATGCCCGGCACGCTACGGCCGGGGTACGACGCCCTTCAGCGACCACCCAGAGGCGAGGCAGGCGACCGCCCACCGGCGAGGCAGGCGACCGCGCTCAGGCGATGCAGGCGCAGACGATCAGCGCGGCGCCGAAGTGCGTGGCGGCACTGACCCGGGCCGCCGGATGCGGCTCGGGCGAGCAGATGACCTCGCCGAGCTTGCCCGGAGTGAGCAGGTCGAGCACCACGAAGGCCAACGCCATGATGGCCAGACCGACCAGCCCGAACACCACCGTGGAGGCGATCCCCTTGCCGAAGTCGCTGTAGCTGGTCAGGATCGCGGTGAACACGATCCCGGCGATGCCGAGCTGGTTGGCGGCGAGCAGCAGCCCGGCGTTGGTGTTGCGCTCGACCCAGATCAGGTCCCGCAGCCGACCCGGGGTCAGCAGGTCGACCAGCACGAACCCGGCCGCCATGAGCCCCACGCCCACGATCCCGAACACGACGCTCTGCCAGGCACCGCTGAGCAGATCCTCCAGCACCGACTGCCTCCCGATTCTCCGCCCGGAGGGGGTACCGGCGCGGTGATCGAGACGATAGCGGCAGCGCGCAAGCCCGTCAGCCCCTGCGGTTACAGCGCCAGGTAGCGCTGCCGCTCGTACGGGGTGACCTCGCGGCGGTACTGCTCCCACTCGGCCCGCTTGTTGCGCAGGAAGAAGTCGAAGACGTGCTCGCCGAGCACCTCGGCGACCAGTTCGGAGCCGGCCATCACGTCGATCGCCTCGGCGAGGTTCTCCGGCAGCGCTTCGTAGCCCATGGCGCGCCGCTCCGCGCTGGTCAGCGACCAGACGTCGTCCTCGGCGCCCGGCGGCAGCTCGTACCCCTCCTCGATGCCCTTCATGCCGGCGCCGAGCAGCACCGCGAAGGCCAGGTACGGGTTGGCCGCCGAGTCCAGCGAGCGGACCTCGACCCGGGCCGAGTTGGGCTTGCCGTACGCGGGGACCCGGACCAGCGCGGACCGGTTGAGGTGACCCCAGCAGACGTACGCGGGGCTCTCGGTGATCCGGTCCGGCAGTGCCTGCGGGAAGAGCCGCTTGTACGAGTTGACCCACTGGTTGGTGACCGCCGTGTACTCCCGGGCGTGCACCAGCAGGCCGGCGATGAACGACTTCGCCACCTTGGACAGCTTCATCGGGTCGCCACCGTCGTGGAAGGCGTTGCGCTCCCCCTCGAACAGCGACAGGTGGGTGTGCATCCCACTGCCCGGCTGGTCGGTGAATGGCTTCGGCATGAAGCTGGCCTGCACACCGGTGGAGAGCGCCACCTCCTTGACCACGTGCCGGAAGGTCATGATGTTGTCGGCGGTGGTCAGCGCGTCGGCGTAGCGCAGGTCGATCTCCTGCTGGCCGGGCGCGACCTCGTGGTGGCTGAACTCCACCGAGATGCCGATCCGCTCCAGCGCCAGCACGCCCTGGCGGCGGAAGTCCCGAGCCACGGCGTGCGTGGTGTGCTCGAAGTAGCCTCCGGTGTCGACCGGGGTGGGCACCGAGCCGTCCTGGGGGCCGTTCTCCAGCAGGAAGAACTCGATCTCGGGGTGGGTGTAGAAGGTGAAGCCCTTCTCGGCGGCCTTGGACAGCGCGCGGCGCAGCACGTGTCGGGGGTCGGCCCAGGAGGGCCCACCGTCGGGCAGCAGGATGTCGCAGAACATCCGGGCGCTTTCGCCGCTGACCCCGCCCTCGAAGGGGAACACCTGGAAGGTGGTCGGGTCGGGCATGGCCACCATGTCCGATTCGAAGACCCGGGCGAAGCCCTCGATCGCCGAACCGTCGAAGCCGATGCCCTCTTCGAAGGCCGCCTCCAACTCGGCGGGCGCCACCGAGACGCTCTTGAGCGTGCCCAGCACGTCGGTGAACCACAGCCGGACGAACCGGATGTCCCGCTCTTCCAGCGTCCGGAGGACGAACTCCTGCTGACGGTCCACTTCCCCAACCCCTCGCGACACTCTTTTGTCCGCCTTGGTCGGGCTGCACCCGACCTGATCGCCCAGTGTTCCCGGGCCTGGTTACGCAGACGTTACGCGAACTGTCGCCGGTCGTCCCCTCGCGTCTCGCCCGGCGAGCGCGTGCCCCTGCCCCCGGCGAGCGCGCACCGCCGCGGCGTGGCGGCCATCTCGTCCGAGGGTACGGATTCTCCCCGGGAGGCTGGGGCAAGATGAGGACATGCCCACCCTGCGTCTCGCCCTGTCCCAGGTCAACCCGAGCGTCGGCGACCTCGCCGGAAACGCCGACCTGGTCCGCAGCTGGACCCGCCAGGCCGCCGATGCCGGTGCCCAGTTGGTGCTCTTCCCGGAGATGATGGTGACCGGATACCCGGTCGAGGACCTGGTCTTCCGGCGTTCCTTCGTCGCCGCGTCCCGGGCCGCCGTCGAGCGGCTCGCCGCCGACCTCGCCGCCGACGGCCTCGGCGAGCTGCCGGTGGTGGTCGGTTATCTGGACGCCGACGGGCCGCCGCAGGTCAGCGGGGACGCCGAGCCCGGCCGGGGCGCCCGCAACGCCGCCGCGCTGCTGCACCGCGGCGTCGTGGCCGCCCGCTACTTCAAGCACCACCTGCCCAACTACGGGGTCTTCGACGAGGACCGCTACTTCGTTCCCGGCGACACCCTGACCGTGGTGCGGATCGGCGGCGTGGACGTCGCGCTGACCATCTGCGAGGACCTGTGGCAGGCCGGCGGCCCGTTCGCCGCCGCCGGGCAGGCCGGCGTCGGCCTGGTGGTCAACATCAACGGCTCGCCGTACGAGCTGAACAAGGACGACATCCGGCTGCCGCTGGTCCGCCGCCGGGCCGTCGAGACGGGCGCCACCATCGCGTACGTCAACATGACCGGCGGTCAGGACGAGCTCGTCTTCGAGGGCGACTCGATGATCGTGGGCGCCGACGGTGAGCTGCTCACCCGGGCCCCGCAGTTCGTCGAGCACCTGCTCGTGCACGACGTCGAGCTGCCGGCCGCCACCGAACCGCCCGCCACGGAGATCGTCGCGGACGGCATGCGGGTCGTACGCAGCGCGCTGGACGGCATCCCGCCCACGCCGTCCGGCCCGGCCGCGACCGGCGGGATGATCGAGCCGGTGGCCGACGAGGCCGAGGTGTGGCAGGCGCTGGTGCTCGGCCTGCGCGACTACGTCAACAAGAACCGTTTCCCGTCGGTGGTGCTCGGTCTCTCCGGCGGCATCGACTCGGCGGTGGTGGCCGCGCTGGCCGTCGACGCGCTGGGACCGGAGCGGGTGGTCGGGGTGTCGCTGCCCAGCCAGCACTCCTCCGAGCACTCCCGGGAGGACGCGGCCGACCTGGCCAAGCGCACCGGCCTGGACTACCGCGTCGAGCCCATCCAGCCGATGGTGGACGGTTTCCTGGCCAACCTGTCGCTGTCCGGGGTGGCCGTGGAGAACCTGCAGGCCCGGGTTCGCGGCGTGATCCTGATGGCGCTGTCGAACCAGGAGGGGCACCTGGTGCTGACCACCGGCAACAAGAGTGAGCTGGCGGTCGGTTACTCCACCCTCTACGGCGACTCGGTGGGCGGCTTCAACCCGGTCAAGGACGTCTGGAAGACGCTGATCTGGCGGCTCGCGAAGTGGCGCAACACGGACGCGGATCGGCGCGGTGAGGCCGCCCCGATCCCGGAGAACTCGATCGGCAAGCCGCCGAGCGCCGAGCTGAGCCCGGGCCAACTGGACAGCGACAACCTGCCCGACTACGACGTACTGGACCCGATCCTGATCGGGTACGTCGACGGCGACCTCGGCCGCGACGGGCTGGTCGAGTCGGGTCACGACCCGGCGGTGGTGGACAAGGTGCTGCGGCTGGTGGATACCGCCGAGTACAAGCGACGGCAGTCGGCGCCGGGCACGAAGATCTCCATGAAGGCGTTCGGCCGGGACCGCCGTCTGCCGATCACCAACCGGTGGCGCGAGCACGGCTGAGCCGTACCCGTGGGCGTCGGGTCGGTTGGACGGCCCGGCGCCGTCCCCCGGCCCGGCGCTGTCGCGGCGCGGTGCTTTCGCGGCGGCCTCGCCGTGGAGTGACATCTCGCACTGGGCTCTGCCGTCACCCCGTCCCGCGGTGCGACGATCGCGACAGAACCCGGGGACCGCGCAGGCGGCCTCGAGGAAGGGAGACAGAGATGGTGGAGTCCACTCCGAACGAGGTGACCGCGCTGTACGGCGGACCGGCCACCCGTCGGGTCCGCACCCGCGACCTGATCGCCGCCAAGGAGCGCGGCGAACGGTGGCCGATGCTCACCTCGTACGACCAGTACACGGCGTCGATCTTCGACCAGGCCGGCGTCCCGGTGCTGCTGGTCGGCGACTCGGCCGCGAACAACGTCTTCGGCTACGAGACGACCCTGCCGGTGACCGCCGACGAACTGCTTCCGCTGGTACGGGCCGTGGTACGCGCGACCCGGCAGGCACTGATCGTCGGTGACCTGCCGTTCGGCTCGTACGAGGAGGGTCCGGCCCAGGCGCTGCGCACCGCCGTCCGGTTCATGAAGGAGGGTGGCTGCCACGCGGTGAAACTGGAGGGTGGTCGCCGCTGCGCCGCGCAGATCGCCGCGATCGTCGGTGCCGGCATTCCGGTGATGGCGCACATCGGATTCACCCCGCAGAGCGAGCACACCCTGGGCGGCTACCGCGTGCAGGGCCGGGGCGACACGGCCGACGAGGTGCTCGCCGACGCACGGGCGGTGACGGAGGCGGGCGCGTTCGCGGTGGTGCTGGAAATGGTGCCCGGCGAGGTGGCCAAGCGGATCACGCACGAACTGCCGATCCCCACGGTCGGCATCGGCGCCGGCCCGGACACCGATGCGCAGGTGCTGGTCTGGCAGGACATGGCCGGACTGCGCACCGGCAAGGCGCCACGCTTCGTCAAGCGGTACGCGGACCTGGCCGGCACCCTCACCGACGCCACCCGCCGTTTCGCCGACGAGGTCCGAGGCGGCGAGTTCCCGACCGCCGAGCACACCTTCTAGAGCTGCAGCGGCGGGGCCGCCGGCCACGCGGTTCGCCGGCCGGCCCCGCCGCCACAGCGACTGGACCGTCCGGCCCGGCGGGCGTTGATCCACTCCGCTTCGCCGATGTGGCGGCATCCGCCCTTGGGGATACCGCCACATCGGCGATCTGGAGTCGACCGGGTCGGGCCGCCGAGCCCGCGCGCGGGAATCCAACCGAGCCGCGAGTTGGTCAGATGTCGGTGACGCGGACGCCGGCGTGTGCCTTGTAGCGCTTGTTGATGGCGATCAGGTTGGCGGTGAAGGCCTCGATCTGGTGGGCGTTGCGCAACCGGCCGGCGTAGATGCCGCGCATCCCGGGGATCCGGGCGGCGAGCGCGCCGACGATGTCGACCAACTCGCGGTCCTCGGTGCAGATCAGCACGTCCAGGTCGATCCGGTCGATCTCGGGGTCGGCGAGCAGCGGTGCGCTGACGTGGTTGAACGCCGCGCAGACCCGGGAGTCGGGTAGCAACGCGGCGGCCTGCTGCACGGCGCTGCCCTCGGCGACGGTCAACGCGTACGGGCCCTGCTTGTCGAAGCCCAGCGGGTTGACGCAGTCGACGACGATCCGGCCGGCGAGCGGCTCGGCAAGGGCGGCGACGGTGGCGGCGTGCCCGTCCCACGGCACCGCGATGATCACCACGTCGCTTCGGCGGGCCACCTCGTCGTTGGCCGCACCGGTGACGCTGCCGTCGGCCGGGATCCCGGGCAGGGCGGCGATCTCGGCTGCGGACTCGGCGGCCCGCTCGGCGGACCGGGAGCCGATCAGCACCGTGTGACCGGCCCGCGCGAACCGGTAGGCGAGTCCGCGCCCCTGGTCGCCGGTGCCACCGATGATGCCGACCGTCAGTTCAGACACGTCGGGCAGCGTGCTCGCGTCGTATGCCATGGGTTCATCCTCGCAAACCACCAGCTCGGCAGGAGCGCCCAGCGCTGTGACAATCCCCGCTGCCCCCGAGTGGGCCGACAGTGCCCCGACCAGCGGCGGGAAAAGCGGCCGGGTCAGGCCAGCTCGAACAGGACCGTGCGGGCTGCCGGGTCGGCGGTGACCAGTCGGACCCGGACCCGTTCGCCGAGCGGCAGTTGGCCGAGGCATCGGCCGCGTACCGGCGGAGCGTCCAGCGCCACCGTGCCGCCGGGCGGTCGGGGGCGGGACCGGCCGTTGGGCGGGGCGTCGACGTCCAGCACCGCCGCGTCGAAGGTCTCGCCCTCCCGGTGCGCCAGCAGCACCGCCTCGGCCAGCTCGACGGCGCCCCGGGCGGCCGCCGAGGCGGTCCGGTCGGTGCTCGCCATCACCTCGGGCAGCCGGGGCAGCGCCGCGTGGGCCCAGTCGGGCACCGGCCGGCCCGCGTGCAGGGCCAGGCAGACCTCTGTGGCGTACCGGTCGGCCAGGCGCCGCAAGGGCGCCGTGACGTGGGCGTACGCGGCTGCCACCCCGCCGTGCTCCGGGTGCTCCGGAATCGTCCCGTCGAATGCGGTGTACGCGGCGCCGCGCATCAGCTCGGCCGCCTGGTCGATGAACGCGGCGGCGCGCGGCTGGGCTGCGTCCAGGTTGGCGATGACCTGCCCCGGGTGGACACCGTCCGGCCAGTGCACGCCCAGCGGTGCGGCGGCGGCGCGGAGCCGCTGCACCGCCTCCGGTTTCGGCGCCGGCATGGTCCGCAGCACACCGACCCGGCCGGCCAGCATGATGTCGGCGGCGGCCATCCCGGTCAGCAGGGAGATCTGGGCGTTGTGTTCCTCCATCGGCTCCGGCGCGCGCAGCACGAGCCGCCAGCCCTCGCCGTCGGGCTCCAGATCCTGCTCGGGAAGCGGAAGGTTGATAGCGCCCCGCCGCAGCCCTCGGGCCGTGAGTCGGTCGCCGATCTCGGGCAGCAGCGCGATCGGGTCGGGTAGCCGACCGGCGTCGGCTGCGGCCTGCACCCCGGTGTAGTCGAGTTTGGCCCGGCTGCGGACCAGGGCGCGTTCCAGCTCCACGGCCACCGTGCCGCCGTCGGCGTCCAGGTCGATGGTCCAGATCACCGCGGCCCGGTCGTCGTCGGGCAGCAGGCTGGCGGCGCCCTCGCTGAGGGTCCGTGGATGCAGCGGGATGTTCCCGTCGGGCAGGTAGATGGTCTGCCCTCGCCGCCAGGTCTCCGCCTCCAGGGCGCCGCCCGGGGTGACGTGGGCGGCGACGTCGGCGATCGCGTACCGCACGCGGTAGCCGCCACCCGGACGGCGGGAGAGGTGCATCGCCTGGTCCAGGTCCCGGGAGGTGGCCGGATCGACCGTGACGAACGGTACGTCCGTGCGGTCGACGGGCGGCCGCGGCGGTGCCGCGGCAGCCTCGTCGGCCTCACGCTGCGCGTCGGTCGGGAAACCCTCGGGCAGGCCGAGCTCGCGGCGCAGCGCGCCGAAGTCGATGCGGGGCGCGAGTACGCGTCGGATGACCACGGGGTCAATCCTGACAGCGCCGCGGGTGATCCGCTTCCGGTGACCGGCCGAGAAATCCGGCCGGCCCACCAGACCGGGCGGGTGGATGTGACCCGCTCTCTCAGCCAGTCGCCTTCCGGGCGGCGCTGCGCGTACTCCGGGGGGCGGTGGCCCGTGCGGCGACCGGGCGGGCCGGCGACTTGCGCGCGGTCACCTTGCGGGCGGGCGCCTTGGCCGCGACGGTCTTCTTCGCCGGGGCCTTCTTCGCCGCCGCCTTGCGCGCGGTGGTCGAGGAGGTGCCTGTCACCCTCGCGGCCGGGGCCTTCTTCGCCGGCGCCTTGCGCGCGCCGCCGCTGGGGCGGGTGGACGCGGTCTTCTTCGCCGGCGCCTTCTTTGCCGGGGCCTTCTTGGCGGCCGTCTTCGTCGCGGTCGTCTTCTTCGCCGCTGTCCGCTTGACGGTGGACGCCTTGGTCGCGGTCTTACGCGCCGGCGCCTTCGCCGCGGCGGTGGTCTTCTTCGCCGCCGAGGTCGTGGTCTTCTTCGCGGCGCTCGCGGTCTTCTTCGCGGCGCTGGTGGTCTTCTTCGCCGCAGCGGTGGACTTTCGCGTCGCGGACGCTGGGGGTCGCGTCGCCGCGACGGTGCTCTTGCGTGTCGCCGGAGCCCGCTTCGCGGCGACGGTCGTCGTGCGGGTGGTGGTCTTCTTCGCCGGGGCCTTCTTCGCCGCCGTGGTGGTCTTGGTCGTGGTCTTCTTCGCGGGGGCCTTCTTCGCCGCCGTGGTGGTCTTGGTCGTGGCCTTCTTCGCGGGGGCCTTCTTGGCCGCCGTGGCGGTCTTCTTCGCCGGGGCGCGCCCCGCGCCGCCGGCAGCCTTCCTGGCCGGGGCCTTCGCCGCCTTCGCGCCCGCGGTGGACTTGCGGACGGGGGTGGTCCGGCTCGCCGCCGTGTTCCGCTCCGCCGCGGCGGTCTTCTTCGCGGTGGTGCGTCGGGCGGCCGGGCGCTTGGTGGCCTGCTGTGTCTCGGCCATCGTGGTTCCCTCCTTGGGGGACGTGCTCTCGCGTGCGTCCTCGCGGAGCACGAAGTACCTCGGCGCGAGCCGTCCCGCGCCGCCTATCTGTCTTCCCCGGCCCAACGAGCGTCCTCGGCATCCCACGCCTCGTTCCGCTCCTGCACTCGTTGCAGGGCGTTCTCCGCGTCGGCCGCCGAGTCGTACGGGCCGAGGACGTGCTTCGCCGGACACACGTTGGCGTCCGTCTCGACCCGGTGATGCCGGGTGCACCAGTAGAACTGCCCACCACGTCCGCTGTCGCTCATGGGAATCACTGTGCACCGCGATCCGGCCGGCCGCCACCGGATCGCACAAGTCGCCGACGATCTCCACAGTAGATATGCATACGGTTCGTCGGGCCGGAATGCGGAAATAGGGTCGGACGAACAGCCAGTTCCTGCGCAATCCGGGGCTGAGGCATGATCTGCGCTCGTGATCAATACGGTGACCGGCACGGGGGCGTGCCCGGGGTGTGGGGCGACAACGGCATCGGTACGAGACGCGGTGCCGTGGTGTCCCGGCTGCGAGTGGAATCTGGACGCCTACGACCCGGCACGACGTCGACGTGAGTTCGGTTGGCGCTGGGTCGACCGGTGGACCTACCGAATGGCGTTCCGAGCGACCAGTCGGCAATTCACCCAACTGGCCGGGCGACCGCTGGGCACCAACGGATCGGAAACCGCGCGGACGCTCACCGCGGCCGCGTCGCTGACACTTGTCGCCGCGGTGCTCGCACTCGCGGGCGTCGGCGTGTGGTTGATCGTGGCGTTCCCGTTTCCCAACCTGGCGATCGTGCCGGGTGTGGCCATGGTCGGCCTCGCGATCGCGTTGCGGCCCCGATTCGGTCGACTCGACTCGGAACTGGAGGTGCTCACCCGCGACCAGGCGCCGGAGCTGTTCGGCCTGATCGACGAGGTGGCCGCGGCCATCGGGGCGCCGACGCCGGACGTGGTGGGCGTGGATGGTGCCATCAACGCGTACGCCGGTGCGGTCGGGTTGCGACGTCGCAGGGTGCTCGGTCTCGGGCTTCCGCTGTGGGGTTCGCTTCCCGCCGGTGGTCGGGTGGCGCTGCTCGGGCACGAACTCGGTCACTTCGTCAACGGTGACCCGCGCCGGGGCCTGCTCACCCAGCCCGCGTTCGACATGCTCGCCTCGGCCGCCGACCTGTTCCGGCCGGTGCGGACCACCGTCGGCGCGGGGCTGGTGGAGATGCTGGGCGACGCCCTGGGCCGCGCGTTCCAGTGGGTGGTGTCGCGGGTGCTTTTCGTCGCGTACCTGCTGTTGGTGGCGGTGGCGTTGCGGGACAGCCAGCGCGCCGAGTACCTCGCCGACGAACTCTCCGCCCGGGTGGCCGGCACGGCTGCCGCGACCGATCTCCTTGACGCCACGCTCGCGGCCGAGTCGATGGCGCTGGCGGTGCGCCGGGAGACCCGGGCGGGGCACGGCCCGGATCGGTGGCGTTCGGCCTTGGCCGAGGCCCGCGCCGCGAGCGCCGATCGACTGCCGCTGCTGCGCCAACTGTCGGTTCGAGACGAGGCGTCGCTGTTCGCCGCCCACCCACCGACCGGACTGCGCCGCCAGATGCTCGCAGGACGCGCGTGGCAGGACCCGGCGGTGGTGCTCACTCCCGCCCGGATGGAACGGATCGACGCCGAGTTGGCCAGGGAATACGACCGCTTCCGCCGTACCGTCGCCTGGGCGGGCTGACCTCGCGAGGCGCCGGCGCGCGCCGGCGCAGGCCGTGGGGTCGCGGCCTATGATCGCCGGATGGCGGTACCGGACTACATCTTGGGAATGCGCAAGCACGTCGGTCACGACCTGCTTTGGCTGCCGAGCGTCAGCGCGGTGGTCCGCAACGACGCCGGGGAGCTGCTGCTCGGTCAGCGTGCCGACGACGGGCGCTGGTCGGTGATCAGCGGCTTCGTCGAGCCGGGCGAGCAGCCGGCCACCGCGCTGGTTCGCGAGGTGCGGGAGGAGACGGGTCTGGACGTGGTGCCGGTGCGGATGTCCAGCGCCGTCTCGCACCCGCACACCTACCCCAATGGGGACCGTTGCGAGTACCTCAATCTGGGTTTCCTGTGCCGACTGGTGGCCGGCACCGCCCGGGTGAACGACGACGAGTCGCTGGCCGTGGGGTGGTTCCCGTTGGACCGGCTGCCCGAGTTGGACAAGCACGCGCTGCTGGTCATCGCCTACGCGCTGCGGGAGAACCAGTTGGTTGGGTACCTGGAGCCGGGCGCGACGTGGGACGACGTGCCCGACTGAGCTACGCGGATCAGACCGGGGTTGGTGCTAGGGCGACCGGCGCGGCGGGCGCCGACCGGCCCGCCCGGATGGCGTACGCGAGCGCGTAGGGCGTACACGCCAGGTAGAGCATCGGTTCCACCAGCACCTGGTTGGTGATGATCTGGAAGATCCCCCAGGGGATGGTGGGCCGCGTTAGGCCGATGTTCCAGTCCGTCCAGGCGACGAAGAGCCACAGCGGCGCGGAGATGCGGTCGACGCTGCCCAACGGCTGCGCACCGATGACCGGGCCAGCGCCAACGCCCGCCGAGACGGCGTCGACGACGGCGAGGATCACCGCGAGGTCGGCGGCGGCGAGCGCGCCGAGGACGCCCACCCACCAGGCCGCGCGGAGTCGGTTCCGGGCGGCGAGGCTCGCCGCGGCCCAGAGCGCCAGCGTCAGACCGGCCAACCAGAGCAGCAGACCGGGTACGGCGCGGGGCAGGTCGTCCGGGTAGATGACGTACAGGAGCGGGACCGCGACCGCACCGATGGGGAGCACCACGCCGAGCGCGATGCGCAGCGGACCGTCGAGTGCGGTGTGCCGGGCCCATCGGGCGGCGAACACCGCCAGCAGCACCGCCATCGCCACGGTGATCGCCGTCCAGTTCAGCGTCTGCGCCTGGTCCGACCAGTTCGCGCCCGTCAGCCAGACCTGCATCCGGTACAGGGCGGCCGCGCTGCCGACCACGATTCCGACGCAGGCGATCGGAGACAGCAGCAACGCAGCCGCGGTGCGGCGAGCCCGCCGATGCAGCAGGCTGCGGTCGACCAGCGGGGCGCCAGCCCGGCTGACGGCGAGGCTCACCGCGAAGCCGACCATCTTCGTCCGACTTCCGCCCTCGGCGAGCACGTGCAACTCGGCGGCCCACTCGCGGCGCAGGTCGTCTCGAAGGTCGGCGGGCCAGCGGCGCGCGGCCAGCTCCAACAACAGTTCGGCGGCCCGGCGGGTCACCATGCCGGTGCCCCGGTGGGCTCGGCGCCGCCCCACGAGGGACGGCCGTCGGGGATCGCGGCCCGCAGGTCGGCGAGTGCCCTGCGGGCCTGCGCCGCGCCAACGGCGGTGAGTTGGTAGTAGCGGCGGGCCGGCCGCCCGGCCGCAACCGGGTCGATCGCCTCCCAGTCGGCGGCCAGCCAGCCGGCCCCGCTCAGCCGGTGCAGCACCGGATAGAGGGTGCCGCTGGGCAGGCCGGTCAACCGCATCAGGTCCAGCCCGTAGCGCTGCGCGTCGGGCTCGGCGAGCAGCGCCGCGAGCACCTTCGCGACCGGAATGGTGATCCGCATCCGGGCACTGTATCGGAACTCTACATAGGGGTGGGGACCCTCTCGACGGGGATCCACAACTCGGCGTCCGCCTCGGTGCCGTCCGCGGACACCCGGACCCGGGAGATCTCCGGTCCAGGTCGGCTGCGGTACGGGTTCGACGGGAACCACTGGGTGAACACGTCGCGCCACAGGAACTGCACCGCCTGTGGGAACGCACCGGAGGTGGTGAACACCGCCCACGTCCCGGCCGATACCGGCAGCCCGTCCAGGTCCTCCGGCGGCGTGGCACCCGTGACCACCCCGTGCCAGTAGTCCAGTTCGGTGCCCTCCGCCCGGCTGTCGGCGAGGTTGTCGCTGACGTTGACGATCCCGACCGGCTCCTGATCCGAGAGCGCCTCGATCCGCGAGGTCGTCTCCTTGTCGATGCTCCGGATGAAGGCGACGATCGCCGGGTTCATCCCCTCGTGCACCAGCGGGACGCGGGCCTTGCGTCCCACCAGAGTGAACGCGTCCTTGCTGACGATTCGGTACTCCATGCTGCCGCTCCCTTCGACGGTGAGTCGGAAGGACATCCGGGGCTGGGCGCGCAACGCTGCCCCCGTACGCCGAGCCTCTCCGGGCCCCACGCCGTGCACGGCGTGGAACGCCCGGGCGAACGCCTCCGCCGACCCGTAGCCGTAGTGGACCGCGATGTCGAGCAACGTCCGCTCCCCCGCCAGCACGTCCGCGCCAGCGACGGTGAGCCGACGCCGACGGATGTACTCCGACAGCGGCACGCCGGCCAGCGCGGAGAACAGCCGCCGGAAGTGGTACTCCGACGTCAGCGCGATCCGCGCCAGATCGGCCACCTCGATCCGCTGGTCGAGGTGCCGCTCGATGTACGCCATGGCTTCGTTGAGCCGCTCCAGCACCCGGTTCCCCTTCCCTTTCAAGCAGTCACGCTAGGCGGCAGGGGCAGGGGCTCACCCGACATCCGGTGCCCGCAACGATCGGGTCTCAGCGCGGCGACTGCTGCATGATCCAGGTGGGCACGGGCTCCGACAGGGAACCCACCACCTCCCAGCCGGCGCGACGGTACAGCTCAACGTTGCCCGGGTTGCTGGTCTCCAGGATCGCCGGCAGGCCTTCTTCGGCGGCGCGATCCAGCCCGGCTCTCATGACGGCGCGACCCCAACCACGCCCGGCGCTGTCGGGGTGGGTGCCGAGGACGCCGAGATACCAGAACGGGAAGGTCGGCAGCGCGGCGTGCACGGCCTCGTCGTAGCCCTGAACCCGAGCCAGCACATCGTCGGGATATCGAGCTTCCTCCGGCGACCCGTGCCCAGCGGCCGGTGGCCCGGCCGACAGCTCGGCTGGTGGCTCCCAGATGGCCACGGACGCGCCGCCCCCGATCGTCCAGATCGATGACCGGTGCACCCGCTTGTCGAAGAGGCGCCCGAAGAAGGTGGCGGCGTACCGCGGGTAGGTTTCCTCGTCCGGGAACAGGTACCGCAGCACGGGGTCCTTGACGAACGCAGCGACCAGTGAACCTATTACCGCGTCGCGGTCCGTCGGCGTGGCGATGGTGATCTCGGGCGTTGTCACAACAGCCGACACTATCCCGAAAAAGCACCTTGACCCTGACACGGTGGTGGACCGCAGACTCGTCTCATGGACCTCGATGACTACCGGGGACACTCCCCCTACAGCGACCCCGGTCGGCACGGCGGACTCCTCGACGCCGTACCGACCGACATCCCCACCGTGGCGGCGACCGCCCGCAACGTGATCGTCCACTACCGGGCCGGCGGCGTCGAGCTGCCCGACGACCGGCTGGACGAGGTGAACTGCCGCTGGGTGGACCGCATCCTCGACACCGACCAATCCCGATTTCCCCTACCCCTCGCCGCCGAGCGTCCGGCCATCGACCGGGTGGCGGGCTGTTGCCGGGACCACACGCTTCTCTCGGTCGCGGTGCTCCGCCAGCACGGCATTCCCAGCCGCAGCCGGGTCGGTTTCGCCTCGTACTTCGTGCCCGGTTGGCACCACGATCACGTGCTGATGGAGTACTGGAACGGTCATCGGTGGGTCTGGGTCGACCCGGAGCTCGACCCGGCCGGCGACTGGGGGTTCGACGGCTACGACATCGACCCGACGGCAGGGCTGTTCGACTCGCCAGCGCGGGTGTGGTCGGCGTACCGAGCGGGGGCGATCAACCCCGAGGTCTACGGCGTCAGCCCGGAATTGCCGATCCGCGGTGCCTGGTTCATCCACGACTACGTCCTACAGGAGCTCGCCCACCGACAGAAGGACGAGTTGCTGTTGTGGGACAGGTTCGGCGCGATGACCGACGACCTCGCCACCGCCGACCTCGCGCTCGTGGACGAGATCGCCGCATTACTGCTCGCCGCCGACGACGGCGACGAGACCGCGGAGAAGGCACTCGCCGACCGGTACGCGACAGACAGCCGTCTGCGTCCCGGCGCTCAGGTCCGCAGCATCTCACCGGTCTCCGGCACGGTGAGCACGGTCGATCTGCGCGTCAGCCGAACGTGAAGGCGTACGCGGCGGCGCCGGGCTCGCCGAACGTGATCTCCAGGGTTCGCTCACGGACCGCGTCCTGCTGGCGTACGAGCTGGTAGAGGCGGCCGTCCTCCAGGACGCCATTGCCGTCTTCGTCGACATCGACGCCGTGTGACGGGCCGGGAGCCGCACCGTCGAGAAGCACACGGAACGGGATCGGCTGTCCCGACCCCGGCGCCAGCACGAGATGCGCGTCGCGGGCGTGGAACCGGAAGGCGATGCTGCCGCCGGCGTCGTCGAGCACGACGCTCTCCGACCCGATCCTCCACGCGCCCGCCAGTGCCCACTGGTTGAGGCCCAGGCTCTCGGGCAGTTCGTAGACGCGGCGTTCGTCGAGCGCGGCGCCGTTCGGCGACGCGAAGTGTTCGCCGCGACTGAAACCGAGGTACGTCTCGGGCGTACGCAGGTTGTCCCAGTCGGCCTCTGCCTCCGGCCCGAAACCCTCGACGGGTACGAGGTCGCGCTCGATGCCGAGCAGTTGCTGCAGAACACGCTCGGACTGCTCGTAGCGCCCCTCGCCGAAGTGCTCGTCGCGGATGAGACCGTCGGTGTCGACGAAGTAGAGCGCCGGCCAGTACTGGTTGCCGACGGCCCGCCAGATCGCGTAGCCGTTGTCGACCGCGACCGGGTAGTCGATCGATCGCGCCGCGACGGCCCGTCGCACCCCGTCGACCTCGTGCTCGAACGAGAACTCCGGCGTGTGCACCCCGACGACGACCAGCCCGTCGCCGCGGTAGGCCTGCGACCAGGCACGGACGTACGGCTCCTGGCGCAGCCAGTTGATGCACGTCAGCGTCCAGAAGTTCACGAGGACGACGCGACCGCGCAGGTCGGCGGGGCCGAGTGGCTCGGAGTTGAGCCACTCGGCCGCCCCGTCGAGCGGGGGCAGGTGCGGACGCCCGAAAACGGCCATCTAGCGAAGCGACCGGAAGGCGGTGCGAAGCTCTTCGGAGAAGATCTTCGGCTGTTCCCAGGCCGCGAAGTGCCCGCCCTTGTCGAGCTTGTTGAAGTAGATGAGGTTGGGGTACGCCTGCTCGGCCCAACTCTGCGGTGCCTCGTAGAGCTCGTCGGGAAAGACGCTCACGGCGACTGGGACGTTGACGCCCTTGGCGGCGAAGAACGAGAGCTTGTTCTCCGCGTACAGCCGGGACGCGGAGATCGCGGTGTTCGTCAGCCAGTAGAGCGAGATGTTGTCCAGGATGTCGTCGCGGGTGAGGCCCGCCTTGGCCCCGTCGAAGACCTGCGCGATCAGGGCCAGGCTCTTCGCGTCGTGGTCGAGCAGGAAGGACGCCAGGCCGACCGGAGAGTCCGCCAGCCCGGTCAGCGTCTGGGGACGCGTGGCCATCATGAGGGCGTAGGCGACGTGCTTCCAGACGTAGTCCAACTCCGTGGCCGCACGCATCTCGTCGTCGGACAGACCGGAGGGCAGCGAACCCATGGCGTTGTTCGCGGCGGTGACGTCGCCCTGGAACAGGTTGTCGATTTCCGGTGGGACCGCGCCCGCCATGTTGGTGTGAATGCCGAGCAGTTCCGGCGGTGCCTGCACCCCCATCTGATCCACGATGACCGCACCCCAGTCGCCGCCCTGCGCGACGAACCGGGAGTAGCCGAGTCGCTTCATCAACTCGGTCCAGGCCGTCGCGATCTTCTCCGGGTTCCAGCCCGACATGGTGGGCCTGCCCGAGAAACCGTGGCCGGGCAGCGATGGGATCACCAGGTGGAAGGCGTCCGACGCGTTCCCGCCGTGCGCCGTGGGGTCGGTGAGCGGCTCGATGATCTTCATCTGCTCGATCACGGATCCGGGCCAACCATGGCTGACGATGAGCGGCAGCGCGTCCTCGTGCTTCGAGCGCACGTGGATGAAATGGATGTCCACCCCGTCGATCGTGGTCATGAACTGCGGTACGGCGTTCAGCCGTGCCTCGACCTTGCGCCAGTCGTACTCGTTCTCCCAATAGCGCGCGACGGCCTGAATCGTCGCGAGTGGCACGCCCTGCGACTGGTCGTTCACCGTTTCCTTGTCCGGCCAGCGGGTGGCCTTGATGCGCCTCTTCAGGTCATCGAGGTCGGCCTGCGGAATGTCGACCGAGAACGGTCGAATCTCCGTGGTGCCCGGACGAGTCTTGGTTTTGACAGCCATGCGTGTTTCCTCTCCGTCTAGGTTTGCGCCTCGCGAGGAGAAATCATGGGGTGAAGACACTGCCCGGACTTATGTGCCAATTCGATTTGGGCACGCCGCCGCCATATCTCGGAGCCTAGAACGCCGCGCCCCGGGCTCGTGGCGATACGAGGAGTCCCTACTGGTCATGTCCGGGGGCCGCGACGGCCTGCTCGGCGGCTCGGCTGACCTGCTCCCAGCGCGCCCAGGTGTCCATTCGTCGGCGGGAGACGTCGAACGCCAGGTCGTACACCATGCTGCCGAGCAGGAGCCGCAGCGGCGGGTCGTCGCTGTCGACCAGTTGCAGCAGCGCCTCGGCCGCCAGCCGTGGCTGGCTGTCGATCGAGCCTTCCGCCCACTGTCGCTCCAGTTCGGCGCGCAGCGGCGCGTAGGCCTCCAGCGGGGTGGTGGCGCTCAGACTGGTGTAGAGGTCGGTCCAGTACCCGCCCGGCTGCACGATGCTGAGCTTGACGTCGAAGGCCGCCGCCTCCATGGCCAGGGCCTCACTCATGCCTTCCAGGGCGAACTTGCTCGCGCTGTACATGCCGGTGCTCGGGAAGCCACCGAGCGCGGCGATGCTGGAGACCTGCACGATGTGACCGGACCGTTGGGCGCGCAGGTGCGGCAGCACGGCCTGACTGACCCAGAGCGCGCCGAAGAGGTTGACCTCGAACTGGGCTCGCGCCTCGGCCTCGGTGAACTCTTCGATCATGCCCATGGACAGGGTGCCGGCGTTGTTGACGACGATGTCGAGCCGTCCGAAGTGCTCGACGGCGGTGGCCACGGCAGCGACGACCGCCGCCCGGTCGGTCACGTCGAGGGTCAGGGCAAGCAGCCGGTCCGCGTGCCGCTCGTCGAAGTCGTCCCGGGCGATGGTCCGGGCGGCGGCGACCACCCGGTCACCACGTTCCAGCGCGGCGTCGGCGAAGGCGCGGCCGAGGCCGCGGCTGGCGCCGGTGATGAACCAGGTCCGGGGGGCGGCGTGGGATGAGGTGCGCATGGTGGCGTCTCCGCTTCGTTGATACGAGACGAGACGGTTCGTCTCGTTGTAGGGAGGAGATTAGGCCACCGTGCGTTCACCGTCAAGACGAGACGGTTCGTCTCGTTGGTGGTAGGGTGCTCGTTCATGACGCCCAACACGGCACGCCGGCGAGAGACCTCCCGACGCGCCATCCTCACCGCGGCCTTCGAGCTACTGCAGGAGATCGGGTACGCGAAGGTCAGCATCGAGGGCATCGCCGCGCGCGCCGGAGTCGGCAAGCAGACCATCTACCGCTGGTGGCCGTCGAAGGGCGCGGTCATCTTCGACGCTTTCCTCATGCTCAGCGAGGGCACCGAGGGTGAGCCGCCGACGTTGCCGGACACCGGTGACCTGGCGGCGGACCTGACCCTGGTGCTTCGCGCCACGGTCGAGGAGATGAACGATCCCCGCTACGAGCAACCGATGCGCGCGCTGGCCACCGAGATAGCGCTCGACCCCGAGTTGGCCGCGGCCTACGCCGAACGGTTGGACGGGCCGCTGAAGGAGGCCAAGCGGCAGCGCCTGCGCAGCGCCCAGCAGGCGGGGCAACTCGCCGAGGGCATCGACCTCGGCGTGGCGGTGGACATGATCTGGGGGCCGGTCCTCAACCGATGGCTGCAACGCAGCGGTCCGCTCACCGCTGAGTACGCCGACCTCGTCGTCGCCACCGCCCTCGACGGACTGCGCCCCCGCTAATGCCCGCCACTCCCTTCCACACAAGGGAGTCTGGTGTGCCGCGCCCGCGGCCTCACCGGCTGGCCCGCTCGTTGAGCATGCTCAGCGCCGTGGCGAGCGGACCATCCAGGGTCGCGCGATCCAGGTCGGCGCCAACTTCGTCGGCGACCACGGCGAGCGCCGCGACGATCCTGGAGTGCTCCGGCAGGAGGGCCGCGACCCGTGGCCGTAGCGGTCCGTCGACGTAGACGGCCTCACCAGGCTCGAACAGCTGGACCTTCCGCCCGTCGACCACCTCACGAACGACGACCATCCCGTCACCACTCTTGGTGACCTGCAACAGTCGCGTGCCCTGCGCCAGGCGTGTGATCGCCGGTTCCCGGTTCGCGATCGGCGCCCGGTCCTCGAAGCAGAAAACCCCTTGGCCGTACGTCCCGAAGCGGAGCAACGCGCCGGGCTTGCTGATCGGATGGGCCTCTTCGGCCTCGATCAGCGTCAGCACGGTCAGGGAGTCAGCGCCGACCGCTGCCGCGACCGTGCCCGGATCACGATCCTGGACGAAAGTGAAGCAGAAGCCCGGAAAGCGCTCCTGCCCCGCCCAGGCCCACCGTTCGATGTCCACTGTGGCAATGCCTCCTCAGGGCCGAGCGACACAGCGACCGCCCAGCACAATCCCTCCACCACAGGACTGGATGGTAGGTGACTACTGGTCGTCGCCCTCGTCGTCCCGCATCAGGCGGTCGAGATCCTCTGGGCGCAACCGCTTGACCTGGGTCTCCAACTTGCGGCTGTAATTGCGATCGTTGGGATCCATCCCGTTGCGGGACCGAGAGCTGCGGCCGTACTGCTTGAGGAAGCCGCCAAGCTCTCGACGTATTCGTTCCTGCCGGCCCGACATGAATCGCACCCTAGGCCCGTAGGCCGAGTCTCGCCGCCGGATATCCCCGGGGGCGACAACCAAGACGGGGGCAGCCGGCACGGCGCGCACGTGGTCCGCCGGCGTGGCACCGTGTACGAACTCTGCGATCGCTTCCGCTGGCGTTCAGGTTGCCTGTGGCCAACCGTCGGGTCGCCTATGTCCGCAGTTCAGGACGTCGCCCGACGCGCCGTCGACGACCTGCACCTCGTACGGGTCCCCCGCGTTGGCCCAGACGATCACGTGTCCAGCCATCACGCTGATCGAGAACTCCGGATCGACAGTGCCGCCGACCACGACGAAGGTTTCCTCCGGCTGCATCCAGAAGTCCTCGCCGAACGGCTCCACGAAGAGACACACCACCTGGTCCCCAACATTCTTGACAGGCAGTCTCCGTCTCTCGCCGACCTGGGGCTCTGATTCGTCCACGGCACGGACCGTAATACCCCACAGCCATTTCGTTGTAGGGCGTGCTCTTCTCCCGTATCAGACACCCTGAGCGTCCGGACCTCAGCCTCTGACCGAGTGACGACCTGTACACGATGACCGATCGTGCGAACGCTGGCCGTGGGTGACACTGAGGCGTGCGGAGATCTCTGGGCGACGGCTGGTGGATCGAGCTTCCGTCTGCTTGGGTGCGGGAGCGTGCCAAAGATGGCGTCACCACCTGGCGCGCACCTGGCCGCTCGTTGCGGGTGGTGTCGGGAAGCCCGTGGCGTTGCGCCGATGGGGCAGACATCATCGCCTCGCTCGATGCCGACCTGCCGCCGAACCCGACAGCCAAGGTTGGTGAGAGTGGCCGGGACGGCATTGGTCATCGTGCCGCGTGGCTCTACCGCCAAGACGGCGATGTCCAGTTCAGCCTCTACGGCTACACCTTCGTCGACGCGACGTACCTGGAAACGGTTTTTACCGGCGCCGACACGGCGGACCTCGGTTGGGCCTTCGACGCGTGGCGCTCGGTGACGATCCTCCGTGAGCGATCAGCCGAGGTGTCCGCCGAGTCGCGAGGACCGCGCTGAGCCCTCCGACAGATACCCCGCCAGCCCGTCCAGCAGACGAGACAGTCCGAACTCGAAGAGCCGGTCCAGGTCGAAGTCGAAGTCGTTGCGCAGGGCCATCCGCAGCAGTGGCGAACCGGCGGCGGCCAGTTCCGCCAGCCGCGCCTCCTGGAAATTCATCCACTCGTCGTTGGTCAGGCCGGTTTCGCGCTGCGCCTCGATCTCCGGCTCGATCGCCGTCGCCAACCCCCGCCCGAAGCTGAAGAGCGTGAGGTGCACGTAGAGCTGGGTCTCCGAGTCGAGGCCGAGTCCGTCCAGTGCGTGCAGCACCCCGTCAGTGATTCCCACGGCGTTCGGGGCGAGTTGGGGTCGGGTGATCGACATGGCCGGGGCCAGCCAGGGGTGGCGGCGAAAGAAGCGCCACTCCAGCCGGGCGATCGCCGCCAGATCGGCCCGCAAGCCCTCCGTGCTCGGCGGTGGCACCTCCTCCTCGCCCAACACCGCGTCGATCATGTGCAGCACCAGCTCGTCCTTGCCCGCCACGTACCGGTACAGCGACATCGTGGCGACGCCGAGCTCGGTGGCGACACGGCGCATGGAGAGCTCGGCCATGCCGTCCGCGTCGGCGACGGCGATCGCGACGGAGACGATGCGCTCCCGGCTCAGCTCGCCCTCGCCGCCTGGCCGTGCCGCACTACTGAGCCGTCGGGTGCGCTCGGCCGCCGGGACACGCGCGGGCTCCGGGGCGCTGGCCACGACGGTTCCGACGCCGGGGCGCGCCTCGGTCAGTCCCTGTTGTCGCAGCGCGGCGTGCACCTTCGTGGCGGTGGCGATGGCGACGCCCCACTCCTGGCTGATCCGGCGGGCGGAGGGCACCTGGTCGCCGGGGCGCAGCTCGCCGGCGACGATACGGCGACGGATGTCCTCGACGATGCGCAGGTACGGCGCCTCTGGTCGACTCACGCCATCACCCCGGCCACGTCTGACCGCCCCCGCGAGCCAACCCGGCGTACTAGTACGCCGCTGTCGGGTATTTCACGGCTGCGGCGCGGCAGCCGACCGGCGCGCAGGTGGACCGTACTAGCAGCAGTACTAGTACGGCACTGCCGGCTAAATGCCTGGCCAGCGCAGGTATTGCCTCGTGCCGAACGCCCTGCATAGCCTGTACGCCACATGATGTACACCGTACACGAACGGGGTTTGATCCATGGCCAACGAAACCGTCCTCATCTCCGGCGCCAGCATCGCCGGGCCGGCGCTGGCGTACTGGCTACGCCGGCACGGCTTCATTCCGACCGTCGTGGAGATCGCCCCGGGCCTGCGTCCCGGCGGTCAGGCCGTCGACCTGCGCGGCGCCGGCCGCGAGGTGGTCGAGCGGATGGGGCTGATTCCCCGGGTACGCGAGGACCGGGTCGACGAACGCGGTGTCGCCAACGTCGACGCGGACGGCCGCTGGGTGGCCCAGATGTCCGCCGACCTCTTCGGCGGCGAGGGCATCGTGGCCGAGATCGAGATCATGCGGGGCGATCTGACCCGGATCCTCCACGACGCCACCGCGGGCGAGGTCGAGTACCTCTTCAACGACCGGATCACCGAACTCGACCAGGGCGACACGGGGGTGCGGGTCCGCTTCGCCAGCGGCACGGTGCGCACGTTCGACCTGGTGGTCGGCGCGGACGGGGTGCACTCGGGCGTACGCCGGCTCGCCTTCGGACCCGAGAGCGAGTACGTGAAGCCGCTCGGCGGGTACACCGCGTACTTCACCGTGCCGGACCCGGGCGACCTCAACGACTGGTTCCTCATGTACAACGCGCCTGGTGGGCGGGTTGCGGGGATCCGCCCCGAGCGGGGCGGCACCGCGAAGGCCATGCTGAGCTTCACCTCCCCACCGCTGGAGTACGACCGGCGCGACGTACGCCAGCAGCAGCGCCTGCTCACCGATGCCTTCGCCGGGGTGGGTTGGCGGGTGCCGGCACTGCTGGACGCGCTGCCGGACGCGCCGGACTTCTTCTTCGACAGCATCTGTCAGGTGCACGTGCCGAACTGGTCGCGGGGACGGGTGACGCTGCTCGGCGACGCCGGGTACTGCGGCTCGCCTCTGACCGGCATGGGCACCAGCATGGCGCTGGTCGGGGCGTACGTGCTCGCCGGCGAGCTGGCCTCGGCCGTCGACGACCACGGGCGGGCGTTCGCGCGCTACCAGGAGGTCATGCGCGACTACGTCCACCAGTGCCAGGAGCTGCCGCCCGGCGGGATCAGCGGCTTCGCACCTCAGAGCCGGCTCATGATCTGGGCGCGGAACCAGTCGATGCGGATGATGGGGCACTGGCCGATGCGCGACATCCTCGCCCGGCAGTTCCAGAAGGCGGACGCCATCACACTGCCCGACTACGCCACGGCCTCGGCCTCCTAGCCCCACGGCGCGGCGCACGCTTGCAACGGACTGCGCCCCCGCCGATCCGGCGAGTGACGGTCCGCTCGACGGCTTTGCGCTGCCGCCGCCTGGTGCGGCAACATCAGGCGCCGTGACGGCACCAGGCACGGACGCCGGGAACGACACCCCGGCCAGCGACAACGGTACGCCCCGGTCGAGTCGGCGGGTCAGACACTGGTTGGCCGGTGCCGGGGTCGCCGTCCTGGCCGCCGTCCTTGGCATCACCCTCGCCGTACGCGGCGGCGCCACCCCGGCCTGTGCCGCGCCACCGACGGGAAGCACCGTCCACAAGGGAACCGCCAGCTACTACGACGCGGGCCGTTCCGGCGGCACCTGCTCCTTCCCGAGCCCGCCGGCGGACCGCCTCTACGTGGCCCTCGGCGCATCCGAGTACTCCCGGGCGGCCGCCTGCGGCAGTTACCTGGACGTGAGCGGCCCGAAGGGCAGAGTCCGGGTCATGGTCATGGACCAGTGCGCCGGGTGCGGACGCGGCAAGATCGACCTCTCCGACGAGGCGTTCGCCAAGATTGCCGACCGGGCGCAGGGCATCGTGCCCGTGACGTACCGGGCGGTGGTGAACCCTCCGCTCGACGGAGGGCTCACCTTCCGGATGAAGCGCGGCGCCTCGCAGTACTGGTTCGCGGTGCAGGTCGGCAACCACGGCAACCCGCTCCGCTCGGTCGAGGCGAAGGGGCCAAGCGGCGGCTTCCGCAAGGCGGCCCGCCAGATCGACAACTACTGGACCGTCGAGGGTGGCCTCGGCCCCGGGCCCTACAGCGTCAAGGTCACCGACGTGTACGGGCGCCAGGCAACCGCCACCATCCGGATGGTCGCGAAGCAGGTCCAACGCAGCACGGCCACCCTCGCCGGACCCGACGCCACCCGTACGCCGAGCAGTTCGCCTTCGGCTCAGCCGACCCCCACCGTCACGCCCTCGCCGACCCCGGCGGAGTCGAGCGCGCCGGCGGCGACCGTCGAAGCCCTCGCCGGCGCCGCCCCGCTCGACGGTTCCCACTGCTGACCACAACGCTGACAGCTATCGGGGCCGAGAAGTGCCACCCTGAACCGCAAGGGTCAGGGCCAACGTCGCGTCCACGACGGTGAGTGATGCCATCGCGATCGCTCCCGTTCGGGCCCGGCGATTACCGCGGTTGGCCTCCGCTGCGTAGCAACCGGCCAACGCGAGATTCAGGGCAGCCCGCGCCGCCATCCACGGCCAACGGGGACGTCCGCACAGAACGCCGGAACCGACGACGAGATCAGTCAGCCCGACCGTTCGGGCAAGCACGGGGCGGTTGCCCAGCCCGAGAGCTGCCGCGCTGCGTCGTGGCATGGCCGTCAGCACCACACCGAAGCCAAGGGTCACGAGACCGACCGCGTTCGCCAGCTCGTCCGTGCGCCGTCGAGTCATGGACCAGATTAAACTCCCCCGGTGGTCGATGTCCTGAGGCTGGAGCCGCTGCTGTTTCCCGCCGAGTTCACCTGCCACCGTATGCGGGTCCTCGTCAACGGCCTGGACGTCGTGGCGGCGGTGTATCCGCCCGACGGCTTCCATGGCAAACCGGTAGCGGGATTCGCGCCTTCGTCGTTGCTCGGGCCGGATGGACTCGTTGTCGCCCCGGCAGCACGAGAGATCGCAGTAGGCGGATCGGACACGAGCGAGGACCAACTAACGGTCCGCGTTTCCCAGTCCGGCTCTGAAGTGATGTGGGACTGCTGGCGCCTGATAGTCATCGACAGGGTGCACATGGAAGGACCAGAGATCGGGCTGGGCATCTTCCGGTTCGACTCACACGCATACGCCGAGGAGATAGCCCAGGCGACGGGGCGGGCTACCCGAACGTGGCCGGCGCGGTTGGTTGCCGAGGCCCTTGAGGCCAGCTTGTGGCGTGAGGGGTGGGACCAGGACGGCGGAGCTTGGGTACGCCGCTACGTAGCGATCCGCGCGCCCGAGGATCGTCCCGACGTGGTGGAGATCCGCTACTACGCCCGCGACCTGAGCGGGCTGCGTTATGCCCTACCGGGCAGCTACGTCGTGACCTTCCCGGTCGACGATACTGATCCGGCCGTTCAGGCCCAGGCCATCGCACACCGACTAGGCCACGAGGACCTGAAACCGCTATCGGTCCACCACCCTCATCAACGACGCCGCGGACCGGCCTGATCCGCCGTCCACGGAGCGCTTCGTGTGGAAACCGTGGCGCAGCGGCAGCGGTGGCGTCCGGGCGACCGTCTCCTCGCCTCCCGGTGCTGCGGCACCCTGCCGGGCGAGCACGACCGCTGCCGAAAGAGAGAAGGGACACTCCCGGAGGCCCGTTGACATGTGTTTCGGTGCAGTGACAGCGTTGTCATCGACTCATTTCTTCCATATGAGACGAGGAGCGCATCTTGCTCTATCGGGATTCACGCCGCCGCAGCGCGACAGCAGCCGCCGCAGCCGGCATTCTCATCACGGGGCTGATCCTCGCTCCGTCCGCGCCGGCCCAGGCAAACAAGCACAAGGCGCAAGACGGAGCCGTTCGGTCGGGCGACGCACGTTTCGAGGTGCTGTCCCCGACCCTGATCCGCACCGAGTACCAGAAGGACGGCAAGTTCACCGACGCCGCCACCTTCAACGCCATCGGGCGCGATGACTTCTCCCGTACGCGCTTCACCAAGCACGTCGAGCACGGCTGGCTCACCATCGAGACCGATGCGATGACGTTGCGTTACCGGGTCGGCTCGGGCACGTTCACCGCCGACAACCTCACCGTGCAGCTCAAGACCGGCAAGCAGGTCGTGCAGGGCCAGCCCTGGGCCGGCCACACGGCTCCGGACTGCGCGTTCGGCGCGCTCTGCGAGGCCGAATCGCTGCAGTTGAACGGTCCCGGTGTGGCCACCGACCACCGGGGATTCACCGGACGCGGCTTCGCGGCCGGTTTCGCCTCGTCCGGCGACTCGGTCACGTTCGCGCTCGATGCTCCAGCAGCCGGCACGAAGCAGCTCACCGTCCGCTACGCCAACAGCGCCGGCGGCGACGGCCAGACCGTGGACCGCACCCTGACGGTTCAGGTCGACGGCGACGCCGGCCACACGCTGACGCTGCCGCCCACCGCGAACTGGGACACCTGGGGCACGGCCAACGTGCCGGTCGACCTCACCGCGGGCCGGCACGAGATCAGCGTCGTGCGCGGTCCCAACGACTCCGGCAACGTGAACGTCGACAGCCTCGCGGTGGTCAACCCGGGTGACTCGTTCCCGGAGCCGGCCACGCCCCAGCCGCAGCCCCTGCGGTTCGGCACGCTGGGAGAGGCCGAGACCGGCGCGCTGACCGGCGGTGCGAAGCCCGCGAACGACCACAACGGCGCTTCCGGTACGGGATTCCTGGCCGGCCTGGAAAGCACCACGTCCAGTGACGCGCTCACCGTGACGGATGTTCCGTCCACGGGTCGCTACCAGGTGCAGATCCGCTACGCCAACGGCCAGGCCGGCTCCCAGCCGAGCCAGGCGCGCACCATGTCGGTCAGGGCGGGTACGGCGGCGCCGGTCACGGCGACCCTTCCGCCGACCAGCGGGTGGGACTACTGGAACACCGTTGCCGTCCCGGTCCACCTCAACCGCGGCACCAACACCGTGACGCTGGGTTGTCCCACCGATGCCAGCTGCAACGTCAATGTGGACACGGTCGCCGTCACCAGCGCGGCCTCCCCGCTGCTCGCCCCGCACGCGCCGCTCGGCGGCTACCGCCGGGGTCTGGACGGCGTGTCCGGTGCCGCACTCACCGCTCCGGGCCTGCTCTACCAGGACGGCTGGTACCTGCTCGACGACTCGGCCTCGGCCCTGAGCAACACCAAGCCCCGGCCCGCCGCGGAGCAGGACGGCTACGTCTTCGCGTACGGGCAGGACTTCAACCGTGGCCTGAAGGACCTGTCGACCCTGACCGGACCCACGAAGCTGCTGCCGAAGTGGGCATACGGGGTGTGGTACTCCGAGTACTACGACCGCACCGCGACCGAATTCCAGGACCTCGTCGCCCGGGCCAAGGCCGAGGGCGTGCCGCTGGACACGCTTGTCCTCGACACCGACATCAAGGCGCCGGACAAGTGGAACGGCTGGAGCATCGACCCCACCCGGATCCCCGACCCGAAGGCGTTCTTCGACTGGGCCAAGAAGCAGGGCCTGCACACCGGCATCAACATCCACCCGAGCATCCTCGGCTCGGACCCGAAGTTCGCGAAGGCGCAGGCCACCGCGAAGGGCAAGCTGCAGCGCGTCGGCTGCAACGGCGGTGCCGACTGCTACGCGTTCGACTTCGGCGACCCGGACCAGCTCAAGGCGTACATGCAGCTCCACGACGAGATGCTGCCGAAGGGCAGCAAGGGCCCGGACCTCTGGTGGTTGGACTGGTGCTGCGACAACACGAAGTCCTCCCTCGCCGGGGTGACCGGGGACGCGTGGATCAACCAGCAGTACGCCGACAAGACCGGTTTCGCGTTCTCCCGGGCGTACGGCTCGTTGCAGGCGGGCGGCTACAGCAGCCCGACCCCGGTGTCGACCGGACCGTGGGCTGACAAGCGCACCACGCTGCACTTCACCGGTGACACCACCTCCAACTGGCAGACGCTGCAGATGGAGGTCGGCTACACGCCGGGCGAGTCGGCCGCGACCGGGCTGGCCGCGGTCAGCCACGACATCGGCGGGCACACGGGCGGCCTGCAGGAGCCGGGCACCGAACCGGGCAGCACGAAGCTGCCCGACGACCTCTACGCCCGGTGGGTTCAGTTCGGTACGTTCCAGCCGATCGACCGGCTGCACTCCAACCACAGCGACCGGCTGCCCTGGCAGTACGGCCCGGAGGCGAACGCGTCGGCCAAGAAGTTCCTCAACCTGCGGAAGGAGCTGCAGCCGTACACCTACGCCGCAGCCCAGGAGGCCACCCGCACGGGTACGCCCATCGTCCGCTCGATGTACCTGGCCTACCCGAATGAGCAGGCCGCGTACGCCACCGCCGGTTCCGAGTACCTCTACGGCCCGGACTACCTGGTGGCACCGGTGACGACGCCGGGCAACACCGCCACGACGTCGGTGTGGTTCCCGCCGGGCAACAGCTGGACCGACATCTTCACCGGGAAGACGTACCGGGGCGGCACCACGCAGAACATCACCACCACGCTGGACACCATGCCGGTGTTCAAGAAGAAGCACTGACGGTCGCCAGCCTTGCGGGGCTAGCTTCCTGAGATCCAGACACCGGCCGGGTGGGGCAACCCACCCGGCCGGTTCGCTCGCTGGACCCGACTCAGAGTCGACGTGACCGGCGAGGGCGGCGGGCCAGCGACAACCACCCGAGGAACCTGGCGTGCATCGCGCGCAGGTCCGGGCGCAGCCCCAGCCCGTACACGTCGTCGATCGCCTCCTGCATCGACGCGGCCAGGTAGAACGCCAGCGCGATCGAATGACCGTAGAACTCGGCCACGAGGTGAAGCTGAGCCGGGCCACACGGCCAGGGGGCAGCGCAGTTGCGGCACAGCCACGCCGGACGCATCGGCAGGTGCGGGCGAGGGCGGGCGGTCATCCCACCCTCACCGGACCTCGGCGGACGCGTCGGCGTCTGGCGGGCGTCGTCAGCACGGCAGGCAGGGCTTGCAACCGCACGCCCGCCCGCATCACGTACAACTCGCGTCGCGCCACCGCGTCGCCCGCCGCGTTCAGCTCGTACCCCTCGATCCACACCCACCCGTCGTACGTGTGCCGCTCCGGCAACTCGCGGATGACACGCACGAAGATCGGGCGCAGGAACTGCACGCTCGCGGCAGTGGCCAGGTAGACCACGTCGCCGGCCTTCATCGTCCCGATCACCGCAACCCCCAGGGGTACGCGGAAGCGCGGCTCGCGCCCGAACGCCGGTAGGACGAAGACCCCGCCCCGAGCGGCCACGGCTCGTAGACGGCGATCGGAGCATCCGGGTTCGCGGGCCGCGGGCTTGCCGGCTTGGGCTCGGGCTTGTCGGGCTTGTCGTCGGGCACGGTCTCCCCTGCACCGTTGGGAAGGGGCCGCTCCCGTGAGTGCTCGCCCGACGGGAGCGGCCCCGCTGCGAACACGACCGCCGGGTCTCGTGGTCCCTGCCAGCCGCGCCGCCTGGTGACACTCTGCTGTGGAGACGACTACGCTCGGAAGGCGCTTACGGCGTCCGGGCTGAGCTGGCGGAACAGGCTCCAGGCCTGTGGTGCCCCGGGTAGTCGATCTCCGACTTGAGGAGCGTTGCGTGGCTGATGTGCCGAGTCCCCTCGCGGACTTCATCGTGAGCGAGATCCGCCGCGCTCGCGGAGCATCCGGGATGACGCAAGAGGCGTTCGGCCGGGCAGCGGGCTTCAGCGCTTCGCATGTCAGCGCCGTGGAGAGCAGCACCCGTGCACTGACGATGGACTTCATCCGCGGAGCGGACCGCGCCTTCAGTAACGACGGGCTGTTCGGACGCCTGGTGGTGAAACTCGGCGCACCGTCATGGTTTCTGCCGTGGCTGGACGCCGAGCGCGGCGCGCGACAGCTTCGGCTCTTCGAACCACTACTGATTCCGGGCCTACTCCAGACCGAGAACTACGCCCGCGTGGTGATGCGCTTGAACGACCTCATGTCGGCAACGGAGGTAGACCAGCAGGTGAGCGCCCGCATGAGCCGGCACAAGATCCTCACCGGTGACACACCCCCGCAGGTGGTGGCTGTGCTGGATGAGTCCACGCTTCGCCGCGCCAGCGACGAGCATGCGGGCATCATGGCCGAGCAGATCGCCCACCTCATCGCCGTGGCTGAGTTGCCCCACGTTCACGTGCACGTGATTCCGGCAGATGCCGGTCTCCACATCGGGCTGTCCGGGCCGTTCGCGCTGGCGCGAGCCGGCGACGGAGCCTGGGTTGGGCACCTCGAAAATCAGCTAGGCGGGATCGTGGTCGATAACGAAGATGAACTACATACTCTTCAGACGAGGTGGGAGAACGTTCGAAACGAAGCGCTCCCGCGCCGGCAGTCCAACGAGCTGATGAAGGAAGTGCACAGCGATCATGGACCTCACTAACGCCACCTGGCGCAAGTCCCGGCGCAGCGGTTCGTCGGGGGGCAACTGCGTCGAGGTCGCCGACAACCTGCCCGGCGTCATCGGCGTCCGGGACAGCAAGGACCCTTCCGGCCCGGCCCTGGCCTTCGGTCCAGCGGCCTGGCGGGCGTTCGTCGCCCAGCTTGCCGAGCGGCCGTAACCAGCGCTAGGCGCGCGAAGGGCTTCGCGCCGGATAAAACGCTGCAATCGACCTCGTCCCAGATCACCGCGCCACCGCGCCGGCAGTCCATCGACCCGCTGAAGGAAGTTGAGAGCCATCATGGACCTCAGTAACGCCCGGTGGCGCAAGTCCACCCGCAGCGGCGCGAGCGGCGGGAACTGCGTCGAGGTGGCAACCGACCTGCCCGGTGTTGTGGCCGTCCGTGACTCGAAGGACGTCGCCAGACCGGCATTGACCTTCTCCCCCGCTGCTTGGTCCGCGTTCGTCGCCCAGGTCATCGAGCGGCCGTAATCGGCGCAGCAGACCGCAACGACGCACCGCCGAAGCCTTAGCAAGGTGAGGATGCTTGCCTGGTTGGCTAACGCTCCCCGAGGTAACGGCGGGCAAGTCGCCTGATCATGGACTCACCGACGGCGGATGGCCGTTTGGAAGGGTCCCTTCTACCTGCACTGGAGCTGCCGCAGACGTCACCTGCGCTTCCCAGCCCTCATTCCGAAGAGTGGCGGCGAGCTGAAGCCACGACGCCGAATGCTGCTGGTGCCACCGTCGTCGAGCCTCATCCATGACGTCATGGTCTTGGACCCCATCCCTGGCTCCGCAACAGGGCTACCAGGTGGGTGACTAACTGAGTGACGATCGGTGCGGACACCGGTGGACCAACACTGACGAGGGCGGACCGCGCTTCCAGGTCAAGGGCCACAGTGCAGCTCACGTGGCGGTGCTGGTTGCTCGGGGTCAAGGAGTCGTCCCCGCTCGTACCTGGCGGTTGCGACGCGGCGCCGAGGGCACTTCGGATCAACGGAGGCTTTCTCATCGCAACTGGGGTGCCAGACTGCCTGGATGACCGAACGCCTCGCGCCTGTCCTGCGGACCACGGACGCGGATGCCGCCGCGACTTGGTACGCCCGCCTTGGTTTCTTGCGGCAGTGGGAGCACCGGTTCGCCCCTGACTTGCCGCTCTACGTGAGCATCGTCCGGGGCGGCGTTGAGATCCATCTGTCGGAGCACACCGGGGATGCCCGGCCGGGGACACTGTTGTACCTGTACGTCGACGACATCGATGCCGCAGCGGCAGCCTGCGGCGTGGGCACCGTCGGGCAGAAGGACTGGGGACGCGAATTTGAGGTGGTAGACCCGGACGGCAATCGCCTCCGCATCGGTGCAGCACGATGAGCCGGGGTCGGTGAAGCTGCCGACAAGGGCTGTGGGCAGTCCTGGGCCGCTTGGGCCGTCATCGGGCCGTCAGACGTCGAGCAATACGGGGTCGGGCCTCGGCGATATCTACGTGTGACACTGCTATGCGTCCGGGTCGCGGTTGCCGGAGGTGTTCTATGGGCCGTGGTCATGCGGGCGGGCGGAAGCCGTCGCCTGTGACCGTCGTTGTGATCGCTGCGGCGTTCGCTCTGGTAGGTAACCTCGCGACGAACACGGTGCAGGTGTCGGGGCGTTGGTGGCCGACGGTGGTGTGGACGCTGGCCGGAATGCTGGTGGCGGCCACGCTGGTGGTGGAGTGGGCACGGCATCGGGCCTCCGCCCACGATGAGCACGCGGCGGACGTGCCTGGCCAGTTATCCGTGTTCGGTGCGATTCCGCTTGCGGCGTGGCAGTTTCAGGACCGGCCGGACGAGATGGCCATGCTGCGTCGGGCATTGGGTGGACGTGGCCGGGCGGCGCTGGTGGCGCTGCCCGGTGCTCGTGGGGCCGGAAAGACTCAACTGGCCGCGGCGTTCGCCCGCGAGTGTGTCGCGCACGACTACGACCTGGTGGCGTGGGTCAACGCGGAGACAGGGCCGGTGGCCGACCTGGCGTTGCTGGCTCAGCGACTGGGTCTGGGCGGGGCTGACGAGGACCCCGAGGTGCTGGCAGCGGCGCTGCGTGGCTGGCTGGAGCAGTCCGGCCGGGCACGGCGGCTGGTCGTCTTCGACAACGTGGATGATCCCGATACGGTGCGCAAGTTTCTGCCGGCCACCGGCACCGCCAAGGTGATCATTACTACGAACCGGCAGGAGTTCACCAGCATGGCGGGAATCTCCGCGGTGCCGGTGGGAATGTTCACGCCCTCGCAGGGGCAGGCGTTCCTGCAGACGGCGACGGGTCTACCGCGCGGTGCGGATGCGGCCGAGCTCGGTGTGCGTCTGGGCTGGTTGCCGTTGGCCTTGGCGCAGGTCGCTGCCTCCATCAACCGGGACCGGTGGTCGTACCGGCAGTATCTTCAGGCCCTGGAGGGACAAAATCTCGATGAGGTACTACGCCGGCAGGCCGGCGCGGACCATCCGGGGGTCCTGAAGGCAACCCAACTCAGCGTGGCGGGCCTGGACCGCGCCGATCCTATGGGGGACGCTTCGGCGTTACTGAGAGTGCTGTCGGTGCTATCTCCGGACGGGATCAGCCGCAAACTGCTCGCCCGAGCGCTACCTGCTCTTGGGTTGTCCGGTGGTCTAGGACGGGCGCTCGAGGTGCTCACCACCGCGTCGCTGGTCAGCCTCGGTGGCGCGGCAGAGGACGAGCACGGCGACGATGGCGTGGTCATCTCGGTGCACCGCCTGACCGCCCGAGTAATCCGCCACCAGGCCGGCACCGCGCTGATCGAAGCCATCACAACCGCCACGGACGCACTCGACACTCTCACTCAGGACCTACCGATGGACCAAGCCGCCCACCGTAGGACCGAGCTGGACGAACTGGTCGCCCATATCCTCGCCCTACGCGGTCACTCGGTTCGACCTTCGCCCCTGCTCCTCACGCTTTGCCGATGGGCCGCCGAATCGCTACACGATGTCGGGGACGTTGCCCGCGCCGGTTCCCTCCTCCAAGCCACCCGCACCGATAGTGAAGCGGTGCTCGGCCCAGATCACCCCGACACGCTGACGACCCGCCACCACCTTGCCGCCCTGCACGCGTTGACTTTGGACCCGGGCGGTGCCGTACGTGAGTTGGAACAGCTCCTCGTGGACCGGCTGCGGGTACTCGGCCCCGACCATGACGACACCCTGGCCACGCGACACCAACTCGCCTACGCACGCGGTGAAGCCGGCGACCCGGAGGCAGCCGTCACGGCCCTTGATGAGCTGCTCACGGACCTGCTCCGGATCCAGGGGCCCGGGCACCCTGAAACCCTTGGCACTCGTAACGACCTCGCACACTGGCATGGTCGGGCCGGTGACCCGGCCGGTGCGGTTCGGGCTCTTGAGGAATTGCTGGCAGACCAGGTGCGTCTCCTGAACCCAGGTCCCGACCATGCCCGCACCATGTCGATTCAGCTTCACCTCGCCCACTGGCGCGGCATGGCCGGCGACCCGGCTGGAGCGGCCACCGCGTTCGAGGAGTTACTTGTCGACAATCTGCGGGTCCTGGGCCCGGATCATCCCGCCACGCTAGCCACGCGTCGCCACCTCGCCAATTGGCACAGTGAGGCCGGTGACGAGCTCGGCGCCGCGGACGCCCTGGAAAAGCTGTGCGCAGACCACCTACGCGTGCTCGGCCCCGACCACCCCGACACGTTGAACACCCAGAACGACCTCGCCGGCGTCTACCATTCGATCGGTCGCCGCGGCCAGGCGGTCAACCTTTTGGAGACAGTGCTGGCCAACTGCGAGCGTGCGCTCGGCAGGGATCACCATCTAACCGCGACGGTGCGAGGGAATCTGGCGTTCATTCGGGGGCACCCGTAGAAGACCCTGCCACGAGCGTGTCTCCGAGTCCGCTCGATGTTGACATTCGACGACCATCGACACCCGGACAAAGGGCCAGCTCAAAGCCTTGATCGCGGCTCTAGGCTGATGGGCGGCGGACGAGTCGACCTGTACGCCGGATTCTGAAGCAACATATCCTGAGCAGGCATGTCGTTCGCCTGACACCCGCTCAGGGCGTCATGCGCGGAAAGTGTCATCACCTGCAAGGCCCTTCAGCTGCACTCGCTTCTTGGCCACGTTGTAGGCCCACGCGTAGGTCGAAACCTTGCGATCAACTCCGAAATGCTTGCCGGTTGCCTGCTCTAGAACGACATAGAATTCATCAAGCACACGACCCCACGCGAGCCCTTCAAAGTCGCTCTCCACCCAACCGTAAAGGTCAATCAACTCACGCTTCACCTGCTCGAAGAATGTGCCCGGAGGACGGACCGGCTCTGGGCCTGGATCAGGGATCAGCGCAGGCGCCACTTTATGCATAAGCGCAAGGCGCTTGCCCGCCTCCTTTTCGCAGGCATAGTCGATCCAACTCCAGAAGGATTCCGCGTCGATCACATCAGGCGCTTGCCGATGATGTTCCTCACAGAGAGGGGCAAAGTTTCGGACATCATTCGAACCGCCCAAGCCATCCGGCACGGCGTGAGCACGATGGACCGGCGTCGACCAACAGATGATGCAGGCTGCTTCCTCTAACCCGAGGTAGTCGCTGATCATCGACAGTGGCGGCCTTGACCGTCGACCGTCTTGAGCCCGCCCCCTGACTCGCATCTTCAGGTTAAGCAACTCGTCCGGACGTTCGTCTGGGTCTTTGATCTCCAAAACTTCAGGAACATCCTCCCGCTGCCCCTTAGGATTTCGAAACGCCCCGAGCGGCGTGTGAGCCTCCGCAAGATACGGCATCAAAAAGCCCACCAAGAATTCTTTCATAATCTCGTATGCATCTCGGTCGTAACCACCCGCATCGTTTTTGTGACCCTGAACATCCAGGTACAGGTACCGCTTTCTGCGGGGTTCCGTTCGAGCAGCGAATGCCACCGTTTCCACCAAACGCTGCGCGCATCGCTCGAAATTGTCCTCGACGCGCATGTCGTAATAAATCGCTATGCCCTTTTGGCCGCGACTTGGGGAATTCTTCTTCTTTCGGCGAGACCGAGACATACGCGGAGGCTACAAGGCACCCCTGACGGTCTAGCGGCCCACGCCATGGCGCTCGTTCCTCATTGCCCCTGCGCCGGTGAGAAGAGTCTGTCGATCGCAATGCGAGTGCGTTCCTCGCTCGCCGGCATCAGGTGCGTGTAGACCCGGAGGGTGAACCCCGGGTCGGCGTGGCCGAGGTACGACACGAGCGCTTTGATGCTCTCCCCCGCGTCGGGCAGCGACGAGGCGTAGAAGTGGCGTAGCGCGTGCATCCCGGTGGCCCGGATCGGCGTGATGCCGGCCGCCAGCACGGCGGGACGCCAACTCCCGGACGGGGTGCACAGAGCTTGTAGGCGAATTGTCTCGCTCCCACCTATCGCCCCCAAACGCTGCTGCCAATTCCCTCTGTTGTAGATCAAGGCGCGGCGCGGCGACGGTAGGCCGCCCGGCCGGAAGCCACCGACACCGCCGGACGCCGCCCCCGCCCCGCACCGGGAGCCCACTCATTGCGGCTGGTCGTCACGTCAGAGTTGACCGTGGTCGTCCGACCGGTTGATGGTGCTGCGGATCTGGACTGCCTGCGCACGGGCGGCCTTCGCCTCCGAATACGCCTGGTCTCGGAGGCGATCATCCCAATCAGGAGCGGCAGCGGCTATCTCCTCCAGGGCCTCCGCTATTGCGTCGCGCCATGCAGCGAATTCGGCCGGATCGACGAGATCGGCAGGTCGCCTCGCGCGGGTGTTTCGGAGTTGGCGTAGAGCCTTCTTCAGCGAGGGGTCGACGCTCACTGGTGTCTTCTCTCAACGGGCTCACCAAACGTGGCCTGCTTTGCGTACGGGTGCCCCGCACGCCAGTAGCCTTCCACATCTCCGGCGTGGGCCCACGCGCCCGTACCGGCGGGACGTCACCGGGGAACAGCGGACAACCGGGGCCGCCGTGACCAGGAGCGCCGCCTGTTGACCTTGGGGTCGCCGTGCACCCCAGCGAGTTCCCAAGCTGACGGTGCTGCCCCAAGATCAGGGCGCGCTCAGGGCGTAAACGTCGCCCAATGTTGGCCACCACGCCAACGGACGTCAGAACATACGACCTGGTGGGCGACGGACGAGTCGACCTGTACGCCGGATTCTGTGCGCGGCGCGTACCCCAAGGGGTTTGCGCCGGCGGCGGCCATCCATCTCGGCCTGCCGTTGCCGGCAGGCTCCAGCGGCCTACCCGCAGACATCGGGCGGGCAGCCCTCAAGCGTCTGCGCGGGGTCGTCATCTTGCGGTGACGGCCCTTACTTGGCCTTGCTCCGGGTGGGGTTTACCGAGCCACCCCGGTCACCCGGGGTGCTGGTGGGCTCTTACCCCACCGTTTCACCCTTACCGTCCCCGTTGGGGTCGGCGGTCTGTTTTCTGTGGCACTGTCCCGCGGGTCGCCCCGGGTTGCCGTTAACAACCACCCTGCCCTGTGGAGTCCGGACGTTCCTCGGCGGCGGGCCGAAGCCCGCCGACGCGGCCGCCCGGTCGACTCGTCCGTCGCGCTCCCATCCTAACGACGGACGCTCCGCCAACACTCCCGCCCCGCCTGGGCAAGATCGCGCAGCTCAAGGGCAGTCCCGCAAATCCGTCCCGCAAAGGCGACGGCTAGCCTCGTGGGGCTATGGATCTCTCCCACGCCGCGCTGCTGCTCGCCGCCGGTCTCGCCGCTGGCACGGTCAACGCGGTGGCCGGCGGTGGTTCGCTGATCACCTTTCCGGCGCTGATCGCGGTCGGGTTGCCCCCGATTCCGGCGAACGTCAGCAACTCGATCGCCGTGTTCCCCGGGTACCTGGCCAGCGTGGCCGGCAGCCGGGCGGACCTGCCGCGCCCCCGCGCGCTGGCCACGCTGGTGCCCCCCACCATCATCGGCACGATTCTCGGGGCGTTGCTGTTGCTGGCCACCCCGGCCCGCGCGTTCGAGCTGGTCGTGCCGTTTCTGGTGCTGGGCGCGACCGCGGTGCTGGCCTTCCAGGACCCGCTGCGCCGGCTTGTCGGTCACCCTCGGGACATGTCGCCGCGTCAGCGGACGGTCGCGGTGCAGACGATGGTCGCGCTCGGTGCGGTGTACGGCGGGTACTTCGGTGCGGCGCTCGGGGTGATGCTGGTCGCCGGGCTGGCCCTGGTGCTGGACGCGACCCTGGCGCGGGTGAGCGCGATCAAGAATCTGCTCTCCGCGCTGGTGGGGTTGACGACGCTCGTGGTGTTCGCCCTGTTCGGCCCGGTCAACTGGGCGGCCGTCGCGGTGGTCGCGCCGGCCACCCTGATCGGGGGGTACGTGGGCGCCCGGCTGGTTCGCCGGCTGCCGTCGGTGGTGCTCAAGACGGTGATCGTGGTGTTCGGCACGGTGATCGGCCTCTACCTGCTCTGGCGCGCCCTGACCTGACCTCTGGCGACGGTCAGTACGTCTCGCCGACCGGCTCCTCGACGGCGTGCTCCGAGTTGGCGGCGGCCCGGTTCCAGCGGGACCAGAGCACCCGCTCGCCGTAGCCGGCGGCCATCAGGTGCGCGAAGGCCAGGTAGACCAGCACGCCGACGGCGAGCACCCCGAAGCCGACCCAGAACGGCAGCGACAGTGAGTGCTCGGCGAGCTTGCCGGAGATGATCGGCGCCGGCGCGGCGGCACCCCAGCGGACCAGGTTGAACGCGCCGGTGGCGACCCGACGGTCGCTGGAGCCGAGACCGAGCGCCAGGTCGGTGAGGTTGGCGTTGGCCAGCCCCATGCAGAGCCCGGAGAGCACCAGCACCACGAGCGACTCGGCGGTGCTGGTCGAGGTGGCGAAGAGAACCATGCAGACCAGCAGCCCGGCGATGGCGACGCCGACTGTCTGCACCGCGCCGATCCGGTGGGCCAGCCGGTGGCCGATCACCATGATGCCGGTGGCCAGGCCGAGACCCCAGCCGGTGAACGCCAGCCCCAGCGGGACGATGTCCAGCCCCAGGAAGAGCGGCGTGTAGCCGAGCACCACGAAGAACACGAAGTTGTACGTGCCGGTCACCACGCAGAGGGCGATGAACGCCGGCCGGCGGTAGGTGGCGAAGATCTGGCCGACGCGTACCGGTGCCTGGCGGTTGGTGGGCTCGCGGAGCTTGAGGGCGGCCACCCCGAGAGCAAAGAGCATGAAGACGCCGCAGACGAAGAACGGCAGCCGCCAGGTGATCTGGCCGAGCAGGCCGCCGATCAGCGGGCCAACAGCAAAGCCGAGGCCGAGGGCGGTCTCGAAGAGGCCGACCACCCATTCCCGGTCGATGGCCAGGTTGACCAGCACGACCATGGCGGTGGCGAAGAACATCGCGTTGCCCAGCCCCCAGACACCGCGCAGCACGGACAGCTGCACGATGTTGTCGCTGAACGAGGCGAGGATCGCCGCGAGGCCGACCACGGAGACGCCGGTGATGAGCACCGGCTTGAAGCCGAACCGGCCGCTGGCCAGCGTCGCCGGGATCATGCCGAGAGCCATGACCGCGATGTACGCGGTGAACAGCAGCTCGACCTGCCAGGCGGTGACTCCGATCGCGTCGCCGATGGCCGGCAGGATCGGGTCGACCACGGCGATGCCGGCGATGGCGAGGAAGGCCACCAGCGTGGTGGCGTAGATGGCACTGCGGTTCGGTTCGGAACGCCGATCCACTCCGACTCCTCAACTAGCTGTATTATGCAGGTACTTATTCTGTATCATACAGCTATGAGCGACGACCACGAGAGCACCCTCGGCCGGATCGAAACCGAGGTTGCCCTGCTGATGCGGTTCGGCGAGGCGACCCGGCGGGCCACCGGCACCGCCGAGCACCGGGTGCTCGACCGGGCGGCGTACGTCATCCTGCGCCACCTGGACGACGCCGGGCCGCAGAACGTCTCCGCGCTCGCCGCGCGGCTCAACCTGGACGGCTCGACCGTGACCCGGCAGGTGTCCGCGCTACAGCGGGACGGCCTGATCACCCGCGCCCCGGATCCGACCGACGGGCGGGGCACGGTCATCTCCCCCACCTCCGCCGGCCTGCAGCGGATGGCCGCCGTGCAGGCCGCCCGTACCCGGCTCTACGGCGACATGCTGGGCGACTGGAGCGCCGAGGACCGGGCCACGCTCGCCGCCCTCCTGGGCCGCCTCAACCAGGCCCTGGTAAACCGCAACCGCCCCCGCTGACCCACCTCCAGGTGGCGGGGCTCCTTTCCCACCGCCAAGATCGCGCTCGATCCTGGTTGTAGTGGCATCCCGCGCGGTCCGACACCACTACAACAATGATCGAGCACGATCTTGGCGGCAAACCCCGGCAAACCCCGGCAGGCCCAGGCACCCGGCCACCGGCGGCCAGCGGCCGCGGAACAGGTACGCCCGGGCACCGACCACGTCGGCGCCCGGGCGTACCCGAGGTCAGGCGACCGGTTCGCGGGCCGAGTCGGCGTCGCGTTCGGCGCCGGGGGTGACCCGGGGGTCGCCCTCGTCGGCGAAGTAGTCGTCCGGCGTGGTGCCGTCGACTCCCTCCGCCACCTTGGCGGCCCGCAGCGCCAGCGTCACCAGCGCCGCCACGGCCAGGTTGACGGCCACCGCCACGATGCCGACGTAGATCGTCCGGGTGGTGTCGAAGCCGAACTCCGACAGCGGGAACGCCGAGCCACCGAAGTGCTTCCGCGTCGGGCTGGCCACCTGGTAGAGCATCCACATGCCCAGCCCCATGCCGACCGCCCAGCCGACGATCAGCCCGGTGCGGTGGAACCAGCGGGTGTAGAGGCCCAGCGCCACCGCCGGCAGCGTCTGCAGGATGATCACGCCGCCGATCAGCTGCAGGTCGATGGAGAACTGCGGGTCGAGGAAGACGATGCAGGCCACCGCGCCGACCTTCACCACCAGCGAGGTGATCTTCGAGACGTTCGCCTCCTGGGCCGGGGAGGCGTCCCGCTTCAGGTACTCCTTGTAGATGTTGCGGGTGAACAGGTTCGCCGCCGCGATCGACATGATCGCCGCCGGCACCAGCGCGCCGATGCCGATCGCCGCGTACGCGACGCCCGCGAACCAGTCCGGGAACTGCTGGTCGAACAGCAACGGCACGACGGTGTTGCTGTCGACCGTCCCCTCCTTCGCCCCGGGCAGCGGCTTCACGCCGGCCGCGATGGCCATGTAGCCGAGCAGCGCGATCAACCCGAGCAGCAGGCTGTACGCCGGCAGCGCCGACATGTTCCGCTTGATCACGTCCCGGTTCTTGCTGGCCAGCACACCGGTGATGCTGTGCGGGTAGAGGAAGAGCGCCAACGCCGAGCCGAGCGCCAACGTGACGTACTGAAGCTGGTTGTTGCCGTTGAGCAGGATGCCGTCGTTCGGGTTGGGTGAGGCGTCGAACTTCGCGTCCGCGGCGGCGAAGATGTCACCCCAGCCGCCCAGCTTGTACGGCAGGTAGACGATCGCCACCAGGATGACGATGTAGATCAGGCTGTCCTTGACGAACGCGATAAGCGCCGGCGCGCGCAGCCCCGACTGGTACGTGTAGGCGGCCAGGATGGCGAACGCGATGATGATCGGCAGGTGCCGGGCCAGCGCGTTGTCGCCGGTGACGCCCATCGTCTTGAGCACCGCCTCGATGCCGACCAACTGCAACGCGATGTACGGCATGGTGGCGACGATGCCGGTGATGGCGATCAGCAGCGCCAGCACCGGGGAGTCGAACCGGGTGCGGACGAAGTCGGCCGGCGTGACGAACCCGTGCCGGTGCGACACCGACCAGAGCCGCACCAGCACCAGGAAGACCAGCGGGTAGATGACGATCGTGTACGGCACGGCGAAGAACCCCGCCGCGCCGGCACCGAACATCAACGCCGGCACCGCCACGAAGGTGTACGCGGTGTAGAGGTCACCGCCGACCAGGAACCAGGTGATCCAGCCGCCGAAGCTGCGCCCGCCCAGCCCCCACTCGTCCAGGTGCGCCATGTCCTTCGGTGCCCGCCAGCGAGCGGCCACGAAGCCCATCGCGCTGACCAGGAGGAACAGCACGGAAAAGACGATGATCTCGGTGAGATGGTCGCGCCACATCAGCGGCTCCCCCGCTTCTTCGTCATCTGGTACACCAACGTGGTGGTGCCAACGCCGAGCAGGATGAAGGCCAGTTGCAGCCAGTAGAAGCGTGGGAAGCCGAAGACCCGGGGCGAGTCGCCATTGAAGAAGACCGGGATCAGCGGCACCACGATGGGAATGAAGAGCAACCAGTTCCAGGGGCTGTGGTCCTTCGCCCTGGACGGCGCCGTGGTAGGCGCCTCCGGTTCGGGTGCAGCCATCTGACACACCTCCGGGGAGTCGAGGCATTCGATGTAACGGCCGGAGGCTACGACCCTGTGATGGCCGTCACCTGACCCGCTCGAAAGGTGCTGCGCTGAACGGCCGGCCGGCTGCGCCGAACGGCGTGCCCGGCTCGCCTGACGGATGAGCAGCTACGGCTGACCGCCGACGGTGTGGGGCCCGGGTGCGGTTCGCACCCGGGCCCCACGAAGGACGGTCGCTGGCTCAGCCAGCCAAGGCCGATCGCTGGCTCAGCCAGCCAAGGCCGATCGCTGGCTCAGCCAGCCAAGGCCGATCGCTGGCTCACCCAGCCGAGGTCAGCGCTGTGCCGCCCAGAGCACGGCCCGGCCGAGCTGCGACTGCAGACCCTTCGGGTGCAGACGGAACGTCGGGTCGGTGCCGAACAGCACCACACCGTTGCCCCCGGCGGAGACACCCCGCACGATGCTGGCCTGGTTGGCCGCCGCGGCCTGCCCGTTCGCGCCGTCGGTGGCCCACCAACCGGAGAGCAGCGGGTCGGCCGCGTACGACTGCTCGACCTCGACGTTCGCACCCAGGTTCGTGAACCAGACGGGCTGGCTGATGAACGTGTGCGGTATCGCCGAGGTGGTGACCGGTCCCCCGTTGTTCACGATGTTGGCCACCCCGCTGGCCAGGCTCGGCGCCGCGGTGGCGGTCACGGTCAGCAGCGCGGCGGCGTTGCTGAAGGACGCCCCGGCGGTGCCCAGGCCGACCACGCCACCGCCTGCGGCGAGGAAGCGGTCCAGGGCGGCCCGGTTCTCGGCGGTCAGGTCCGCCAGGTTGACGTTGCCGGCGACCAGCAGGACGTCGACGTCCTCGGTCAACGTGTCGGTCAGCGTCGCGGCGGTCACCGCACGCGCCTCGAAGCCGAGGTCGGCGAGGGTGTCCCGCTCCTCGACCGTACCGAGGTAGCCGACCACGACCCGGTCCAGCCGGGTGCCCCGCCAACGGGACGGCGCCCGCTCGAAGCTGACCGCGTGAGCTCGGACCTCGGCGCCGGCCAGCTTGCGGTTGCCCGGAGTGCCGGGAACGACCACCGACCCGTCGGCGAGCCGGTAGACCGCGACGCCCTTGGCGAGCAGCGAGTTCACCGCGAGCAGGTCGGCGGCGTCCCGCAGATCCAGGCGCAGGTCGGACCAGCCGGCGGGCAGCGTGCCCTCGGCGCGCCCGTCGTAGGTCCGCTCCAGGCGTACCCGGGGCAGGTTGTCCCACAGGGTGTCCACGGTGGCGCCCCAGGTGAGCCCCTGGCTCCAGGCGGCCGGTCCGGCGTACAGGTCGTTCACCCGGTCGGTGATGTCCGCGCCCGGTTCGAGCAGTGAGTTGACCAGGCCGCGCTTGGGCTGATGCATGTCGATGACGTACGAGCCGGCCTGGTAGCGCTTGCCGCCAGCGGTGAACGACTTCTTCGCCTGCCACACCCGGCCACCGCTGCCGATCAGCAGGTCGACCAGGCGGGCCGCGGCCGGCTCGGAACGCTGACCGGTGCCGCTCGGGATGACGTATGCCCGGGGGAAGGTGGTGTTGTAGTTGTCCTCCGGTCCCCAGCCCGGCACGTAGCCGTCGGGGAGCTCGCGCAACGGCTCACCGGCCAGGCCCCGGCGGTAGACCTCGGCCTGGTCGTGCAGCACCTCGGCCCGGTGGTCCTGGATGTAGCGCAACGAGGTGCGGATGGCCACCTCATGCACGTCGGTGTTGATACCGGAGCGGCGTACCCGCTCGGCCGGCGTGAGCGAACCGCCACGCGGGTTCAGCGGAGCCTCGATGGTGTACGGGATGCTGCTCTGCAACATGGCGAACGACGGCACGTAGATCGGTGGGAAGTCGTCCCACACGCCCGGCTCGTCATCGCGGAACGGGATCCGGGCCCGCTGGGTTTCGGCGTACCCGAGGCCGCGCAGGCCCTCCTCGATCGCCAACGCGTTGGGCAGGCCGTGCTTGATGTACAGGTCGTACTCGTTGTTGACGTTGTGCGGCGGGGTGCTGGGGTGCAGCAGGGTCGGGTTGACGTACCCGTGCAGGTCCAGCGTGATGATCGGCTTGGTGTCGATGATCAGGTCGCGGATGAGGTTGGTCTCCGGCTGCGCGACGATGGTCAGGTCGCGGTTGAGGTCGTAGCCGGCCGCGTTGGCCCGGGTGCCGGCGACTCGGCCGTCCGGGTTCGAGGTGATGTTGAAGACCAGCCGGTTGCGCCGCAGCAGCTCGGCGACCTCCGGGGTGCGGTCGGTGGCGAACTCCTCGATCACCCGCAGAGCGGCGTCGGTGCCCTCCCACTCGTTGCCGTGGATGTTGGCGTTGACGAAGAGCGGGGTCTTGTAGCCGGCGAGCAGCTTGCGGTCCCGCTGCGCCCGGGCCGGCTCGTCCTCGATGAGCCGCTTCCAGGTCTCCTGCTGCCGCGCCTCGCTGCGACTCTCCGGCGCGGTCACGGTGACCGCGTACAGGTCGTAGCCGCCGGCGGACTTCCCGGCGACCCGGGCGGAGACCCGGTCGCTGGCCCGCTGGAGCGCGTTCAGCTTCGGCGCGATGTCGTCGTACGGGGTCACGCCGATCGGGATGGAAGCGTCGGCCGGGTTGTCCGGCCAGACCGGCAGGGTGCTCTGGCGGGGGTAGCCGCGTACGTCGGAGAGATCGACGGCGGTCGGCGGCACCGTGGGCAGCGCGGTGGCGGACGCCGGCTCGGTCAGGGCCACGGTCGCGAGCAGCGCGGCGCTCACCGCGGTCGCGGCGAGCCGGGGTAGACGTCTTGTGGACAGCATGACGGATCTCCTGTCGGAGGGGGACGCGCAGGCGGACGCGCCGCGGGGCCGGAGACCAGCGGGGATGGGGAACGCCTGCAGCGTGCGAGGGAGGGAGGAACCCGGCGTCAGATGGAGCGTCGACAGGCGGCGCTGGCGACGCGCAGGAGGTCGATGTGACCCCGCTTCGTCAGGTGAACGCTTCGCACGAACCGATCTTGAACCGGGGTCCATCCACTGTCAACAGTTTCCGCACAGGTTCGGCCCCTCGAGCCGGAACCCTCCCGACAGATGGGAATTAGTCGATCTCGGAGAGATGGGCGGTGTCGTTGACCGTGCGGACGGCGACGCCGCCGTCGGGCCACATGTCGAGCACCGAGATGCCGGCCGCGTCCAGGAAGAGCCGATGCAGGAACCCGTCGCCGGCCGCGAGCGCGTCGCGCAGCACCAGCTTGATCGGCGAGACGTGGGAGACGACCACCACGGTCTCCCCGGGGTACGCGGTGAGGAGCCCCGCGATGACGCGGTGGGCGCGTTCGGCGACGTGGGTGAACGACTCCCCGCCCGGCGGGGCGATCCGGGGTGAGGCGAGCCAGGCGTCCATCTCCCCCGGCCACTCCTGGCGCACCTCGGCGAAGGTGCGCCCCTCCCACTGGCCGAAGTCGCACTCGATCAGGTCGTCGTCGGTGCGGACCGGCACGTCACCGAGCGCCCCGGCGATCGCCGCGGCGGTGGACGTACACCGGGACAGCGGTGAGCTGAGCACGGCCGCGACGGACGGCGCCAGCGCGGCCACCCGGGCGCCGGTGGCGCGGGCCTGGGCCCGGCCTGTCTCGGAGAGCGGCACGTCGCCACGGCCGGAGTAGCGCCGCTGCTCGGTGTACTCGGTCTCGCCGTGCCGGACCAGGATCAGCCGGGTGGCGGTGAAGCTTGGTCGCGGCTCCCACGAGGCCGGCGCGGTCGCCGGGTCGGTGCCGGTCGCGGGCGTCGCCGGGCGCTGAGCGGCGGTCGGTTTCGCCGGGGATCGACCGGTGGCGGCGTCCATGGCGGCGTTGGCGAGGGCGTCGGCGTGCCGGTTCTGCTCGCGGGGGATCCAGGTGAACCGGACCGCGGTGAAACGGCCCACCAACCCGGCGGCCTGCGCGGCGAGGGGTCGCAGGCCGGGGTGCTTGATCTGCCACCGGCCGCACATCTGCTCGACCACCAGCTTGGAGTCCATCCGGACGTCCACCTCGGCGGCACCCAGTTCGGCGGCGGCGGTCAACCCGGCGATCAGCCCCTGGTACTCGGCGACGTTGTTGGTCGCCGTGCCGAGCGACTCGGAGCGCTCGGCGAGCACCTCCCCGGTCTCCGGGTCGCGCACCACCGCGCCGTAGCCGGCGGGGCCGGGGTTGCCCCGGGACCCACCGTCGGCCTCGACGGCGACCACGCGCGGCGCCACGACCTACAGACCCGACTCGTTGGTGCGGACCATGATCCGTCGGCAGTCCTCGCAGCGGACCACGTCGTCCGGGGCGGTCTTGCGGATCCGGGCCAGGTCGGCGCCGGAAAGCTCCAACCGGCACCCGCCGCAGCGCCCCGCGGTGAGCAGTGCGGCGCCCAGCCCGGTGTCCTCGCGGATCTTGTCGTAGAGGTTGACCAGGTCGCTCGGGAGGTCGGCGGCGAGCGGCTGACGGGCCCCCCGCTTGAACTCCTCCTCCTTGGCGATCTCGGCCATCGCGTCGTCGCGGCGCTGCTCGGTGGCGGCCCGCTTGTCGCGGGTGTCGGCCAGCCGCTGCTCCACGCCGTCCAGTACGCCCTGCGCGGTCTCCCGCTGCTCCATCAGCTCCAGCTCGGCGTCCTCCAGGTCGCCCTGGCGCCGGTTCAGCGAGACCAGCTCGTGCTGGAGCGCCTCCAACTCGCGGGCCGGGCCGGTGCCGGCAGCCAGCCGGTTCTGGTCCTTCTCCTTGCGAGCCCGGACCTGCTCGACGTCCTTCTCCATCCGGGCGATGTCCCGGTCCAGGTCGTCGACGGCCACCTGGGCGCGGACCCGCTCGTCCTCCAACGACGACAACTCCCGGGCCAGCGACTCCAGCTCGGCCCGCTCGGGCAGCGACCGCCGGCGGTGGGCGAGCTGGGCGAGGTTGGTGTCGATCGCCTGCAGGTCGAGCAGGCGGCGCTGCACCTGAGGGTCAGCCTTCACGGTCGGGCTCCTTGTCGTCCACAACGGGTGCGGCGGCGTGCACGGTCCACGGGTCGGTGTCCAGGTCGGACACCAGCGTCTCGACGCCCAGCGCCTCCCGTAGGAGGGCGGCCAGGTCGTCCAGCCACGGTCGTTCGGTCGCCCAGTGGGCGGCGTCGATCAGGGCGGGACCATCGGCGGCGAGGTGCTCGCCGGCCGGGTGGTGCCGCAGGTCGGCGGTGAGAAACGCGTCCACCCCGGCGGCGGTCGCGGCGCCGAGGAAGCTGTCCCCCGACCCGCCGCTGACGGCGAGGGTACGAACCATACGCCCGGGATCCCCCGCGGCGCGAACTCCCCAGGACGTGACGGGGAGCACGGAGGCGGCGTGCCGGGTCAGCTCGGCGAGAGTCATCGGCTGGGGCAGCTCGCCGATCCGACCGAAACCCCGGTCGTCGCCGTGGGCGGGCGAACCGGGCGCGGGCCGCTGCAGCGGGCGCAGCCCGGTCAGCCCGAACCGGGCGGCGAGGGCGTCGGAGACACCCGGGGCGGCCACGTCGGCGTTGGTGTGCGCCGCGTAGAGCGCCACCCCGGCCCGGATCAGCTGGTGGATGATCCGCCCCTTGAAGGTCGTCGGAGCGACCGACGAGACCCCGCGCAGCAGCAGCGGGTGATGCGCGACGATCATGTCCACGTCGGCGGCCAGCGCCTCGGCGACCGTCTCGGGCACCACGTCGACCACACAGAGCACCCGGCGGACCGGGGCGGCCGGCTCACCGAGCACCAGGCCCACCCGGTCCCACTCCTCGGCCCAGACCGGCGGATAGCGCCGTTCCAGCTCGGCCACCACGTCGGTGACCGTGGGGTCGGATCCGCTTGTGCTCACGGCGGGCCAGCTTACCGGCGCGGGGGCGGCCCAGCGGTGACGCCCGGCCCGGCCGCGCCGAGCGGAAGGCCCGCCGTGAGCGCTAGGCGGCGCTCACCGAGACGGCGTGCAGCGCGGCCAGCGGCATCGCCCACGGGAAGGCGTGCAGGTGCTGCTCCCCCGTGCCCGGCGGGTGCAGGGCGATCACGTGATCACCGAAGAGCACCGTGACGCCCCACTCGGCCAGTCGCGCCACCCCGGCACGAAACGCCGGGTGGGAGGCCATCGCGGCGTTGGTGTACGGCACCGCGACGACGGGGACGCCCTTGCCCTGCGCCTCGACCAGCAGACCGAGCGCGAGGGTGTCGGTGATCCCGGCCGCCCACTTGTTGACCGTGTTGACGGTGGCCGGGCAAACGATCATGGCGTCGGCGGGCGGCAACACGTCCGGGTCACCGGGATTCTTGTAGTGCGTCCGCACCGGGTGGCCGGTCTGCCGAATCAGGGCCGACTGGTCGACGAACTTTGCCCCGTCCGGCGTGGTGACCACGCAGACGTCCCAACCGTCCTGTTGGGCAAGGTCGACCAGACGACCGACGTGCCGTGCCAGCGGCGAGCCGCAGGCGATGACGTAGAGCACCTCGCGGTGCCCGCTGTTGCGCGGTGAACCGGCCATCAAACCGGCTCCGCGCTCATACCCCTACTCCCATGTGCTCAGCCAACTCCGCTACCGGAGAAGGCGGCGCACCACGTGTGCGACGAAGGACGTCCGACATCACCTCGTGCGCGATCGGCCGGCAGCGGATCTCCGACGGAGCGAGCCGATCACCAAGCAGGAGCATCTCGCCGGCGTTCGCCACATCGCCCAGTTGGGCGTACCCGCGGGCGATGTCGAGCAGGTGGTGGGCGCGGCGTTCGGGCAGCAGCGCGTTGAAGGAGGGCTCCGCGATGCGCAGTTGGTGCACCTCCACCGCCCGCCCCCCGTCGCCCAGCTCCACCGCGGCGGCGGCCCGGTGCAGTTCGACGTTGGTCGGCCCGAACGACGTCCAGTAGTGGTTGTAGTCGCCGCCGAGCAGCGTGGCGGCCTCCTGCGCACAGTTGATCAGGTCGTCGACGCTGGCCGAGTCACCGATGCGGGACGCGGCCATCGCGCCCTGCAGCAGCAGCATCCCGTAGACGGAGAGCCGGGCCGGGGTGACCTCGTTGCTCCCGCCCGGGGCCAGCCGGTTGGCGATCTGCACGTTCAGCTCGAGCGCGGGACGAGCCCGACCCATGGCGACCAGGGCGTTGCACACCCGGGTGGTGGCGATGCCGGCCAGCAGCGGGTCGTCGGCCCGTTGGGCCACCGCCATCGAGCGGTCCGCGGCCAACCAGGCGAGCTCGCACTCACCGAGCTTGCGCAGCACCGAGGAGGCGATCTGGTAGACCTGCCCGAGCAGGTGAGCCGCCTCGGCGGCCTGCTCACCGCCGTACGCGGCATCGGCCGCCTGGGCGTCGCGCAGCAGCTTGGGCAGCGCCCGGGTGAGCATCCCGTAGCGGCCGTACTGGTAGGTGAGCCAGGCGTGGTTGACGGCCTTGCGCATGTCTTCCAGCGGCGGCGGACACGGCACCGCGTCGAAGTACGCGCTCATCGAGTCGTAGCGTTCCAGCGCCGCCCGGATCTCCTGCACCTCGATCTGGTCGATGCAGTTCAGCGCGTCGGTGCGGCGCTCCGGGTCCTTGCCCATGAGGAGCTGCACGTCCACCTGGAGGATGTCGGCGATCTCGTAGAGGACGGAGAACTTGTCCAGCCGGCGGACGCCGCGTTCGACCTTGTCCACCCAACTCTTCGACTTGCCCAGCCGGTCGGCGAAGACCTGCTGCGACATCTTGCGTCGGCCCCGCCAGTAGGCAACTCGCCGTCCTATGGGTAGCTCGTCCATCTCCCCATCCTCCCCTGCCGCCGGCGACCAATCGAGTCGGGGCGATGTCCGCGGGTGCGGCGGCTTTCGTTCATCTCCAGGTTTTCGCTGGTCGCACACGATGTACGTCAGCCGTACAGCCAGTCCTCGTACTTTTCGTGCAAGTTGCACGGGCCGTTCGTCAACCTCAACGATCGTGGGTTACGGCAGTGACGGTGCTCGACATGCGACCTGGCGATCGCCGGGCACGACGAGAGGAGATGGCACACATGTGGGGGAACGTCGTACCGCGCGTCGCCGAACTGTCGCCGCTGGAACGGGTCCGGCTGCGCCGGGTCGCCATGCGATACGCCACACACGGGTGGGAGGTCACCCCGGGGGCCTGTCTGGCCCGCAGCCGCTTCGTCTGCGGCCGGGCCGGCTGTCCCACCGTGGGCTGCCACCCCGCCCTGGAGAACTGGGAGCTGGCCGCCAGCGCCGACCCGTCCCGGGTGGCCACCTGGTGGCGCAACCGCCCGCACGGGGTGCTGCTGCCCACCGGCCGGGCCTTCGACGTGCTGGAGGTCCCCGCCCACCTGGGCCGGCACGTGCTCGACGCGGTGCAGACCCACCCGGCCGGCACCGGCGTACGCGGACCGGTGCTGGTCACCCCCACCGGGCGGTGGATGTTCCTGGTCCGCCCCGGCGATCCGCTCCGGCCGGAGCTGGAGCACTGCTTCCACGTGGTCCGGCACGGGCCGGGCTCGTGGATCCCTGCGCCGCCCACCCGGCTGCCGGAGGGGACGGTCCGCTGGGCGGTCGCCCCCGAGCAGGCCCGCTGGCAACTTCCGGATTCGTACCTCGTGCAGAACACGTTGATCGGGGCGCTGCGCGCCAGCGGGGTGACGCTCGCCCCCGACCTGCTCCCCGGTCACCTGCCGCTACCCCGACGAGGCATGTGAGACAGGCGCGATCGACGATTCCATCCGGTGCCCGACAGCGTCGCCGGGGCGCCGGTCCTCGTTGACAGGAAGACGGCGCGAACGCGCGCCACGAACGGGGGAACGATGTCCACGGACGACAGGGCGCCTCATCCCGGCGGCACCGAACCGCCCCGGCGCAGCCACCCACGGCACCGCTGGGCCGGCACCCGGCCGTCCGGTTCGCGCCCCGGCCGCCCACGCCCCACCGGCTCCCGCCCGGCCGGCACCAACCGCCCGCTGCGTTAGTCGGCCAGCGGGGCGCTGGCGGAGCTAGTCGGCCAGCGGGACGCTGGCGGAGTGGTATTGGCGGCCGTCGTCGGTGACGACGGCGTGGCGGTAACCGCCCAGGCGGTCCAACCAGCCGAGACCGGTGACCCCCATCGCCAGGGCGGCGGTGGCGTACGCGTCGGCCACCCCGAGATTGGCGCCGACCACGGTCACCGAGCGCAAGCCGCTGGCCGGCGTGCCCCGGCGCGGGTCCAGCACGTGCCGGCCCCGCTCGTAGACGCCGGACGTGGCCACGGCCAGGTCGGTCCCGGTGAGCACCAGGCAGGTCGCCATGGCGTCCCACGGGTGCCGGATGCCGATGCGCCACGGCGCTCCGGCCGGCGAGAGGCCGCGCACGCGGAGGTCGCCGCCGGCGTTCACACAGTGGTTCGCGGCACCGGCGGCGAGCAGACGATCCGAGGCGACCTGGGCCGCCCAGCCCTTCACGAAGCCGGACGGGTCGAGCCGCCCGGTGGCGTACGCGTCGAAGAACCCGTCGGTGGCACCCCACAGGTCGGCGCAGGCCTCCAGCACGAACCGCAGGTCCGCCGACGCCTCGGAGAGCAGCACCTCGCCCCGGTCGAAGCGGCACACCTCGCTCTCCGGCTTGTACGTGCTGAACCGGGCGTCCACCTCACGCATCCAGGCGAAGACCTCGTCGGCCAGCTCGGTCAGGGTCGCCGCTGGCAGGTCGTCGGCGAGGTCCAGGGTGATCGCCGTACCCATGATCTGTTCGACCCGGCACAGCCCGGGTCGGGTCATCGCCGCCGGCACGTCAGAACGCCTGCTCGATCGCGCCTCGCAGCGACTGCTTGTAGGAGTTGCTGGTCTCGGTGGCACCGGAGACGGTGTTCACGTTGGCGCTCTGCTTCTGCACCACCTCGCCGCCGGTGCCGTCGTACCTGCCGCTGACGTCGCCGCTGTGGATGTCGGATTCACCCCCGCTGGGCAGTGACAGCGCGACGGCGTCGACGATCCGGTTACCGGAGACCACGATCTGCACCTGCACGTACCCGTACTCGTTGTCCACGCCCGGCCCGGTGACCCGGCGGGTGGTCGGCTGCGCCGCCTTCGTGGTGGTCCGCGGCGCGGCGGGAGCCTTCGTGGTGGTGCGGGTGCCGGACGGCCGGGCCGCGCTCTTGCTGGGTTTGGGCGACGACGGCGCGCCGGGAGCCACCGACGGCGTCGGTGCCCCGGCCGCCGGGTCGGCGGGCGGGTCGACGCTCGGGTCGACGTCCTGCGGGGTGGGGTTGACCGGCTGGGCGCTCGGCAGGTTCTGGGCGACCTGGGTGGTGCCCGGCGAGCCCTTGAACACCACCAGCGCGGTGGTGCTGGCGGCCAGGCCGGTGATCGCGAGCAACGCGCGACGCATGGATTGCCCTTCCTACAACTCGAACGTGGCCAGGTGGATCTGCCGTCGGGGCACGCCGGCCCGGCGCAGCGCGCGGACCGACTGCTCCACCAGCCCGGGTGGCCCGCACAGGTAGACGTCGCGCCGGGCCACGTCGGGCACCAGTTGACGCAACCCGTCCGGGCTCATCAGCTGACGGGGGCCGGGGTCGTCGCGGGAACCGATGACGTACCAGACCGAGGTGTCGCGCTCCTGAGCCAGCCAGTCCAGCTCACGGCTGAGCAGCACGTCGGCCGGGGTCCGGGCCCGGTAGATCAGGGCGGCGCCCGGTGGCAACTCCTCCAGCATGGCTCGGATCGGCGTGATGCCGCTGCCGCCGGCGATCAGCAGGGCCCGCTCGCGGACCCGGTGCGCGGCGGTGAAGGTGCCCGACGGGCCCTGCGCCCAGACCCGGGTGCCCGGGTCCAGGTCGCGCAGGTCCGCGGTGTGCGCGCCGACGACCTTGACGGTGAGCCGCAACCAGCGACCGTTCCCAGCGGCGGAGACGGAGAACGGGTGCGACTGCCACCAGCAGCCCCGGGTGAGGAAGCGCCAGCGGAAGTACTGGCCGCCGAGCATCGCCAGCCGGCCCAGCCGCTCACCGGTGAGGTAGATGGAGATGGTGTCCGGGCTCTCGGCGACGACGTCGGCGACCCGCAGCTTGTAACGCAGGTTGAACGCCAGCGGCGCGATTACCCGACCCCAGAGCAGGGCGGCGACCACCAGCAGGTAGAGCGCGATCCAGCCGGTGCGGACCGGTCCCGGCTTGTACAGCTGCGCCCCGTGGGTGAACTGGTGGCCGAAGCCGAGCAGCAGGATCAGGTAGCTGGACAGGTGCAGCAGGTGCCACAGCTCGTAGGGCAGCGCCCGCCGGATCGCCCGGATGCTGCTGAACCCGACCAGCATCATGATGCCGGTGGCGACGAACGCCGAGACCATGTCCTCGTAGTCACCGAGCAGCGTGCCGACCTCGGCGAGAACCGACTGGTTACGCAGGTCCGCGTAGCCGACGAGGATCAGCGACATGTGCGCCAGCACGGCGACCAGCAGGGTCGCGCCGACGTCGCGATGCCACCGGGCCATCTGCTCGCCGCCGATCCACCGTTCCAGCACCGGCAGCCGGCTCATCATCAGCACCTGCACCAGCAGCAGGTAGCCGGCGATCAGGCCGCTGATCCGGCCCGCCGCGGTGACGGTGGCCGCGGTGCTCCGCAACGAGCCGGCGGGGGTGCCCAGCCACCACGGCAGCACGCTGGCGAGCAGACCGACCAGGAGCAGCAGGGCCAGCAGCCGTCGGCCGCCGGGTCCGCGCCGGGCCGGGATCTGCGGGGGTACGGGCGCAGCCGACCGGCCGCCGTGCCGGGACGAGGTCCCGGTACGACGGCCGGCGGCGTGGGTGTGCGAATGCGTCACGCGTACAGCTTCATCGGGGCGTACTTTTGGCGGGGGAAGACCTTCTGGACCTCCGCATTGGTGAGCCCGAACCGGCCCTGGGCCACCGCGCCGTACACGTTGAACATGTTGTTGGACTCCGGCACGTCACCAGAGTCCAGTTTGTCCAGACCGCTCCAGTTGCCGAGCAGCGAGCCGGCCAGCTTCTTGCCGGAGAGGATCGTGACCACCCCACCGTGCCCGTGGTCGGTGCCGCCGGTGTTGGAGCCGACGCGGCGGCCGAACTCGCTGGACACCATGATCGTCACATCGGCGGCCTGCGGGCCGAGGTCGGTGAAGAAGGCCGCCATCGCGTTGGCCAACTCGTTCAACCGGCGGTGCAGTTGGCCACCCGCACTGGTGCCCTGGTTCTCGTGGGTGTCGTAACCGCCCATGCCGACGGTGGCGACCCGGACGTTCGCCCCGCCCTTGATGAGCTGGGCGAGTTGCTTGAACGCGTTGCCGACGCCCTCGTACTTGACACCCTCGACCGGCTCGTACGGCTTGGCGGCCAATTGCTGGGCGGTGGCCAGCGCGCCCATGCCCTCCTGCACGGCCTCCTCCACCGGGTGGTTGATCCCGGTGAAGAGCCCCTTGATGGCCTTCTCGGTGGCGGCGCGGAAGCGCTCGTCGCCGTTGAGTCGCAGCGACCCGACGTTGTTCAGCGACAGCGCACCGTTGTTGCCCACCAGTGAACGGGGCAGCGTGCTGCCGATGCCGACGCTGCGGAACGCGGTGCCCTTGCCCAGGTTGTCGACCAGACCGTCCAGCCAACCCCGGCCGCCGGTCTCGTTGGGCAGCCCGCCCAGGTTGCAGGCGTCTGCGGCCTGGAAGTGGCTACGCGACAGCCGCTCGTCCGAAGTCCCCGGGATGAAGCCCAACTGACCGGCCGTGAGCCACTTCTCCAGCGGCTTGAACGCGCTGGTCAGCTTGAAGCCGCGGTCCAGGGCCAGCGAGTCGTTGCCGAGCAGCAGATCGGGACGGGCCTTGGCGAGCACGGGGTCGTTGTCCGGCGCGACCAGGCTCAGCCCGTCCAGCCCTCCGTAGAGGAAGACGTGGATCAGGGTGCCGGTCTTGGTCGCCGCGAACGACGCCGACGTGGTGACGAACTGGGCGGTGGCCAGGGCGGTGGCGGTGGCCGCGGCACCGGCGACGAACGTCCGCCGGGTGACGCCACGACCGTCCTGCTGCGCCTCCTCCAGGTTCTCCAGCGTGCGGTAGCGGTCGAACTCGGTGGCGTTCTCGGCGGCGACGATGTCCGCCTCGGCACGCAGCAACGCCTCGGCCGGGTTGTCGGCCAGCCGCCGCACGTCGGGGCAGTCGGGGTGCAGGGGGAAAGAGTTGTACACAGTCTTCTCCATCGGGTGCCTCACCGGAGGTGGTGCTGGGGGGAAGCGAGGATCGCCCGCGCGACGGCGGTGATGGCCCCGTTGAATTTGGCGTCGACCTTGGCGGTCGCCGGCACGCCGGCCACGCCGAGGATCAGGTTCTTCTCCCGCGCGCTCAGCTTCTGACCCACCAGCCGCTGGGAGAGGGCGTCCACGTACGCCCCGGCGGTGGCCGGCGGCTTGGCGACCAGCTTCTCCGGAGCCGTGTACGTGAAGGTGGTGCGGTAGCCGGCGAGGAGCTCGCCCGCCTCGTTCCAGCCGTTGACCATGGTGCCGGCCGACGTCCAGGCGACGTAGACGTCCGGGTAGCCGTCCGGGGTGGGCTGACCCATCGGGAAGTGGCCCAGCTCGCGCAGCTTGTCGTGGATCTGCCGCAGGCCCCGGGCGTACGGGGTGCGCTTGTTGTCGCCGTTGTTGTGCTTCGGCGACGCTTCCGGCGAGACGCCCAGGATGCGGTACGTGGCGACCAGGTACTCCATCGGCCGACGCACCTTCTGGCCCACACCGGCCCAGAACTCGGTGGAGCAGAAGAGCGCCATCAGCACCGGCTTGATCAGGCCGTTGTTGGTGGTGTAGATCTTGGCCAGCCGGTCCACCAGGGACTTCGGCGGGGTGTCCGAGACGAACCGCGTCGCCAGGCTCTGCGCGACGTACTTCGCGGTCGACGGGTGCTTCGCGATGTAGGTGATGTACGCGTCGATCGCCGCGTCGGCCTTCTTCGGGTCCGCCGAGTTGTTCGCGTGGGTGAAGCCGAGGATCTTCACCTTGCCGACGTAGTGCTGCTCGGGCTTGAAGACGTACTTGCCGTCCTTGTCGATGCCGCGGCCCGTCTGCAGCATGGCCGCCTGCCGGACGTCCTGCTCCTCGTAACCACCGTCGACGCCGACCGAGTAGAGCTCGAGGTTCTCCCGGGCGAGGTTCTCGTTGATCGCGTCCTTGCGCGAGTCCTTCTGGTTCAGGTAGATCAGCAGCGCGGGGTGCTTGTTCGCGGCGACCAGCATCTCCGGGTAGCTGCCCAGCGCGTGCTTGCGCACGACGTCCTGGTCGAACGAGTTGCGGTAGACCTCGCCGCCGTCGAAGTCGGCGGCGACGTGCAGGAAGTCGTTCCAGAAGTCGACCATCACCTCGAACAGCTGGCGGTTGGACCAGATCTGCCGGGCGACGGTCGCGTCGACCATCTCCCGCTCGGGCTGGGCGCCCTGGTCGTTGAGCTGGTCGCGCTGGGCGCGCAACTGCTGCGTGTTGAGCTTCAGGGTGGGCAGCTCGGCGAGCTTCAGCTCGGCCTTGCTCGGCTCGATCTTCTCCGGGGCCAGCTGGGCGCGGATCCAGGCGTCGATGCCCTGATTCTTGATGTCGGCGATCACCGCGGGCGTCGGCCCGAAGGTGGCCCGCCGGGCCAGGTGCAGGATCGGGTCCTTGGCCAGCACGGTCTTGACGGTCACCTGGGTCGCCGCCGCGGCGGCGGCCGGACCGGACAGGGTCCGTCCACCGGCCGGCGCGTTCTTCTTCAGCGCCTCGCCGGCCCGGGAGCCCATGTAGCTCTCGTTCTGCTCGGTGTAGGTGCGCACCGTGCTGGGCTGCTGGCCGCTGGGCCGCGCCGCGGTGCCGTCGGTCACCGTGCTGCCGGTCGCGTCGCCGGCCACGGCCTCGTCGCCGAACAGGCCGCGGAGCTGCGGGGTCATGGCGAGCGCCGCGCCACCGGCGACGACGGCAGCGGTGCCGCCGAGGGCGACCATGGCCTTGCGCCGGCCGACCTTGCGACCGGGCTCGTCGTCATCGTCCAGAGTGGGGAGTCCGGTGCCGGCCGGCCGCGTCGGGGCCGGACGGCCGAGACCCTCCGGGCCGACCCACTGCGGGCCGCGCGGGCCGGGGGCGGGGTGTCCGGCGTGCGCGTACCCGTCGCCGTACTGCTCGCGCGGGTCGGCCTGCGCCGGGTAGCCGCCCTGGTAGGGGTTAGGCGAGTCGTACCCGTAGGGCGCGGACGCGTTGGGGTCGCCGTAACCGTCCGCGCTGTGGTGCTGGCGTCCGTCCCAACCGCGGTCGTCCCGCGGTCGACGTGGTGGCACATTCTGGTCGGCCATGTACCAATCCCGATTTCTGATGAGCGCCGAAAGCTGCGACCGGGCAGGTGCGGCAGGTGCGGCGACTGTTGCCTGAGGGGGTTGCTACGGCAAGGTAACCAAGGCCCCAGGTGCCTTCAAGGTGGGCTGAACACCCTCGTGGGGGCACTTAAGACAGCGCTCAGTGCGACATCGGGGGGAGGCGGCGGACCGGAGGCATCCACGGACCTTCCCAGCAGGGCGTACGCGCGGCAGCCGGGTACGGATCGGACCACGACGCCGTACGCGACACGTTCCGCGTCGTTCACCACCACAGGCAAACTTAAGGTTCAGGTAAGCCGGACATGAAGTGCCCTCGCGTCGAGGAAAAGTAGCGGCAGCGGGCGAGCGTGAGCCACCACCGCAGCGGGTATGCCGCCGAACCGCTGAACGCGTGAGGGGAAGGCAGCGCCATGCTCAGCAAAGAGGATCAGCGCAGGTTCGACCAGATCACCCGTCAGCTCCGGGAAAGTGACCCGGCCTTCTTCGCCCGGCTGGACCACCGGGTCCGGGCCCGAAGGGGCCGCTACCTGATGTTGTTGACCATCGTGCTGTGGGCGTCGCTGCCGGCGATAGCCGTGTTCGCCGGTCGACTGACCGGCGCGATCTGCGCGGTGGTGCTGGTGGCCAACGCCGCGATCATGTGGCGGTTCCGCCGCCGCTGGACGTGACGGCTCACCGATCGGCCGGGCCGAACGCCCGGTACGCGCGGCGCAGCCGTTCGAGCAGTCCCGGCCCGCCGATGGCTGGCGCTGGCGCTCCCAACTGGCGCAGCAGCAGGTCGGGGCCGGTCACCAGCCGGGGCGGCCGATCGGGCAGCGGCACCGGCGGCAACCAGAACCGGTCCGCCGACTCGGCCAGCGGGGTCGCCGACAGCCCGGCGAGCGCGCGGGCCGCACCGAGCGGCGCGACGTCCACTGCGGACATCTCGTCGTCCGGTTCGGACGGTGGGGCGACCAGGGCCGGTGACAGAGCGGCGCCGGTGGCCTCGACCCGCCGCGCGCGAAGCTCGTCGAGCAGCTCGGCGCGGGACCGGCCACGCCAGTGCAGCAGCTCGAACGGGTCCGCGTCGAACGCCTCGGCCAGCAGGTAGAACGTCGCCGCGAGGTGTTTGCACGGCACCGCGAAGTCGGGGCAGTTGCACCGCTGGGTCAGCTCGTCCACCCCGGCCGGGAAGAGCGGCGCGCCAGCGGCGACGAACAGCTCCTCCAACTCGTCGGGGAGGTCCCCGGCGAGCAGGCGGGCGCTGAAGAAGGCCTGCCCGGCCAACTCCGCCTCGATGCGGGACCAGAGCGCGGCCGGGAACGGCTGCAGCCCGATGGACACCTGGTACGGCTGCGGCCGGGAACCCTGCACCACCGCACTGACCCGTCCGGGCGCGATGTCGAGGGTGAGCACCTGACCGGCCCGCGCGTACGACCGCCCCCGGGTCAGCCGGGTGCCGAGCGCGAACGACTCCAGCACCTCCAGGAACCGCCGGGACCACCAGGACCGGCCGATCGCACCCCGGGCGCTGCGCGCCCGCAGCCCCCCGTCGACGCGGCGGGGACGCCCGTAGTCGGCGAAACGATCGGTGCTCACTCGACCACCGCGCCGGCCTCCAGGGCGAACAGGTCACGCAACTGGCCGGTGGACAACTCGGTGATCCACTGCTCGCCGGTGCCGACCACCCGCTCGGCCAGGCTGCGCTTGTCGGCGATCATCGCGGCCACCTTCTCCTCCACCGTGCCGGCGCAGACGAACTTGCGGACCTGCACCCGTCGGCTCTGCCCGATCCGGAACGCACGGTCGGTGGCCTGGTCCTCCACCGCCGGGTTCCACCACCGGTCCACGTGCACCACGTGATTGGCGGCGGTCAGGGTGAGCCCGGTGCCACCGGCCTTGAGGGAGAGGACGAACAGCGGCGGGCCCTCCGCCGACTGGAAGCGCTGCACCATGGCGTCCCGCTCGGCCTTGCCCAGGCCGCCGTGCAGGAACAGCACCTCCCGACCGAACCGCGCCGACAGGTGACCGCGCAGCATCGCGCCGAACTCGGCGTACTGGGTGAACAGCAGAGCCCGCTCCCCCGCCGCCAGCACCTCCTCCAGGATCTCGGTCAGCCGGGCCAGCTTGCCGGACCGGCCCTCCAGCGGCGAGCCGTCGCGCAGCAGCTGGGCCGGGTGGTTGCAGACCTGCTTGAGCCGGGTCATGGTGGCCAGCACCAGACCGCGTCGTTCGATGCCGTCGCTGGTCTCGATCCGGGCGAGCATGTCGTCGACCACCACCCGGTAGAGGGCGGCCTGCTCGGCGGTGAGGTTGCAGAGCACCTCCATCTCGAGCTTCTCCGGCAGGTCCGAGATGATCGACGAGTCGGTCTTGAGTCGGCGCAACACGAACGGGCCGGTGATCCGGCGTAGCCGCTCGGCGGCCTCGGCGTCGCCGTTCCGTTCGATCGGCTCGGCGAACCGTTTGCGGAACGTCGCAGCCGGCCCGAGCAGGCCCGGGTTGGCGAACTGCATGATCGACCAAAGGTCGGCGAGCCGGTTCTCCACCGGCGTACCGGTCACCGCCACCCGCTGCCGCGCGGGCAGGGCACGGACCGCCTCGGCCTGCCGGGTCGACGCGTTCTTGATCGCCTGCGCCTCGTCCACCACCACCCGGTGCCAGTCGATGCCGGCCAGGTCGGCGGCATCGCGGGCCGCCACCGAGTAGGTGGTGAGGACCAGGTCCGCGGCGTGCGCGGCCGCGGTGAACTCCGCCCCCCGCGCCCGCTCCGCACCATGGTGTACGTGCACACGCAACCCCGGGGTGAACCGCGCTGCCTCCCGCTGCCAGTTGCCGACCAGCGACATCGGACAGACCAGCAGGGTCGGTCCGGCCTCGGGCGGGTCCCCGGCGAGCAGCGCGAGCAGCTGCACCGTCTTGCCCAACCCCATGTCGTCGGCGAGCACGCCACCCAGGCCGAGCGAGCGCAGGAAGGCCAGCCAGGCCAACCCCCGCTGCTGGTACGGCCGCAGCGTCCCCCGAAAGCCCGGCGGCGGGTCCAACGGGGTGAGCCGTCGCTCGACCGCACCGGCGAGCAGGTCGCCCAGCGCCCCGTCGGCGGTCACCTCCAGCACGGGCAACGCCCCGGTGGCCTCGCCGTCGGCCAGCCCGAGGCGGAGCAGATCGACGACGGTCAGCTCGCCTGCGGAGCGGAGCAGGCGCAGACCGGCGGCGAGCCGCCCCGGATCCAGCTCCACCCACCGACCGCGTAGACGCACCAGCGGGGTCTTCATCTCGGCCAGCGCCGCCAACTCCTCGGCGGACAGCGGCTGGTCACCGAGTGCGATCTCCCAGCGGTAGTCGACCAGAGCGTCCAGACCAACACCCGCGTCGGTGCCACCCACCGTGCCCGGCGCGGTGCGGCTACGGGCCCGCAACCGGGCGCCGAGCCGCGCCGACCGACGCTGCCACCAGGACGGCAACAGCACCCCGAACCCGGCCGCGTGCAGCACCGGAGCACCCTCGCTGAGGAAGCGGTGCGCTCCCTCGACGTCCAGTTCCATCACCTCGGGGGCGGCGGTACGCAGCGCGGCGTCCAGGTCCGGCCAGAGCCGGCTGGCCCGGCCCAACTCGGCGAGCAGCGTCTCCTGCGGGCTGGCCGCACGGCCGGCCAGGCCGGAGAGCGTCTGCGGCGCCCGCCAGACCTGCCCGGCGTCCACGTGCAGACCGGGTTCGTCCGCCGCCTGCAACCCGAACTCGAGCCGCCAACGCCCGCCCCCAGCCGACTCGACCGGCACAGTGTCGGCCAGCGGGTTGGTGTCGGCCAGCGGACTGGTGTCGGTCAGCGGGTTGGTGTCGCCCGGCATCGGGCGGGTGGCCAGGATCGGCTCGGTGACCTCGTCGGGGGCTGGTTCCACCAAGCGGAAACTTGCCCGCACCGGGCCGCCAGCGGCGTCGCGCTGCCAGGCGTCCAGCTCGGCGTGAAGGGTGGCCAGCGCGGCCGCGTCGACGGTGAAATCGCGCTGGGGGCCGGCGAGCGCGGCCAACCAGGCCGGAGCCGGGCCACCGGGCCGCAGCCCTCGGGCCAGCGTGGTGGTCGCCAGAGCCGCACGCGCGGCGGCATCGGTCAGCGCGTCGAGCGCATCCGCGACCAGCGCGGCGGCGGTCAACTCGGTCCCGCCCGGACCAGTGGCCGCCGCGACGGTGGTCGCTGAGGTGGTGCTCGCCGAGGCGGTAGCTGCTGACGCGGTGGCCGCCGGGACCGTAGTCGCTGAGGCGGCGGTCGGGGTGGGCTGCACAGCGGGGACGGCCAGCGAGACGGCGGCGGCTCGGGCGGCTGGTGGCAGGGCCAGCGCGAGCGACCGCGCCCAGCCGGCGTCGGTGCCGGTCAGCAGCGGACGCCAGACAGCCCGCGCCAACACCGGTTCGCCAGCGCCCGCCAGCGCCGTGGCGGTAGCGCCCACCGGTGCCGTGGCGGTAGCGCCCGCCAGCGCCGTGGCGGTAGCGCCCACCGGCGCCGGTTCACCAGCGCCCACCGGCACCGTCGCGGCAACGCCGGGCTGCCGGGAATCCGCGGTCGTGCTGACGCCGGGGAGTACGCGGCCACGGGTCACCAGGTCGGCGGCGAAGTCGGCCAGCTCGGCGAGGTGGCGCAGGGTGGCCCCGGCCACAGCCGGGAGTTCTTCCAGGTTGCGCAGCAGCGACAGTGCGTCGTCCGGGGCGTACACCAGCACGGGCACCCGCCACCCGGCCAGGGTGAGCCGGCCGCGGGTCGGGGGTGCGACGGCGGTCCGGATCAGCTCGGGTGAGTCGGTCGGCGCGCCCGCCCGGGTGGGCAGGGTGAGCAGCACGGTGTCCGGGCGGGCCGGTTCGGCGGTGTCGGCGAGGACGGCGGCCAGGTCGGCGTGCCCGGCGGCGAAGGGGTGTGAGCGTTCCCGGGGCGGTCGACCGGACCGGGCCGGCGGGGGCGGCGCGGCGCTGTCCTCGGCCCAGACGGCGAGGCCGGCGGTCGAGCCGTCGCCGGGCAGCCACAGCCCGTGGATGACCAGCACCTGCTCCCCCTCGTCGCCGCCCGCGCCCAGGATAGGCGGCCCCACCGGTCAACAACCCGCACCCACCAACCAACACACCCCGCCCCCCGCGAGCACTCGACGCGATCTTGCAGTTGGTGTCGGTGTTTTCGGCTGGATGTGCCTTATGCCGGGACAGAAAGTGCAAGATCGCGGGACGAGACGAGGGGCAGAGCGGGGAGGGACGGTGGGTTAGCGTCGGTTTCCATGGTCGACCTACTGGTCATTGGCGGGCTTGGGGTGGATGTGCGGGTCCGGGTGCCGGCGCTGCCGCTGCCGGCCGCCGACTCGCACACCGTCGAGCCGATCGAGCTGCGCATCGGCAACACCGGCGCCGGGGTGGCGTTGGCCGGCCGGGCGCTCGGCCTGCGGGTACGCGTCGTGGACACCCTTGGCGCGGACCCGGCCGGCGATCTCGTCCGGGCGGCGCTCAGCCGGGCCGGGGTGCCGGCGGTGCTGGTCGAGGACCGGAACGGCACCCGGCGATCGGTGAACCTGGTGGACCCGGGCGGACGACGCACGTCGCTCTACGATCCGCGTCCGTGGCGGGGCAGCCCACCGTTCCCGCCAACGGAGGTGGCCGAACTGGTCCGGGACGCCCGGCACGTACACCTCTCGATCATGGATTGGATGGTGCCGCTGCTGCCCGCCGTGCGGGCCGCCCTCCCGGCGGGCGTGGCGCTCTCCACCGACCTGCACGACTGGGACGGCGAGAACCCCTACCATCGGCCGTTCGCCGAGGTCGCCGACCTGGTCCTGGTGAGTGGGGTACGGCTGGCCGAGCGGGCCGCGGCCCTCGCCGGCACGCTGGCGCCCCGGACGGTGGTGGTCACCCGGGCCTCGGACGGCGCGGAGCTCTACCCCGGTGACGGCACGCAGGTGCCGGTGCCACCCGCCGCCCCGCCGGGGCCGGTGGTCGACAGCAACGGCGCGGGCGACGCCTTCGCGGCCGGGCTGGTCGCCGCTCGGCTACGTGGCGAGCCACTCCCGAAGGCGGCCCGTTACGCGGCTCGGGTTGCCGCCGCGGCCTGCACGCACGACGGCATGGAGTATCCGCCGGGCCTGTTGCCCACGACGTGAGACCGTGGCGGCTCAGAACGCGCCGGAGTCGCCGTCGGTCAACTCCCGCAGGATGTCGGCGTGACCGGCGTGCCGCGCCGTCTCCTCGATCATGTGCACCAGGATCCAGCGCAGCGACACCTCACCGAGCTGCGGGTGCGGCACCACGTGGTCGAGGTCGAAGCCCGCGGCGGCTGCCCGGGACCGTGCGCAGGCCCGCTCGTACGCCTCGGTGAGGCGGGCGACGGTGTCCTGCTCACCAAGCGTGAAGCTCGCCACCGCGTCCTCCTCCGAGGTCAGGTAGACGTCGCCGGGCTCGGGGGCCAGCAGGGTCGGGAACCAGTTCCGCTCGACCAGGGTCAGGTGCTTGACCAGCCCGGCGAGCGTGGTCGACGAGGGCACCAGCCGCCGGCCGGCGTCGGCGTCGGAGAGACCGCGCAGCTTGCGCAGCAGCACGGCTCGGTGGAAGTCGAGGAACGACTCCAGCACGGCGCGTTCGTCGCCGGTGCGGGCGAGCACCGGGCCGAGCGTCGGATCGATCGTCTGCTCCATCTGCCGACCCTAGCCACCGGTCGGGTCTCCTGCTGCCCCGCTATCCGCTGCGGGCGGGCGGCCCGACGGGCAGGATGGGCGCATGGCTTCATCCGTGCAGATCCTTCTCGTCGGCGGCACGGCGGACGGGCAGACCATCACCGTCGAACTCGACAGCAACGGCCGCCCGCCGCTGACCCACCATCACCTCGGCCCGGGTGGGCTGGCCGAGGCGCAGATCTACGAGTTGGAGACCGCCCGGGAAGAGGCCCGTGAGTGGCACTACCGGTGGACCGGCCCCGCGGTGTGAACGCCCGCTCAGACCCGGGTGAGGGTCTGGCTGCGCAGGCCTTCCAACACGCCACGGGTGACCTCCGAGGTGCCCCGCGCCTGCTCGCACACCTCCGCCACCCGCCGGGCGGTGGCCTCGGCGCGTTGCTCCCGCTCGTCCCACAGCCGGTCGACCTCGGCCAGTAGCGGCCCCTCGACCTCCCGCTCCACGCCGCGCAGCGCCGGCACGCCGAGCCGCTGGGCCAGGTCGAAGACCTTGCCGGCGTACGGCAGCGGCAGGAACGGTGTGCCGACCATCGCCGCGAAGATCAGGAAGTGCAGGCGCATGCCGACGGCCAGGTCGAAGTGGCGCATCAGCCCGAGTACCTGCTGCGGGGTGTAGGTGCCGTGCAGGATTCGACCCCGATCAGCGGCGACCATGTGTGAGAGCACTCCGTGGGCGTGCCGGATGTCGTCGCGTTCCATCGGCACGAACAGCACGTACGCGTCGATCCGGTGCACCAGGAAGTCACCGATCTGGGCCAGCAGACGGTGGTAACCGTCCACGTCGAGCCGTTCGGCGGCCCGCCCCGGCTCCCGCACGCTTATCCCGACCAGCCGCTTACCGACCGGCACCCCCTCCTCGGCCAGCAGGTGGGCCGGGAATTCCTCCGGTTGCAACAGGAACGCCGGGTCCGCGGTGACCGTGATCGGGTTGAGCAGGCCGGCTTCCTCCAGCACCATCCGGGACTCCTGGTCGCGAACCGTCACCTGGGTCGCGCCGGACAGAGTCTCCCGGACCATGCCGGTGTCCACCCCGTCGCTGAGCGGCCCGACCCCCACCGCGTACGTGATCAGGGGCAGGCCACGCTCCTGGGCGACCCGGACGACCCGCAGGTAACGGCGTGCCTCCCGGTCGTAGAGGATGCCGCCGCCGCCCAGGATGAGCAGGTCGAGCTGGGCAAGGACCAGGGCGGAGTCGGTGCGGCTGACGCCCTCCCAGGGCACCGCCTCGACGTCCGGGTGGGCGGCCCTGGTGTGCTCCGGGTTGCGGGAGAAGACGATGATCCGGGCATTCGGTTCCTGCGTGCGCAGATCGGTGAGCAGGCCGGTGAGGATCGCCTCGTCGCCGAGGTTTCGCCCACCGTACGAGCCGAGCACACCGATGGTCAGTCCGGCACCGTGCGTCATCCGTCGCTCCTCCCCAGGTGCGGTCCGCGCCGGTTTCCCGCTGGGCAGGTGAACAGTCCTGCCCGGGGTCCCGTGCGGGCCACGCTCGCCGGGTTGCCGGCTCAGCCCACCGGGTCGACCCGCTTCGCCATCTGCTGCGAGGTGACCTCGAAGCCCAGACTCCGGTAGAGCCCGATCGCGACGGTGTTCGTGCCGAAGACGTTCAGACCCAGCTCGGGCACCTTGAGTTGGGCGAGTTCCGCCTCGATGAGCTGGATCATCCGCCGTGCGTACCCGCGTCCCCGGTGCGCCGGGTGCACCTCGATGTTGTGGATCCAGGCCTGCCGCGAGACGGTCGCCTTCGGCAGGGTCACCCAGATCCAACCGACCTCGGTGTCGTCGACCCGGCCCACCCGCAGCAGCGCCCCCTCGGTCGCCACGCCCGCCGGCAGCAGCTCCCCCAGCTGGTCGATCGACCGCTCCCGGGCCGCCTCCGGAGTCAGCCCCCGGTGCACCACCAGATCCTCGGCGTACGCCCGCTCCAGCGACTCGAGCAACCGGGCCAGCTCCGGCCCCTTCATCGGCGTCAACGTCAACTCCACCGTGTCTCCCCTCTGCCGTCGCCGCGACGAGTGCAGCAGATCCAACCCGCACACGCCACCCGGTTCCCCGGTCCCCCTCTCACCCCCTCGCTCCCCAACCCCGCGATCATGAGGTTGGGGGCCGCGCCGAGAGCAAACCGCCCGTCAACCTCATGATCGCCGGGGTGAGCCAGGGTGGGGGAAATTGGTTGTCCGGCGGGGTGGGGCAGGGCACGGTGGGCGGATGGTGGAGCGGACTGCGGGCAGGATCGGGTGGGCGGACCTGCCGGAGCGCGTCCGGACGTCGGTACAGCAGATCATCGGCGATCGGGTCGTCGAGGCGGTGTCCCAGCCGGGCGGCTACTCGCCGGGCACCGCCGATCGGGTCCGCACCGTGACCGGCTTGCGGGCGTTCGTCAAGGCGATCAGCCCGGCGCAGAACCCGGACAGCCCGAGCATGCACCGCGCGGAGGCCCGCACCGCCGCCGCGCTGCCGGCCTCGGTGCCGACGCCCCGGCTGCTGGGTTGCCACGACGACGGCGAATGGGTGGCGCTGGTCTTCTCTGACGTGGACGGTCGGCACCCGGCCACCCCGTGGAGGGCCGACGAGCTCACCCTTGTGCTGAACGCCCTGGAGGTGATGGCCACCGAGCTCACCCCGAGCCCGGTGGCGCACGTGCCAACCGCCGCCGAGCTGCTGGCCCAGGACTTCGCCGGCTGGCACCGGATCGCCGCCAACCCGCCGGACCTGCTGGATCCCTGGGCCCGGGAGCACCTGGACCAGCTGCGTGCCGCCGCCGAGCGGGGCATCGCCGCGCTGACCGGTGACACCCTCTGCCACGTGGACGTACGCGCCGACAACCTGCTGCTCGACGCCACCGGCACGGTCAACGTGGTCGACTGGCCGTGGGCGTGCCGAGGGCCGGCCTGGCTGGACACCGCGCTGTTGCTGGTCAACGTCCGGCTGCACGGTGGGCACGACACGGAGGCGCTGCTGCGCCGCCTACCCCTCACCACCGAGGTCGACCCGATCGAGCTCACCGGGGTGTACGCCGGGTTGGCCGGCTACTTCGCCGACAGCGCTCGGCGCCCGCCGCCGCCCGGGATCCCCACCGTCCGCGCCTTTCAGCAGGCCCAGGCCGACGCCCTGCTCCCCTGGCTGGCCGCCCGCCTCCGCTGACCCCGCCGTCGACCCACTGATTGGTCAGCGTGCGGTCGACGCCGACCCCAGGTGGCGCGCCAGCTGCGTCAGGTCGTCGAGGCGCAGGTCGCCGTCGAGCCCCTTCAGCGCGGCGGTCATCGCGCCGGCCGCTCGCCCGGCCTGCAGGCCGACCTCGGCGTCCTCGACGACCAGGCACCGTGCCGCGGGCACGTCCAGCAGGGCGGCGGCCCGCCGGTAACCCTCCGGGTCCGGTTTGCCGACACGAACGTCCTCCACCGTGACCAGCACGGGCGCAACGATGCCGGCGGCACCGAGCCGAGCCTCGGCCAACCGGGCGTCAGCGCTGGTCACCACCGCCCACGGCAGCCCCAACCGAGCCAGCGTGGTCAGCAGCTCGTACGCCCCGGGAGTGGCCCGTACGTCGGACAGGTCGTCGTACTGCAACGCGAGCTGCCGAGCCGCGGCAGCGGCGACCGTGGCGTCGTCGAGCGCGGGCAGCAGTCGACGAATGGTCGCCTCAGCGGGGCTGCCATGGGCGATCGCCAACGCCGCTGCGGGGTCGACGCCGTACTCGGCGGACCAGCGTTCCCAGGCCCGCTCCACGGCGGCGTCGGAGTCGACCAGGGTGCCATCCATGTCGAACAGCACCGCGCCAATGCCTGCCAGTTCCACGACCACGCTCCTCGAAACAATCGCGCCACGAGGATAAGGCGCAGCCGGCGGGTATCGGACGTGAGAGTGGGAGCGAGGGGTCCGATTGCCGCCAGACGGGGAGGTCGGGGCGGCCACATGATCATTGGCATGACGACGACACTCAACGACAAGGTCGCCCTGGTGACCGGGGGTTCCCGGGGTATCGGGGCCGGCATCGCACTGCGCCTGGCCGAGGACGGGGCCGACGTGGCGCTGACCTACCGGCAGGACGCCGAGCGGGCCGCGACCGTGGTGAAGCAGATCGAGGCCATGGGTCGACGGGCGCTGGCCATCCAGGCCGACGGCGCCGACCCGACCGCCGTACGGGGTGCGGTCGACCGGGCGGCCGCCGACCTGGGTCGGCTGGACATCCTGGTGAACAACGCGGCGGTCTTCCTGGTCGGCGCCATCGACGAGCTCGGCTCGGCAGACGTGGAGCAGACGATCGCGGTGAACATCCGGGCACCGTACGTCGCCGTGCAGGCGGCGCTGCGGCACCTGGGCGACGGCGGACGGATCATCAGTATCGGCAGCAACGTCGGTGAACGGGCGGTCTTTCCCGGGCTGACGCTCTACTCGATGAGCAAGACCGCTCTGGTCGGGCTGACCCGGGGCCTGGCCCGCGAGCTGGGCCCACGGGACATCACCGTCAACCTGGTCAACCCCGGGCCGACCGACACGGACGCCAATCCGGCGGACGGGCCGAACGCGGCGGCCATCAGCGGATTCACCGCCGTCGGCCGCTACGCTCGCCCCGCCGACATCGCGGCCACCGTCGCGCACCTGGCCAGCCCCGAGGCCTGCTACGTGACCGGTGCCGTGATCAATGTGGACGGCGGTTTCACCAGCTGAGGAATCCGGGCGGCGTCGCCACCACATCCGGCGCCGCCCGGGCCCGGCTCGATGCTCGGCGCACGCCCTGACGGCGCGTACAGCTCGTCGTAGCCAGGCACCGCGACGGTGACGGTGTCCTGCACCCGCCCATCATGACGCTTACGTGGGGTGGGCCTGGCGTCCCCGTCGATCGTTGGCAGCTGAGCAACCCGACACGCCGAGCGTTCCCCTGCTGAGCTGCCAGCGATCGCTCCTGCCGATCAGCGCGGCGGGTCCCACCGGTCTTTTACGCGAGAGTCGCGCGCTGGCGGTCCAGGGCCGGTCCAGGTGCCTTTCAGCCGAGGTCGTGTTCCTCCAGCCCTCGCATGATCAGCATCTGCATCGACCCGAACCCGTAGAGGTCCGCATCGGATGACAGGTCCGCCACCTCGCGGAGCACCGGTTCGACGTCGATCCCGCACTCGCGGGCTCGGTTGCACAGCCACCAGATCGTCATCAGCTCGTCGCGCGGGTCGGCGCCTTGATCCATCGCGGAGACATGGACAAGTCGGCGGCGGAACTCTCCTTCCGAATTCCAGGCCCTCGGCAGGTGAGCAGCCCAGCGGAAGGACGGGTACGCCCGAAAGATGTCTCGGACCTCCTCGCGAGTCGGCGAACCGCCGGTCTCGTACGCGTCCAACAGCGCATCGAGCGCGGCAGCCGCCTCGGCCGCCACCCCGGCTTCTTCCATTGGCGGCCGCGCCTGCCGCAGCTCGGCCATCGCGTTCGGATCACTCAGATCGACCGGGCGCTCTGCGATGTCTCGCAACAGATCGTCGATCACGGCGACATCCACACGGACTGCGGCAAGATCCATGCCGTCATTGTGCTACTGCGACGACGTCCGCGTCTCATCGGCGGAGATCGGAGATCATTGACACGAGTCCGGCACTTCGAATGGACTGTCGACATGCCCCGTGTGGTACCGGCGGTCATCCGCGCACTCGACGTCCTCGAACTGTTCCTGGACCACCATCAACTGTCGGCCCGCCAGGTGATGGAGCGGCTCGACCTGCCCCGCACCACCGTCCACGAACTGCTCGTCACACTCGAGGCTCGCTCGTACCTGATCTCCGTCCCGGGCCAGCCGGTGCAGTATCGGCTCGGCATGCCGCTGTTCCAACTGGGCGCGGCGTTCGCCGGCCGACTTGACCTGGTCCGCGAGGCGCAGGGCGTGGTGCGGGACGTGGCCGCCGGGTGCGACGAGGCGGTCCACGTGGCCGTGCTCGACGGCGCCGATGTCATCTACCTCGTCAAGTTCGACAGCACGCACCCCGTTCGGATGGTCTCCGCGGTCGGGCGGCGGCTGCCAGCCCACTGCACGGCGGTCGGCAAGATCCTGCTGTCGAGCCTCGATCAGGCGGGCCTGGACGCCGTCCTGACGAAGGGCGCCCTGCCGGGCATGACGCCGGACAGCATCACCGACCCGGAGCGCCTTCGTGCACATCTCGAACATGTCCGGGCGGAGAGCGTCGCGGTCGACATCGGCGAGTCCGACAGTGCCATGCGCTGCGTCGCCGCGGCGGTCCGAGACCATTCCGGCGCGACGATCGCCGCGATGAGCCTGTCCGCGCCGATCATTCGCTGGACCCCCCAGGCGCACGTGGAGTGGACCCGGCTCATCCGCGAGGGAGCGGCCACGCTGTCCACCCGGATGGGCTACCGGGCCCAGCCTCGATAGCCGGTGTGCCGGTTCGGACCGAAACAACATCGAAACATTGACATTCTTCAGCGTCTTGCTCTAGCGTCGCGTCCACTCCATACGGTATTTCGAACTCTGTTCGAAATCTCGAACGGCGGTGGCCCGTGACCGGACCGGAAACCGGACGTCGCCAGGACGAAGCGCGTGGGAACGAACTTCCGACGGTGCTGGGCACGAACTGACCCGTCGCCACCGTGGCAACCCCACCAACTCTGACGACGAGCAAGCGAACGCACTGAGTTGAAGGAGGCGAATGTCCATGGAGAACCCGGCATGGTCCCGGCGCGGCTTCCTGGGGATGGGGGTGGGGGTGCTCGGCGCAGCCGGTCTGGCCGCGTGTGGGGGCAACTCCGAATCGCCCACCAGGGTGCAGCCGGAGGTTCCGCAGGAGCTGGTCGACGCCGCGGCGGCGTTGAAGGGCTCCGCAATGGGGATGCTGTCGCAGAAGCTGTACTCGACGGCGGCGAACGAAGCCCTCGACAGCTCGATCAAGAAGTTCGCCGACACCACCGGAACGAAGATCGAGAACAGTCTGGTCCAGGCCGACGCCGGTGATGTGGTGGCCAAGATCGACGCCGAGGTCAAGGGCGGGGTGGCGCGTGACCTGGCGTTCATGACCGACTCGCGGTTCGTCGCGCAGTTTCAGGCGCTGGGTGACCTGGAGGACGTGACGGACGTCGTCACGGCGCTGACGGCCAAGTACGGCGAACCCTGCGCCGAGGCCAAGAACTTCTGCGTCTTCGACGGCAAGTGGTTCGCCATCCCGTACCACTTCATCGGGATCGGGTCGTTCCTGCGCAAGGACTGGATGCAGGACAAGGGCATCTCCCCCAAGGACGTCTACAGCTGGGAGGAGCTGCGGGATCTGTGCCTGGCGATCTCCGACCCGACCAAACGCCGGTTCGGCTGGGGCATGACGGTCAATCGGTCCGGTGACGGCAACGGCATGATCGAGGCACTGATCAACGCCTACGGCGGGTCGATCGCCTCCAACGACGGCCGGAAGGTCACGTTCGACTCCCCCGAGACGGTGCAGGCGGTGACCTTCCTCGGCGACATCTACACCAATCCCAGGTACAAGCCGATGCTGCCGCCCGGGGTGGCGAGCTGGACCGACACCAGCAACAACGAGAACTGGCTCGCCGGGGTCCTCGGCTACACCCGCAACCAGTTCAGCGTCTACGCGGACTCCAGGACCAAGAAGAACCCGGTGTACGCGAACACCCACGTGTTCTCCGACTGCATCGGTCCGGCAACCAACAACCCCCTGCTGCTCGGCCAGTCGCAGGGTTTCGTTGTCTTCAAGGGCGCCAAGAACCCCGCGCTCGCCAAGCTCCTGGCCCAGTACCTGGTCAGCGCGCCCGCGCTGCTCGGAGTGGCGAAGGAGGCACCCGGCCTCGTCATGCCCGCCTGGGAGAAGGTCTGGGACGCCGACCCTTTCTTCACCAGCGGCGACCCGGCGTTCCCCATGCTGCGCAGGATCACGCAACTGTCGCTGCCGCTGTCCACGAAGAACGGACTGGCCTTCCCGCAGAAGGCCAGCGCGGGCCAGCAGGCCGTCGGCGCGGCCTACGTCCTCACCGACATGATGCAGCAGGTCGTACAAGGAACTGCGCCGGCGCAGGCCGTGACGACCGCCCACGCGAAGATGGTGCAGATCTTCAACCAGCAGGGGCTGCCGCAGTGAGGTCGGTCCGTCCTGCGCGGGTCCCGGCGGCGAAGAACAGCCCGCCGCCGGGACCTGGCTCTCTCACGGCAACGCAGCGGCGGCTGGGGCGTGACTGGCGGCTGGCGGCACTGTTCCTGGCACCCATGGCGGTGCTGGTCGGCAGTCTCGTCCTCGTGCCGATCGCCCGTTCGATCGTCACCAGCACCACCGAACGGCACGGGCAGGACACCGTGTTCGTCGGCCTGGACAACTACCTCGCCCTCGTCGGCGACGACCAGTTCCACACGGGCGTGGTGAACTCGTTCGTCTTCACCGCGTACGCCGAGATTTTCAAGGTGGTGTTGGGGCTGTCCGCGGCCCTGCTGCTGCACCACCGACGCCGTGGGCGGGCCGTGCTGGCCGGGTTGCTCCTGGTGCCGTGGGTCGTGCCGACGGTGGTGACGGCGTTCAGTTGGCGCTCGTTGCTCGACCCGATCTTCGGCAGCGTCAACACCCTGCTCACCGCCTCGGGGATCGGGCCGCTGCTGGTCAGCGCACACCTGGTCGACAGTTGGCCCGCGGGCTGGCTGTCCGATCCGTCGCTGGCCATGCCGTCGGTGATCCTCGTCAACGTCTGGAAGGGGGTGCCGTTCTTCACCGTGTGCTTCCTCGCGGGGTTGAAGGCCATCCCGACGGACCTGTACGAGGCGGCGACCATCGACGGCGCCTCGGCGTGGCAGCGGTTCGCGAACGTGACGCTGCCCGGACTGCGCCACGTGATCACCGTGACGGTGACCCTGTCGTCGATCTGGACGTTCAACAACTTCGACCTCGTCTGGTTGCTGACGCAGGGCGGCCCGGGCGACGTGACCGCGCCGTACGTGCTCATCGCCTACTCGAAGGCGATCCTGCAGTTGCAGTACGGCGCCGGGGCGGCGGTCACGCTCGTCATGCTGCCGATCATCGGCGGGCTGGTGTTCGTCCTGGTCCGGTTGTTGCGCCAGGACACCGGCAGCAAGCTGCCCCGGCGACGCCGGGCAACGCGGTGGATCAGGATGGCGCGGTGGGCCGCAACGGCGCGGAAGGCGCTGCCGTGGGTCGTCGCCGCGGTGGTCACCGGTCTGCTGGCCTGGGCATCGCCCCAGATCTTCTGGAAGGCGGCGGTGGTCCTCGGGGTGATTCTGCTGGTCGCGGCGGCGGTCGGCCGGGTCGTCTCGGCCCTCCAGTCCCGAGGCGGCCGCCGGTCGTCGTCCCTGGTGTCGGGCCTGGGTTCCGGTGTCGCACTGGCCGGGTTGCTCTTCTTCGTGCTGGGCCCGCTGTACTGGATCGCCGTCACGGCCTTCAAGTCCGAGGGTCAGGTCGTCATGCGCACCAGCGACCTGTGGCCAACGCCGTGGACCCTGGAGCAGTTCGGTGCCCTGTTCGACAACCAGCCGTTCGGCCGCTGGTACCTCAACACCCTGCTGGTGTCCGCGGCGTCCACCGCGGTGGCACTGGTGTGCGCCGCCCTGGCGGGCTACGCGCTGGCCCGGCTGCGGTTCCGCGGGGCGCAGGGCTTCACCGTCACGGTGCTGCTCACCTACGTGATGCCGGGCGCGCTGCTGTTCATCCCGCTGTACCAGATGCTCATCGGCGCGCGGCTCACCGACTCGTTGTGGTCCCTGGTGGTCACGTACCCGACCTTCACGCTTCCGTTCGCCACCTGGCTGCTGGTGGGTTACTTCTCGTCGATCCCCATCGAGTTGGAGGAGGCCGCGCTGGTCGACGGCTGCACCCGCGTCCAGGCGTTCGGCCGGGTGGTGCTGCCCCTTGCCAAGCCAGGGCTGCTGGCGGTCGCGCTCTTCACCCTGACCAATGCCTGGAACGAATTCCTCTTCGCCTTCGTGTTCATCACGAAGGACGAGTACAAGACCCTTCCCGTGGGGATGCAATCGATGATCGCCGGGGACGTCGTGCCGCAAGGACAACTCGCCGCGGCGTCGCTACTCGTCAGCATCCCCGTGGTGATCATGTACGCCCTCGGGCAGCGCTTCCTGACCGAGGGGCTCACCGCGGGCGCGGTGAAGGGCTGATCCGGTGCAGGTGCGAAATTCTGGTCATGTCGTCAGCCAGGGTCCGTCCGTTAGGGTCGGCGGCATGACGCCAGCGATTGCCACCAGTGCCTTCGACTCGCTGCGCCTCGACGCCGTGCCGGATCAGGAGGCGCTGCGCCGGGCCTACGAACTCCCCAGCGACGCGGCCGTACGGAAGCAGATGACCGAACTCACCGAGCAGACCCGGCGGTTGATCGGCTGCTCGTCGCTGGTCCTGGTCGCCAGCGTGGACGCCGAGGGCAACTGTGACGTCTCCCCGCGCGGCGGCCCCGCCGGGTTCGTCGCGGTCCTGGACGAACGGACGGTGGCGATACCGGACGCGACCGGCAACAAGCGTCTGGACACCCTGCAGAACGTCATCGCCACCGGGCGGGCCGCGCTGCTGTTCGTCATCCCGGGGCGCACCACGACGCTCCGGGTGAACGGCCGGGCCTGCGTCTCCACTCGTCCCGAGCTGCTGTCGCAGCTGACCGCCGTGGGCAAGCCACCGGCCAGTGCGCTCGTGCTGGGGATCGACGAGGTCTACCCGCACTGCCCCAAGGCGCTGCTGCGCGGCGGGGCCTGGAAGCCCGAGCAGTGGCTGCCGGCCGACGCCCAGCCGACCTCGGCCGAGGTGACGCTCGCCCAGTTGCGGATGCCGGAGCTGACGATCGCTGACATCGAGCAGTCGGAGGCGGACTCGCTGAAGTACCGGTACGAATGACGGGACGCACAGCGACTGTGCGAGCAATGCGGGCCCCCGACGTGGTCGGAGGGGGTTGTGGGCGCGGCAGGTTTCGAACCTGCGACCCCCCGCTTGTAAGGCGGGTGCTCTCCCACTGAGCTACGCGCCCGGATCGCCGTGCGGCGGGCCGGTGGCTGGCAAGCTTACCCTGCTCGCCGCCGGCCCGAGCGCACGGCGTACCCGGTCAGCTGGTCGCTTCGGCGATGGCCTTGCGCCAGCCCTGCTGGTCGCGGGCCTCGCCCGGGCCGTTCATCTCGGCGAAGCGGACCACACCGGTCTTGTCGATGACGAAGGTGCCCCGGTTGGCGAAGCCGGCGACGTCGTTGAAGACCCCGTACGCCTGGGCGACGGCACCGTGTGGCCAGAAGTCGGCCAGCATGGGGAACTGGTAGCCCTCACGGTCGGCCCAGATCTTGTGGCTGTAGACCGAGTCGACGCTGACCGTCAGCACCTGGACGTCGTCGTTCACGTACTCGCCGAGGTTGTCCCGCACCTCGCACAGCTCGCCCTGGCAGGTGCCGGTGAAGGCGAGCGGGTAGAAGACCAGCAGCACGGTGCGCTTGCCCCGGAAGCCCGACAGCCGGACCTCCTGGTTGTTCTGGTCCTTCAGGACGAAGTCGGGTGCTTCCGCACCAACCTCGATGGGCATGCGAGATCTCCTCGGGTCGAGTCAGGCTGAACAGCGCCAAGCTGCCACCCGGCAGTGCGGACCGCCGGGCGGGCAATGCGGCGCGGGCTACTTCTTGGCCTTGGCCCCTCGGCGCAGCACCAGCCGTGCGCCGCTCCAGTCCCGGCCGGCGTTGACGGTCGAGGTCTGCTGAAGGCCGGCCGTGGGCGCGGACTCCGCGACCTCGCTCGGCTCGACGTGCCCGTCACGCCCCGCCTTGGGGGTGAGTAGCCACACGACCCCGTTGTCGGCCAGCGGGCCGAGGGCATCGACGAGAAGCTCGAAAAGGTCACCGTCGCCGTCGCGGTACCAAACCAGCACCGCATCGACGACCTCGTCGGTGTCCTCGTCGACCAGCTCTCCACAGCGGTCGGTCAGGGCGTCCCGGAGATCCTGGTCGACGTCATCGTCGTACCCCATCTCCATGACGACCATCCCCGGTTCGATGCCGAACCGGTCCGCCAGGCTGCGTACCCCGTCGGCGGCCTGACCAGCGGTCGCGCTCACTGTCGCGTGCCTCCTCATCTCGTCCCTGCTCGCGGCGTCGGTGCCGACGCCGTCAGGCAAAGTCCACACAGTTGTGCGTCCGCGCGCAAGTGGCGCACCGGGTGGATCGGAATTTACCGTGCCAGCAGCGTACGGGCACCGTCGGTAATGGCTTCCGCGGAGACCAGAACCTGACGTGCTGCCGGACCTAATGGTACAAACGAGTCAACTCCCGCCACTCGCCGTGCGGCACCGACATATCCGGCGTCGACCAGCGCGGCGATCACCCCCTCGCCAACCCCGCCGGAGCGGCGTGTCTCGTCCACGACCAGCACCCGGCCGGTCGCCGAGGACTCCCGGATGATGTCGGCCACCGGCAGCGGGGCCAGCCAGCGCAGGTCCACCACCCGGGTGCCCACCCCCTCGTCGGCGAGGACCGCCGCGGCCCGCAGCGACATCCGCACCCCGTTACCGAAGGTGATGATGGTCAGGTCGTCGGCCGAGCCGACCCGGTAGACCCGAGCCCGCCCAATCGGCACGTGCCCGGCCACCCACCCGCCCGGCTCCGGATAGCCGGCCAGCCACTCCCCGTCGCCCTCCGCGTACAGGTCGCGGGTGTGGTAGAGCGCGATCGGCTCCAGGAACACGCACACACTGCCGTCCACCGCCGCGCTGGCCAGGCAGGTCCGCAGCATGGGCGCGGCGTCGTCCGGCCGCGCCGGCACCGCGACCACCAGACCGGGCACATCCCGGAGTACGGCCACCGAGTTGTCGTTGTGGAAGTGCCCGCCGAAGCCCTCCTGGTACGCCAGCCCCGCCACCCGCACCACCATGGGGTTGCGGAACGCCCCCTGCGAGAAGAACTGCATGGTGGCCGCCTCGCCGCGCAGCTGATCCTCCGCGTTGTGCAGGTATGCCAGGTACTGGATCTCCGGCACGGGCAGCATCCCGGCCAGCCCGGCGCCGAGGCCCAGCCCGAGAACCGACGTCTCGTCGAGCAGCGTGTCGAAGACGCGGGCCGCCCCGAACCGGTCGCGCAGACCCTTCGTCACCCCGTACACGCCACCCTTGGCGGCCACGTCCTCCCCGAAGATCGCCATCTGCGGGTGGTCGAGCATCCCGTCGGCGAGCGCCGCGTTGATGCTCTGCGCCAGGGTCATCGGGCCGGCCAGCTCCGGCGGCTTGCCGCCGAACGCCTCCGCCCGGGCACCCGCGCCGGGGCCGCTGGCGCGCGCCGCCGCGTCGGCCACCGCCCGCGCCAGCCGCACCGGGCGGCGGGGCGCCAGCGCCGACACCACGTCGGCCGCGGAGACCAGCTTCGGCTCGGCCAGCACCTCCTCGGCCAGCCGGCGTACCTGCCAGCCGGTCTCGTCGTACCGGGCCAGCAGCTCCTCGCCGGTCGCCACGCCGGCGTCGACGAGCAGCCGCGCGGTGGCGACCACCGGGTCCCGGTCCAGGTCCTCGGCCAGTTCAGCCGGGCTGCGGTACGCCGTCTCCGCGTCCGCCCCGGCGTGTCCCATCAGCCGTACCGTGCGCAGGTGCAGCACGGCCGGTCGCCGGGTCCGGCGCACCCAGGCCGCGGCCTCGGCCGCCACCGCGTACGTCTGCACCGGGTCGGTCCCGTCCGCGCTGAAGTAACGGATGCCCGGCTTGGCCCGCAGGGTCGCCTCGACCCAGCCCTCCGGTGAGCGGACGCTGATGCCCAGCCCGTTGTCCTCGCAGACGAAGAGCACCGGGATGCGCAGCCCGGCGTGGTCGTACCAGCCGGCGGTGTTGAAGGCGGCGGTGGCGCTGGCGTGGTTGACCGAGGCGTCGCCGAAGGAACACACCACGATCGCGTCCGGCGGCCACGGGGCGTGTGCGGCGCCCGCGCCGCTGCCGACCCGCACCCCGGCCCCGGTACGCCGTCCGGCGCTGTCCAGCCGGCGCAGCCGCTCCACGGCCAGCCCCATCCCGACCGCGCGGGGCAGGTGCGAGGCGATGGTGGAGGTGGTCGGCACGATGGCCAGGTCGGCCCGGCCGAACACCTTGTGCCGGCCGCCGGCGATCGGCTCCTGGCTGGAGGCGGCCATCCCGCGCAGCACGTCCCGGGCCGCTTCCGCGTACGCCGCGAACCCGCCGACGGTCGGCTCGGCCCCGGACGGCTGCGGATCGGCGGACGTCTCCAGATCGCCGGAAGGCTCCGGATCGCCGGACCGGACCGGGTCTCCGGACGGTTCTGGGGCTCCGGACAGCTCCGGTTCGGCGGACAGCTCCGGTTCGGCGGCTGCCTGCGCGGCGCGGCGGCAGTAGAAGGCGCCGGAGCGGTAGTGCAGCAGCGCTGGATCGGTGGGGCGCAGCGCGGCGGCGACGGCGGCGTTGCCCTCGTGCCCGGCCGAGCCGATGGTGTAGAAACCCTCCCCGAAGCTGCGCAGCCAGCGGCCGGCAAGGTCGAGCTGCCGGCTGGTCACCTGCGCGTCGAACAGGTCCAGCACCTGCGCGCCGGTCAGTGGGGCATCGTCGGTGACCGGGTCGGCTGGGTCACGCCGCCGCTCCGCGGCGGGCAGCGCCGCCAGCGTCTCCCGGAACCGGTCGTCGAGATCTTGCGGGGTGGTCACGAGGGACAGCATTACCGACGAGAGCCCTGGTCGCCCAGAGGGACACGGCCGGCGCGGCTCGACTCACTCCCGCGCACAGGGCTCCGGAAAGCCACCGTCGGACATCTTCCAGACCAGGTCACGAAGGGTGCTCAGCTCCCGATCGGTCAGCCCGGCCAGGAGTCGGGAGTCGGACATCACCCCGGTCACCTGATTCCGGACGCCGCGGCCTTCCCCGGTCACCACGAGCGTCTTCTGCCGCCGGTCCGCCGGATCGGTGCGACGCTCGACCAGCCCGGCCTGTTCCAGTTTGTCGACCAGCACCGTCACGTTCGATCGGTCGCAGCCCAACCGCTCGGCGAGATCGCGGGCTGGCAGCGGGTGGTCCGGGTCCAACTCGTGCAGCGCCCGGGCCGCGGCCGGGGTGAGCCCCAGCTCAGCGAACGCGGTGCTCTGCCGGTGCCGCAGGGCGGTGGTCACGTGCGCCATCCGGCGCACCACCTCGGCGGCGAGACCGGCACGATCCACCGGCACGACTGCTGCGGCACCCGCCTCCTGCGTCACGGCCACATCGTACGCAGCGCGCCGTTCGTCCTGTTCAGCGATCAGGCTCGGGCACACCGGCCGGACGGACAGCGCCGATCGCGGCCCCTCGCCCAGGATCCCGCGCAAGATCCTGGATGTAGTTGCCTCCCGTCGCCCCGACACCACTACATCCAGCATCGAGCACGATCTTGGAGACAGTGGCGGGGTGCGGGCGATCAGCCGGGGAGGAAGGAGAAGCGGACCTGGCGGGTCGGGTTGTCGCCGTTGGTGTCGACCAGGCAGATCGACTGCCAGGTGCCGAGCGCCAGTCGCCCGCCGAGCACCGGCACCGTGGCGTACGGCGGGATGAACGCCGGCAGCACGTGGTCGCGGCCATGGCCGGGCGAGCCGTGCCGGTGCCGCCAGCGGTCCGTGGTGGGGAGCAGGTCGGACAGCGCGCTGAGCAGATCGTCGTCGGAGCCCGAGCCGGTCTCGATGATCGCCAGGCCGGCGGTGGCGTGCGGCACGAAGACGTGCAGCAGGCCGTCGCCCTCGCCGGAGACGAACTGCTGGGCCTCCGCGGTGATGTCCCGGACGGTCGGCCGGGACCCGGTCTGGACGGTGATCACGTCACTGCGCATACGTCGCATTCTGCCGCAGGGCAGGATCAGGAACCGCCGCCAGGCCCGTTCGGGCCGTCGCGGTGGGGGTCTCGAAGAAGGGGAAGCGGCGCCCGTAGCGCTAAGTTACCGACGAGTACCTGTGTTCAGCATCGCGTCGGGGGGGCCTAGACGTGACGGCGGGTGGCACCAGGGGGCAGGATGGCGCTAGAGACCTATCCCACACACAACCGAGGGAACGCCTGTGGCTACGGAACGCAAGCGCCCGGTGATCAGCGACGGCCTACCGAGCCAGCTTCCGGACATCGACCCTGAAGAAACCAGCGAATGGGTCGAGTCGCTTGACGGTGTCATCGACGACCGCGGTGCCAAACGCGCCCGGTACGTCATGCTGCGCCTGCTGGAGCGGGCCCGTGAGCGCCAGGTCGGGGTTCCGCCCCTGACCACCACCGACTACATCAACACCATCCCGTCGGAGCGCGAACCGTGGTTCCCGGGTGACGAGCACGTCGAGCGGCGGATCCGGGCGTACGTCCGGTGGAACGCCGCCATGCTGGTGCACCGGGCACAGCGCCCGGAGATCGGCGTCGGCGGGCACATCTCCACCTTCGCCAGCTCGGCGTCGCTCTACGAGGTGGGCTTCAACCACTTCTTCCGGGGCAAGAACCACCCGGGCGGCGGCGACCAGATCTTCTACCAGGGCCACGCCTCGCCCGGCATGTACGCGCGGGCGTTCCTGGAGGGGCGGCTCAGCGAGCACCAGCTCGACGGGTTCCGTCAGGAGCTGTCGCACCCGGGCGGTGGGCTGCCTTCGTACCCGCACCCGCGGCTGATGCCGGACTTCTGGGAGTTCCCCACCGTCTCGATGGGTCTCGGCGGTCTGAACGCGATCTACCAGGCCCGGTTCAACCGGTACATGCAGCACCGCGGCATCAAGGACACCTCGCAGCAGCACGTCTGGGCGTTCCTGGGCGACGGTGAGATGGACGAGCCGGAGACGCTCGGCGCGATCGGCGTGGCCGCCCGCGAGGAGTTGGACAACCTCACCTTCGTGATCAACTGCAACCTCCAGCGGCTGGACGGCCCGGTCCGGGGCAACGGCAAGGTCATGCAGGAGCTGGAGTCGTTCTTCCGGGGTGCCGGCTGGAACGTCATCAAGGTGGTCTGGGGCCGCGAGTGGGACCCGCTGCTCGCCGCGGACACCGACGGCGCGTTGGTCAACCTCATGAACACCACGACCGACGGCGACTACCAGACCTACAAGGCGGAGTCGGGCGCGTACGTGCGGGAGCACTTCTTCGGCCGCGACGCGCGCACCCGCAAGATGGTCGACCCGCTGAGCGACGACGAGATCTGGAACCTCAAGCGGGGTGGGCACGACTACCGCAAGCTCTACGCGGCCTACAAGGCGGCTACCGAGCACACGGGTCAGCCCACCGTCATCCTGGCGAAGACGATCAAGGGCTGGACGCTCGGCTCGCACTTCGAGGGCCGCAACGCGACCCACCAGATGAAGAAGCTGACGCTGGAGGACCTGAAGACCTTCCGCGACCGGCTCTACCTGGACATCCCGGACTCGGCGCTGGAGGACAACCCCTACCTGCCGCCGTACTACCACCCGGGCGAGAAGTCCGAGGAGATGGCGTACCTCAAGGAGCGGCGCGAGCAGCTCGGCGGGTACCTGCCGTCCCGGCGGACCAGCACCAAGCGGCTGGCCATCCCCGGCCCGGAGCGGTTCGCCGACATCAAGCGCGGCTCGGGCAAGCAGAAGGTGGCCACCACGCAGGCCTTCGTCCGTCTGCTCAAGGACGTGATGAAGGACAAGGAGTTCGGCAAGCGCTGGGTGCCGATCATCCCGGACGAGGCCCGCACCTTCGGTCTCGACTCGATCTTCCCGACCGCGAAGATCTACTCGCCACACGGCCAGCGCTACACCTCGGTCGACCGCGAGCTGTTCCTGTCGTACAAGGAGTCGACCACCGGGCAGATCCTGCACGAGGGGATCAACGAGGCCGGTTCGGTGGCCTCGTTCACCGCGGCCGGTTCGGCGTACGCCACGCACGACGAGCCGATGATCCCGATGTACATCTTCTACTCGATGTTCGGGTTCCAGCGGACCGCCGACGGGCTGTGGGCCGCGGCCGACCAGATGGCCCGGGGCTTCCTGCTCGGCGCCACCGCCGGTCGGACCACGCTCAACGGTGAGGGCCTTCAGCACGAGGACGGGCACTCGCTGCTGATCGCCGCGACCAACCCGGCCGTGGTGGCGTACGACCCGGCGTTCGCGTACGAGATCGCGCACATCCTGGAGCAGGGTCTGCACCGGATGTACGGGGACGCGCAGGAGAACGTCTTCTACTACCTGACGGTCTACAACGAGCCGACCCTCCAGCCGGCCGAGCCGGCCGACGTGGACGTGGAGGGCCTGCTCAAGGGCATCTACCGCTACTCGCCGGCACCGCAGGTCGACGGCCCGAAGGCCAACCTGCTCGCTTCGGGCACCGGGATGCAGTGGGCGCTCAAGGCCCAGCAGCTGCTCGCCCAGGACTGGGGGGTGGCCGCCAACGTCTGGTCGGTGACCTCCTGGACCGAGCTGCGCCGCGACGCGGTGGAGACCGAGGAGTACAACCTGCTCAACCCGGGCGCCGAGGCGAAGGTTCCGTACATCCAGCAGAAGCTGGCCGACGCGGACGGGCCGAAGATCGCGGTCAGCGACTTCATGCGTGCGGTGCCGGATCTGATCGCCCGCTGGGTGCCCGGTGACTACACGTCGCTCGGCACCGACGGCTTCGGCATGTCGGACACCCGGCACGCGCTGCGCCGGCACTTCCACGTCGACGCCGAGTCGATCGTGGTGGCCACGCTGCGGCAGCTCGCCCGCAGCGGCGCGGTGGCGGCCACCGTGCCGGCCGAGGCCGCCAAGAAGTACGCGATCGACGACGTCAACGCCGCCCCGGTCGGCGAAACCGGCGGCGACAGCTGAAAGAGCACAACCGAGAAGGGCCCGGCGCTGACGCGCCGGGCCCTTCTCGCTGTATCCCCACCCCCACAACGGGCCGATCAAGGAGTTGTGGTGGTGGACGAAGTGGACAGGTCACCGCGCAGCAGGCACCACAAGTCCATGATCGACGCCAGCCGCAGGGGTGGAGGGGCGGTGGTCCGGGGTCCCTGGCGGGGATCCGGACCACCGCCGGGGCGGGTGACGCCGGGAGGATGTGCGCTCGTCAGCCGACGGCGGCCAGGTCGGTGAGCCGGGCCAGCGAGTCCTCCAGGTCGGCGCCGACCCGACGCAGTCCGAGGCGCAGCAGGGCCGCCTTCACCGGGCCGGCCGGCCAGCGGACCACGATGAGCCGCACGATGGTGCCGCCCTCCTCCTCCTCGTCGGAGGTGAGCTGGACGTAGATCTCGGTTCGCGCTTCCGCACGAGCACCGGCGCCCTTGGCCCGTTCCCGCCAGCCGATCAGCGTCGGCTCCTGGTAGGCGATCACCTCGGCCTCATGCGCCGAGCCGCGCCCCGCCTGGACCAGTTGTCGCCGCCCGAAGCCCTCTCCCGAGAGCACTTCGGCCGCGCGGACCCCCGCCAGCCAGGCCGGCAACTGCTCGGCCCGCTGCACGACATCCCAGACCACTTCAATTGGCGCCGCCACGTGCGCACTGCGTTCAACGAGGATCATTTCCGTCTTCCTCCGGTGAGGACATCCCACGATATCGGCACTCTATGCGCTAAATCGGACTTACTAGGACGGGTTCGGAAAAAGACACGCCGATCAACCATTGCGGATTGCGCCATTGCGGCCTATGGCGCATTCATCGAGAGCGCCCTAAAGTCCCGAACACGTTTCACGTTGACCGGAGGGCGCATGTCGATCGCACCGTTGCCCCAGTACCCCACCGGCTTCCGCTGGGGCGTCTCCACATCGGCCCATCAGATCGAGGGCGCGGTCGCGGCCGACGGTCGCGGTCCGTCCATCTGGGACACCTTCGCGCACTCCCCCGGCCGGATCAGCGACGGCAGCAGCGGCGACGTGGCCTGCGACCACTACCACCGGCACAGCGAAGACGTCGCGCTGCTGACCGGGTTGGGCGTCTCGGCATACCGCTTCTCCATCGCCTGGCCCCGGGTGCAGCCCACCGGCGCCGGCCCGGCCAACACCGCCGGCCTGGACTTCTACGACCGACTGGTGGACGAGTTGCTGGCCGCCGGCGTCGACCCGGTGGCGACCCTCTACCACTGGGACCTGCCTCAACCCCTCGAAGACGTTGGCGGCTGGCTGCACCGCGACACCGCCGCCCGCTTCGCCGAGTACGCCGATCTGACCGCCGCCCGACTCGGCGACCGGGTCCGGCTCTGGATCACCCTGAACGAACCGTTCATCCACATGAGCCTCGGCTACGGCATGGGCGCGCACGCCCCCGGCCGGACGCTGCTCTTCGACGCGTTTCCCGTCGCCCACCACCAACTGCTCGGGCACGGGCTCGCGGTCGCCGCCCTGCGGGCCCGCACCACCAGCCCGGTGGCGATCGCCAACAACTACTCGCCCGTGCGGGTGCTCGGCGACCGCGACGCCGACCGGGCCGCCGGAGCCGCGTACGAGGTGCTGCACAACCGGCTCTTCACCGACCCGCTGCTCGGCCGCGGCTACCCGGAACTGCCCGGCTTCGACCCGAGCGTCGTCCACCCCGGCGACCTCGACACGATCGCCGCGCCGATCGACGTGCTCGGGGTCAACTACTACAACCCCACGGGTGTACGCGCCCCCGAGGAGGGCTCAGCTCTGCCGTTCGACCTCGTGCCGCTGGACGGCTACCCGCGTACCGCCTTCGACTGGCCGGTGGCCCCCGACGGGCTGCATGAGCTGCTCCGCTGGCTGCGCGACACCTACGGAGACGCGCTGCCGCCCATCGAGATCACCGAGAGCGGCTGCGCGTACGACGACGTACCGGACGCGGACGGGCAGGTGGCGGATCCGGAGCGGATCGCGTACCTCGACGGGCACCTGCGGGCGGTCCGGGCCGCCATCGACGACGGGGTCGACGTGCGCGGGTACTTCGTCTGGTCGCTGCTCGACAACTGGGAGTGGGCCGAGGGGTTCACCAAACGCTTCGGCCTGGTCCACGTCGACTACGCCACCCAGACCCGGACGCCGAAGTCCTCGTACACCTGGTTGCGGGACGTGATCGCGGCCTCCCGGGACGGGTCGGCGCGGTGACCACCCTCGACCCGACGCCGGCGTCGCTTCCGGCTGCGCTCGCCGAGCCGACCGTGCCGGTACGACGCGGCTGGATCGGGTTGATCTTCGCCGCCAACCTCGGGGTCTGGATGGCGTTCTTCACGCCCATCCAGGTGCTGCTGCCGCAACAGATCGAGCTGATCGCGCCCGGCGACAAGGAGAACATGCTGGCGGTGGTCACCGGCCTCGGCGCGCTGGCCGCGGTGCTCGCCAACCCCCTCGCGGGCGCGTTCTCCGACCGGACCTGCCTGCGGGTGGCCGGCCGGGAGTTCGGTCGCCGGCACGTCTGGACCGCCGGCGGGGCCCTGCTCGGCGCGGTGGCCCTGGTGCTGCTGGCCCAGCAGCGGACCATCCTCGGGGTCGCCCTCGGCTGGGTCGCCGCCCAGGTCTGCTTCAACGCGATGCTGGCCAGCCTCACCGCGGCCATCCCGGATCGCGTGCCGGTGGCGCAACGCGGCGGTGTCTCGGGCTGGGTGGGCATCCCGCAGGCGCTCGGGCTGGTGCTCGGCGCGGTGCTGGTCACCGCCGTGGTCACCGGCAATGCCGCCGGCTATCTGGCCATCGCGGTGGCCATCCTGCTGCTGTCACTGCCGTTCGCGCTGTTCACCCCGGACGAACCGCTGCCGCGTACGCATCGGCCGGTGTTGCGGACCCGGGCGCTGCTGGCCTCGATGTGGATCAGCCCTCGCCGGCACCCGGATTTCGCCTGGGCCTGGATCACCCGGTTCCTGGTCCAGCTCGGCAACGCGTTGGGCACCCTCTACCTGCTGTACTTCCTCACCGACGGGGTGCGCCACCCCGATCCCGAGGGTGGCCTGCTCGTGCTGATCCTGCTCTACACGCTCGGCATGATGCTGACCGCGGTGGTCGCCGGCCGCATGTCGGACCGTTCGGGGCGCCGCAAGATCTACGTGATCGCGTCCGGGTTGATCATGGCGGTGGCGGCGCTGCTCCTCGCGGTCGCGCCGGTCTGGCCGATGGCGATCGTCGCCGCGCTGCTGCTCGGCGCCGGCTACGGCGTCTACCTCTCGGTGGACGCCGCGTTGATCACCCAGGTGCTGCCCCGGGCCACCGACCGGGCCAAGGACCTGGGCGTCATCAACATCGCCAACTCGGCGCCGCAGGTGCTCGGCCCGGCGCTCTCCGCCCCGCTCGTGGTGTACCTGGGCGGTTACCCCACGCTCTACGCGGTCACCGCCGTGGTCACCCTGATCGGCAGCGCCCTGGTCGTCAAGATCCGCTCAGTCCCCTGAGTCAGGGGGCCGTGGCGAAAAGCCGTCGACGGTCGCCGTAGGCTGGGGGACGTGACGGTACGTGTGCGCTTCGCCCCCTCCCCGACCGGTATGTTCCACGTCGGCGGCGCCCGCTCGGCGCTGCAGAACTGGATCTACGCCAAGCAGCAGGGCGGTGTGTTCGTACTGCGCATCGAGGACACCGACGCGGCGCGCAACAAGCCCGAGTGGACCGAGGGCATCCTCTCCGCGCTGGACTGGATCGGCATCTCCCGAGGCAGCTACGAGGGCCCGTACTTCCAGTCGGAGAACGCCGGCGAGCACCGGGCCGCCGCGGCCCGCCTCTACGAGTCGGGCCGCGCCTACTACTGCGACTGCACCCGCGAGGACGTGCAGGCCCGCACCGGCTCGCAGTACCAGGGCTACGACGGCTACCACCGTGACCGCAACCTGGGCCCCGGGGTGGGGCACGCGCTGCGCTTCCGTACGCCGGACGAGGGCGCGACCGTGGTGGTCGACCTGATCCGCGGTGAGCCCACCTTCGAGAACAAGCTCATCGAGGACTTCGTCATCGCCCGGGGCGACGGCTCCCCGGTCTTCCTGCTGGCCAACGTCGTCGACGACATGACCATGGGGATCACCCACGTGATCCGCGCCGAGGAGCACCTGCCCAACACACCCAAGCAGCAGCTGCTCTGGGACGCTCTCGGGGTCAAGCCGCCGGTCTGGGCGCACGTGCCGGTGGTGGTCAACGAGAAGCGGCAGAAGCTCTCCAAGCGCCGCGACAAGGTCGCCCTGGAGGCGTACCGCGAGGAGGGCTACCTCGCTGGCGCGATGCGCAACTACCTCATGCTGCTCGGCTGGGCGCCCTCCGGGGACCGGGAGATCGTCCCCTGGTCGGTGATCGAGGACGAGTTCCGGCTCGACGAGGTCAACCCCTCCCCCGCGTTCTTCGACGAGAAGAAGCTGCGCGCGTTCAACGGCGAGTACATTCGCGCGCTGTCGGTGGCCGACTTCATCGACGCCTGCCAGCCGTGGCTGACCGGCACCGGGACCATCGCGCCGCCGCCGTGGCAGCCGGAGGAGTTCGACGCGGACGCGTTCGCCGCGGTCGCCCCGCTGGCCCAGACCCGACTCGCGGTGCTCAGCGAGATCGTGCCGAACGTCGACTTCCTCTTCCTGGCCTCGCCGCTGATCGACGAGGCCGCCTGGGCCAAGACGATGAAGGACGGCTCGGCCGAGCTGCTGGACGCCGCCATCGTGGCGTTCGAGGCGCTGGAGTCCTGGGATGCCGATTCGCTGAAGTCGACGCTGGAGGCGGTCGGCGCCGAGCGTGGTCTCAAGCTCGGCAAGACGCAGGCGCCGGTCCGCGTCGCGGTCACCGGCCGCACCGTGGGCCTGCCGCTGTTCGAGTCGCTGGAGGTGCTCGGTCGCGAGCGCGCCCTGACCCGGATGCGCGCCGCCCGACTCCGCCTGGTCTGATCTCCGAGCCGACTCCCGCGCCGTCTCCGCCGCCGGCCGCCAGCCAGCCTGGCGCCCGGCCGCTCAGCGGCGTCGGGCTCGGTGCCGCCGCTGCAACCCGACGACGAGCGCGCCCACCAGCAGAGCCGCCGCGATCGTCCACAGCCAGCCGCGCAACTGGCTGCTCTCCTGCGCGGCCGGCACCGGGCTGCCCGCCGGAGTCGCACCGGCGGTCGCGGTGGCGGCCGGCGCCGCCGACGACGCCCCGCTGACGGTCGGCCCCCCCGCCGCGGCCGGGGCGGAGCCACCGGCGGACGGGGCGGTGCCGCCAGTGGCCGACGGTGCGGCGGACGGGTCGGCGGAGGTGCCTGTCGTGAGGGTGAACCGCACCTCGCCCTTCACCGGGTGCCCGTCGCTCGACGCGAGCCGGTAGGCGACGATGTAGAGCCCGGCGGCGGCCGGTTTGAACGGCACACGCACGCGGCTGCCATCGAACGCCGGTGGGCCGCCAGCGACCACATTGTCCGGTCCGGTTATTGTGATCTTCGTCGTAGCGGGTGCTGGCTTGGCCAGGAACCGCAGCTCGATCCGGGCGGGTGCCTTCGCCACTCGGGCGCCGTCGCGCGGGTCGCTGCCGGTCAGCGAGTTGTGCGCCGCAGCCGGTGCCGCCGGCACCAGCAACGACACACCGAACGCCACGCCGAGCACCACTGGCACAACTCGCGCAGTACGTGTAACCCTGCCCCCCATGAACCCCTCCGTAAGGGTACGATCCGCCCGCTGATCAAACGGCTCCTCGTTAGTCGAGCAGAGATCGCAGATAGTTCCAATTACTGTTCCACAAGCTGCAACTCATCGACGTTCTGCGGAGTCTGTAGGAGTAGGCCTCGACCATTCGGTCGACGCCGCACCGGCAGACCGGTCGAGGCGTCACAGCGAAGCCATCCATCGAACGGGGCGAGGAGGCGGGATGGTCCGACAGATGAGGCGGTTGGCCGCCGTGCTGGCGGGCACGCTGGCGACGGCGCTGCTGTCGCTCGGCACCGCCAGCCCGGTCTCGGCCGCGCCGAACCCGGCACCGGCCGGGGTGGACATCACGGGCGTGGGGCTGTCCGCGCCGCTGCGGTTACGCGCGGAGACGCAGCCCGCTCACGTGGGCGCGGTCATCGAGCAGGTCAACTTCCTCGCTCGTACCGGTATGCCGACCGGACCCAAGCCTGCCGACCTCGGTCCGAAGTACACGATCGTGGTGCTCGCCGGTGACACACCGAAGCAGACGTACGACCTCTATCCCAAGGCGGTCGGCGGCCCACGGATCTTCCGGCCGGCAAAGCAGCCGGACGGCCGCAAGACCAGTGCCGGCTGGTTCCTGGGTCGGCTCAGCATGTCCGAGACCCTGCGCACCGCCGGTGTGCCGCTGGAGCGGCAGTTCGACACGGTCAGCGGCGGCGTGGGCGGCGGCGAGCGGGTGCTCCCGGAGGACACGCTCGACCCCGCGAAGGACCTGGACGAGGCTCTTGGCGACCTGCAGCACCTGCTGCTGCTCAATGTCGGGGTGATGCTGACCATTACCGTCGGCCTCGCCGGGATCGCCCTGCTGATCCGCCGCCGCACCCGCTGACCTGCTCGGCGTCGGCGGTCGGCGTCGGCCGCGTCGGCCGGACCGCCCTCGCGGGTCGCTCTCTCGCGCGGTGGTGTTCAGCACCAGCGGCGCGGTGGGCGCTCCCGCCGGGTGGCCCGCGGACGCGGCCGGACCGGGCCGTGCCGATGTGCCCCGGCCCAGCCAGGAAGTTCGCTAAGGCAACCAGCGGGGACATCCGTGTCGGGCTCGGAGAGTGCGCTGGGCTCGGCGGAGCGCTGGCGCGGGAGCACGATCTCGTCTTCGGCCCGGCCGGCGGGCGGCTCCACCGGGTGCGCTGGCGCGCCGCTGACCGGCCGGCGATGCTTGCCAGCCGCCTGCGGGTCGTGCCCCGGCCGGCTGGGCTCGCCCTGGGCGCAGCCGTGCTCGGCCTCCCCGTGCGCCATCCCCGGTCTCCTCACGCTCGCCTCACCCGCGGGTGCTCCCCCCGACGTGCCCTGTCACCGTACTGGCCGGGACCGACGGGCCGCGCGCAGCGTACCCGGGGTCGACACCCGCCAGCCCACGACGACGACGGTGAGCGCGCGCTCTGGTAGCACAGTTCACAGCATCTTTTCGCGCCGTTCATCGGGAGGAGCCCCGGCCCGGCGGACCGGCGGTCAGCGGGTACGGTGCGCCTCCAGGTCCACGCGGCGGAAGAGCGCCCGCAGCGCCACGCCGTGACCGGCGAGCGCCTCCGCCCCTCCCTCGACGCGGTCGATGACGCAGAGGGCGTTCTCCACCCGGGCACCCAGTTCGCGTAGTTGACCGGTGGAGATGACCACCTGGCCGCCGGAGGTGACGACGTCCTCGACCACCAGCACTCGCCGCCCGACCAGCTCCGCGCCCTCGGCCAGCCGGGCCGTCCCGTACGGCTTTGCGATCTTGCGGACGAACGCGCAGGGCAGCCCGGTGTGCCGGCCGAGCGCGGTCACCACCGGGATCCCGCCCATCTCCAGCCCGGCCAGCACCTCGGTATCCGTCGGGACCAGGTGCGCCAACTGGGCCGCGACCCGGTCCAGCAGGCGGGGATCCGCCTCGAAGCGGTACTTGTCGAAGTACTCGTCGGCGGTCCGGCCGGAGCGGAGCACGAACGTGCCGGTCAGCCGGCAGGTCGCATCGATCTCGCGAGCCAGCGCGGCCATCGTTTCCCGATCAGTCATGATGATCATTCTCGCTCTCGTTGCGCAGGATGCGCGTACCCCTTTCGGCGCATGTCGGTGCCGCCGGGCTCCTCCTCCGGTCGGTGTCCGAGCGTCGGCCGCTGTGGTGGGATCGTGGGCATGCGACCGCCACCGTGGCTCGGCTCCGGCACCCTTGGCCGCGACCTCGCGCTCGCCGGCGCGTCCCTCGTCGGCGGCCTGGTGCTGTATGCGCTGGGTTGGCAGCCGCAGGTCCGTCCGAACACGGGCGTGCCGTCGGCGCTGTTCCTGCCACCGCTGCTGGCGATGTGCGTGGCCGTGGGCATGCGCCGGGTCGCCCCCCGCGCCAGCCTGGCCGTGGGCACCGGGGCGCTGGTCGTGGACACCGCGCTCGGCAACTCTCTGGGGACGGTCCTGGTCTACACCCAGGTGCTCTACGACGCCTGCGTGTACGGCCCGCCACGGCTGTGGCGATGGTTGCTGCGGGTGACCATCGGTCTGAGCCTGATCGGTGCGGTCGTCGGCGTGCTCGTCTTCGGCCATTGGCGTGGGGTGACCGTCGGCGTGCTGGTGGTGCTCGCCGGGCTGCTGCCGGTCCTGACCGGCATCAGCGTGCGGCAGTACCGCGACCAGGCCGCGGCCGAGCGCGCGCGGGCCGAGCAGACCGCCCGGCTGGTCGAGTTGGACCGCCGGCAGGCGGTCAGCGCCGAACGGGCCCGGATGGCTCGGGAGCTGCACGACGTGGTCGCCAACCACCTCAGCGCGGTCGCCATCCACGCCACCGCCGTGCTGTCCGTGCCCGGGCTGGACCGCGGCCAGGTCTCCTCGGCGTTGCGGGTGATCCGGGAGAGCAGCGTGCAGGGCCTGGCGGAGATGCGTCAGATGATCGAGTTGCTGCGCGAGCCGGGAACCGGCGGTGGGCGGGCCCCGGCCGGCGACGGCACGGCGGTGCCGGAGGCGGTCACCGCGCGGCTCGCCGAGGCGGACGGGTTGGTCGAGCGGATCCGGGCCGCCGGCCTCGCGGTGCGTGTCCGCACCGATGGGACGCCCGGGCCGCTGCCGGTGGGGGTGGATCTCGCCGCGTACCGGATCGTGCAGGAGTCGCTGACCAACGCGCTCAAGCACGGCACGGGTGAGGCGGACCTGACGATCGCGTACCGGCCGGCGGAGGTGGTGGTGACGGTGGAAAATCCGGTGCGTCGGGGCGGGGACGGGTTGCCGGGCGCCGGGGCGGGGCTGATCGGGATGCGGGAACGGGCCACGCTGCTGGCCGGCCGGTTCACCGCCGGGCCGCGGGACGGCCGCTGGCAGGTCCGGGCCGCGCTGCCCACCGGGGAGCGCGGGTGACCGGGCCGGCGCGGTCACCGGCCGACGCGGGCGCGTCGACGGTACGGGTGGTGCTCGCGGACGACCAGCCGGCGGTACGGGCCGGACTGGCCCTGATCCTGCGCGGCGCGTCGGGTATCGACGTGGTCGGCGAGGCGGCCGACGGCGACGAGGCGGTGCGGCTGTGCCGGGAGTTGCGCCCGGACGTGGCGGTGCTGGACGTCCGGATGCCCCGCCGGGACGGGATCTCCGCGACCCGGGCGATCGTCACCGACGTGCTCGCCGACGTGCTGGTGCTCACTACCTTCGACCTCGACGAGTACGTCTTCGGCGCGTTGCGTGCCGGAGCGGCCGGGTTCCTGCTCAAGGACACCGACGCCGCTGGCCTGGTGACCGCGGTGCGTACGGTGGCGCGCGGCGACGGGTTCATCGCGCCCGCGGTGACCCGCCGGTTGATCACCGCCTTCGCGGCCACCGCGCCGAGCGCGTCGGCGGACACCCTCGCCGCGCTGGGCACCCTCACCCCGCGCGAGCGGGACGTGCTGGCCTGCCTCGGCCTGGGCCTGTCCAACCAGCAGATCGCCGACCGGCTGGTGTTGGCCGAGAGCACCACCAAGACCCACGTGAGCCGGATCCTGGCGAAGCTGGATCTGCGCAGCCGGGTGCAGGCCGCGATCCTGGCCCAGGAGTTGGGACTGCCCACTCCCCCGCAACCGTGAGCCGACCACCGGATTCACGTCGTTGGTGACGGGCGGTCCGGCCCAGCTGAGCCGCTCGGGGCGGCTGCGACCTCCGCCCGGGGCCGGTGCCGACGTGGATGGCCTGCTCATGACGTGTCAGGCTAGGGCGGTGAGTACGCCGGGCGGTGGGGAGCTGGCGGCCACGCTGCGCCGGATCGAGCGTTCGGCAGGGGCGTTGGCCACCTCCAGCGTGGCCCGGATGGACGAGACCCTGCCGTGGTTCCGGGCGTTGCCGGCCGATCAGCGCTCCTGGGTGATGCTGGTGGCCCAGGCGGGCGCCCGGTCGCTGGTGCAGTGGCTGCGCGAGGGCGGCGGCACGGCGGACAGCACCCAGGAGGTCTCGGACGAGGTCTTCGCCGCCGCCCCGCAGGCGCTGGCCCGGTCGATCACCCTCCAGCAGACCGTGGCGTTGATCAAAGTGACCATCGACGTCGTCGAGGAGCAGGTGTCGCAACTGGCCGCCGAGGGCGAGGAGCAGCAACTGCGCGAAGCGGTGCTGCGCTTCTCCCGGGAGATCGCGTTCGCCGCCGCCCGGGTGTACGCGCGGGCGGCCGAGTCCCGCGGCGCCTGGGACGCCCGGTTGCAGGCCCTGCTGGTCGACGCGCTGTTGCGCGGTGACTCGCCGGACGTGCTGGCCAGTCGGGCCGCGGCGCTCGGTTGGGCGGACGCGCCGCCGGTGGCGGTGGCGGTCGGGCGCTCCCCCGGTGGAGAGGTCTCCGCGGTGCTGCACGTGGTCTACCGGCAAGCCCGCCGGATCGGTGTCGAGGTGATCGGCGGGGTGCACGGCGACCGGTTGGTCATCGTGTTGGGCGGGGCGGCGGACCCGTTGACCGCCACCGCAAAGCTGCTGAGCGCGTTCGGCGACGGGCCGGTGGTGGTCGGTCCGGCCGTACCCAGTCTGGACGAGGCGACCGAGTCGGCGCGTGCCGCGCTGTCCGGTTTCCGGGCGGCTCCGGCCTGGCCCGGCGCCCCCCGTCCGGTGCCGGCCGCCGACCTGTTGCCCGAGCGGGCCCTGGCCGGCGACGCGGAGGCTCGTCGACGGCTGCGGCACGACGTGTACGCGACCCTGGTGCGCGCCGGTGGCGAGCTGCTGGCGACCCTGGACGCCTTCCTGGCTGCCGGCGGCACGCTGGAGAGCGCCGCCCGTGCGCTGTTCGTACACCCGAACACGGTGCGTTACCGGCTACGCCGGATCGCCGAGGTGACCGGCTTCTCGCCGCTGTCTCCCCGGGACGCGTTCGCCCTTCAGGTCGCGCTGACCGTGGGTCGGTTGGATCCGGTTGCCCCGCTCACCTCACCTGTCCCGACCCAGACAATGACCCCGGTAAACCGGAAAACCGTCCAAAACGAGGATGATCCCCGCCGATCTTTGTAGGAAACCTCTAAAGGTCCTAGTGCGGTTTGGTCGGAGGCGGCACAGCGTTACCCGCGCGTATCCGGGAGAGTCATAGGCGTGCTCGCCGTACTTAGTCCCGGCCAGGGTTCTCAGAAACCCGGCTTCCTGACCCCCTGGCTCGACCTGACCGGCACTGAGGCGCGACTGCGCGAGTGGTCGGCGTTGGCCGGGGTCGACCTGATGCACCTGGGCACCGCCGCCGACGCCGACGAAATCAAGGACACCGCCCGCACCCAGCCGTTGCTGGTCGCCGCGGCGCTGCTCGCGGCCGAGCACCTGCCACTGGACGGCGTCTCGCTCACCGCCGGGCACAGCGTCGGCGAGTTGGGCGCGGCCGCCCTGGCCGGCGTGCTGACGGCCGAAGCCGCGATCACCCTCGCCGGCGTACGCGGCCGGGAGATGGCCGCCGCCTGCGCGCTGGAGCCGACCGGAATGGCCGCGATGCTCGGCGGCGACTCCGACGAGGTGCTCGCCGCGATCGAGGCGCACGGACTGCACCCGGCCAACCGCAACGGCGCCGGGCAGATCGTCGCCGCAGGCGCGCTGGACGGGCTCGACAAGCTCGCCGCCGAGCCGCCCGCCCGGACCCGGATCATCCGACTCCAGGTGGCTGGCGCGTTCCACACCCCGTACATGGCCCCGGCCGAAACCGCGCTCGCCGCGGTCGCCGCCGGAATCACCCCGGCCGACCCGGCCCGGATCCTGCTGTCGAACCTCGACGGCACCGCGGTCGACAACGGCCCGGAGATGGTGCAACGCCTGGTCCGCCAGGTCACCGCGCCGGTGCGCTGGGATCTGTGCATGCGTACGCTGGCTGACCTCGGGGTCACCGGCGTGATCGAACTACCACCGGCCGGCACTCTCGCCGGGCTGGTGAAGCGGGACCTCAAGGGCGAGGGCGCCCCGGAGATCGTCACCCTGAACACCCCGGACGACCTGCCGGCCGCACGGGACCTGATCGCCCGTATCGGAGGTCGTTCATGACTGGCAGTCGCATCGTCTCGATGGGGCACTACCAGCCCTCCCGGGTGGTGACCAACGACGACATCGCCCAGCTCGTCGACACCAACGACGAGTGGATCCGCGACCGGGTCGGCATCGTCAGCCGGCGGATCGCCGACTCCGAGACAGTGGCTGACATGGCCGCTGCCGCCGCCGGCAAGGCGCTGGCCAACTCGGGTCTGACGGCCGCCGACATCGACCTGGTCGTTGTCGCCACGTGCACGTCGATCGACCGCAGCCCCAACGTGGCCTGCCGGGTCGCCGCCAAGCTGGGCATCACCGCGCCGGGCGCGTTCGACGTGAACACCGCCTGCTCGGGCTTCGCGTACGCGCTGGGCACGGTCGACCACGCCATCCGGGCCGGGGCGTCGCGCAACGCGATCGTCATCGGCGCGGAGAAGCTCTCCGACTTCACCGACTGGACCGACCGCTCCACCTGCATCATCTTCGCGGACGGTGCCGGCGCGGCGGTGGTCACCGCCACCGCCGACGACGAGCCGGCCGGGATCGGCCCGGTGGTCTGGGGTTCGGTGCCGGAGAAGAGCGACGCGGTCCGCATCGAGGGCTGGCGCCCGTACATCCAGCAGGAGGGGCAGGCGGTGTTCCGCTGGGCCACCACCGAGCTGGCGCCGCTCGCCCTGCAGGCCTGCGAGCGTGCCGGGGTCGACCCGTCGGAGCTGGCCGCGTTCGTGCCGCACCAGGCCAACGCCCGCATCATCGACGGCATCGCCAAGCGGCTCAACATCCCCAACGCGATCATCGCGAAGGACATCGTCGAGTCCGGCAACACCTCTGCCGCGAGCGTGCCGCTGGCCCTGTCCAAGCTGGTCGAGCGCCGGGAGGTGCCCTCGGGCGCGCCGGTGCTGCTGTTCGGCTTCGGCGGTGGCCTGACCTACGCCGGTCAGGTCGTCCGCTGCCCCTGAAGACCACCTCGGGCGCGTACGCGTCGAGGAGTGGCGGACGGCGACGCCGTCCGTCGGACAACCCCGATGAAAGGAACCAACCGCAATGACCCGTGACGAGATCACCACCGGCCTCGCCGAGATCCTCGAAGAGGTTGCCGGGGTGAACCCGGACGACGTGGCCGAGGGGAAGTCCTTCACCGACGACCTCGATGTCGACTCGCTCTCCATGGTCGAGGTCGTGGTGGCCGCCGAGGAGAAGTTCGGCGTCAAGATCCCGGACAACGAGGTGCAGAACCTCAAGACCGTCGGTGACGCTGTCAGCTACATCGCGGCGCAGTCCTGATCATGAGTCGTCCTGACGTCGTCGTCACCGGGCTCGGCGCGACGACCCCGCTTGGCGGGGACGTCGCGTCGACCTGGGACGCAATGCTCGCCGGCCGCTCCGGGGTGAGTGCCCTCACCCAGGAGTGGGCCGAGCAACTGCCGGTCCGGATCGCCGCCCAGTTGGCCGTGGAGCCGTCCGAGGTGCTGGACCGGGTCCGCCTGCGCCGCCTGGACCGTTCCGAGGCGATCGCGATCATCGCGGCGCAGCAGGCCTGGGCGGACGCCGGCCTCGCCGGCTCCGACCTCGACGGGGAGCGGCTGGCCGTCAGCGTCGGCTCCGGCATCGGTGGTGCCACCACCCTGCTCGCCCAGGACGACATCCTCGAAGCATCCGGGCCACGGCGGGTCTCCCCGCACACCATCCCGATGTTGATGCCGAACGGTCCGGCCGCCTGGGTCGGGCTGGAGCTGGGCGCCAAGGCCGGCGTGCACTCGATGGCGAGCGCCTGCGCCACCGGCGCCGAGGCGATCGCGCTGGGGTTGGACATCATCCGCTCCGGCCGGGCCGACGTGGTGGTGGCCGGCGGCACGGAGGCGGTCATCCACCCACTGCCGATCGCCGGCTTCAGCTCGATGCGGGCCATGTCGACCCGCAACGACGAGCCGCAGCGCGCCTCCCGCCCGTGGGACCGGGGCCGGGACGGCTTCGTCCTCGGCGAGGGCGCCGGCATCGTGGTGCTGGAACGGGCGGAGCACGCCGCAGCCCGGGGCGCCCGGGTGTACGCGCGGCTCGCCGGGGCCGGCATCACCTCGGACGCGTACGACATCGTGCAGCCGCACGCCGAGGGCGAGGGCGCCATCCGGGCCATCGCCAAGGCGATCGCGGACGCGGGTGTGGCCAAGCGGGACATCGTGCACGTCAACGCGCACGCCACCTCGACGCCGGTCGGTGACATGCTGGAAATCGGCGGGCTGCACAAGGCGCTCGGCGACCACCCGGTGCTGTCCGCGACGAAGTCGATGACCGGTCACCTGCTCGGTGCGGCCGGCGCGCTGGAGTCGATCGCCACCATCCTGGCCATCCGCGACAGTGTCGTCCCTCCGACGATCAACCTCGACGACCCGGAGCCAGGTCTCACCCTGGACGTCGCGGCACACAAGGCACGCCACATGGAGATCCCCGCCGCGTTGAACAACGCGTTCGGCTTCGGCGGCCACAACGTGGCTCTCGTCTTCGCGCGGCCCTGAGGCCCCGCCGAGGACTCGCGGGAGGGTCCCCACTCATCGCCTGCCGATGAGAGGGGACCCTTTCTCCGTTCAGCCTCGGTTGCGGGGGTGCCGTTTCGCGGTGCGCTCGTTGCCGTGGCGGTAGTTGCCGGTCCAGCGGGCCATCACCAACTGCGGGTCGTCGTCGACCTCGGCGAGGAACTCCGCTGCCCGGGCACCACGCAGCGTGCCGGCCGCCCGTCCGTGGTGCGTGATCACCACCGTGCCGTCCGCCCGCACCACGTACCGGAATCCCTCTGCAGCTCCCATCCAGGGAGGTTGTCAGACCGACCGGGGGCGGAGCGACCCGATTTCGTCGGCCGTGCACACGAACCCGTTTGACGTCGGAGGGCCGCACGGCTTCGATAGGCCGACTGAAGATCGCGCAACGGGGGATGACACTGTGGACACTCGTACCCGCGCTGCCGTGTTGGCGGCGCTCACCCTCGGCCTACTCGCCGGCTGCGGCGACGATGCCGACGCTCCCGCCGGGCGCACGGCCGGAAGCCCGGCACCGCAGGCCACCGGCGAGCCCTGGTACGACGAGGTGGCCGCAGCCTCGCCCAGCGGCACGACCGGCGGAACGGGTTCGCCCTGCCCGGTACCGGTCTCGTTTCCGCTCGCGGACGGGTGGACGGCGAAGGCGGTCGAGCCACTTGAGGGCGAGCTGGCCGAGCTCGTCGGCGAGGCGCTCACCAAGCGCGGTGGCACCACCGTGCGTTGCGAGGTGGACGGCCGGAAGGCCGGCGGCGGATTCCTGCGGATCTGGGCGGCGGACACCCCGGCGGTCGCGCCGCGCACCGCGTTGGAGGGTTTCGCCAACGGGACCGACGACGCCGTCACCGGCCAGCAGTTCCGGGACCTCCGGGCCGGCGGCTTCGACGCCACCGAGATCACCTGGCTGACCACCAACTCGCTCACCGAGGAGACGTCGCGCAACTGGGCGCTGGCAGTCCAGTCGGCGGGGCAGACACTGGTCTTCACGGTCAACGAGGGCCTGATCACCGAGCGGACCGACGTGCTGCCGGCGTACCGGCTCGCGGCGCAGGGGCTCGCGACCGCCGGGTGAGGTGGCCCGAGCGCGACCCGGGCCGATGCCGATCCGCGGAAGATCCTGCGGGACGCCTGCCTGGTCGGCGACGGCTACCATGCGGGCGTGCCCGACGACAGCGCCGACGGCATCGATCCGGACTCCGGTCGACGGTTCGTGGTCTGCGGCGACAACGCTCTGGCCCGCCGACTGATCACCGAACTGGTCGACCGGTACGGCGTCGCGGTCACCGCGCTGCTGCCATCGTTGACCGACAACCACGCGCCGGACATCGCCGAGCTCGCGTCGGACACCGAGGCGGCGGGGCCACGCCCCGAGGTGGTGGTGGCCCGCCGGCTGACCGCCGAGGTCCTGGATCGGGCCGGCGTACGGGCTGCGGCGGCGGTCGCGCTGGTCAGTGCCGACGATGTGGCCAACGTGGACGCCGCGTTGATCATCCGGGAGTTCGATCCGGACGTTCGGATCGTGGTTCGGTTGTTCAATCCGGTGCTCGGCGAGGGCGTGGCCACCATGCTCGGCGACTGCGCGGTGCTGTCCGGTTCGGAGATCGCCGCGCCCGCGTTCGTCGCGGCCACGTTGGGCGACGACACGCCGACCTTTCTACGGCTGCCCGACGACGAACTGCTGCGCACGGCGAGCCGGGACGCGCTCGACCCGGCCACCACGGACGTGGTCTGCGCGCTCGCCGACACCAGCGGCCCCGAGCCGATCACTCTGCCGGAGGACGAGGATTCCGCCGATCTGGTGCTGGTGCGGGCGTACGGCCGGCGGCGTACGGTCCGGGCCCGACCTCGCCGCCGCCTGCTGCGGACCGCCCGACTGATCCTCAGCCGACGCCTGCGCTGGGCGCTGGGCGCCTCGGCGGCGCTGCTCCTCGTCGGTAGCGTGCTGCTCGGGCAGGCCCGGGACCTGGACCCGGTGCAGGCCGGCTACCTGACGTTGCTCACCGCCCTGGGCAGCGCGGAGGCGGACCCCGCCGGATCCCTGGTGGAGAAGCTCACCGCCCTGCTACTGGTGGTCACCGGGGTGGCCCTGGTCCCCACGGTGACCGCCCTGGTGGTCGATTCGGTGGTACGCGCCCGGTTGGCGGTCGCGGCCGGTCGGCTCACCGACCCGCTCAACGACCACGTGATCGTGGTCGGGTTGGGCAACGTCGGCACCAGGGTGGTGCAGGAGTTGCACTCGTTCGGCTTGACCGTGGTGGCGGTGGACCGGACGCCGACCGCCCGTGGCGTGGCGGTGGCCCGCGAGCTGGGTCTGCCGTTCCTGATCGGAGACGCGACCAGCCCGGAGACCTTGCGGGCAGCGTCCGTCTCGACCTGCCGGGCACTGGTGGTGCTCTGCGCCGACGACGTGACCAACCTGGAGACCGCACTGCTCGGTCGTTCGCTGCACAGGGCAGCCAATGGTGCTGCGGCGGCTCCGCTGCGGGTGGTGCTGCGGCTGTTCGACGAGGGGTTCGCGCAGCGGGTGCAGCGCGCCTTCGGGATCAACCACTCGCGAAGCGTCTCGTACCTGGCCGCGCCGGCGTTCGCCGCGGCCATGATGGGCCGAGAGGTGATCGACACGATCTCGGTGGGGCGGCGGGTCCTGCTGGTCGCCGAACTGCCGGTCGGTGCCGGCTCGGACCTGGAAGGCCGCTCCTGTCCGAAGGTGAGCCGGCCACGTGAGGCGCGGGTGATCGCGATGCGGACCGGGCGGGCCGGGCAGACCATCTGGTCCCTGCCGCAACGGCGGTCCCTGGTACGTACCGATCGGTTGCTGGTCGTCGCCACCCGGGCCGGGCTGGCGGCGCTGCTCGCCCGCACGGTGCCCAGCGCCGATCCGCCGCCGATGTCGCCGGCCACGCTCGGCGGGACGCCGCTACGGCTGTTGCGCCCACCGGCGACACGCCAGCCGACCGGCCGGTCGGGCGAGGACGACCCGCCGCCGCACCCGGAGCCGTCCGCTGGGGACGCCACCGACCGGCCGACGGCCGAGGGCGGGCGTTGACCCGTTCGTGGCGACCGGTCAGCTCGCGCAGGCGGTGGCCGGCAGGCCGGGCACGACCACCGGGGACCTTCCGCCCGGCCGGGCCTTGCCGGCCAGCACGGCGGCCAGTGCCGTCATCGACGTCCGGCTGGACGAGTAGGTGGCCAGCAGCGTCGGTGACTTCGCGTCAGCCAGCACGTACGGGGTGTCCATGGCGACCGTGACCGCCGCGTCGGGGCGCAGGTCCTTGGCGCCGTCGCCGTAGCCCACCAGGTGCACGATCGTGCCACCGCTGGGCTTGACGGGCACCCCGGCGGCGGTCAGCGCGGCGGTCAGCGTGGCCCGGGTGCCATCTCGACCGTCGGAGGAGGTGACGGTGACCGGCCCGCGCACCGCGCCCCCGCAGGTACCCCGCAGCACGGTGACGGCGGCGGCGGCCAGCGCGTCGGCCGCCGCCCGGTGCGCCGGGCTGGTGAGCGTGGACATCTGCGCGGCGGGGAGCTCCGCGAGCCGGAACTTCATGGTCAGCACCCGGGTGACCGCCTCGACCAGCCGGGTCCGGGGCAGCGACCCGCCGCGCAGCGCGGCGAGCAGCCCGTCGTACGCCTGACCGACGTTCGGGGTCATCAGGATGAGGTCGTTGCCGGCGTTCAGCGCTCGGACCGCCGCCTCGCCGGGAGCCCAGCGCTTCGCGGGGGGCATGTTCATCCCGTCGGTGATCACCACGCCCTTGAAGCCGAGCTGGCCGCGCAGCACGTCGGTGAGCAGCTTGTGCGAGAAGGTCGCCGGGGTTCCCGGGTCGATCGCGCGTGCGTCCAGGTGCCCGGACATCACCGCCATCGCCCCGGCATCGATCCCCGCGGTGAACGGCGGCCAGGCGCCGCTCTGCAACTCCGCGGCGGACTGGGTGAGCACCGGCAGATCCTGGTGCGAGTCGTCGGCGCTGTGCCCGTGCCCGGGGAAGTGCTTGAGAGTGGCCGCGACTCCCGCCGCCTGCAGACCACGGACGGCGCCGCCTACCTGCGCCGCGGCCTGCTGCGGGTCGGCGCCGTAGGAACGGGAGCCGATCACGGTGCTGCGGGTGGCCAGCACGTCGGCCACCGGGGCGAAGTCGACGTTGATTCCCATCGCGGCCAGCTCGGAGCCTGCGGCGCGCCAGGCGGCCTCGGTGAGCTTCGGGTCGCCGGCGGCGCCCGCCGCGAGGGCGCTGGGCAGCACGGTGACCCCGTCGGTCACCCGGGTGACGACGCCGTACTCCTGGTCGGTGCCGATCAGGAGTGGCGCGGAGCCGGCGGCGAGCCGACCGGCGGCGGCACGCAGCCCGGTGGTGAGCTGGTGCACCTGCTTCGGATTGTCGACGTTCGTGGTTTCCTGGTTGCCCTTGGTCGGGTCGTCGGCGCTGAAGCCGACCAGGATCAGGCCGCCCAGGCGGTACTTGCTGATCATGTCGGCGGGCGTGTCGACCCCAGCGAGGGCCTGGTTACCGGCCGCCGAGCCGGCTGAGACCTTCGTCGCCGAGTCGCCGTAGGCGTACGGCATCAGCACCTGGCCGACCAGGTCTTCGTCGGACAGCGTGGCGACGAGCGCGGCAGCACGGGCGGCGGGGTCGCCGGCCACCGGTGCGGCGGGGGCGCTCGCGCTGGCGGAGGTGCCGGTCGGACCGGGCGTCGGGGCGGGGCGGTCCGGGGCACCCGAGCAGCCGGAGACGAGCAGGACGGTCAGGGTGGCGACAGCGACACGAGCGCGCCACGGGCGATTCGACACGCCACCTATCCCACCAGTTCCCCCTTATCGGGGCAACTTGACCTTACCGCCCGCACACCCCCAACAGCGGTGTGCGCGCAGGTGGCCCGACTCGCACGGGGGCGGGTCAGCCGACCCGGGTGAGCAAGGTCACCGGGGCGCCGTCGCCGGCGTACCGGTACGGCTCCAGGTCAGCGTCCCACGCGGTGCCGAGCGCCTTGTCCAGCGCGTGTGCCAGCGCCTCCGGAGCCCGGGAGGCGGCCATCAGCGCCCGTAGTCGGTCTTCGCCGAGCTGGATGTCACCGGCCACGCCGACGGTGGCCCGGAACAGACCACGGGCGGGCACGTACATGAAGCGCTCACCGTCGACACCCGGACTGGGCTCTTCGGTGACCTCGAAACGGATCATGGGCCACTGCCGTAGGGCAGCAGCCAGCTCGGCGCCCGTCCCCGGACGACCGGTCCACCCGCACTCGGCCCGGCGTGCGCCGGGGTCGACGGGCTGAGCCGTCCACTGCAGGTTGACCGGCGCGGCTAGGACGCGCGCGATCGCCCACTCGACGTGCGAGCACACGGCGAGCGGGGTCGAGTGGACGTATACGACGCCACGCGTTGGCACGGTGACCTCCCGGAGAGCGAGGTGCGTCTTCCCCTACGACCTCGTCCACCCAGGTGGTTGCTGCAACACATGATGACTGGTGTGACGCGTGGTGCGCCAGGGAATCGGAAAAAACGCCGGGTGGAATAGCCGGACGGGTGGCCGCCGTTGCCTCTCAGGACACCGCGACGACCAGCATGATGTCGTGGTCCTGTACAGTTCCACCGGCGGCTTATGCCGCGTTACACCTTCGCGGGCCGAGCGCAGTGTGGCCCGCACACAGCCCCCGGACGTCCAGTCCTCCCGTACGTCTTGCAAGGAGTACCTCCGTGGCGAGCAACACCTCTAAGACCGCGCGCGCGTCCGTCCGGGCCGGCCAGGCTGGCCAGGGTGGCGCCCTCAGCGTGCTGGGCGAGTTCAAGTACCTCATCCCGCTCAACGGCGGCAAGCACGCCTACGTGCGGAACCTGACCAACGGCAAGACCGCGCACCTGCGCACGGACTCCGACGCTTTCGTCGAGGAGATCCGCGTGCTGGCCGCCGCCGGCCACGCCGCCAAGATCCGGGCGGAGATCAACAACCTGGCTGCCACCCACCCGGGTGACGGCTGGGAGGCCACCGAGAAGCGCCTGGTCGCGGCCGGCGTCTTCGAGGGCTGAGCCCTTCCCCACCGCATCATCGAAACCGCCCGCCGGGAGTTCCCGGCGGGCGGTTTCGCGTCCGGGCCGGCGTCAAGCGTCGGGGAGGACGGGCCGGCTCAGCCCGCGTCGAGCAGCGCGACCTCGCCGGTGGCGAGGTCGTAGAGGCCGCCGACCACGGCCACCCGGCCGGCGGCGACCGGCCCGGCCAGCAGGTCGTCCTCGCGCAGGGTGTGCACGGTCCGCCGGACGTGCCGGCGAATCGCGAGCGGCTGCACCGCCGGGTCGTCGAGCCCCGCTTCGGTCACCGCCGGGGCGATCTCGTCCACCAGGTGCGCCAGCGAGCCTCCGGGCCGCTCCCCGGTGCGCAGCGCGTCGACGGTGGCGCCCACCGCGCCGCACCGCTCGTGCCCGAGGACCATCACCAGCGGTACGCCGAGCTGCCCGACCACGTACTCGATCGACCCGCACACCGCGCGATCGAGCACGTGCCCACCGGTACGGATCACGCAGATCGCGCCGAAGGTCTGGTCGAAGATCGCCTCCAGCGGCACCCGCGAGTCGATGCAGCCGAGCACCACGGCGTACGGCTGCTGGTCGCCGGAGGCGGCGGCCGCGGCGGCCGTGACATCGTGCCCGTGCACCGGCTGGCCGCTGACGAACCGCCGATTGCCGGCGAGCAGGTCAGCCAGCGCCGCGCGGGGCGTGCCGCCGGCCTGCCGCCCCTGCCCCGACGTCTCGCCCATGGGCGCTCCCGACGACCCCATGCCGTTCAGCTTGGCCCGCCGCCGGCAGCCAGGGGCGAGGTCGGGAATGTTAGCCACGGCGCGATTGGCGTGGTGTCATGACGGGTAGCCGGTGTTACCGCCGGGTATCGGAGGTGCTAGTGGTGCCGGGCGGCCCTGGGAGGTGGCGATGCCGGAGCGGTTCGAGGTCGGCCTGCCGGACGGCGTGCGGCTCAACGTCGAGGCGACGGGGCCGATGGACGCCCAGGTCACCGCCATCCTCTTGCACGGCTGGACGCTGGATGGGCGCGCCTGGCACCGGCAGGTCGAGGCGCTCACCGCCCCACCGGCCGGTGGTGCGGTGCGGGTGGTCACCTACGACGCGCGGGGGCACGGCCGGTCCAGTTGCATGGCGCTGCCCACGGCCACCCTGGCCCAGCTCGGCGACGACCTGGCCACGGTGATCGACACGGTGGCGCCGACCGGGCCGGTGGTCCTGGTCGGGCACTCGATGGGCGGCATGACGATCATGGAGTACGCCCACCGCCACCCCGCGCACTTCGCCGCCCGTACGGCCGGGCTGGTCTTCGTCTCGACCACCGCCGAGGGGCACACGCACACCGTCTACGGGCTCTCCCCGAGGATCGCCCGGCTGATCCGGTTGGCCGAGACGACCGGTGCCGGCGTGCTGGCCCGGTGCGGCTCGTGGCGAGCGCCCCGGGCGCTGCTGCACGCGCTGCAGCCGAGCATCCGGTGGATGCTCTTCGGTGACCGCTGCGAGCCGGCCGACATCCGCCTGGTGACGTCGGCGGTGGCGCGTGCCTCGCTGCGGTCGATCGGCGGGTTCCGGGCCTCCATCGGCACCCAGCACCGACTGGACACCCTTGCCGCGTTGGCGCACCTGCCGGCCGCCGCCCTGGTCGGCGACCGGGACCGGCTGACCCCACCGCCGTGCGCCGAGTCGATCGCGCAGGCCCTGCCGGCCACCGAGCTGACCGTCTGCCCCGGTGCCGGGCACATGCTGATGTTGGAGCGCCCGGACGTGGTCAACGCCGCGCTCAGCGGTGTCCTGCACCGGGTGCTCGCCGAACTGCCGCCCCGCATCGGCGGCGCGGCCCCCGCCGGGACGGGTGCCTGACCACGTTCCCGCACCTCGGGCGGCGCGGGCTGGGCCGGGGGCCGTACCCTTCTGCGGTTGGCCCGCGCGGTTCCCGCCGCCTGCCGGCGACCTTCGAAGGAGCGTGCGTTGACCGACCAGACCGGCCTGGAGCAGGAGATTGCCGTCGAGCAACGACACCTCGACCGGGTGTACGCCCGACTGGCCGAACTGCGGCGCTCGGCGGTCCGCGCCGAACGCGACGGCTACCGGATGGCCCGGGTGGGCACGTTCGGCGCGCTGGTCGAGCGGGACGCGATGGTCTTCCACGCGGCGCGGCAGCGGCACGCCCTGGACGCCGAGTACGAGGGGCTGGTCTTCGGCCGGCTGGACCTGCGCGACCGTCAGGTGCTGCACGTCGGGCGACTCGGGATCCGCGACGAGGACGCCACCACGCTGGTCGTCGACTGGCGAGCGCCGGCCGCCGCCGCCTTCTACCAGGCCACTCCGGCGCAGCCGCTGGATGTGGTGCGTCGCCGCACGATCCAGTCCCGCGCCGAGCGGGTCACCCGGATCGAGGACGATCTGCTGGACCCGACCGCCGCCCCGGAGGGGATGACGGTCGTTGGTGACGGTGCGTTGCTGGCCACCCTGTCCAAGGCCACCGGCCGGGGCATGCGGGACATCGTGGCGACGATCCAGCGGGAGCAGGACGAGGCGATCCGCTCCCCCGGCTCCGGGGTGACGATCGTCGCGGGCGGCCCGGGCACCGGCAAGACCGCGGTCGCCCTGCACCGCGCCGCGTTCCTGCTCTATTCCGACCGCAGCCGGTACGCGGGCGGCGGGATCCTGGTGGTCGGCCCGTCGTCGGTCTTCGTCGAGTACATCGCGTCGGTGCTGCCGTCGCTCGGTGAGGACACCGCGACCCTGCACTCGCTGGGCACTCTCTTTCCGGGGATGACCGCCACCCGCCCCGACCCGCCCGAGGTCGCTGCGGTGAAGGGCTCGCTGCGGATGCGCCGGGTGCTGGAGCGGGCGGCCCGCGACGCGGTGCCGGGCGGCCCGGGTGAGCTGCGGCTGCTCTACCGGGGCACGCTGCTGCGGCTGGACCGGGCCGAATTGGACCGGATCCGGGATCGCGCGTTGCAGCGGGGCGCCCGGCGCAACGAGGTACGCCGGGCCGGCTTCGACGGGGTGTTCGCCGCGCTCTGGGCGCAGGCCCGGGAGGTGGGCATCCGACTGCCGGAGCAGCGGACCTTCGAGGGCGAGATCGCCGAGCGGGCCGAGTTCCGGGAGTTCCTCAAGGCATGGTGGCCTCGGCTGCACCCTCGGCACGTGCTCGGTTGGCTGGCCCGGCCGGACCGGCTGCGCCGGTACGCGAGCGGGATCCTCTCCAACGCGGAGATCCGGCTGCTCAGCGCCGCGTACCGGAGCCTGGACACCGACGGGCTGACCATCGCCGACATCGCGCTGCTGGACGAGTTGGACGCGCTGCTCGGTAAGCCGGCGAAGCCGGCCCGGGCCCGGCGTGACCCGTTCCAGCTGGCTGGCGGCGTACGCGAGCTGAGCACCCTCGGCGAACGTCAGCGGGCGGCCCGGGCGGCGGCCCGGGAGCGTCCGGAGGACTACCGGGACTACGCGCACGTGGTGGTGGACGAGGCACAGGACGTCTCGCCGATGCAGTGGCGGATGGTCGGTCGGCGTGGCCACCTGGCGTCCTGGACGGTGGTGGGCGACCCCGCGCAGACCGCGTGGACCGGCGATCCGGAGGAGCTGGCCCGGGCCCGCGACCAGGCGCTCGGCCGGCGCAAGCGACACGACTTCACGCTCACCACCAACTACCGCAACTCGGCGGAGATCTTCGCGGTGGCGGCGGCGGAGATCCGCCGGCTCTACCCGGACCTGCCGCTGCCGACGGCCGTCCGCTCCACCGGGGTCGATCCGGTCGAGCTGGCGGTGCCCGCGACGGGGTTGGAGACCGCCACCGTGGAGGCGGCGGCCGGCCTGCTGGGCGAGGTGGAGGGCACCGTCGGGGTGATCACGCCGGTCCCCCGCCGCGACGAGGTCGCCGGCTGGCTCGCCGCACTCGACGCGCCGCGCCTGCAGGTGGTGACCAGCCTGGAGGCCAAGGGCATGGAGTACGACGGGGTGGTGCTGGTCGCCCCGAGCGAGATCCGGGCGGATCCGGGTGCCGGGGTACGCACCCTGTACGTGGCGCTCTCCCGGGCCACTCAGCGACTCACCACCATCGACCCGACCGGCTGATCCGTGCCGGCTGGCCCAACCGGAGAGCGGTCTGCCCCTACACTTGCATACATAGCGATGTGAGCATACATTTGACCGGGTCCCGACTGGCGGCGGAAGGTGGATCTCGTGGGCGCAGGTCATGACCACCACCATGGGTCGGTCGCCAATGCCGCACACCAGCACAGGGGCCGGCTCTGGGCGGCGTTCGGGCTCCTCGCCACCCTGATGGTGGTCGAGGCGGTGGCCGCCCTGCACACCGGCTCACTCGCCCTGCTCTCCGACGCTGGGCACATGTTCACCGACGTGCTCGGCATCGGCATGGCGCTCGCCGCGATCACCGCCACCCGGCGGGCCACCGGCGACCCGCAGCGCACCTTCGGGCTCTACCGACTCGAGGTGCTCGCCGCCCTCGCCAACGCCGTCCTGCTCTCCGCCGTCGCGGTCTACGTGGTGATCGAGTCGATCCGCCGCTTCGGTGACCCGCACGAGGTTGTCGCCGGTCCGATGCTCGTGGTGGCCGTGCTCGGCCTGCTCGCGAACGTCGGCGCCTTCGCCCTGCTCCGCGCCGGAGCCCGGGAGAGCATCAACCTTCAGGGCGCGTATCTCGAGGTGCTGGGCGACCTGCTCGGCTCACTCGGCGTGATCGGCGCGGCGCTGCTCATCACCGTCACCGACTGGTGGTGGGCCGACCCCCTCGTCGCGGTCGCCATCGGCGTGTTCATCCTGCCGCGCACCTGGCGGCTGGCACGCGCCGCCGTCCGCATCCTGGTGCAGGCCGCCCCGGAGCACCTCCAGGTGACCGCCGTGCACGACCGGCTGGCCGCGGTTCCCGGCGTGGTCGAGGTGCACGACCTGCACGTCTGGACGCTCACCTCGGGCATGGAGGTGGCCTCCGCGCACCTGACCATGGCACCCGGCGCCGAGGTCGGCGCGGTGCTCAGCGCGGCGCGCACAGCCCTGCACGACGACTTCCGGATCGAGCACGCGACGTTGCAGATCGAGCCGGGCGCCACCTCCGGGGCCTGCGGCTCGATCGAGTGGTAACGGTGGTTTTCTGGTGACGACGCACGCACCGTCCGTCACATCGGCTGCAACCGCCCCACCGGCACCGGTAGGCTCGGTCCCGGCCTCCACCAGGCGGCGCCCTCCCGGCGCCGGTGGCGGTCGCCGCCTAATTGCCCATCCAGGCGAACCGGGGAACCATGTTCCTGGGGTGCATCCGCGTCAGCGGTAGGGATCTTCCGTCCCGAACCCGTCAGCTAACCCGGTCGGCGGCTGACGGAAGGACATGCACAGTGGCACCAGCACGACCACCCGCCGCCCGACTCGCGGCCCTGATCGTCGCGATGTTCGCCCTCGGCGTCGCGCTCCCGGCCGGCACCGCCTCGGCCGCTTCCCCGACCGGCCTGCGGGCCGCCGCACCCGACTCCGACGAAGAGGGCGGCACTCCGGCGCTGCGAGCCCAACTGGAGGCCGCCAGCAAGGGCTACCTGGACGCGAAGCGCGCCCTGGACACCTCCGTGCAGCGGCAGCAGCAGCTCACCACCCAACTGAAGACCATCGAGGTCGAGCTCGACCACCGCAACGGCAAGGTTGGCGAGATCGCCGGCGTGGCGTACCGGACCGGCCGGCTCGGCACCATGGCGGCGCTGCTCAACAGCGGCACCCCCGACGGCTTCATGGACCGGGCCGCCACCCTGGGCGCGGTGGCCGCCAACGAGGACAAGGTGCTGCGCGACCTGCTCGCCAGCAAGGACAAGGCCAACCGCACCCAGGCCGCCCTGAACGGTGAGGTCACCGAGCAGCGCAAGCAGGTCGCGGTGATGGCCAAACGCAAGGAGCAGGCCGAACGGGCCCTGACCGTGGCCAACACGCCCAAGCCGCAGACCACCGCCGACACCGGCTCCAACCGGGGCACCTCCACCGCCAACGCGAAGCCCGCGCCGCGTAACTCCGACGGCTCCTGGCCGTCGGAGTCGTGCAGCGTCAACGACCCCACACCCGCCAACGGCTGCATCACCCCGCGCACCCTGCACGCGCTCAACCAGGCCAAGGCCGCTGGCTTCACCCGGTACGTCTCCTGCCACCGCCCCAGCGGCTCCGGTGAACACCCGAAGGGCCGAGCCTGCGACTTCGCCGCGCAGAAGGGCGGCTTCGGCGGGAACGCCACCGGCGGCGACAAGACGTACGGCAACAACCTGGCCGCGTACTTCATCCGCAACGCCGACCGGCTCGCCGTCCTGTACGTGATCTGGTACCGGCAGATCTGGCTGCCCAGCAGCGGGTGGAAGTCGTACAGCGGAGCGGGTAGCGACCCGTCCAGCGCCCACACCAACCACGTGCACCTGTCGGTCTACTGACCACCCGAGGAGGGTAGGCCCCCAGGCCGGACCGGCCGGGGATGATCCACTCACTTTCGCCGATGTCGGGGTATCCGGGCGACTGGACACCCCGACATCGGCGATGTGGTGTCGACCATGAATGGGTCCCGCCGCACGGGCCTGACCGGAAGCGGCTACGTCGCAGGGCGTACCCCTGATGTCGTCGGCGGTCGGACGACCCGGCAGTGACCGGCGGGCAGCATCGCGGTATGCCTCGGATCCCACCCACCGCCCGCAAGGGGCTCCTCACCCTGCACCTGGTCACCTCGCTCGGCTGGCTCGGCACCGACCTGGTGCTGCTCACCCTCGGCATCGCCGTGCAGCGTGGCGCCGATCCGGCAGCGGTCTACCCGGTCACGGCACTGGTCGGCACCGTGCTCTTCGCGCCGCTCAGCGTGCTGGTCTGGCTGATCGGCGTCGCCAGCGCGCTACTCACTCCGTGGGGCCTGCTGCGCTACCGCTGGGTGCTGGTCAAACTCGTGCTCACCACGGTGATGGTCGGACTGGTGCTGTTCCTGCTCACCCCGAATCTGCGCCACGCCGGTGCGCTGGGCGCGGCCCTGCCCACACGCGATCGCGCCGACCTGGTCATCGCACCCGCGGTGTCGACCATTCTGATGATCATCGCGACGGTGCTGTCCACCTACAAGCCCTGGGGCCGGCGTCCCGCCGCTCGACCCACCACCCGCGCGAGCCGTGATCGCGCAACCAGCACGCCATGATCCAGCGAGCCATGATCGCGCTGCAACCAACACGCCATGATCGCGCTGCAGCCAGCGGGTCATGATCGCGCTGCAACCAGGATGTAGTGGCCTCCTCGCGCCCGGAGGCCACTACATCCATGATCGAGCACGATCTTGACGCGGGGCGCGGGGCGCGGGGCGCGGGGCGCGAGGCGCGAGGCGCGAGGCGCGAGGCGCGAGGCGCGAGGCGCGAGGCGCGAGGCGCGAGGCGCGAGGCGCGAGGCGCGAGGCGCGAGGCGCGAGGCGCGAGGCATGAAGCGTGAAGCGCGGGGCGCGGGGTGGTCAGGCGGCGGGAGGTGGGTTGCCCGTGCGGTCCAGCGCCGCGCCGAGTCGGGTGGCCAGGGCGAGGTGGGCGGCTCGGGCCTGCCGGAACGCGTACCGAAAGAGCAGGGTCGGCGCGGTCAGGGTGATCTCGACGTCGATCCGGACGATGCCGTCCGGTTCGGCGTGCAGGCGGGTGTGGTTGCGCACGGTGGTGGCCGGCCACTGGCGGGCCACCGTGACGATCTCGTCGTCCTCGCTGATCAGCACGTCCGCGTGGTAGGTGGTCCGGAAGCGTAGCGGGCCGGCGGCCAGCCGGTCGTTGATCGTGTAGCTGGCCCGGGCGCCTGGTCGGGGCGGCACTCGGCGGACCTGAACGATCAGCGGGTGCAACTCGCCCTGCCGGGTCAGGTCACTGAGCATCGCGGCCGCCTCGGCTGGCGAACACCGGGCCTGGACGGTGTAGCTGAAGGTATCGCTGCTGAGCACACCGTCTCCCGCCGTCGTTGGTCGCACGATCGTCCCGTACCGATGTCTGGCTGGCAACGCCCGACGGCGGCCAACGCCAGGACGAACCCCGGCCGATGGGATGCCCTCCCGCCACCTGTCCCATTAGGGTCAGTTGGTGACGAATCACCCGACCGTGTTGGAGAGCGACATCATGAACGGCGACGAGCGGTGAGCGGGCACGTCATGGTCTTCGCGCCCACTCCGCAGCTCACGGTGACCGTGGACCAGCCGAACGACCACCCCGAGCTGCACCTGCACCCCGGCGGGCAGGGCGTCTGGCAGGCCCGGATGGTGATGTCGCTCGGTGTCGACGTGGTGCTCTGCGCCGCACTCGGCGGAGAGATCGGCCAGGTGTTGGAGCCGCTACTGGTCAGCGAGGGCGTGGACCTCAAGGTGGTGGTCCGCGACTCCGGCAGCGGCGGGTACGTGCACGACCGCCGCGACGGCTCCCGGCAGGAGATCGCCGACGTGCCCGGGCAGCCGCTGAGCCGGCACGAGCTCGACGAGCTGTACAACCTGGCTCTGGGCGAGGGCCTGCGGGCCGCGGTGAGCGTGCTCAGTGGGCCGAACGAGCCGTGGCTCGTGCCGGCCGACCTGTACCGGCGCTTCGCCGCCGATCTCGGCGCGAACGGCGGCCGGGTGGTGGTCGACCTCTCCGGCGATCACCTCGGCTCGGTGCTGGAGAGCGGCGTGTTCTTCCTCAAGGTGAGCCACGAGGAGCTGATCCGCGACGGCCGCGCCCGCAGCGACGACAGCCTGGAGCTGACCCGGGCCATGTACGAACTGCACGCCGCCGGTGCCGAGACGGTGGTGGTGAGCCGGGCCGACAAGCCGGCGCTGGCGCTCATCGACGGGGAGCTGTTCGAGGTCGAGATGCCCCGGTTGGAGGCCGCCGACCCGCGCGGCGCGGGCGACTCGATGACCGCCGGGGTTGCCGCCGTCGTGGCCAGGGGCGGGGACATCCGGACCGCCATCCGGACCGGCGCGGCCGCCGGCGCGCTGAACGTGACCCGACACGGCCTGGGCACCGGCCGGTTGGACTCGATCACCGGCCTGGTCGACCGGGTCCGGCTGGTGCCGGCGGACAGCCGACCACAGGAGCGGACCACCCCGGACGAGCTGGCCGACCGGGTGGTCGAGCGATGACGCTGCGGGTGCTGATCACCAACGACGACGGGATCGCCGCGCCCGGCATCCAGGCGCTGGCCTGGGCGGCGGCGCAGCGGGGCCTGGACGTGGTGGTCGCCGCGCCGCTGGAGGAGGCGAGCGGCACCAGCGCCGCGATGAGCGCCATGGAGCGGGACGGGCGGGTCGTCGTGAACGACCACCCGCTGCCGGACCTGGCGGGTGTGCCGGCGTACGGAGTTGGTGGCTCCCCCGGCTTCATCACGCTGATCGCCCTGCACGGCGCGTTCGGCCCACCGCCGTCGGTGGTGCTGTCCGGTATCAACCGTGGCGCCAACGCCGGCCGGGCCGTGCTGCACTCCGGGACGGTGGGCGCCGCGTTCACCGCCGCCACGAACGGCTGCCGGGCGATGGCGGTCTCACTCGACGTGCTCTCCGCGGGCGAGGCGACGGCCGCGAGCGGTGGCGCCGCCGTGGACGCCGCCGCCCGGGTACGCGACGCCGAGCGGCACTGGAGCACCGCCGCGAGGGTCGCCCTGGACCTGCTCCCCCGGTTGACCTCCGCGCCGATGGAGAGCGTGCTCAACGTGAACGCCCCGGACCTGCCGCACGGGCGGCTGCGCGGGGTGCGGCGGGGCACACTGGCCAGCTTCGGTCAGGTGCAGATGACGGTGGCCGAATCCGGCCACGGATTCGTCCGGACCTCCTTGGAGGAGCCGGGGCAGGCCGCGCAGCCCGGCACGGACGTGGCGCTGTTGGCCGCCGGGTACGCCTCGGTGACGGCCATCCGGGCAGTCACCGAAGCGACGGACGTCGACCTGACCGGGCTGGACGACCAGCCCTGACGGAATGCCTGCGCGCTCAGGCGCCGGGAAGCACCTCGGGGGTGACGGCGCCGGCGAAGTAGGGCTCCGGGGCACCGAACAGGCCGAGCAGGCCGGTCACCCAGAGCTGCCGGTGCACGAACCGGCTCGGCTCGGTGACGACCAGCTTGACGTCGCTGACCTCGGCCGTCTGGAAGCCGGCAACCATGGCGCTGATGCCGACGGAGTCGATGAAGGTGACCAGCCTCATGTTCAGCTCGATGCGGAGCGGCCGGCCCTTGGCCAGCACCTCCGCGATCGCCTCGCGCACCTCGTACGCTGTGTCGACGTCGATCTCGCCGCGTGGGGCGATCTCCACGACACCACCGGACAAAACCGACTTCACGATCGACAGGCTCACGCGAGCACCTCCACCCGCCCGTCCCCCGGGCGCCTCATCAGTACGCGGGCCGCGACCGAGAGTATTCCTCTGACGGCCTCGGTCGCCACCCCTCGGGATGAGCAATTCGCGGATCCGGACCCACAAAGTCGCCCATATCCGCACTTTTGAGTATCTGATTAGTCAAGACTTTTCGTTATCTGACCCTCGCCGATCGGTCGTGACCGACGCGCCGCCGAACCAGGGTAGCTGTTCGGGCCCGGTGCGCCCGACAACCGGTCCACGACCGACGCCGCCCCGCGCGACCGGCGTGTCGCCTGCGGACACCCCGCCCAAAACCCCGCTCACGGTTGCCGACGCCACCTAGCATCGGGCCGGGACACCCACCGTTACGGAGAGGACCTTCGATGATCAAGCGACTTGCTGGGCTGGCCGGCGTCGGCGTGCTGCTCGCCCTCGTACTGGCCTGCGGTTTCGGCGGTGGAGACGACGATGACGACGATGACGACGACTTCGCCCGCGGCGTCGCCGTGGTCGCGGTGCGCTGAGTTCCCGGCGGCGGCCAGGGCCGGCCGGGTTTGCGCCCGGGCGGCCCTGGGCACTGGCGGGGTAGGCGAACCGTGACGCGCTGAACAGACGCCGAAGTCCGAAGTGGCCGGCGGCTTCGGCACCCGAGGAGGTAACCACGATGTTCGGAACCAACCTGCTGGACCGCCGCACCAGGCCGGAGCGGATCGCGGACCAGGCCTGGGAGCAGTTGCTCTCCGCCGTCAACTCCGCCGGAGACAGTGTGCGGGACACCGCCCGCTCCGCGCGCCGCAACAGCAGTGACCTCGCCGACGGGGCCGGTGACCTGGTGGGCTCCGCCGCCGACGAGGCGCGGCGTCGTGCCTCGCTGGCCTTCGACGCGCTCGCCGGCCGGCAGCCGGCACTGCCCTGGACGCTGCTGATCGGTGCCGCGCTGGTCGGCGCCGCGGTCGGCTGGGCCGTCGGTTCCGCCGCCCGGGCCGCCGGCAGCCGGGACGACCACGCCGTCGACGACGTGGAGTTCGTCGACGTCGACCGTCCCAACTCCCCCGCGGTCTGAACGACAGAACCCACAGGCAACCCGACGGGCCCCACTCGACCAAGGTCGAGCGGGGCTCGTCCTCGTCCGGCCGAGCAACGTTCCGGTCGATCATGGAGTTGTGGTGGTGGACGAAAGTGGTGGGAACGAGCAACCCGCCCACCACGACTCCATGATCGACCCGCCGGGCGGAGCGGGGCGGGCCGGTCCGCCGGGTGCCGGACCCCTCAGGCAGCCCGGCGGACCGGTGCTCGGGTGGTGGTCCGGGGCGCCTCCGGATCACCAGGTCAGCGACTCGCGCAGGTGGGGGTGGCCGGCAACTCGCTGATTGGGGAACGGAACCACCACGGCACGGGCAGGACCGTGCTGGCGAGACGTCCGCCCATCCCTGCCTGCTCTCGGAACCGAGCCCCGGGGGACGGGGTCGACCGGGTGGCGCCGCCGTGGCCCGGGGGACGAGCACGACGACGGGAACGGGCGGAGCTGCCCTGGCTCCCGCCACCCGATGCGACGGCTCCCGCGATCGAGGAACGCGATTACCGTAACCGAAATCCGCTCGCTTTGGAAGCGCTCCCACCATCGATGTTCGCACCTCCGGAGGGTCGGGGCCAAGCGATGCCGTCACCCGGTTCGGGCGAGGACGGTTCACCCGGGGCGGCGGCAGCCTCGGACGCCGGCGGACCTTTCGGCCGCAGCCGCCAACCGGTCCGCCACCCACGCAGTGAAGGAGGGCCAGATGGCGATCGCGGAGATCGGCCGCACCGACCAGGACATCCAGTCCGCCGTACTCGACGAGCTGACCTGGGAACCACGGGTGCAGCCGCACGAGATCGGCGTGACCGTCGCCGAGGGCGTCGTCACGCTGAACGGCCGAGTGGACAGCTACGCCAAGAAATGGGCCGCCGAACGGGCTGCGCACCGGGTCGCCCGGGTCCGGGCGGTCGCCAACGACCTGGCGGTGCAACTGGACAGCGGTGCTGAGCGCGCCGATCCCGACCTTGCCGCCGCGGCCAGCCACGCGCTGGAATGGGACGCGTTCGTGCCCATCGAGAAGCTGCAGGTCACCGTCTCGGCCGGCTGGGTGACCCTGCACGGCGAGGTCGAGTGGGAATACCAGCGCCGCGCCGCCGAACGGGCCGTCGGGCGGCTCACCGGCGTACGCGGGGTGAGCAACGGCATCGCCGTCCAGCCGGCCGCCGCGCCGGATGGCCAGAACCTGGCCGATCGGATCGTCGACGCCCTCGCCCGGGCCGGAGCGACCGAGGCCGAACGGATCAGCGTCCGGGTGCACGGCGACACCGCGGTGCTCGCCGGTCTGGTGCACTCGATGCCCGAACGGGCCGAGGTCGAGCAGGTGGCCTGGTCCGCCCCCGGTATCCGGGAGGTCCAGAACCACATCGCGGTCGCCCCGGTGCTGCGCTGAGCGAGCGCGAAACCACCCGGGGCGGGTGAGCCGACCTCACCCACCCCGGGAGCAGGCTGGTGGCATGAGTGATCCGAACGGGCTGATCCAACCGGGGCGTCCCGCGCCCGGTTTCACCCTGCCGGCCACCCCGGACGGGGGCCCGATTGGGCCCGAGCAGTTCCGTGGCCAGCCGGTCGTGCTCGCCTTCTATCCCGCCGACTGGAGCCCGGTCTGCGGCGACCAGATGTCGCTCTACCAGTCGGCGGCACCCGTCTTCGCCCAGTACAAGGCGGTGGTGCTCGGCGTCTCGGTGGACAGCATCTGGTCCCACCGGGCGTTCGCGGAGAGCCGGGGTATCGAGTTTCCACTACTGGCCGACTTCGAGCCGAAGGGTGAGGTCGCCCGCCGCTACGGCGCGTACAACGCGCAGGGTGAGGCGGACCGCGCGCTGGTGGTGCTCGACCCGACGGGCAAGGTGACCTGGAGTTACCTCTCCCCGCCTGACGTCAACCCGGGCGCAGACGGCATCTTCGACGCGCTGGACCAGCTCGCCGCCGATCGGAAGGTGATGGCCGGATGACCACGCCACTGCAGGTCACCGCCCGACTCCGGGACCCGGTGACAACCGAGGACCACATCCGGGGACCGGCCGACGCGGCGGTGACAATCGTCGAGTACGGCGACTTCCAGTGCCAGTTCTGCGGTGCCGCGTACCCGAACCTGCACGAGGTGCTGCGGCAGCGGACCGACACCGTGCGGCTGGTCTACCGGTACTTCCCGATCGCCAACGTGCACCCGTACGCCGAACGCGCCGCCGAGACGGCCGAGGCCGCCGCGGTCCGGGGCCGGTTCTGGGAGATGCACGACTGGCTCTACGAGCACCAGGACCAGCTCGACCCGGTGCACCTCTCGCTCGGTGTCGAGCAGGTCGGACTGCCGCCGGACGAGTTGAACGCCGAGGTGGAGAGCCGCGCGCACGCGGACCGGGTGCGCCGGGACTTCGTCGGTGGCATCCGCAGCGGGGTGAACGGCACCCCCACCCTGTTCGTCAACGGTGTCCGCCACGAGGGCGGGTACGACCTGCCGGATCTGCTGGCGGCCGTGGACGCCGCGAGCAACGCCTGACCGCAGTCCCGCTCATGCTCAGATCAGCCGCAACTCGCGCGCCCGCCGGACCGCCTCGCGCCGGCGGGTCGCGTCGAGTTTGCGGTAGATGTTGCGAACGTGGGTCTTCACCGTGTTGACCGAGAGGGACAGCTCGCTGGCGATCTCCACGTTGGACAGGATGCTCTGCAGGTAGCGCAGGATGGTCAGCTCCCGCTCGGTGAGCGGCTCGTCGAGCGTTCCCCCCGGCTCGGCGACCGGTCGGGCGGTGCTCTTTCCGGCCCCGCGCACCAGGTCACTGACCAGCGCGAAGTGCGCGGTGCCCGCGTCCAGGTGCGCGGCCAGCAGAGCCCGGACCGCCGGTTCGGCGCGGGTGAAGACCCGCCGGCAGCCCTGCGGGCCGGCCAGATCCAGCACCTGCTCCAGGATCCGACCTGCCCGACGCCCGTCCCCCGCCTGCTCGGCCAGCACCGCGTCGAGCAGGCCCGCGTCCAGGCGTACCGGCAGGGGCCAGGCGGTGGCCGCTGGCGCCTGCCAGGCCGGCAGGGTCCGCCCGGCGGCTGCGGTGTCGCCGGCCAGCAGTTCCACCTTCGCCAGCGCCACCGCGAGCGCCGGCTCGGTCTCGTCGACGGCGGTGTCGCCCAGCAACTCGCGGGCGGCGTTCAGGTCGCCCCGCTCGGCACGCAGTTCGGCCTCGGCGGCCCGCAGCAGCCCCGCCAACTCGGCGGCGGACGGCCGGTCGACCAACGCTTCCCGGGCCCGGACGAGCAGGCGTTGGCCGGCCGCCGGGTCGCCCGAGTCGCGGTGCAGCTGCGCCCGGCACAGGGCGGCCACCGCCGCCGCCACCGGTTCACCGGAGGCAGCGGCAGGCCAGCCGTCGCCGGTGGGCGCCTCGGAGCCACCGACCCAGCCGCTGGCGACACCGAGCGCCGGGCCGGCGAGGGCGAGGTTCGCCACGGCCTCCTCGGGCTGGTCGCGCAGCAGCGCCACCAGGGCCAACGCCAGGTACGCGTAGGCGCAGTCGAGCCGACAGGACCAGCCCCGACAGGGCGGCATACCCAGCGCGTCCCGGGCCGCCTGCTCGGCCGCTCGCAGCTCACCGCGCACCGCGAGCAGCAGCGCGCCCCGGCTGGCGCCGACCAGCTCCGTGCGCGGCCGGCCGGCTTCCCGAGCCGCCGCCCGAGCCCGGACGAACCGGGCGGCCGGTAGCGCGCCCTCGGCCAACTCGACCAGTCCCAGCGCGGTGCCGGTGAACGCCCGCAGGTCCGCGTCATCGGCGGCGCCACCCCCACCGGCCGTCGGAGCGGAACTGGTCACCCCGGGCGGCGCGGAGTCCGGCACTCGGGTCGGCGTGGCACCCGCCGGGCGGGTCCGCAGCAGCCGGGCGGCGGCGGCCCGGGCCTCCGCCGGGTCGTCGGCGAGCCGGGCCACGGTCAGCTCCAGCGCGGTGACCAGCCGCAGGAACCGGTCCCGGCGCGGCACCGGCAGGCCCGCGGCGTGTCCGGCCGCGGCGCGTAGGTGGCCGGTGGCGGCCGGGAGATCACCGGCGTACGCACGCTCGGCCGCGCAGGCCAACGCCACCTCCGGGTCGGCGCGGATCACCTCCGTCGGCGGGGACGCGGGAGTCGGGGCGTGCACCGGGTCGCGGTCGTACCGGGTCAGCTCCGGCCAGTGCGCGACGAACAGGTCGCCGGCCAGGTCCCACCGGCCGGCGGCGAGCGCGTGCCGCAGACCATCGGTCGGCCGGCCGTCGCCCGCGTACCAGTCGGCGGCGCGTACGTGCAGCTCGCGCAACTCGTCACCGGGCAGCCGGGCCAGGTCGGCGCGGAGCAGGTCGGCGAGCAGGGGTTCGCAGCGGTACCAGGGCGGGCGGGTGTCCTCCCGGTGCAGCAGACCACCGGTCCCGGCCAGGTCGGCCAACGCCTGCCCGGCGTCGGCGCGGCCGGTCAGCGCCTCGGCCAGGTCGGCGCAGACGTTCTCGACGAGGGCGGTACGGCGCAGCAGGTCCACCTCGGCCGGGTCGAGCGTCGCGAGGACCTCCTCGTGCAGGTACCCGGCGATCTCCGGTTGGTCACCACCGAACTGCCCCACCCAGCGCTCCGGGTCGGGTTGTCCGCGTACCGCCAGGGCGGCGATGCGCAGCGCGGCCGGCCAGCCGCCGGTGCGCTCGCGCAGCTGGTGCACGGCGACCGCGGGCAGGGCCGCGCCGTGCGCGGTGAGCAGGTCTGCCACCTCGTCGTCGGTGAACGCCAGATCGTCCGGGCCGATCTCGGTCAGTTCGCCGGCGAGGCGGAGCCGGTGCAGGGGCAGGTGCAGCCCGGCCCGCGCCCCGATCACGAGGCGCAGCCGCTGGCCGGCATGCCGCAGCAGGAACTCCAGGCCGGTCAGCGCCGCCGGGTCGGCGATCCGGTGCAGGTCGTCCAGGATCAGCAGCACCGGCCGGTCCGCGTTGGCGAGCGTGGCGGCCAGCAGCTCCAACTGGTCGGGGCGCGGCGGCCGGTCGGGTACCGGGCCACCCTCCGTCGACCCGGTCGCCGAGCGCAGCGCCGCCGCGAGGTACGCCCAGAGCCGATCCCCGTCGTCGCCGACCTCCACCGACACCCATGCCGAGCTGGGCTCGGGCTCGTCCGGCAGTTGACCGGAGTCGGGCACGATCGCGCCCGGCTCGACGTCGGGCGAACCGCCGGCCAGCCGCACCCAGGTGGCGAGCAACGTGGTCTTGCCCCAGCCGGCGGGGGCGGCGACCAGGGTGACCGGTCCCGCACCGGCCTCGTCCAACCGGCGCAGCAGTCGGGGTCGGGCCACCACCGGCTCCGGTGGCACGGCCGGAGTCAGCCGGGACGCCAGCAGCGGCGACTCCACCGGGTGCCCCGGTGCCGTGTCGACCCGTACGCGATCCTGCTGTGCTGGCACTCAGCCCCACCCCCCACCACGCGTTCCGCCCCCGGTCGGCGAGCGGTTACCCGACGCGGGCCGGTTCACCCCTTCCGGGCGAGCACGCTTCACCCGACCGCGACCGACGATCGAAGGACGTGAACCGGGAGGACGGGTGGGACGAGTGGGACCCATGGGACGGCTGGCGCGGGCGGGACCCGCCCTCGGCAGCGCGGCGCTGACCGGGGCGGTGCGGTTGTTGCTCGTACCCCGGTGGCGCGGCCGGACCGGCGCGGACAGCGACCCTGCCGCGCCGGCCCGCTGGGAGGTGGTGACGGTCGACCGGCCGCCGGAGCAGGTGCTCCCCGATGGCCGCTGGCCCGAACCGCTGCGCCGCCTGGACGGCGCGGTCGAGGTGCGGGTGCGGGCGGCGCCCGGGGACCGGGGCACCGAGCTGGCCGCCCGGCCGCTGGCCGGTGCCACCCCGCCGGCCGGGTTGGCCGCGCACCTGGTCGGCGACGACCCGGGCCTGCTGGTCCGCCGGACGTTGCGCCAGGTCAAGCAGCGAGTCGAGGCCGGTGAGGTGCTGCGCGCGGACCGCTCCGCCTTGGACCGTCCCGAGGTCCACGGGTGAGGGCGCTGTGCTGGGTGGCCGCCGACGAGCTGGCGGTACGCGAGGTGCCCGACCCGGAGCTGCGCAACGAGCGTGACGTCATCGTCCGGGTACGCCGCAGTGCGACTTGCGGCGGTGACCTGCCGTTGCTGGCCGGCCGGGACCCGCTGCTGCGGACCGGCGACGTGCTCGGGGCCGAGTTCCTGGGCGAGGTGGTCGAGGTCGGCCCCGGTGTTCGCCGGCACCGGACCGGCGACCGGGTGGTCGTCGGGACGAGCGTCGCCTGCGGCGGCTGCTGGTACTGCCGCCAGGGCCTGCACTCCTGCTGCGACAACGCCCATGCCGACCCGGCGAGCGTCGACCCGGACTGGGGACGCTCGGATGCCGGCTGCTTCGGCCGCCCCCGAGCGGCGGGCGGCTTCGCGGGCGGTCACGCCGAGTACGTGCGGGTGCCGTACGCCGACGTGGGCGCGTTCCGGGTGCCGGACGCGGTCGACGACGACCGGGCGCTGTTCGCCGCCGACGCCGCGCCGACCGGGTGGCTGGCCGCCGAGTTGGGTGCGGTGCGGCCCGGCGACGTGGTGGCGATCTGGGGCGCCGGGGCGGTGGGCCAGTTGACCGCCCGGGCGGCGGTGCTGCGCGGTGCCTCCCGGGTGCTGGTGGTGGACCGGCACGAGGACCGGTTGCGGATGGCCGAGCGGCACTCCGGCGCGGAACCGCTGGACTATCGCCGTACCGACGTCGCGGCCGAGCTGCGCGACCGCAGCGGTGGGCGCGGGCCGGACGTGTGCGTGGTCGCGGTCGGCGCGCCGCCGCCCGACCGGTTCGGTGGCCGATCCGCCGACCGACCGGACGCGAGACGTGAGGCCGTGCACGCCTGCCGCAAGGGCGGTGTGGTGGTGGTGCTCGGCGCGGCGGACGGGTTCGTCGACGCGTTCCCGCTGGGCACGGTGACCGACCGGCGGCTCACCCTGCGCGGGGCCCGTCGGCCGGACCTGCGGGACGTGCCGATGCTGCTGGACCGGATGGCCCGCGACGAGCTGTGCACCGAACACCTGGCCACCCACCGGCTGCCGCTGGAGCACGGTCCGCAGGGGTACGAGCTGTTCCGGGACCGGGCCGACGGCTGTGTGCGAGCCGTGTTCACGCCGTGACGCCCCACTCGTGATCACTCATCGGCGTGTGCGGATGGCAGACTCTGGGGATGGCTGGGGAGCGAACGTACGACGTGGTGCTGTTCGGGGCGACCGGGTTCACCGGAGGCCTGACCGCCGAATACCTGGCCCGACACGCGCCACCCGGGCTGCGCTGGGCGCTGGCCGGCCGCAACCCGGACCGCCTCGCCGCCGTACGGGATCGGCTCGCCGCGATCGATCCGACGCTGGCCGACCTGCCGCTGCTCACCGCCGACGTCACCGATGCCGACTCGCTGCGCGCGGTGGCCAAGTCCGCCCGGGTGGTGGCCAGCACGGTCGGCCCGTACATCCACAACGGCGAACGGCTGGTCGCGGCCTGCGCCCGGGCCGGCACCGACTATCTCGACATCACCGGCGAGTCGGAGTTCGTCGACCTGATGTACGTGCGCCACCACGCCGAGGCGACCCGCACCGGCGCGCGGCTGGTGCACGCCTGCGGGTTCGACTCCATCCCGCACGACCTGGGCGCCTGGTTCACCGTCAAGCAACTGCCCGCCGACGTTCCGATCACCGTGGACGGTTACGTGCGCGCCGGCGGCCGGATCTCCGGCGGCACCTACCATTCGGCGCTCACCGCGTTCTCCCGTACCGGGCAGGCCAGCCAGGCCGCCCGGGACCGCCGGGCGGTCGAATCACGCCTCACCGACCGCCGGGTCCGGGCGGTGCCCGGCCGGCTGGCCCGCTCGGCGGAGCTGGGCATCTGGACCGTGCCGCTGCCGACCATCGACCCGCAGGTGATCCGCCGCTCGGCGGCGGCCCGCCCGGAGTACGGCCCGGACTTCCGCTACCGGCACTTCGCCGCCGTGAAGCGGCTGCCCACCGTGCTGGCCGGCGCGGTCGGGCTCGGCGCGCTGATCGGGCTGGTGAAGCTGCCGCCCAGCCGACGCTGGCTGCTCGGTCGACTCGCCTCCGGGCAGGGGCCCACCGCGCAGCAGCGGGCGGTGTCCTGGTTCCGGGTCCGGTTCGTCGGCACCGGCGGCGGGCAACGGGTGATCACCGAGGTCGCTGGCGGTGACCCGGGTTACGACGAGACGGCGAAGATGCTCGGCGAGTCGGCGCTCTGCCTGGCGCTCGACGAGCTGCCGCCGACCGCTGGGCAGCTCACGCCGGTCGCCGCGATGGGTGATGCGCTGTTCGACCGGCTCGTCCGGGCCGGCCTCACCTTCCGGGTGCTCAAGCAGGGCTCGGCTTGACCCTCGACCGGGTCGAGGGGGCAGGATGCCCAGCGTGAGCGACCTGCACAGCATCGGCGAGCTGGCCCGGGCCAGCGGCCTGACCGTCAGCGCACTGCGCTTCTACGACTCGGCGGGGGTGCTGGAGCCGGCCCTGGTCGACCCGGCGACCGGCTACCGCTGGTACACCGAGGAGCAGATCACCCCGGCCCGGTTGGTGGCCGGGCTACGCCGGATCGGCATGCCGGTGCCGGAGATCGCCGCCGCGGTACGCGCCGACCCGGCCGCGGTGCACGAGCTGCTCGACACGCACCTGCGCCGGCTGACGGACGGGCTCACCGACGCCCGCCGCGAGGTCACCCGGCTCCGAGCCCTGGTGGACCCGGCCCGACCCGTCACGACCATGCTGCTGCTCTCCCCCGCCGGCCTGGCCGCCGCGCTGGACGCGGTGCGTTTCGCCGTCGGCACCGACCCGGAGCTGCCGATGCTCTCCGGCGTGCTGCTCGACGTGGAGCCCGACTGCGTCCGGCTCGTCGCCACCGACCGGCACCGGCTCGCGTTGGCCCGGGCCGACGCGGACGTCGACGGTCCGCCGGTGCGGGTGTTCGTCCCCGTGGCCCTCGTCGACGAGCTCCGCGCGCTGCTCGACGCCGCCGACCCCCGGCCGGTGCGGCTGACCGTGGCGGGCGCGGACCTTCGGGTGCTGGTGGCCGGCCGCACGCTGACCGGCACCGCCCTGCCGTACGACTTCCCGGACTACCGTCGGCTGCTGCGCGACGCCGTCGGCGAGCGGCCGGCCGCTCGCCGGATCCCGGTGGACGTGGCCGCGCTGAGCGCCGCACTGGCCGACCCGGCGGCACCCACGGTCGCCCGTGACCACGGTGGCAGGCCGCTGGCGGTCACCGTGCTCGGCCTCGACGACCAGGGCGGCCTGTGCCTGCTCCCCGCCACCGACCTGCCCTCCGACGAGTTGCGGGTCGGGGTCGACGGTGGCTACCTGCTGGACGCGTTGAACGCGGCCGGCGCACCCCAGCTGGTGCTGGAGCTGGACGGGCCGATCGCCCCGCTGGCCGTACGACGCCCGGACGACGCGGACACCTACTCCGTGCTGATGCCGATCCGGCTCTGAACCCGGCCGCCGCTCCCCGTCCCGGGCCGACCGGGCCGCGACGGTAGCATCTGGTGGTCCACCTGACCCCGGACGGAGGCGTACGGAGCAGCATGCTCGACATGGAGTTGATCCGGAAGGATCGCGAGGCGGTGGCAACCGCGCTGGCGAAGCGTCTGGATCCCGCCGAGGTCACCCGTGCCCTGGACGAGATCCAGCGGCTCGACCAGGAACGACGCACCCTGATCACCGAGATCGACGCCGAGCGGCAGCGCCGCAAGGCGGAGGCCCGGGCGTACGCGCAGGCGAAGCGCGCCGGCGAGGAGCCGCAGGCCAGCGCACCGGAGGCCGAGCGTAAGCAGCTCGCCGAGCTGGAGTCCCAGCTGGACGAGGTGCAGTCCCGGCTGCGTACGGCGATGAGTGAGCTGCCCAACCTGCCGGCCGAGGACGTCGTGGCCGGCGGCAAGGAAGCCAACCGCGTGGTCAAGACCTTCGGTGCGCCACCGGCGATCGAGAAGGTCCGCGACCACGTGGAGCTGAGCCGCGCGCTGGGCCTTGTCGACTACGAGCGCGGGGTCAAGCTCGGTGGATCCGGTTTCTGGATCTACACGGGCATCGGCGCCCGGCTGGAGTGGGCGCTGCTCAACTACTTCATCGACCAGCACGTCAAGGCCGGGTACGAGTTCCTGCTCCCGCCGCACCTGCTGCTGGACTCGGCCGGCTTCGCCGCCGGGCAGTTCCCCAAGTTCTACGACGACGTCTACCACCTGGACTCCGATTCCGCGCCGCGCGGCCAGTTCCTGCTGCCCACGTCGGAGACGGCGATCCTCGGCGCGTACCAGGACGAGATCCTGGAGACCCCGAAGCTGCCGCTGAAGGCATTCGCGTACACCCCGTGCTACCGGCGGGAGTCGGCCGGTTCGCACTCGGACGAGCGCGGCACGGTGCGGGGGCACCAGTTCAACAAGGTGGAGATCTTCCAGTTCACCCTGCCGGAGCAGGCCGACACGGCTCTGGAGGAGATGCTCGCCCACGCGGAGAGCCTGGTCGAGGGGCTGGGCCTGCACTACCAGCGCACCCTGCTCTCGGCCGGTGACGCCAGCGCCTCGATGAAGAAGACCCTCGACATCGAGGTGTGGATGCCGAGCACCGGCAAGTACAAGGAGGTGTCGTCGGTCTCCTGGGCCGGTGACTACCAGGCCCGGCGGGCGGCGATCCGCTACCGCGAGCCCGGTGCCAAGCAGACGCGCTTCGTGCACACCCTCAACGGCTCGGCGCTGGCCACCAGCCGGCTCTTCCCGGCGATCCTGGAGCAGTACCAGCAGGCCGACGGCAGTGTCCTGATCCCCGAGGTCCTCCAAGACCGCCTAGGCACCGACCGCCTAACCCCGCGCTAACCCTGCCCCCTGCCCCCTGCCCGGCCCGTTCCCGCGTTGATCATGAAGTTATTGCCCTTCGCCTCGGCGTGTCGTGGCAATAACTTCATGATCAACAGGGGTGAGCGGGAGCGGGGGGCGGGAGTGGCGGGTTAGGGCTGCTGCCAGCAGGAGGGCCGCCAGGGCTGCCAGGAGCAGGGCTGGGCCGAGGGAGTCCACGGCGTTGGCCAGGGTTTGCTGGACCTGGGATGCCGCCTGGATCACCGGGTCGTGCAGCGCTTCTCGGCGGCCGGCGGCCAGCCGCAACTCGTACCAGCCGTACCAGGCGACGTAACCTCCGGCGAGCAGCAGCACCAGGCCGCTGAGGCGGGGCACCAACGCGCCGGCGACCCGCAGCCGGGCCACCAGACCGTCGCGCAACAGCGCCACGCCGAGCGCGGCGACCGCGACCACCAGACCCATCCCGAGGGCGTACGCACCGAACAGCGCCAACCCACGGCCGGTCGAGCCGGCTTGCAGGCTGGTCACCACGATGGCCAGGAACGGCGCGATGGCGCAGCCGAGCGACGCCAGCGCGTACACCGCGCCGAACAGCGCCATCGACGGCCACGAGCGCGTGAGCCGGGGTGCCCGCGCGGACCAGCCGGGAGCGGGCAGCCGCCGGCCGGCGAGCAACCAACAGCCGGCCACGACCAGCAGCACGCCGAGCGCCACGGTCAGCCAGGGCAGCCGGGGCCGCAGCCAGCCGGCCAGCGGCGCGAGCGCCAGGCCGAACGCGCCGAAGACCACCACGTACCCCAGGGTCAGCCCGGCCGCCGCGGTGAGCGCGCGGCCGACCGCGCCGCGGGTGTCCGACGCCCCGGCGACCAACAGCGAGAGGTACGCGGGCAGCAACGCGAAGCCGCACGGGTTGACCGCTCCCAGCATGCCTGCGGTCAGCGCGAGCAGCAGGGGGCCGGTCACGCCCCGGCCAGCGCGGCGACCCGGGCGGTGAGCGCCTCACCGTCCAGGAAGCCCTGGTGGACCACCTTGCCGTCCCGGTCGATGACCACGAAGATGCTCTGCTCGGTCACCTTGAACCGACGCCAGAGCGCGCCCGCGCGGTCGTCGATCTGTGGCATCCCGGCGAGGTCGAACTCGGTGACGAACTCCTTCATCGCCCGCTGCTCGCCCAGCCCGGCGACGCCGACGATCGGCACGGTGTCCCGGTATCGGGGCGCGACCTCGGCCACCGTCCAGGCCTGGCTGGCGCAGGTAGCGCACCACGGCGCCCAGAACCACAGCACCACGGGCCGGCCGGCGAGTTGCGCCGCGTCGAACGCGGCGCCGGTGAGGGTGGTCCCGGTGAAGCGGAGAATGTCCGGGACCTGTGCCGGAGCGGCGCTCGGCGAGCCGATCGGGGTGGCGGTCGCCGGTGCGGTGCCGGTGGTGGCCGGTGCGGCGTCGGCGACCGCCGCCGGTGGCGGGTTGGCCGTGCCGGTGCAGGAGACCGCACCGAGCAGGGCGGCGGTCAGTGCCGCGGCGGCGCCGGCCCGGCGGGCCACCCCGACCCTGGACTGCCGTCTCCGTGCGTGCCAGCTGCGCATCCGCGTCTCCGTTCGACAGTCGTCGGGAAGAAGGTGCCCTTCCCTACTCGGCCTTGGCGAGTCGGAGGGCCAGCTCCGGGCACACCTTGACCGCCTTCAGCGCACCCTCCCGCAGCCAGGTCGGCACGGGGGTGGGCGGGAAGGCGGGATATCCGTTGGCGTCGAGCCGGATGAAGTCCGGTACGACGTGCGCGCAGAGGCCGTGCCCGTCGCAGCGCGACCAGTCCAGGGTGAGCTTCTGCGGGTTCGCGTCGGGTGCGCCGGGCAACCCCATCACGCCCTTGACCCGCCGGCCGCAGCCGTCGCCGGTGCTGTGCATCCGCAGGTCCTCGGTGAAGACCTCGATCGCGGAGAGCGCGAAGCGGGCGGTGCCGTCCGGGTGGCTGCACGCGCCCCGGCCCTTCACCTCGCCGGCGGCGGCCCGCACCACGTCCGCCGGTTGGCTGCCGGCGACGGCCAGGTCGACGGCGCGGGCCAGGTCCGGCAGGCCCATCTTGCACGGGCCGCACTGGCCGGCGGACTCACCGGCGAGATAGCGCACCACCTGGGCGGCCTCGCCGAGCGGGCAGGTGTCGACACCGAGCGGGATGATGATGCCCGCGCCGAGCGTGCCACCCACCGCGGCCAGGCCCTTGCGGGAGACCTCGGCCGTCTCCGCCGCCTCCGGCGTGATCCACTTGCCGTGGTAGCCGCCCATCAGGATGCCCTGGGTCTCCGGGACCTCGCACAGGTCGAGAACATCGCGCAGCGGCATCCCGGCGGTGCACTCCACGACGGCCGGCCGGCCCGCCGCGCCGGTCACGGTGAGCAGTACGGTGCCCGGCTCGTCGTCGGTGCCGAGCGCCGCGTACTCGTACGGGCCGAGTCGCGCCCCGACGGCGAGTTGGGCGTAGGTCTCGGCGTTGGACAGCAGGGTGGGCAGGCCGCTGACCCCGGAGTCGCTGGAGCGCTTCTTGGTGCCGGGCGGAATGTGCGGCAGCCCGTTGATCCCGTTGACCAGTGCGCCGCCCTCGCCGGAGATGAACCGGTGCGGCACGGTGACGATGGTGGTCAGCACCGGCATCCGGCGCTCTTCGAGGGCCTCCATCAACGAGTCCCGGCCGACCCCGTCGTCGGCCACGCCGATCACGATCTCGTCGGCGTCCAGCGCGTACGCGGCCAGCGCCGCGCCGTCCAGGATCAGGTGCGGTGCGCGGGTCAGCAGCACCTTGTCCTTCCAGCTGGCCGGCTCCCCCTCGCTGGCGTTGACGACCACCACGGCGGCGAGGTCCTGCCGTTCGCAGGACTCCAGCACGGCGCGCAGTTTGCGGGCGAACGGGAAACCCGCCCCGCCCTTGCCCTTGAGCTGCATGCCCTCGGCGAGCCGGAGCAGTTGGGCCGGCTCCATCGGGCCGATCGGGCCGTGCACCTCCTCGTGCGCGGCCAGGTCGAGCCGGCCGTACTCGGCGAAGCCGGCGGTGAGCCGAGGCTCGCCCACGCAGGCGACCGGTGGCACGGCTGTCCGCATCACTTCGCCTCACCCCGCAGCCCGGCCCAGTACGCCCCGTCCACCGCGTCGGCGCTGGCCTTGCGGCGCTTGGCGGACCGGCCCTCGCCGGCTGCCCGCCGAGCGCGCCGGGACGCCAGGTCGACAAGGGTCGGGGTGTCGTCGACGGGCGGCGGCACCTCGTCCGGCACGTACCGGGCCGGTGGGCGCCAGTAGTCCGGCTCCTCCGGCAGGTCGTCCTCGACGCTGTGTCGGCCACTGCCACTGCGCGGCGTCGCCGAGATCGGCTCCGCGGAGACCGGGCCGGCCGAGATCGGCTCGTCGGCCTGCCACCGGCGCGGGCTGTCCCACGGCTCCTCGGGCTCGGCAGTCGGCTCTGGTGGCGCGGAGTATCGGCTGCTGTCGTCCTCGCTGCGCGACCGGCGGCCGGATCGTTCCTCGGCGCGTCGCCGCCCGCTCGGAGCAGCCTCGTCCCGGGTACGCGAGCGCCGCCGGGTCACCGGCTCCAACTCCTCCTCGTCGCGCCGCCGGGTGGCGGTCTCCTCCGCGCTGCGGCGCGTCGACCGGCGGGTCGCGGGCTCCTCCTCGTCGCGCCGGCCGCGCGAGGATCGTTCGGTGTCGCGGCGGGCCGCCGGCTCTTCCACCCGCTGGCGTCGACTGGGCCGGGTCGGCTCGGCGAGCGACCCGGGCTCGGGCACCACCGGGACGGTGAACCGTTCGGGGTCACGTCGCGCGGCGGGCGCGGCCCACGTGGCGGTGGTGGTCTCCGCCCAGGCGGGACGCTTGTCCGCGGCCTTGCTGCGCCGACCCAACCCGGCCAGCAGCGATCGGGCGGTCTTCGCCTCGTCGGCCCGGCTGGCCATCACCGCGTTGCGCACCGCGGCCTGGTGCTGCTCGCGGCTGCGCCGGCCGATGGTGACCGAGAACCGGACCAGCAGGGCAAGCACCACCAGCAGAATGCAGCCGAGGTAGCTGAACATCACCCAGGGCGCTGCGGCCCGACCGGCGTTGAGGCCGTGAAAGACAGCGAACGGCCAGGCCAGGTACGCGGTGGAGTGCAGCGTGCGCCACAGCCACTTCGGACCGACACCGGCGAAGCGGGCCCGGATGATGCCGGTCCAGATCACGCTGACCATCAGCAGGGCGGCTACCGTGCCGAGCCCGACGTAGAGCCCTCGGCCGCCGACGAACGGCACCAGCGCGTCGGTCGCCGCCGCCCGCCCGGTGGCGATCTTCGTGAGGACGTGGAAACCGAGCCCGGCCACGCCCAGCACGCCGGTGGCCCGGTGCGCCGACTGCATCAGCACCCGGTGCGAGATGCGCAGCACCAGCCGGTCGGTGGCGAGCAGACCGAGCATCACGGTGAGGCTCAACGCCACCAGGGAGATCACCCCGGCGAAGAACTCGGTGAAGAAGAAGCCGTACGCGTACGCCGTCTGGCCGGCGCCGGTCAGCATGATCGCTGCCCAGAGCGCGGCGAGCAGCGACGCGATCAGCAGGGTGGTCGCCGACCGTGACGGGGCGCGCACCCCCCGACTGCTGGCGCTGGTCCGGACGGTGGCCGCCTTCTGGTTCTGCTGTGCCCGGGCCATGTGCTCCTCGATCGTCTCGCGGCGGCGTACCACCGGCCGACCCCTGCTCCCCCATCCAGTACGGACCGGCGGCGCGTGCGGATCACCTGTGGCGGGAAATTTCTGGGCCGGAATCGAACCGAGTGGCGGCGGCGTGCGTTGTGCCCACTTCCACTGAGCAGATCAGGCAGTGACGAATGTCCATGCATTGACACTCGTTGCAACACGCTTGTAACCTTTCAGAAAATTTCAGCCCGGGTTGCAAGATCCCGGCAACCCGGCGCTCCCCGCCGCACCACCACCCCCACCCGTGCGCTCGTCAGGAGTCCCGATGCACCGACGTCGACGCGGCTCGGCGATCCTCGCCCTCGGCCTGGTCGCCAGCCTGCTCGTCCCCACCACCGTGACGGCACCCCCGGCCGTCGCCGCGCCGTCCGGCGCCAAGAAGGTCATCGTCCAGCTCTTCGAGTGGAACTGGCCCTCGGTGGCCAGCGAGTGCCAGAGCACGCTCGGCCCGAAGGGCTACGGCTACGTCCAGGTCTCGCCCCCGCAGGAACACGTGCGGGGCAACCAGTGGTGGCTGGCGTACCAGCCGGTCAGCTACCGGATCGAGTCCCGCAAGGGCACCCGCGCCCAGTTCCAGTCGATGGTCAACACCTGCCACGCGGCCGGGGTGAAGGTGATCGTCGACGCGGTGATCAACCACATGTCCGGTCAGGACAACGGCGGCACCGGCTGGGCCGGCTCGTCCTACTCGCACTACGACTACCCGGGCATCTACCAGACCCAGGACTTCCACCACTGCGGGCGCAACGGCGGCGACGACATCGCCAACTACAACGACCGGTACGAGGTGCAGAACTGCGAGCTGGTCAACCTGTCGGACCTGAAGACCGAGTCGGACTACGTCCGCACGAAGATCGCCTCGTACCTCAACGACCTGCTGTCCCTCGGCGTCGACGGCTTCCGGATGGACGCCAGCAAGCACATGCCGGCCGCCGACATCGCCGCGATCAAGGGCAAGCTCTCCCGCTCGGCGTACATCGTGCAGGAGGTCATCCACGGTGCCGGCGAGCCGATCCAACCGACCGAGTACACCGGCAACGGTGACGTGCACGAGTTCCGCTACGGCAAGGACCTGGCCCGGGTGTTCCGCTCGGAGCGGCTGGCGTACCTGCGCAACTTCGGCGAGGGCTGGGGGCACCTGCCCACCGGGCCGGCCTCGGTGTTCGTCGACAACCACGACACCCAGCGCGACGCCGGCGGGGTGCTCACCTACAAGGACCGCGGGATCTACGCGCTGGCGAACGCCTTCATGCTGGCCTGGCCGTACGGCTCAGCGACCGTCATGTCCAGCTACACCTTCAGCAACCGGGACGCCGGCCCACCGTCGGACGGCGCCAACAAGACGCTCAACACCACCTGCTACTCCGGCTGGGAGTGCGAACACCGCTGGCCGGTGATCGCCAACATGGTCGGCTTCCGCAACGCCACCGAGGGCGCCGGGGTGGCCAACTGGTACGACAACGGCAACAACCACATCGCGTTCAGCCGTAGCGGCAAGGGCTTCATCACCGTCAACGACGAGGACGCCGCGGTGAACGGCCGCTCCTACTACACGGGGCTGCCCGCCGGCCGGTACTGCGACGTCATCCACGGCACGTACGCGGGCGGCACGTGCAGCGGCCCCGTGGTCACGGTGGACGCCAACGGCTGGTTCGCGGCCAACGTGCCCGCACACGACGCGGTGGCGATCCACATCGGCGCCCGAGTCTGACCACCGCCAGGAAGGCGCCCCTGTTGTCGTGTTTCGTGTAGCAGGGGCGCCTTCCTGGCAACGCAAGTCGGATACAGTGGATTCGTGCGTTTTGACCGAATGTCCCCGTACCGCCGCCGCGTCGCCTGGATCGGCGCCGCCATCGCCGTACCCGCGTTGCTGGTGGCCGCACTCCTGGTGGGTCAGTCCCTCACGCCGCAATCGACGAGCCCCGACCGGCCGGCCGTGGCGTCCGACCCGACGCCGAGCAGTGTCGAGCAGAGCCCGGAGGAGTCGATCCCCGCGGCCGCGCCCGCCCCGGCCGGGCTGCCGGTGGTCGACTACGACCCCGCGCCGGGAGGGTTCCCCATCGATCCGGCCAGCATGGACACCACACCGCTGACCGAGGGCGCGCACCCGACCAGGCGGATCGCCGCGTACGACGCACCCGGCGGTCGACCGCGAGCCTTCCTCGAACCGACGATCAGCGGTGTCGACCTGACCATGCCGATCGCCGAGCGGCGTGCCGGCTGGACGGCGGTCCTGCTGCCGTCCGCCAACCGGCGGCTCGCCTGGCTGCCCCCCGGCGGGTTCGACACCGTGCCGCTGCGCGACCAGATCGTGGTGGAGCGCAAGGTCCACCGGCTCACCTGGTACCGGGCCGGCAAGGCGGTGCGCTCCTGGGAGGTCAGCCTCGGCCAGTCGGGGCAGGACACCCCGCTCGGGCGGACCTTCATCCTGGGCCGCACCCCGCCGCCCGAGGAGGTCTACGGCGGAGTGGACGTCTACGCCCTCGGCTCGGTGCCCGACGACCCGGAGTCGGTGCCGGCCAGCCTGCGCGGCGCGCACATCGGGGTGCACACCTGGCACAACGACGACGACCTGGGTGAGAACACCACAAACGGTTGCATCCGGCTGACCCGCAGCGGGCAGCGCGAGCTGCTCGCCGAGGTCCGTCCCGGCAGCAGCGTGGTGGTTGTCGACAAGCTGCCCACCCCGCCGCCGACCGCCTGAGCGCGGGCACACCGGGGCTCAACGCTCACTCGCCGAGCAGCCAACCGTTCTGCTCGGCGACCCGGATCGCCTCGGCCCGGTTGCGCGCACCGGTCTTGCCGATCGCCGCCGAGAGGTGGTTACGGATCGTCCCCTCGGACAGGTGCAGCGCCGCGGCCAGGTCGGCGACCGTGCCGCCGCTGCGCGCCGTCCGGAGCACCTCGGTCTCCCGCTCGGTCAGCGGGCTCACCCCGGCGGCCAGGGTTTCCGCGGCCAGCGTCGGGTCGACCACCCGCAGGCCGGCGTGCACCCGGCGGACCGCGTCGGCGAGCTGCCGGGCCGGGGTGTCCTTGACCACGAAGCCGCTCGCGCCGGCCTCCATCGCCCGACGCAGGTAGCCGGGTCGCCCGAAGGTGGTCACCATCAGCACCCGGCAGGTCGGCAGCGCGGCCCGTAACGCGGCGGCGGCGGCGATGCCGTCCAGGCCGGGCATCTCCACGTCCAGCAGGGCAACGTCGGGGGTGGTGCGGCGAGCCTCGGGCACCACCTCGTCGCCCCGGCCGACCTCGGCCACGACGGTCAGGTCCTCCTCCAGCGCGAGCAGCGCGGCCAGCGCGCCCCGGACCAGCGCCTGGTCGTCGGCGAGCAGCAGGCGGATCGAGTTGGGCTGCGCACCGCCGAGGCCGGTCACCGGGCCTCCGTCGGCGCGTGCACCCGGAGCAGGAAGCCACTTCCGTCCGGCCGTCGACCGACGCTCACCACGGCGTCCACCTGCCGCGCCCGCTCCCGTAGGCCGACGAGCCCGTGCCCGGCGGCGTCGGGAGTGGACGGACCACGACCGTCGTCGCTCACCTCGACCCGATCCGGGTGTACCCGGATCGTGCAGCACCGCGCCCCACTGTGCCGGACCACGTTGGTCACCCCTTCCCGCACCGCCCAGCCGAACAACCGGTCCCACTCGTCCGGCAGCGCCGGCACCTCGTCCGGCAGATCCGCCGCGATGCCCGCCGCGGCCAGCGCGGAGCGGGCGCCGGCCACCTCCGCCGCGAGGCTGACCTCGCGGTACGCCCCAACCGTCTGCCGTACGTCGGACAGCGCGGCCCGGGCCAGCGCTTCCACCTCGGCGATCTCGACGGCGGCACGCTCGGTGTCCACCTCGATCAGCCGTCCGGCCAACTCGGCCTTGATCGCCACCACCGTCAGCGAGTGCCCCAGGATGTCGTGCAGGTCGCGGGCGGCACGGGCCCGCTCCTCGGCCACCGCGAGCCGGCCGATCTCCTGCTGGGCGGCCTGGAGCTCACTGTTGCGCTGGGCCAGCCGCGACACCCCGAACATGGCGAACGAGGCGAGCAGCACCGCGAAGACGATGCCGCTCTCCGCCTCCCAGCCCGGCACCAGCCAGGACGCCAGCGCGGGGGTCAGCGCGCAGACCACCACGCAGGCCAACGCCTCCTGCGGCGGGAGCAGGAACACCGCCGCCGCCGCGACGTAGACAAGGGTGGCCAGCCAGTCCCCACCAGCGCCCGGGATGCTGGCCAGGCCCACCGCGAGAAGCAGCAACAGCCCGATCCGCGCACGACCCACCGGGATCGGAAGCAGCGACTGGCGCAGCCGGCGGGCCCACTGGAACAGCAGCACATAGCCGACGGCGAAGACGGCCAGTGCCGCCACGCCGAGGACCCGCCGCCAGAGCTGTGGCTCGTGCAACGCGGTGGAGAGCGGCACGTTGAGGAAGAACAACCACACGGCCGCCAGCAGCCAGCCGGTGAACCGCCAGTGGCGGCTCGCCGGCCGGGACTGCCCCGTCGAGAGGTCCATCGGGATCACGCTAGCGGTCGGTGCGCTCAGACCCGCGCGGTGTCCCGGCGGAACAACCGCGCCGCACCGACGCCGAAGAGCAGCGCCCAGACCACGAGGTTGGCCACCGCCGCCATGCTGACCCCTTCGCCGGTCAGCGGGGCACGGGCCAGCACGCCCATGCCGTACACCGGGGTGAACTTGGCGACCTGCTGGAGCACGTCCGGCAGCACCTCGACCGGGACGAACAGCCCGCCGAACATGGCCAGCACGGCCAGGACCGGGCCGATGATCTGCATGACGTTCTCGGCCGGCGCCAGGTAGCCGATGAAGAGACCGAACGCGGCGAAGACCAGCGAGCCGAGCCAGGCGGCGACCCCGGACAGCAGCCAGACGTACACCGGGATGCGAACGCCGGCCACGGCGCCCACCAGGAACTCGACGACGACCGCGAGCAGACCGAGGCTCATCGCGGTGATCAGCTTGGTCGCCACGTACGCCGCCGGGCGCAGCGGGGTGAGCCGCAGTTGCCGGCTCCAGCCCAGCGCCCGTTCGGTGGCCACCGCGCCGCCGACACTGGTGGTCGCCACCATGGCCGCGTACACGGCCAGGCTGATCATGACGTACGCCGCCACCGGGCGGCCGTTGTCCAGTGACTGCCCGCGCTGCGGCAGGCCGAAGATGAGGAAGAACGCGCCCGGCATGATCAGGGTGAAGGCGAGGGTGCGGCGGTTGCGCAGCACCCGGCGCAGCTCGATGCGCAGGGCGCCCGGGGCGAACCCGCCCAGGGTGGGCAGCCGACGGTCCGGCTCGGTGGCACGGGTCGCGGTGGGGGTGGAGGTGGTCATCTCAGGCTCCGGTGTGCGCGGTGGTCAGGGCGAGGAAGGCGTCCTCGAGGTTGCGGGAGGTGATCTCCACGTCCCGGGCGGCGGTCCGGGTGAGCAGGTGCCGGGCGATCGCGTCCGAGTCGCCGGTGCGCACCAGCACGCTGTCGCCGCGTACCTCCACGGCGTCCACACCGGGCAGCGCGGCCAGCGCGGCCTGGTCGGCGCCGGGCAGGGTGGCCCGCACCGTACGACCGGCCGCCAGGTTCTTGATCTCCGCGGTGGTGCCGTCGGCGACGATCCGCCCCTGCCGGACCAGCACGATCCGGTCGGCGTACGCGTCCGCCTCGTCCAGGTAGTGGGTGGCGAAGATGACGGTCCGTCCGGCCCGGGCGTCCCGGCGCAGGGCCTGCCAGAAGTCCCGCCGACCCTCGACGTCCATGCCGGTGGTCGGCTCGTCGAGCACCATCAGGTCCGGGTCGGGCAACAGGGCCAGCGCGAAGCGCAGCCGCTGCTGCTGGCCGCCGGAGCAACGCCCGACCACCCGCCCGGCGATGTCGGCGATGCCGGCCCGCTCCAACACCTCGGCGGCCGGGCGGGTGTGCCGGTAGAAGTGCGAGGTCATCTCGACCGTCTCGCCGACGGTGAGGTCCTTGAGCAACCCGCCGGTCTGCAGAACGGCGGCGACCCGCCCCTGGGCCACCGCGTTGTCCGGGGTGCCGCCGAGGACGCGGACGGTGCCCGCGTCCGGGCGGGCCAACCCGAGCAGCATGTCGATGGTGGTGGTCTTGCCCGCGCCGTTCGGGCCGAGGAAGGCCACCACCTCGCCGGGCTGCACCCGCAGGCTCAGCCCGTCGACCGCGGTGACCGCGCCGAAGGTCTTGGTGAGGCCGTCCAACTCGACGGCCGGATTCGTACTGGTCATGGTGTAGATGTTCCGGCGTGCCGTACCCCGGTACCTGGAGCGGCCGTCACGGCCCTGCCATGACATTTGTCAGGGGCCGACCCCGGCGGACGCCGGAGGATTTTCGCGCACCGCAACGGGTAACCGCCGGGCCGGACGCCGCGACACCGGGGGGACGCGATGGGTACCACGCCACAGGGTCAGGTCGACACGATCGTGCTGATCCACGGGCTCTGGATGACGCCGCGCAGCTGGGAGGGGTGGGCCCAGCGATACACCGAGCGCGGCATGCACGTCATCGCGCCCGCCTGGCCCGGCATGGACCGGTCGGTGGAGCAGTTGCGCGACGATCCCGGCCCGATCGCCGAGCAGAGCATGGCCACGATCGTCGCGCACTACGACCGGATCATCCGGGCGTTGCCCCGACCGCCGATCATCATGGGGCACTCGTTCGGCGGGCTGTTCGCCCAGATCCTGGCCGATCGGGGTCTCGGCGCGGCGGTGGTGGGGGTGCACCCCGCGGCGGTGAAGGGTGTGCTCAAGGTGCCGCTGAGCCAGTTGCGCTCCGGCTTCCCGATCCTGCGCAGCCCCGCCAACCGGAGCAAGGCCGTCCCGTTCACCGCAGACGACTTCGCCTACACCTTCGGCAACACGATGAGCCGCGAGGACTCCGACCGGGCCTGGCAGCGCTACGCCGTCCCCGGTGCCGGCCGGGTGTTCTTCGAGGGCGCGTTCGCCAACGTCGACCCGCGCTCACCCGCCCGGGTCGACGTCGGGCGCGACGATCGCGCGCCGCTGCTGCTGATGGCCGGCGAACGCGACCACGTGGTGCCGGCGTCGGTGGTCCGCAGCAACGCGGGGCTCTACCAGAAGTCCCGGGCGCTCACCGCGTACGAGGAGTTCCCCGGCCGGACGCACTTCACCGTCGGCCAGGACGGCTGGGAGAAGGTCGCCGACTACGCGCTGGACTGGGCGCTACGCGCGGCGGCCCTGCCCCGGGAAGCAAAGATCGCCAGCGAGAGCCCCCGCCGCTGAGCCGCGATCACCCCGCACGCCGCATGTGTCGGCCCGCCGGGGGTAACGGACAGGGATGAGGGCGAGTTTCCGGCTTGGCCGGGTCGCGGGGGTGCCGGTCGGTGTCAACTGGAGTGTTCTGGTCATCTTCGCGTTGATCGCGTGGGGCTTGGCCGCCAACCAGTTCCCCCGCTCGTACCCCGATCGATCGCCGGTCGCGTACGCCCTCGCTGGGCTGGCCGCGGCGGTGGTCTTCTTCGTCGGCCTGCTGGCCCACGAGGTGTCGCACGCGGTGCTGGCCAAGCGCAACGGACTGACGGTCGACGGCATCACGCTCTGGCTGTTCGGCGGGGTGGCCGAGTTGCGGGGCGAGCCGCGCGACCCGGGCGCAGAACTGCGGATCGCGGGAGTCGGCCCGCTGGTCAGTCTCGTGCTCGGGGCGTTCTTCGGCGCGATCGCCGCGCTGCTCGCGCTGGCCGGGCAGGACGGGCTGCTCTTCGGGGCGGTGGCGTGGCTGGCCGGCATCAACGTGCTGCTGGCCATCTTCAACATCCTGCCGGCCGCGCCCCTGGACGGCGGCCGGTTGCTGCGCGCCGCGGTGTGGAAGGCCACCGGTGACCGGACCCGGGCGTCCGTGGTCGCAGCCCGGGCCGGCTGGGTGCTGGGCGTGCTGTTGATCGGTCTCGGGCTGTGGCAGTTCCTGTCCGGGGTCGGTTTCGGTGGTCTCTGGCTGGCCCTGATCGGTTGGTTCCTGATCGGCGCCGCCGGAACCGAGGAGCGGCAGGCTCGCACCGGCAGCGCGCTGCGTGGCGTACGGGTGGGCGACGTGATGACCCCGCAGCCGCAGACCGCCTCGGCGGAGATGACGGTCGCCGACTTCGTCGACCACTACCTGTTCGCGTACCGGCATTCGGCGTTGCCGCTGACCGAGGACGGCCGGCCGACGGGCCTGGTCACCGTCGACCGGGTACGCGGCGTGCCGGCCGAGCGGCGGGCGTCGACCACGCTGGCCGAGGTGGCCTGCCGGGCCGACCAACTGGTCCTCGCCCAGACGGGTGAACAGCTCAACGACCTGCTCCCCCGGCTCAGTGAGTGCGCCGACGGCCGCGCCCTGGTGGTGCAGGACGGCCAACTGGTCGGCATAGTCTCCCCCAGCGACATCAGCCGCGCCGTCCAGCGCAGCACCCTCCGCACCCCCACCCCAACCCGTTGATCATGAAGTTATTGCGCCGACACGCCACACCGAGTGGCAACAACTTCATGATCAACCGAGGCGGGGCAGGGGGCGTGGGTGCTAGGAGTGCGGGCAGGTGTCGCGGTACTCCTGGATCGTTGACGCCTGGGGTGCGGGGCAGAGGAACTGTTCGTAGCGGGTGTCATCGTCCACGAAGCGCTTCAGCCAGGAGATGCTGTACTTCGCGACCGTCACGTTCGGCGAGGTGGGCGCGGAGTGGCTGGCGTTGTTGAGCTCCAGGTACGCCTTGTCCAGGCTGGACGGCAAGCTGGTGTAGAACGGCTCCGAGTGCGACGCGACCGGCGCCACCGAGTCGTTCTCCGCGCCCACCACCAGCGTCGGCACCCGTACGCCGGACCAGTTCTTGACGGAGTGCCAGCCGGTCAACGGGATCGCCGCCTGCAACTGCGGCCGCGAACTCGCCGCCGAGAGGCTGCCACCGCCGCCCATCGAGTGCCCCATCACGGCGAGCCGGTTGCGGTCGATCCGGGTACGCACACTGCTGTTGGTGGTCAGGTAGTCCAGGGCGGCGAGCAGTTGCGTGCCCCGGCTGGCCGGCTGGTCGTAGCGGGACAGCGTGTCGATCGTGATCACCACGAAGCCCTGCGAGGCAAGGCGCGGCCCGAGCCACGCCACGCTGGACTGGGTGGCGGTGTAGCCGGGTGAGATCGCCACCGCGCCGAAGGTGCCCTCGGCGGTGCTGGTCGGGTAGTAGATCGTTCCGCCCCGGAACCCGGTGACGCTGGTGGCGGCGACGGTGCTCTGAGCGATGGCGAACGCGCCGCGGCTGGCCTCGATGCTGGCCACGGTGGGGGCGGGGCCGCGCTGATACGGGCTGGCGGCGGCATGAGCGGCCGGCGCGGCGCTCAGTCCGGCGCCGAGCACGGCCAGGGCGAGCGCCCAGCGCAGACCACGACGGGGGCGGCGGGTGAGGGGGACTTCGGTGCTGGCGGGTACGGGTTGCATGTCTCGCTCCGAGGGGTGGAGCCGACGATCCCGGGACGGGGACCGGTCGATGCGATTCATCGACGCCAGTCATCGTCTGTCGGGGTGCCCCACCCCCACCAATCCCACCCGCCCCATGCCACGGAGCTATGGCACGGGACGGGTCAGCGGGGGAAGTACCGGTCCAGCAGGTCGGTGCGGAACTTGCCGGTCGGGTCCAGGTGGGTCAGCTGGGCGGCGAAGTCGGCGTACCTCGGGTAGCGGGTGGCCAGCTCGGCGGGGTCGGTGACGAAGACCTTGCCCCAGTGTGGGCGGGGTGCGAACGGCGCCAGCCGTTCCTCCACCGCGGCCACCACCGGCAGCACGGCGGCGGTGTCGTCGACCCAGGTGAAGTGCACGACGAAGCTGTCCCGCTGGTGGTTCGGGCTGAGCCACAGCTCGTCCGCCGCCACGGTCCGCAGTTCGCACACGAGCAGGACCGGTGCGATCAGGTGCGCCACGTCGTCCAGCGCGGCGAGCGCGTCGGCTGCCGCCGTACGCGGCACGTGGTACTCGGACTGCAGCTCCTCGCCGCCGCTCGGGGTGAAGCCGAGCTTGAAGTGCGGCAGCCGCTCGTGCCAGGGGCCCGGCTCGCCGAGTTGTGGGGTGCAGTTCTCCGGCGGCATCCCGAGCACCGGGTGCCGTGGCTCGTCGGCGGCGGTGGTGCCGAGCCAGTCCCCCGGGGGCGGCGACTGGTCCGTCACCTGCTTGCGCCACACCTCACGCAGCCGGGGCGTACGCCAGTCGGTGAAGACGCTCACGCTGTACGCCGAGCCGAGAGCCTCGTCCAGCGCCTCCCGGCGCAGGTCGAGAGACACGTACTGGCTCAGCTCGAAGGCCGGCACCACGTCCAGGGTGACCCGGGTGACCAGGCCGAGCGCACCGAGCCCGACCACCAGGCCGGCGAACCTGTCCCCGTCGGCGTCGCGGTCGACCCGCAGCAGGTCACCGTCGGCCGTGACCAACTCCAGGCCCGCGACCGCGGTGGCCAGGTTGCCGTGGGTCTGGCCGGAGCCGTGGGTGGCGGTGGCCACCGCGCCGGCCACCGAGATGTGCGGCAGCGAGGCGAGGTTGGCCAGCGCGTACCCCTGGCTCTGCAGGTGTTGGGCGACGTCGCCGTAGCGCATCGCGCCGCTGACGGTGACCCGCCCCCGCTCGTGGTCCACGTCGACGGTCTGGGGCAGCCCGGCGAGGGTGACCAGGTCGCCGTCGGTGTCACCGAAGCGGTTGAAGGAGTGCCCGCTGCCCACCGCCCGGATCCGGGTGCTGCCGGCGACCAGTCGGCGCAGTTCGTCGGTGGAGGTCGGTCGGTGGAACGCCCGAGCGGCGTACCGCACGTTGCCGGCCCAGTTGCGGCGCGGAACGTCCGCCGCCGTGGCCGACGTGACGTTCTGTCCCTGCACGATCATGTTGCGGTCTCCCGATCGGTGGACTGGTGGTCGGCCAACGCGGCGACGAGGGCGTCCAGAACCGTATCCGTCTGGAGCGTGTTGTAGCCACGCTGGGCGATCGGCAGACCGGCCGCGGTGGCGCGTTCGATCTCCCCCCGAGCCGCCTGCCGGGTTGGAGCGTCCCCCGACACCAGGGCGTCCTGGCCGCGTCGGATCAACCTGTCGACCCGGTCCATCTGGTAGCCCCGCAGGCCCACCGGGAGATCCGGGTCGGCGAAGGCGGCGCGGCGCAGAGCCGGCAGGTCGACGTAACGGTCGCCGGCGTAGCGCGTGAGCGCGGCGGACACCTGGTCGGGCTGCTCGCGGACCTGGTCGAGGACGAGCAACTCGATGGCGGGGCGGCCGTCGAGTGGGTGGCGGGCGGTCACCGACTCGAGCGGCACCCCCGGCACGGGCACCAGCAGCAGCCGCGGCGGCTTCGAGTAGCCGTCGCGGCGGGGCGGTTCGTCGAGGACCAACGCGTCGACCTCGGCCCACCGGATCATCCGGCGCAGGCCGGGCCGTCGGATGGTGAGCCCCTCGGCCCCGATCCCGAACCGGAACGGTCGCAGCGCGCTGACCAGCGCCACAACACCGAGAGCGACGGCACCCCCCGCGATGATCGTCCGTAGTAGGGCGCCGTCGCTGGGATAGACCAACAGGAGCACCCCACCGAGTACGCATACCAGGGCGAGCGCACGGGCCCCCCGATTCCGGCGCAATTCCACGCTCGGACCCCCGTTCATGACCGTGGCGACGGTCCCAGCATCTTCCGCCAAACCGGGCACCGAGGACACCGGTCGATCGGGCACGGTTGTTCTCGTCATCGTCGGGGAACCCTACGCTCATGAGCAGCTACCGCGATCCGGCCCTGCGGGGCGACGTCTTCCCCTCCGAGGAGGAGCTGGACCCGACCGGCATGGGGGTCGAGCAGGTCAGCGCGCCGCCGGCCGGCGGGTTGCCGAGCCACCCGGCGCCCACGCCCGGTCCCCGCCCCACACCGGCGCCCGCCCCGGCCCCGACGCCGGTGCCGGCGCCCGGGCCGGCACCAAGGGCGCCCGGTGCCGGGCCACAGTCAATCGTGACCCGGCACCGGGACGGGTCGGTGGAGGTGGTCACCGACCTGGATGGCGACGGCGTCGCCGACATCGTCCAGATCGACGTGGACGGCGACGGAATCCCCGACATCACCTATGTGGACAGTGATCGGGACGGGCGGCTGGACACCGTGCTGCGCGACCCGCACGCCGCCGGAACGGGCAGCGGCGTCCACCGCGGCGCCTGACCGGCGGCGGCGTGGTTCAGAGCTTCGCCATCACCTCGTTGGCGACCAGCTCCAGGTGGTCCAGGTCGCTGAGGTCCAGCACCTGGAGGTAGAGCCGCTCGGTGCCGACCTCCGCGTACCGGCCGATGATGTCCAGAACCTCACCGGGCGTCCCGGTCAGGCCGTTGGCCCGCAACTCGTCCGGGTCCCGACCGATGGCGGCGGCCCGCCGGGCCACCTCGGCGTCGTCGCGCCCGCAGCAGAGCACCAGGGAGTTGGACCAGACCAGCTGGGCCGGATCCCGGCCGATCTCGGCGCAGGCCGCGCGGACCCCGTCGAACCGCGCCGCCGTGTCCGGCACCGAGGCGAACGGCACGTTGAACTCGTCGGCGTAGCGGGCGGCCAGCCGAGGGGTGCGCTTCGGGCCCGACCCGCCGATCAGGATCGGTGGGCGCGGCTGCTGCACCGGCTTGGGCAGTGCGGGCGAGTCACTGACCGGGTAGTACCGGCCGGCGTGCTCGAACCGCTCCCCCGACGGCGTGGACCAGAGCCCGGTGATGACCGCGAGCTGCTCCTCCAGCCGGTCGAACCGCTCGGCCAGGGGCGGGAACGGGATGCCGTACGCGGTGTGCTCCTCGGCGTACCAGCCGGTGCCGATGCCCAGCTCCACCCGGCCGCCGCTCATCTGGTCGACCTGCGCGACGGTGATCGCCAGCGGGCCGGGCAGCCGGAAGGTCGCGGCGGTCATCAACGTGCCGAGCCGGATACGGCTCGTGTCCCGGGCCAGGCCAGCCAGCGTGGTCCACGCGTCGGTGGGGCCGGGTTCGCCGGTCACCCCGCCCATCGAGAGGTAGTGGTCGGACCGGAAGAAGGCTCCGTAGCCGGCGTCCTCGGCGCAGCGCGCGACAGCGAGCAACTGGTCGTAGGTGGCGCCCTGCTGGGGTTCGGTGAAGATCCGCAGTTCCATGATCCGAGCATAGGGTCGGCCGGGTCGGCCCGATCGGCAGTCGCACCGACCGGGCCGCCGGCCGCGGACTCAGATGAACGGCGGGGTGGCGTACGCCGCCCGCAGCGCGGCCAACCCGGTCGCCTTCGGTGTGAGCGTGCCCCACCCGGAGTTGAAGTAGTTGGTGCGCGCGATCCGTGGCCCACGCTCCGCGTTGAGTTGGGCGATGGCCGCCGGCACGGTCGCGATCCAGGCGGCCTGGTTGGGGATCTCCGCCACCCGCACCCCCCACTCGGTGATGAGCACCGGACGGGACAGCGCCACCGGCCCGAGGTCGGCCACCGCCCAGTCCTTGGTGCGGCGGAACCGGGCCAGCGCCGTGTGGCTGGCGTTGGTGGCGTAGACGTTCCACTGCAGGAAATCCAGGCGGGTCATCAGCGGTTCCAGGTGGATGCGCTGAAAGCAGGCCCGGTCGAAGCCGCCGATCCCGACCGAGAAGGTCGTGCCGCCGGGCAGCGTCCGCGCCTTGAACCAGGTGAGGATGTAGTTGACCGCCTGCACCGCGCGGGCGTCGGACTGTGCCCAGGTGTACGCCGCACCGGCGTCGGTGGTGCCGAACTCGTGGTCGGTGTCGAATTCCGAGGCGAGCTGGATGTTCACGCCGAAGCCGAGCGTCCGGTACTGCGCCAGAGCGCGGTGGAACAACCCGTCGCACTGGCCGTTGAGCACCTGGCTGTAGCCGTACGCGATTGGCCAGGTCGTGCCGGGGCGCTGCTGGATGGTCATCGACGGCGCCGGCACGGTGTAGGTCGTGCCGTCCACGGTGAAGGTCTGCGGTCCAGTGTCCGGGGCGCCGTAGTGCTTCAGCTCCAGGACCATGTTCATCTGTATCCCCGCCCGGCCCAGGGTGATCAGCCAGGGCCGGTTGTAGCCGGGGAAGATGAAGCCGTCGGCGAAGCTGCGGTACTGGGTGAGCGAGCGGAAGTTGCCGCCGGCCATGTCGGCGGTCGGGTCGGCGTTACCGGAGAGGTAGTAGCCGCCGAGAACGGGTCGGCTCGCCACGAGGTAGTCGGCGGTGGCCGTCGCGGTGTTCCCGGCGGCGTCGCGCACCTGGACGGTGACGCGGGGCATCACGCCACCGCTCGGTACACGGCGACCGCGCCGTTGTCGGAGACGCGGGCCCAGGTCCGGCCGGAGTCGTCGGTGACGCTCACGGTGAGCGGGTCGATGACGACGCTGGCCGTGACCGGTGCGCTGCTGTTGCCCTGCGCGTCGGTGACCACGATGGTGACGGTCAGCGGTGTGTTGTCGGCGTCGGAGTAGTTGACGGTCAGCAGCATCTGTTCGCCCGGCGAGTAGACCGGCGCGCTCAAGGCTGCGATCGCGGTGGGAGTGGCCATGTCCGGCCCTCTCTGATTGGTCGCGGTCCGGGCGGAGCGAATGACCGACGCCGGACCGGCGTCATGCACGGGGGTGCGAAAAGAAGGGCGGAACACCGGCGCAGGCGACGTGGCCATGGGGCGGCGTCGGCAATGATGACGTCCTTGTCCCGGTGTGCGGGATGACACCGCTGCGGGCGCCCCCAACGGTGTCGGTACCTGCCCCAACAGTGCCCCGCCAGAGGCTCCCCCGTCTTGTCCGGTATACGACACAGACCCGCCCTGACCTGCGGAAATGTGAAACCCCCGGCTACCTGGGCGCCGCACCCCGTACGGCCCAGGCCCGCGCGGTGAGGCGGATCGAGCCGTCCGGCTCGACCGGCAGCCGGGCCGCCAGCGCCTCCCTCAGCGCGACCCGGGCCGGTTCGGCCAACGTCGTGACGTACGACGGCGCGGAACCCTGCCCACCGAGGAACGGCGTCCAGTAGTCGGCAAAGTCGGTGAAGACCGTCGGCACGTCGACCGGCCGGACCGACACCGCGTCGAAGCCGGCGTCCTCCCAGAGCGCCCGCAGCGCCTCGGGCTCGCACACCGTGCAACGGTTTCCCTCGTCCAACTCGGAGGCGGCTGGATCCAGCTGCGCGGCGGCCTCCCAGAAGTGCCGCATCATCGCCATGCCGGCGGCGTAGTCCCAGACGTAGGCCGCCACCACGCCGGCCGGCCGGACCACCCGGGCGAACTCCGCCACCGCCCGCGCCGGCTCCGGGACGAAGTTCAGCGTCAACCCACTGACCACCACGTCGGCGATTCGGTCGGGTAACGGCAGCGCACGGGCGTCACCGACGTGGAAGGTCGCCCTCGGGTCGGTGACACGGGTACGCGCAGTGGCGACGAAACCCGCTGACCGGTCGACGCCGATCACTTGAGCGGGTGCGACGTCAGCGAGGATCGTCGAGGTCAGCACGCCCGTCCCGCAGCCCACGTCCAGCCAGTGCCGCCCCGGCGGGACGCCCAACCCGAGCAGGAATTCCGCCGCGACCAGGCGGCTCCACCGACCGACGTACGCCTCGTACGCGTCACCGTCCGCCCACACCGGGTGCGTCATTCCGGAACGATATGACAGGCACTCGACGGGGGCGAGCCGGCCTGTGTCGACGGCCACCCGCGCTTGCGGGGTGAGCGGCACTGCCGGTCGACAGGGATAGCGTGGTGATCATGGGGGACTGGAGACTTCGACCGGCTTCGCTGTCGGACGTCGACGCGGTGGCCGAGCTGCGGGCCGTGGTGCTGCGGGCCGATCTGGAACGGCTCGGGCGATACGACGAGCAGCGGGTGCGGCAGCGCCTGCGGGACGGGTTCGTCCCGGCGTACACCTGGGTTGTCGAGGTGGGCGGCGCGTTCGCCGGCTGCGTGGCGCTGCGTCCGGCGGACGACGCCCGCTGGCTGGAGCACTTCTACCTGGCGCCCCACCTGCAGGGCAGCGGCATCGGCACGGCGGTGCTGCGCGAGTTGCTGGGGCAGTGCGACCGCGACGGCACCCGGGTCCGGCTGAACGTGCTGCAGGGCAGTCCGGCCCGGCGGTTGTACGAGCGGCACGGATTCACGCTCGACACCGAGGATCCGGTGGACGTGTTCATGGTGCGCGAGCCAACGTCGGACTAGAGCCCACCGCCGCCACGGGAACAGCGCGTGGTGTCAATGTAGCGTTGACACGTGACGACGGAGCTGACTCAGTTGGCCGAGGTGCGCGCCACCCGTGCCCGGCTGGACGAGCAGGAGTTGACGCTCATCGACCGGGCGCGTCACGACGGCGCGACGTGGGCGCAGATCGCGGAGGCGCTGGGCCTCGGCAGCCGGCAGGCCGCAGAGCAGCGCCGGCAGCGTCTGGTGGCGGCGCGGTGGTCGCGCCGGCAGCACCTCGACCTCGGTTACTCGGCGCGGATCGCGACGTTGCGGACCGCGGTGGCGGACCTCGGGCGGTGGATCGCCGCGGACCGACGATGGGACACCCGGTTCGATCGGGCGGCACTCGTGCGAAGCACGGTGGACGCCGCGCTGGATGCCGTCCCGGGCTCGCTGTACGCGTTGGCCCTGCATCTCGTCGCTGACCTGGCCGAGGCGGGCGAACGGCTGCCAGCGCCCGTGCGCGCCGCCGCAGCGAAGGTCGACGCGGCGCTGTCAATGACACGTTGACAAGAGTCGACAGCATTGCCTAGCCAGGGCTCAAGAATCAGGATGTGAGTCGTCTCGGCTCAACCTGGAGGGCTCATGCGTCGCAACGCGGGACTGTTCGTGGCGATCTCCCTGCTGTCCGGATTCGGCAGCAGCGCCATGTCCCTGGTGTCCGGCATCTGGATCCTGGACCTCACCGGCTCCACCGGGCTCGCGGCCCTCGCCGGGCTGTGCGTGTACGCCCCGGTGCTTGCCGGCCCGTGGCTGGGCGCCCTGCTCGACCGGGCGCCCCGACGGCCACTGGTCATCGCGGTCAACCTCATGTTGGCCGGCACTCTGCCAGCGCTCTTCGCGGTGCGCGGGCCAGGGCAGACGTGGCTCATCTTCGTCGTCTCGTCCGTCTACGGCGTCAGTTACGTGCTCATCGACGCGGGCGAGACGGCGCTGCTGCCGTCCGCGCTGTCGCCAGCCGAACTCGGCGACGTCAACGGGTGGCGCTCAAGCGCGCAGGAGGGCATGAAGCTCGTCGCTCCCCTGGCCGGAGCGGGCCTCTACGCGTGGCGCGGCGGGCACGCGGTCGTCGTACTCAGCGCGGCCCTGCCGGTCCTGGTCGCCATCCTGTACGCGACGGTGCGCCTGAGCCGGACGCCACCCGACCAGCCACCGCAGCGGCACCGTGGTCTGCGTACCGGATTGTCGGTCCTGTTCGGACAGCGAGCGACGGGCGTACCTGTCGTGCTCGCCGCCGTGTCGATCGCCATGTCCGGCTTCACGACGGCGGCGATCTACGCGATGGTCGTCACGGAGCTGCGCCTACCGACGACGTTCCTGGGCGTGCTGACCAGCGCCCAGGGTGCCGGTTCCATCATCGGTGGCCTGCTCGTCGGTCGGCTCATCGCCGGCCGGGGTCCGGCCGCTGTCGGCGTCGCCGGGACGATGCTGTTCGCCGTCGGGTGCCTGGCCCGTTGCCTGCCGTGGTGGCCGGCCACGGTCATTGGCGCGGCAGTCGCCGGCATCGGCCTGCCCTGGACCCTGGTCGCGGCCGTGACCGCCGTGCAGACGCACACACCGTCGGCGCTGCTCGGTCGGGTCTCCGCAACGGCCAACACCGCGATGTTCGGGCCTCTCGTCGGGGCGATCCCACTCGGCTCGGCGGCCGTCCACCTCGGCGCTCGCCCGCCGCTCATCGCGGCGGTCGTGATCTGCCTGACCGCGGTGGTCGCCGCGTCCTGTCGCGCACTGACACTGCGGCACGTTGTAGCGTGCGCCTCCATGACGTGGACGCCGCCGCACGTCCTCGTACGGGGACTGAAACTGCTGGGCCGTCGACGGCTCCTGGTCGCCGCCACGCTGACTGTCGCTCTGTGCGCCGGGTATCTGTCGACCACCACGAGTCATCGTCTCGATCATGGCAGCTCGTGGTGGCATGGAGCCGATGCGGAAACCCTTACGAAAGGGCCGATGACGGAGGTGCGGTTCGCCTTCGACGCCGGCCGGCAGAACACGTTCGGCGCATCCATCCGCAATCCCGGTCCGTGGCCGGTGACGATCACCGGCATCGCGGCCGAGGACGGCCCCACGGAGCAGCAGGTGTTCAAGACCGTCCGTCTGGCGGTCAACCGTGCCGACGACGCCACCGCCGTCGTGTTCGACCCGGCTGCGGCGACACCGTTCCGGTCGACGAGGGTGGAGGCGGGCAAGGAGCTTCCGGTCTTCGTCACGATCACGACCCCGGACGTGGAGATGGCCCCCGAATCGGGGCTGTTCTTCGATGACCTCACGGTCGACTACGAGGTGCTCGGCCTGCCTCGTCACCAACGGGTACCGATGGGCTTCCGCCTGTTGATCCAGGCGGCGGACGGCCGCGTTCCCGGCTGACCGTTGGAGGTGCGCGGGGTACCTGGGTCCCGCGTATGGTCGGGCCGATGGAGGATCTGAACCTCACTCGTGCTGACTACCAGTCCGCGTTGCGGGTAGGCGAAAAGCTGCGCGAACGGGGCTGGCAAATGGTGTTCAGCCTCCCTCAGGCGGTCGACGGTTGGTCGGCGATGATCGAATCGATCCGCGAAGGCTACGACTGGAATTTGGACGAGTACAGGAATGACCTGTCCTGCCGGGAATGGCTCGAGCAGGCGCTGCCCCTGCTCACCGAGCCCGTGCGGGCGAACTGGCAAGGCCACGTGGACCCTCTGGATGAGGAGTTCCGTGCGGTCACCGTCCTTGAGGACGATCCGTCCCGGTGGCCGCACAGCGGATCCGACCGGTGGTGGCTGAAGCGCCGACCCAGGCTGCTGGTAGGCGAACTGGCCGACGACCTCATTCACTCCGGCCACCTCGAAGCACCCTGTTGATCAAAAGGTGCCCCGGCTGGGCACCAGGGCTTGTTCGCTCGGACTACGCTGCGCCGCACAACGACAGGGGGATCGCCGGTGGGGCATCGACTGCGGCACGTCGCGCTGGTGCTGCTCGGCGCGGTGCTGCTCGGCACGGTCGGCTTGGCCCTCGGCTCCTGGTACGGCGGCCGCGGTGCGGCGCCGTTGAGCTCCGACCAGGCGCAGAGCATGGCCGAGCAACTGCTCCCCGGCACCGAGCAACCCGCCTCGACCTTCGCCCGCGGCAACCGGTACGGCACTTTTCTGGCCTCCGACGACTTCGGCTCCGCGTACGCGGAATTCCACTACCGCGACAGCGTCGACTGCGCGCACTCCGAATCGCTACGGCGCAGTGCCGAATCGTTGGGGTGGCAGGGCAGCGATCGCGTACCGGGCACCCGGTGCGATGGTTGGCGGGCGGAGCGGGACGGGATGACGGCCACGCTCACCCACGAGACGTACGGGGCACTACTGAGGATCGCGCCGACCGCTCCGGACGGACTCGTCGCCGCAACGCTCGCCGCGACCGCCGTTGGTGCCGCACTCGGCGGGGCGCTGTTCTGGTTGGCGGGACGGCAACGTCGACCCGTACCCGGGTTGGTTGGCACGCTGGGGACGATCGTCCTCCTCCCGGGCGCTGCCCTCACCTGGCAGGACCTGTTGGCGAACGGGCTGGCTGAGCCGGTGTGGCCCATCTGGCGTTCCTTCGCTCCCCTGCCGCTGTCGCTCGTGCTGCTGCTGGTGGCGGTGATCGCGTACGTGAAGATGAGGGCCAGGACCGCCCCCTCCGCCGCCGTGAGCGCTGCCGCGCACGCACCTGGCGCACGTGCCAGCGAGCTACCTCGCCAGGACGCGTGATCGGGAAGCCGAACGCCTGGCCGCCTTGTTGATCAGGCGCGTCCCGTGCCGCGCCTGTCACGCCGGTTCGGGGAGCGATCAGACAGCGCGTGCGATGCGTGGATACTGTCGAGCCATGGCGCTCAGTCTGGACGAGGTCGAGCTGTTCGAACGCTCCAGGGCTCGTCTGGAGGCGATCGCCTATCGCCTGTTGGGCTCGGCGAGTGATGCCGAGGACGCGGTTCAGGACACGTTCCTGCGCTGGCAGGCCGCCGACCGGGGGCGCGTCGAGACGCCCGAGGCGTGGTTGACGAAGGTGCTCACCAACCTGTGCCTCAACCAGCTCACCTCGGCGCGGGCCAGGCGGGAGACCTATGTGGGCACCTGGCTGCCCGAGCCCGTCCTCGCCGGCGACCGGATGCTCGGCCCGGTCGACACCGCCGTACAGCGTGAATCGGTGTCGATGGCGGTGCTCACCCTCATGGAGCGACTGTCGACCAACGAGCGTGCGGTGTACGTGCTGCGCGAGGCCTTCGGTTACTCGCACGGCGAGATCGCCGAGATCCTCGACATCACCGAGTCGAACTGCCAGCAGATCTTCCGACGCGCCAAGCAGCACGTCGCTTCGGGCCGGCCCCGCACGGCGGTGGACGGGGCCACCGCGCGGAAGATCGTCGCGGAGTTCCTCACCGCGGCCGCCAGCGGCGAGATCCAGCCGCTGGTCGAGTTGTTGACCGACGACGTGACGAGCACCGGCGACGGCGGCGGCAAGATCCCGGCCCGGACCGGAGCGATCGTCGGCGCGTCGGCGGTGGCGAGGTTCCTGCGTGGCCTGTTCAAGCCCACCGACGTCAAGCGTGACCTCGTGGGCGGCAGCCTCGCCTTCTATGCCGACGTCGTCAACGGCGGTCCCGCCGTAGTGCTCGTGACCGGCGGCCAGGTCTTCGCCGTCATGTCCCTGGAGGTGACGCCGGAGGGCGTCGCGGTGATCCAGAGCCAGGTCAACCCCGACAAACTCGTACGGGCCACGCGTCAGTGGGCCGCCTCCGAGCATGAGGAGCCCCTGCTCGTCATCTGGTGACCCAGCTCATAGCCAACTCCTGTCAGGAATCGAGTCGCTGCCCGGTTCAGGTAGCGACAACCACCGAGACAGGAGTGACACCATGAAGCACCGCATCGTCGTCCTCGGGGCCGGTTACGCCGGAGCGGTCGCCGCCGGGCGCCTCGCCAAGCGGCTGCACTCCGACGACACGCAGATCACCGTCGTCAACGCCGACACCGAATTCGTCGAGCGGGTCCGGATGCACCAACTCGCCACCGGTCAGCAGCTCAAGCGCCGGACGCTGACCGACATCTACGCGGGCACCGGTGTCGAGGTCCGCCAGGCCCGGGTCACCGCCGTCGACGTCGACCGCAAGACCGTCGCGCTCGTCGCCGAGAACGGCGCCGACGAGATCGGGTACGACACGCTCGTCTACGCCCTCGGCAGCGCGTCCGCGGACCACGGCGTCCCCGGCGTCGTCGAGCACGCGTACGACATTGCCGGCCGGCCCTCGGCGCTGCGGCTGCGCGACCGCCTCGACCACCTCGCGGCCGGCGGGACCGTGCTCGTCGTCGGCGGGGGTCTCACCGGCCTCGAAGCCGTGACCGAGATCGCGGAGGCCCGGCCGGACCTCGACGTGGCGATCGCCGCCCGTGGTGGCCTCGGTGACTGGCTCAACGCGAAGGCGCAGCAGCACCTGCGCGGAGTCTGCGACCGGCTCGGCATCACCGTCCACGAGCACACCGACATCGCACGAGTCGAGGCGACCGGCGCGGTGACCGCCGACGGCCGGGTGCTCCCGGCCCAGGTGACCGTATGGACGACCGGCTTCGCCGTCCACCCCATCGCCGCCGCCACGACCCTGACCGTCGCGCCGACCGGCCAGATCGTCGTCGACGCCACGATGCGGTCGGTCTCACACCCCGACGTGTACGCCGTCGGCGACGCCGGGCTCGCCGACGGGCCGGGCGGCAAACCCCTGCGGATGTCCTGCGCCTCGGGGGTCCCGATGGCCTGGCAGGCCGCCGACGCCATCGCCGCCCGCCTGACCGGTCGGAAGATCCCCAAGGCTCCGCTGCGCTACTTCAACCAGTGCATCAGCCTCGGTCGTCGCGACGGCATCATCCAGTACGTGACCGCCGACGACCGGGCCAAGCCGTCGCTCCTCACCGGAAGGCTGGCGGCCCGCTACAAGGAGATCGTCTGCACGGGCGCGGCCTGGGGGATCGCCCACCCGACGCTGCACCCGGTCCGTCGCCACCACATCGCCGCGACGCGAACGGAAACCCTCACCGCCATTTCGTGAGACGCCCCTGCCTGGGCCGGCCGTGACCCTGCTCCTGCGCGACGCCGATCAATATGATGACGGCATGCGCAGGGATGCGGAGACAGCGAAGCCGGCGCGCGGCCGGTCCTGGCTGGGGGTCGCCGCGGCCACCGTCATCGCTGTCGCCGCCTGGGTGGGCTACTGGTGGCTGGCCGTGCCCCGCTTCGATGTGTGCGCGGCCATCCTGCCCGCCCCCGCAGGTTGCGGCGGTGCCGCTCGGGTGGCCACCGCGACCTTGTGGACGGCAGTCATCGCGGTGCTCCTCCTGGCGACTGCCGCCGCCGCCCTGATCCGTCCTCGCGGGCGCTGGTGGCCGTTCGCAGTGGCGATTGCCGTGTTGGGCGTGACGGCGTTGTGGGGTTTCTGGGCCGTCCGGTATGCCGGCGGCTGAGGCCCGGCGGTGCTGGGCGCGCCGGAGCGTTGCGACTCGCGACGGCGGAACAGCCGAGGAGGGACATCGCCGCCCTGCCGGGTCGGATTTACTGGTGTGATGTCCATGCGTCGAGCGCCGGCCATCGCGACCTTCGTCGCCGCGGCAGCCATCATCATCGTCGCCGCCCAGACGCCCGGCTGGCTCGCCGGGCGGCGCGACGCGGCCCCCGCCGAGGTCGTCCCGAGCCGGGTGCAGGACCCGTGGCTGTGGCAGGCAACGGTGGGCCAGCACCCGGTCGGCCCGGCCTCGATGCTCTTCTTCACCGCGAACACCCGCTATTTCGAGTCAACCGGGGTCGTGGTCGGGCGGGACGGCGGCTACCGGCTGCTGCCCATCAGCCTGGCCGAGGCGCCCGGCCTGCTCTCACCCGACGGGCAGTGGTACTTGCGCCCCGGCACCGGGAGCCTTGTCGACCTACGCACCGGCGACGAACGGCGTACGCACCGGCCATACCTGAACCCGCTGGCCTGGTCCCCGGATGGCAGGCTGGTCCTCGCCAGCAAGATCAACGACGACCAAGTGATCACGTACGGGCCGGACAATCAGCAGCTCAACGACCCGTCGAAGCCGGACGACCTACTCACCTTCGATCCGCAGGCGGGAACGGAACGGGTGCTGCCGGTCGGCACCTTCGCCAGCCACACCTCGGCGGCCTGGTCCCCCGACGGGTCGCTGCTTGCCGTCGTGGGCCCGCCCGATCCGGCTGCCGAGATCGCCGAGCGGGGACGGCTGGTGGTGGCCGACCCGGCCGGCGGCGGGGTGCGCTGGCAGGTCGACCTGGGCGAGCAGCGGACACTGGCGGGCAGAGGCGCCTGGAGCCCCGACGGCCGACGGATCGCCCTGCTCGCCTACGACGGATGCGCCACCCTGCGCTGCGCGGACACCGCCGAGATGCTCCGGCGCTCATGGCGAATCGAGTTCCTCGACGCGGCCACCGGCAAGCCGGTCGGCGACGCCCTCCCCGTCCCCGGCTCGGCCGTGGAACTGGTCGCCTGGCAGAACGGCGACCCGGTCGTCGAGCGGCAATCACCGGAGGCGGACCACGAGAAGCAGCGTACGGTTCTCGCGGCGATCTCCGCTCGCGGTCCGGAGCGGGTGCTGCTGACCGCCCCGAGCGGCGTCAGCGACCTTGAGGTGCCCGGCGACCTGCTGAACCGGGCCGCGTTCGGTGGTCCGGAGCCGCGTCCATCCCCATTCGCCGCAGCGCCGTGGCTGTACGCCGCACTCGCCGTACCCCTGGTGTTCGTTGCTCTGGCGCTGGTGCGTCGGCAGCGGCGACGCACCAGCCAGTGACGTAGGCCCACGGCGAACTCAAGATCGTCGGGCGGATGACGTCGCGGCCCTGTCCGTGCAGGACGACGGCCAACTCGTCGGCGAGGGTCGGTTTGCCGGCGGCGGGCGGTCCGTCGATGGCAACCCGCGTCTGGCGTGCGACGGCGACGAACCCGACCGCCTCGGCTAGGCGGTCGAGCAGATTGCCTCGGGTGCCCTGAAACATGCCCTGCCCCGTCGTGATCTCGCGAAGGTCGCCGTGTCGGGCCGACCTCATGCGCGCCAGCCCTATCGCGCCGGCCACTCCCCGCGTGACCGGGATTGCCGCGGCGCAGACGCAGTGTGATTCCGGGCGCTGACACTCAGGGGCCCAGCCAAGTGATCACCCATTCACTGAAGGTAGCCAAACGGCCGGGTTCCGGGGCTCGGCGGCGCTCGCCCACTGCACTCGCCCAGCGTGCCGAGGTCATGACTTTGAGCAGTATCGACAGGTCACCATCTTGATCGCTGATCACCGCGAAGATTGTGGACAGAGAGACATCTACATTCGCTCGTCGCCACGGATAGTAATTGGCAAACCGAGGGCGACGAGGGGTAATGATGAACGAAACGCTGGCGGCGGCGGTCTCCGATCACGGAGTGTTGGTCCTGGCTCTAGCCATCGCCGGAACGACGGCAGGATTTCTACGGGCGTACGTCGCGCATCGAACACGGCTGCATGAGGAGCGCGAGGCATCGACGCGAACAGCTGCCCGGGCGGCCTGGTTGATCAGGCTGGCGGAGGCCGACCACGACGTCGTACGCATCGTGGAGCGTGACCGGGACGGTCATCGCGAGGTGGAGTTGAGCAGCCGCGACGCGGCGCGACGCGATGACATCAGGGAGGCCGCGTGATGGGAGTCGACGGCAGCGCTGCCCTGACACCGGAGCCAGTGGACAGTGAAGCGGTGCGCAAGGCAGAGGCCGCGCGCGCGAAAGCCGAGCACGACCAGGAGTTCGCCGCTTTCGCCGAGGGCAGCTACCACACCGTGGAGCGAATTCTCCGGGCGACGTGCTGGGACCGCGAGGTGGTTCAGGACGCTCTCAACGAGGCGTACCTACACGGACGTGTCCAGTGGCTCAAGATCCGCACCTACACCGAGCCGATCGGCTGGGTGATCATCACGGCCCGAAACAAGATCCGCAAGGAGCTCCATCGACGTCAGCGCGAAGCCGCGGTAGCGCCGGAAGACCTGCCCCCGGCGCCGCACATCGACATCGCCGACGCGTGGGAAGCGCAGGAGACGTTGCGGACCTGGTTGCACCACCTGCCATCACGGCAGGCCGAGGTGTTCCAGATGTCTCGCGAGGGGTTCTCCAACCAGGAGATCGCCCGCTTCCTCGGATTGGCCGAGAACAGCGTCCGCTCCTACAAGCAAGCTGCCAAGAAGCGCCTGCGCGAGCTAGCCGAGGAAGCCGGCTATCGGGACTCGGACGGCCGACGGCGGCAGGGAGGCAGTCGTGGACCTCAATGACATTCTGACGTTGGCTGAGACAAGCCGACCGAGCCCTCTCGAACTCGCCCGTGCACGCCGCGTGGCGCGGGCCGCGCAGGGTCAGTACGACCTGTCTGTCGCCGAAGGGTACGAAATCATTGTCGGCGCCGACCTCGTGGATCCGCTGACCGCCGATGTCGACGAGGCCACCAGAGTTGCGCGTGCCGCGCAACTGGCGAAGCTCGGCACGATCACCTGGACGGCTGGCACGGGCAAGACCGAGAGTTTCGGGCACCTCTTCTGGTCGGACGAGATGGCAATGATCTTCGGGCATGCGCCCGGAACACTGCGACTCACTCCCGAAAGACTTGCCAACCTCGTGCATCGCGCCGACGTAGAGACGGTTCGCGACGTCGTACGGACGGCATGGGAACAGCGCCAGCCGGACGAGGTCACGTTCAGGGTGATCCAGCCGGGCGGTGCCGTCCGCCACGTGCACTGCCACATCGAGATACTCACCACCGGCGGTGTGCCGTCGGGGATCATCGCCACCGGTGAGGATGCCACCGCGCTCGAACTCGCCCGGCAAGAGCGCCGTCGGCTCGCCACCCGCAGTGAAATGCTCTGCGCCGACCTGGCGGCGCTGGACCTCGTCAGTGGACTGCCGACCCGCAGTTACCTGACCGACGAGGTCGACCGAGCACGCCGTACCACGGGCGGAACACTCATCGTGGTGGCAACCGAACCCACCACCCGGCCACCCGAAGCGCTCACCGACGAGGACCACGACCAACTCACGGCAGAGGTCGCCGGGCACCTGCGAACGATCGTCGGCGATGGGGTGACCTGTGGCCTGGTCGGCTCCGGCCTGTGGGGCGTACTCCTCGCTCCCACCGCGGAGCCGGCGGAGGCTCCCGAGGCCCTGGCGACTCGGATCGTCGACACGTTCCGACGCCATCTGTTCAGCATTCAACACAAGACATTGCGCCTGAACACGTGGGCGGGCCTTGTGCATTTCGGCAGCGGCATCGCCGCTACCGGGTTCGACCTGCTCGTCGACGGTGAACACGCGGTCCGTGACGCGCGCCGCAGCGGCATCCCGACCACAGTCCTCACCGAGCCCGTGGCGACCAAGGACCGGATAGACAACTACCGCTCCCGGGTACGGCAGGCGGTGTCTGCCAACAGGTTCGCCCTCTATGCCCAGCCCATCGTCGACCTTCGCCTCAACGAGGTCACTCGCCACGAGATCCTCCTGCGCGTGCGGAGCGATACCGGCGAGTCCGTCGCACCCTCGGCCTTCCTCGACATGGCCGAGCGCGTCGGCGAGATCCTCACCGTGGACAAGTGGGTGATCGACCATGCCCTCGAACTGATCGGCCGGGGGGCCCAAACCTCCCACTACCAGGTCAACATCTCTGGCAACTCCCTCGCCGACCCGGATCTGCTCGGCTTCGTGACCGAGGCGATCCGCCGGCACCGGGTGAAGCCGGAATGCCTGACCTTCGAGATCACCGAAACCACGCTCATCGAGAACCGTAACGAGGCCCTCGCCTTCGCTACCGGGATCAGAGAGATCGGCTGCCACCTCGCGTTGGACGACTTCGGAACGGGATACGGTGCCCTGGCCCACCTGAAATACCTCCCGGTGGACCTCGTGAAGATCGATGGGATGTTCATCGTCGACCTTTGCCGGTCTCCGGCCGATCAGGCCGTCGTCTCGAAGCTGGTGGAACTCTGCCACACGCTCGGCATCCGTGTTGCCGCCGAATACGTCCAGGACGAGGAGACCCTGGAACTTCTGAAGGGCTGTGGAGTCGACTTCGCCCAGGGCTACGAGACCGGACGACCCGAACCGATTGCGGTGTGCCCGGAGAGATCGGTGCGGACGATCGAATTCGAGCTGCGGCTCCCCCCGCCGCATAGCGCGATGGGCTGATGATCCTCGAAAGGAGGGCTCAGGGACGGCAGTCGTTCGTCTTGATGCTGTCGACAATCGTGTCCCAGCCGGCGGGGGGCTCAGCATCCCGCATCGGGCGCCTTGGAGTCGCGAACGCCGACCCGGATGCGCCGGTCACGCATCTCCACGCACTGCCCGTTGCTGCCGGAAGGGCAGCACCTCCGGGCCGAACCAGATCGCCTGGATGGAGACCGCGCTGGCGACCATGCCCCCACACCCACCTGGGCTGGGCACACGAAGTTCGGTGCCCTGTCCCTCGTCAGCGGATACGTGGTCCAGTCAGTACGGCAGTACAGCGAACTCGCCGAGGGGAGGGCCGAGGGCCAGGGACAGGCCGACGCCGAGCGCGATTACGGCGGGCGCTGGCACGACTCGTCGACCCCGCCCGCTTCCCCCGAGGTGGCCCGCCTGTTCTCCTCGACGCTGTTCGGGGCGCCACCGTCCCACACCCCGGACGCGACGATCGCCGACGCGGACTTATCCCTCGGCTGGAGTCCCGCCGACCGCAATCCCGATCCGTAATCGAGGTGCACTCGCGACGGACGACGTACGCTGGACCGAGACGGTCATCGACCGGCGCGACTGCACTGGGAGCACCCCGTGGACATCCTGTGGCAGAAGAACGACGACCTGGTGTCCCGGGTGCGGGATGCCTTCGGCGCCGACACTCTCGACGAACTGCTCCGACGTGCCTTTCCCCGGCGGACCGTGCTGCACGTCGGCGCCCTCACCCCAGGAATCTCCGGTGCGGCGGTCCTCCACGTACGACCGGAGCAGGACGGCTCGGCCCAGCATCCGTGTGTCGTCAAGATTGGGCCGGTCGGCGACATCCACACCGAGCACGAGCGGTGGCAGCAATATGTGCAGCCGTACCTGGGCCACGGGGAGATGCCCGACGTGCTCTCCGCTGCGGTGATCGTCGGCAACCACGCGGCGTTGGTCTACAAGTTCTACGCCGCCCGAACGCTGGCCGACATGATCCGGGATCTGGCGAGCGCCGACGACTCGATCGGCATCGTGGACGCGGTGCAGACCCTGCTGACCATCGTGCACGTGTGGCATCGTTCTCGGTCTTCAACCTACTTCGACCTGATCGCCGAGGAGTACCCGCTCGAGGCGGAGACCCTGGAGCGCTTCGAGCAGTACGCCGCCGCCGAGCGTCAGTGGGGTGAGATCGCCGAGCCGAAGCTCGTCCGCGATGTCTGGTCACAACCGCCGGAGAGCCTGCGCAAGCCGCAGCTAACCACCATCGGACACGGTGATCTGCACGCCGACAACGTACTGATGGGGCCGAACGGCTCGTTCGGCATCATCGACTTCCTGCACACAGGCCGGCACCACTTCCTGCGTGACCTGGCGACGCTCGAGGCCGACCTGGTCCTGCGAGTGCTCTGTCCACCGGAGGCAACGGCGGACCAGGCCCAGCGGCTGACGGCTCTGCTGGAGCCGTACTACACGATGGCGGCGTTCACCACGTCCTCACAGCACGATGCCCTGGGACAGGGGGCGTGGCTGCCACTGCAGAACGTGGTGCGCTGCCTGCGGTCGGCGGTCTGGGGCCGTTCCGAGCACGACGCAGAGCAGATTCCCGGCTACCTCATAGCCGTGATTCGCCGCATGGTCAAAATGGTTGTTCGTGACGACAGCCGCCTGACAAACTTCCAGCGCTGGTTCGCCGCCCGCCTAGTGTTGGCACAGACCGCCGAACTGGCCCGCGGCGGGCGCTCGGCAGAACTGCCGATCCCGGCGAGCGGCGACCATGTCCGCGAACGGGTGCCCGGGCCACCAACGGAGGAGCCGGTGGCCGCTTACCTCGATCTGGAGTCCGAGGTCGAGGTGGTCCTCGGGCAACTGTCCGAATCATGGCGGCCCACCGCCATCGGCGCGTTCGAGGCCGAGTTGCCGGCGATCGCGGAGGAAGTGCGGCGGCGGCTGCCGGAGCGCGAACGCCGCCTCGCCGAGGTGTTCCGGGCGTTGACCGAGGTGTACCCGGAGCCGCTGCCCGATCCGGACACCGATCCGGAAAAGGTCAATCACGTCTTGGCCCGGGCGGACACCAACCGCATGATCGAGGCTCGGGTGGTGCGACAGGGCGAGGCGCTGGCGATCCAGATCCCGGACGTGGCTGCCCTGCTGTCGCACTCGACGCGCGAGCTGCAGATCTTCGAGCCGCTGCTACGCGCCGCCTGCGACCTTTACGAGGCCGGCTCCTATCAAGCATCCCTGACGCAGTTCCGTCGGCTGGCGGCCCGACTGAGCGGCGATCTGTCGATCACACGCAGCGAGCTCACGCTGTTCTTCTACTTCCTGTCCAAGTGCCTGCTGAAGCTGAATATGTACAGCAGCCTCAACCGGCTCCTCGACGGTCCGTACCGCGTCTTCTGCCTCGACGTCTGCCCGGAACTGGAGGCGGAGCGGCTTCTCATCGCCGGGGTGGCCCACCGGCACCGCGGCGAGCTCAGCCTTGCGCAGGCATGCCTGGACGACGCGGTGGCGCAGCTCGCGCTGCTTGCCTCGCGTTCCGAGTCGGCCCTCGTCCACCTCGCCCTCGCCGACGCGTATGTGTTGAGCGCGCACCCGCGTTTCGACAACGCGGTCGCGCCCGAAGCCGGGCTGGTCGCTCGTCAGGCCACCGTGCGCCTCACGCTCGCCGCGCTGGAATCAGCACGGCGGTCCTATGAGGAGTACTGGCACCGTGGTGGCCGACCATCCCACTACGAGGGCCGATTGGCTGGCACAATGGCGTACATGACGGTGGTGCGCTCCGTTGTCGAGCCGGCGACGCTCGACGACGAGGCGTGGTCCAAGGCCGCCGCGGAAGCTAGGCAAGGTTTCGAGCCCGAGTTCGACCGTAAGCCGGTGGGCGTGATCGCCGGGCGCGCCGCTCTTGCCTCGGTCAAGATGGCGCAGGCGCGCTGGCTGGCCGTGACGCAGCCGGAGCACTGGCCACAGCAGATGACAGAGTGCCTGCGCGAGGCAGAGAGGGCGCTCTCCCGCGTGCTGGCGGACTATGTCAGTCGCGTGGAGCTTGGTCCCCGCTTCGAGTACCGCAAGCTCATGGCGATCCAGTCATCGATCGGGGCGTTGACGGCCGATCCGCTGGGCCGAGTGGATCCCGACGCCCTCACCCCTCTCATCTAGGAGTCCGCCGTGCCCGAAGAACGCGGCCAGTACCTCGCCGGAGCTTTCGCGTTCGTCTTCGACCAATCCGGCCGCTTCCTGTTGCTCGAGGAGCGGGCGGACCGGCGAAAGTATATGTTCGACCTGCCGGGCGGCACACTTCAGCCGTTCGAGGAGCCGATCGCGGGACTACGCCGCGAGGTGCGGGAGGAAACCGGCATCGAGATCGGCAGTGTCTCCCCACTCTGCCACCTGAAATACGATGTGCACGACAGCGGCCAGCCCATCCTGGTGGCGTTCTACGTGGCTCAGGCAGTATCGAGCTCGGTGCAGCTCTCGACGGAGCACGCCGGCCACCGCTGGATCACCCGCGAGGAGTACGACACCAACCAGTACACCGTCTCGCTCGCCAACGAGGAGACCCGGCGACTATTGGACACCTACCCGCACAGCGACTTCATTCTCCAGTGAAGGCGGTCGTCGCGGGAGATGTCCTCTTCGAGGTGAACGGACATCTTCGGGCGACGTTTCCGTCCCTCCTCGCGGACCGGCTTTTCTACGGTGATGTCGCCGCCATGGTCGGCGGCTCGGCGGCTAACTTCGCCTTGGCGGCCACGGCACTTTTCGACGAGGTCGTCGCGGTAGCCGCGGTGGGCGGTGACGCGGTGGGCGAGGTGATCCGCGCGCAACTCGAGTACCGCGGCGTCCGTGCCCGGCTGGCGGTGAAACCGGACCTTCCGTCAGCCGTCGCAATCTATGTCCGGGACGAGGCCGAGCACCGGGCCAAGGGCGCTCGCCTGTTGCTGGTCGGGGAACCGGCCGCACTGGGGCAGTGGGACACCGGGGACGCGGAGATGTTGCGATCCGAGCTCATGGACGCCGACGTGCTGGTCGTCGACGGTTACGCGCTACGGGCCGAGCCGCGCCGGACCGCCACGCTCACTCTCATGGCACAGGCCCACGACTCGGGTGCCGAGGTCGTCTACGACATCGTCCCGCACGACGTGTTCCGGTCGACAGGTATCGCCGAGGTCCGGCGATGCGGCCGGTCGGCGACAATCATCGTCGCCGAGGCCCGCACGTTGAATGCCCTGGCCGGCGAGGACTGGACCGATGCGGACACTGGCGAACAGGCCGCACACCGGGCCGCGACGTTCGGCGCCCGAACGTTTCCGGGTCGCCGCCTGCACGTCCGGTTCGGTCTCGGAAACGCCGACCGCACCCTGACGCTGTCGCCGAACGGCGACGTGGAAATCATGGCGACGGGTTACGCAGAGAGCGACGAGCCGCGTGGCTTCGGCGACCGGCTGCTGGCCTCCGAGTTGGCTACTTTACTCAAGGGCCGGCGAACCTGAAGAACGCCGTGTCGCGGTCGGCGGTCAGCGCCTCGTGGATGCCGTTGAACATTATGTTCGCCGACCGGTCGATGCAATCACCGCACGCGCCGGGGAATTGCTGGACAAGAGACGTCATCCGCGGTGTCCACCAGATGTCGTCCAGGCCGCCGTCGTCGGTCATCCGGCCGAACACAGTGCCTTCCGCGCCGCCAGAGAAGCCCTGCCCCCGATAGCGTCCGCAGGGCACCAGGGCCGGCTCGGACGGGGACGACCCGACCTCGACCAGGGCGCGGTGAGTCGACGCCAGGCAGGTCGAGAAGTACTCGCGCGGGACGTAACCGGTGTCGGTGAGCGACCGGGTCGGGAAGAATGCCTGGAACTCGTCGTCGACCAATTCGGTGCGTATCCGGTCGACCTGGAGGTGGTAGTTGTCCTCCTGCTCGGCGGTGAACGCCACCCGCAAGCGGTCGCCGAGGACCACCCGGAAGGACACGTGGTCCAGCCCAGCGGTCTTGGCGGCCGCGGCGATGGCGTACATCTCCGCGACGTTTGTCGGATGGACCATCGACGTGCCGCCGAGCGGCATCACCGCCAGCGGATCGGGGCCATATTCTGCACGGCGCAGCCGATCGAGCTCGGCGAGCATCCGCAGCAGAGACGTCACGCCCAGTCGCGGGGTCCGGTGCAGGAGCATCCTCGTCTTGTCGGTGGCCGCGTTGAGGCTGACCCGCACATAGGTGCACGCCCGCACCAGCGTCAGCAGTAGCTCGGGTCTCAGCAGATCGCCGGCGGTCAACACGGCGGAGGTCAGGCCGAGCTGCCGGCACAGGTCGACGGCCGCAGCGAAATGAGGGCTGACAAGCGGATCACCGCCGCCGTCGAAGCGGACCACGCGCACGCCCATCCCGGCCGCCGACCGCAGGGTGCGTTCGAGGGCGGGCCAGGACAGGTGCAGGCCGGAGCCACCAACCGAGCGGTAACCGGCGGAAAAGCAGAAGGTGCACGCCGACGCGCACGCCATCGTGATATCCAGGTCGAGTTGGACCGGGTGCGGCTTGCCGTCCCGGATGCCGGCCAATAGCGCTGCTATGTGGTCGGACAGCCGGCCCGGTACGATTTCACCGCCGTGCGCCGGGATCATCCGGAACGATCGGGTCATGGGTGACCACGCCACCAATGCGGTCCAGTGGCCGAACGTCACGTTGTCGTTGCCTTCGACCACCCGACCCGACCCCAGGTCGACCGGTTCTCCGCCGCCTGGCGGCCGGATCAAGTAACTGTGGCCACCGCGGTTCTCGGCCAACACGGCATACGGTGATGCTGTCGGCGCCACCGGAGGAATCACCGGCCCAGCGTTACGCCTAATTTCATATATGTCAATCTCATCGCTAGGTCAGCAGAAGCCGCTGAATCGTGCCCAACGCCTGCTGCATCGGCGCGACGAACCGCTCCCGAAAGTCGGCGGCCTCCCCGTATGGACCAATGAAGCCCGCGACCAACGGCAGTGCCGACAGTTCTACGAGCGCCTGCTCGTCCTCCAACGCGGGCATCGTCTCCTCGTACTCGGTGACCAGCTCGCGCAGGTAGGTCTCGGCACGACTGATGGCGACGGCCAGCTGCTCCCGCTCCGGGAACAGCTCGTTGTCGGCTCGCACCGCGAAAGAGTGCGCCTCCAACGACAGCTGCGCGTCGAGGACCACTTGAAGGAACTCGTCGTATCGGCCGGCACGCAGCCACGGCACGTTCTCGTTGCCGGGTCGGCGCACCAGCGCCTGAGCACGCAGCATTCGCCGAGCACGCTTGACCGCGTTGTACTGCTCGACGAGATCGCGCAGGTACCGCTGCCGGGCTTCCCGGCGGGCGAGGCTCACGCTCTCCTCGTGACGGACGTCCTGGGCGCGCTGGTCGGCGTCGCGGTTGAATGCCTGGTAAATGATGGACACGGCGCCGCCCAGAACGGCGACCAGGATGAACTGCAGCAGGATCTTGTAGGCTTCCACGCCCACTACGCGGGCGGCGGCATCATGCCGCAGGACCAGCAGGGCTGCCAGCGCGAGTGTGACCAGGACAGCGATGACGATCGTCACCGATAGGCGACGAGACGCGGTACTTCGTTTCGTGGCTATGCCGACAAAGTCTAAACGGCGATGAGGATCCCACGCTGGTAGCCGAGGCCGTCGACGGCGGCTCGGTCAACGCGGCCCGTCCGGGTCGTAGGCTCATGCGGGTGGCTTTGGCTGTATAGCTGACCGCACAGCAACCTGGATGTGATGGTGCTCGCCGAACCGACGATGCTCCTCGTCCACAGTCCGCCTCTCACCGCGGCGACATGGGACGCGCTGCGTCCGTACCTCGAAGCGGCGGGGTGGAGCGTGACGGTGCTGGACCTGCGTCCTTTATCGAGGCGCCGTCCTTCCATACGGCGGTCTGCGCGGCGGCCGCCAGCGTCGCTCCCGGTACGCCCACCGTCGTCGTCGGCACTGACCAGGACGACCGAGGAACCAAGGCCGGCTGTCGTCACCGCGGACACCGAACACCCCGGACGGGGACCGATGAACCGCAGCCACGACGGGCCACCTGCGGACACGGGCGGCCCGCCTCGCGGGCCCGCGACCGCCGAGCACCTCGACACTGAAGCTCGATCAGGTGACGGCGCGGGCGGCCAGTTCGGTCCTGCACGTGACCTGTCGCGTGCTGCCCTGAACCGTGTCACTCCCTCTCAGTAGCCTGCCCGACGAGCCGGCGGAAAGCCGTAGCGGCAGAGTCGTACGAGGGGGATTGTGGTGTCCGCGATCGCGTCTCTGACCCTGGTCCCCAGGGACAGCATCACCGAGTTGGCCCGCCTGGCCCGCACATCGCCGTCGTCGCTCCACTCGTACCTGGCCGAACACGGGCGAAGGGCGCGGCAGGAGTACGAATGGTCCGGCTACTGCCTGCTGTACGTCCTGACCTATCTGGAGGAGCGCGGCATCGACCTGGAGCGGTCCGAGTTCAATGCCGAGTCGGAGGCCATCAACAGCGCCTACGGGCTGACCATACTCATCACTCCCGCCCCGGAGCGGTTACTGGATCAGCTCGACCCCGCTGGTCACCGCACGGAGGAGTTGGCCGCTCACTTCGATGAGATGGGGATGGACTTCGAGGAGAGCGGCATGGTCGCTCTCGACGGGCTGCGGCTGTTGCGCGACAGCATCTCCGAACTCCGCGATGACCAGGTGTTGCTGCTGCACATCGGCTGAGGGCAACTGAGCCCTTCGGTCGGTGGCTGGATGGCTGGTTTGGTTGATGCGACGGCGGGAACCCTCGGCACCGGAAGGTTGGGTGCAACGGGTCCTTTTATTCCGAAACCGCCCAGCAGCACATGCAGCACATGCAGCCGGGTAGCCCTGCCTGCGGTGGGTGTGCCCAGGTGCTCTCAACCGTTGGGGGAGGCTCATGCGCTGGTCCCGCGCGGCCAACGGCGGCTCCACGAAGGACACGACCCGATCCAGCAGCCCGATCGGCGCGGAACGGGATCCGAAGCGGTTGGTCACCTTCAGCGACGCGGTCATCGCCATCGCCGTTACCCTGCTGGTCCTGGAGATCCAGCCGCCGGAGGACACCGAGCACCTGCTCCGCGGCCTCATCGAACTGTGGCCCTCATACGTGGCCTACGCCATCACCTTCCTACTGATCGGGCAGATGTGGGTGAATCACCACGTCATGTTCGACCACATCGGCTCCGCCGACCGCCTGCTGATCCTGCTCAACACCCTGCTGCTGATGGTGATCGCGTTCCTGCCGTTCGCCTCATCCCTCCTGGCCCACGCATTCGAGTCCGGCCACGGCAAGCAAACTGCACTCATCTTCTACGGAGCCACCTACGAGCTGGCCGCCATCCTCTTCAATGCGATCTGGGAGTACGCAAGACATGGCCGCCGTTTGCTGAACTCCGCCACCGACAACGACACCGCCAGGGCGATCAGCAGACGTTTCCGCCCCGCGCCGTTCTGGATCGCCGCCGGAACCGCTCTGGGCGCTCTTCATCCGGTCGTGGGCCTCGTCGTGGTCATCGCGTTCATCCCCTTCTACTGGTGGCCGATCAGTGGCGAGGTCGCCAGCATCAGGCGCACCCGCGAGCAGAGTCCCGGCGCCCTGTAGCCCGCGCCGCCGACCAGGCATGCATGTCGGGGCATTGACCGTTGTAGGGTTCCCGCCGTGGGATACACGGTGATTCCTTCAGGCCGCCTGAACCTCCCGGAGTCGGAGGACGCCGCTGCGGCCGCCGCCGTCCGAGCCGCCCTGGCTGGGCGAGGTGAGTGGTACGAGTCGGATGCGGTTCCGTCGAACGGCACGCTGGTCGACCTGGCGGAGGCGGCCATGGCCTCAATCGTCCGCGACGGGGACTGGATCGAGTTCGGGTACGACGACGAGGGTGACCCCAAGTGGTCCGACCGGGCGACGGCCTTCTACGTCGCGATCGCGCCGTTCGCTCGCTCGGGCACGGTTGATATCGAGGGCGAAGACGGCGCCCGCTGGTCGTACACCTACGCGGACGGCCAGATCACCCAACACGGCTGGAATGGTTGGGACGGGTCCGTCGAGCCGTTTGGCGAGTACGCGGACCCACCTCTGGACCACCCATAGGCGCGGACTGAGGGCGCCGGTCCGGACCTCGTCGCGGTTCGTCCGGGTCATCGGCAGCATGGCCGACCAGGGAGGTTGCGTGGTGGGGCGGGCGGGACTCGAACCCGCGACCGAGGGATTATGAGTCCCCTGCTCTAACCGGCTGAGCTACCGCCCCGATACCGCGCCGGATCTTATCCCGCTCGGCGATCAGCAGCCAGCACCGAGCCGGCCGGTGCCCACGCCTCGACAGCACGATGGGCAACAGGAATATAACAGCGCGCTCCCGGCCGCCCGGGAACGGCGGTCAGCTGGCGCGCAACTCGTCCAGCACCGCCCCGGCGGCGCGCCACCCGCTGGCGAGTGCGCCCTGGATGGACGGGCTGTCCCGGTGGTCACCGGCCACGAACAGGCCGTCCCCCAACGACACGGCCTTACGCAGCAGCCCCTGCGGTGGCGGCGCGGCGGGCAGCGCCTGGGGAACGGCCACGGTGGTGAGGTGGGTCCAGTCGGCGGTGGATTGCCCGTACAGCCGGGTCAACTCGGCCCGTACGGTCGGCTCGGGCGGGGGCGTCGGGCCGACCACCGAGGTGGCCACGAGGTGCCGTCCGGCGGGCGCGTACGTTCCGGCGGCGTTGCTGAGCACCACCGTGTTGGCGACGATTTCCCGCCGGTCGCCGTCGACGAGGAGGATCGGCTCGGTGAGCGGCGGCTCGGTCGCGCTGTGGTAGTAGGTGGTGTAGCTGTGCATGCGCACCGTCGCCAGGGCCGGCAGCAGCGCGGACGCGGCGGGCGGGTCGACGGCGACCACGACGGCCCGGCAGCGGATGTCGCCGGCCTGGGTGCGGACCCGGCCGGGGGTGACCTCCGCGACCGGGGTGTCCAGGTCGAGCAGGTCGACTGGCAGTGGGTCGGCGATGGCGCGCGGCAGCGCGGCCATGCCCTCGGCGGGCAGGCCGATCCGGCCGCGGGCGAAGGAGCGCAACACCATCGCGAGTACGTGGCTGGAGGTGGACAGTTCCCGCTCGAGGAACACACCGGACAGGAATGGCCGCAGCAGCTCCTCGATGATCGCGTCGGAGAGGCCGGCCCGGCGCAACGCCGTCTCGGCGCTGGTCTCCGGTGCGGTGAGCAGCCGGGACGTGGGCAGGGTCGCGCAGCCGGTCGCGAGCGCGGCGAAGCGCAACCGGTCGAGCAGGGAGCCGACCCCGGCGAGTGCGGTGCGCGGGCCGCCGGTCGGCTCGCGTCTCGGGTTGACCAGCCGCAGGAGTTGGTCGCCCTTGCGCACGAGCACGCCGGAGGTGAAGTACCCGAGGTCGAGCCGGTCGGTGTCGAGCAGCGTGCCGAGTTGGGGATAGGCGGTGTTGAGCACCTGGAAGCCCCGGTCGATGAGGTACCCGTCGACGACGTCGGTGGCGACCCGCCCGCCGAGCCGGCCGCTGGCCTCCAGCAGCCGCCAGGGCACGCCGGCGCGGTGCAGCCGGCGGGCGGTGGCGAGGCCGGCCAGGCCGCCGCCGACGATGACCACGTCGGTCTCAGCCAGCATCGCGCGCCTCCCGCTCGCCGTTCGCCCGGGACAACCGGCCCGGCCACCAGATCTTCGGCCCGATGTCGTACGCGAGCGCGGGCACCAGCAGCGACCGGACGATGATGGTGTCGATCAGCACCCCGAGCGCGACCGCCGTACCCAACTCGACGAGCACCACCAGGGGCAGGACGGCGAGGGCGGAGAAGGTCGCTGCGAGCACGATGCCGGCGGAGGTGATCACCCCGCCGGTGACGGCGAGGCCGGCGAGCACACCGGCGCGGGTGCCGCGCTTGACCGACTCTTCCCGCACCCGGCTCATCAGGAAGATGTTGTAGTCGATGCCGAGGGCGACCAGGAAGACGAAGGCGAACAGCGGGAACGCCGAGTCCACGCCCGGGAAGCCGAAGACGTGGCGGAACAGCAGCGCGCACAGGCCGAGGGTGGCCGCGAAGCTGAGCAGCACCGTGGCGATCAGCAGCACCGGGGCGAGCAGTGCCCGGAGCAGCAGGGCCAGGATGACCGCGATGACCACCAGCACCACCGGGATGATGACGTTCTGGTCGCGCTTCGCGGCGTCCGAGGTGTCCACGTTGATCGCGGTGAAGCCGCCGACCACCGCGTCGGCGCCGGGCACCTGGTGTACGGCCACCCGCAGCTCGCGGAGGGTGCGCTCGGCGCCGTCACTGTCCGGCGGGTCGGTCAGGGTCGCCTCCAGTTGCACCCGCCCGTCGACGACCTTCGGCGCGGCGTTCTCCTCGGGTGGGCCGGTCTGCGGGCCGGCGGTGAGCGGGCGGACCTCGGCGACGCCGGGCACGCCCTGCGCCACCTGGGCGACCTGCCGGGCGGTCTGCTCGGTGGTGAAGATGGTTGCCGGGCTGCCGGTGCCGGCCGGGAAGTGTCGGGTGATCACCTCCTGGCCGTCCACCGAGTCGGTGCGCTGGGTGAACAGGTCGGACTGCCCGAGGGTGGTGGCGCCGAGCTGCGTGAGGCCCAGCGTGAGGATGGCCAGCACGACGGCGGTGCTCAGCCAGATCGGTCGGGCGTGCCGGGCCACGAAGCCAGCGACGCGGCTCCAGATGCCGTGCTCGACCCGGGGGTCGGCCTGGTCCTCCCGGGGCCGTCGGGGCCAGAACGCCCACCGGCCACCGAGGAGCAGCAGCGCGGGCAGGAAGGTGAGCATCACCAGCAGGGTGCCCGCGATGCCGATGGCGGCGACCGGCCCGAGTGCCCGGTTGGAGTTCAGGCTGGACAGCAGGAGGCAGAGCAGGCTGACGATGACCGTGCCGCCGGAGGCGATGATGGCGGGCGCGGCGCCCTTCCACGCCGTACGCATGGCGTCCCAGGGCCGGTCGTGGCGGTGCAGCTCCTCCCGGTAGCGGGCGATCATCAGCAGCGCGTAGTCGGTGCCGGCGCCGAAGACCAGCACGGTGAGGATGCCCTGCGCCTGCCCGTTGAGCTTGATCACGTCGGCGTCGGCGAGCAGGTAGACGAAGACCGAGGCCAGGGCGTACGACATTCCGGCGGCGAGCAGCGGGAAGATCCAGAGCACCGGGCTGCGGTAGACCACCAGCAGGATGATCAGCACCACGACCAGGGTGACCAGCAGCAGTGGCCCGTCGATGGCGGCGAAGACCTCGATCAGGTCGGCGAGCAGGCCGGCAGGTCCGGCGACGTCCACGGTGAGCCCGTCCCGGTCGCCGCCGGTGATGTCGCGCAACTGTTTGACGACGGAGCCGATCTCCTCCCCCTCGGCGTCGTCGACCGGCACGACGACCTGCAGTGCCTGGCCGTCCTGGCTCGGGATGGGCGGGGGCAGCGGGGTGAGGACTCCGGGCACCTGGGCGAACCGGGCGGCGTCGGCGCTGGCCCGTTGCCGGTCCGCGTCGGTGATGCCGGAGGGCCGCTCGTAGACGACCAGTGCCGGGATGGTCTGTCGGTCGACGAAGTCGCCGGTGAGGTCCTGGGCACGGGTCGCCTCGGCGTCGGTGGGCAGGAAGGCGGCGTTGTCGTTGGTGGCGACCTCGCTGAGGCGCCCGGCGTACGGCCCGGCCACACCGCCGATCACCAGCCAGACCAGCACGACCGCCACCGCGATCAGCGTGGCCCTGCCGCCTCGTCCGGACATCCGCACTCACCCCAAGAATCGACGCATCAATCGACGCAGCGGGAGTCTAAGTCGACATCGACCATCCTGCCGGGCGAGCACGTCGAGGGAGGGCGAAACCGGTGGCACACACACGAAAACGCCCGCCGGCAGGACTGCCGGCGGGCGCTGGGTGGAGAAGCTCCCCCGATTGGACTCGAACCAATAACCTGCCGGTTAACAGCCGGCTGCTCTGCCAATTGAGCTACAGGGGATCGTGCACCGCGCGACTCCGGATCTCCCCGGCGCCGTGCGACGGGAAAAGAATACAGGACATCGCCCGGTGCCGGTCCAGTGGGTTCCGCCCCACCCCCTGATGATCAAGACGGGCAGGCCAGGACGCGCAACGCATCGACAATTAGGGTAAATCGCCATCCCGGCACAAGCATGCTTGAGCGGGGAGCAGGATGGGTAGTTAGCTGCGGACAGAGGACGCAGGCGCGAATTGGTCGCCTTCCGACGGGGCAACTCGCCGAGGCGACGGCGCGTCAGGTACGGAAGGAGCCGCCATGCGCGGAAAGATCATGTTTCTTGGCGGGCTGGCTGCGGGATTCGTCCTGGGCGCCCGTGCCGGCCGGGAAAAGTACGAGGAGCTCGTGGTTCGGGGCCGTAAGGTGCTCGACCACCCGACCGTCCAGGAGGCGGCCGGGGTCGCGCAGGCCCAAGCCAACAAGCTCTACAGCGAGGGCAAGGACAAGCTCGGCCAGACCAAACTGGGCGAGAAGTTGGGCACCGGCAACGGCAGCACCGGCAAGTCGGAGCTGACCGCCGCCGACGACGCGTTCGCCGGCACGCCCGCCACCGTGGGCGCCAAGGCGGGCACCAGCACGGTCGGCACGACCTCCGGGTCGCCGTCGTCAACGAACCCCCGCACCAAGCCGTCCGGCTCGGGCACGAACGCCAGCACGCTCTGACCAATCGCACGTCGACGGGCCGGTCGCCGCAGGGCGACCGGCCCGTGGTCTGTCCGGGGTCCGGTCAGTCCTTGCTGCTGAACGCCGCGTCGAAGGCGGCGCTCGGGGCGTCGAAGGCGAGTCGGCGAACGAACTGCAACGCCTCCGGGGCACCGACCAGCCGGTCCATGCCGGCGTCCTCCCACTCGATCGAGATCGGGCCGGTGTAGCCGATCGCGTTCAACGCGCGGAAGCAGTCCTCCCAGGGCACGTCGCCGTGCCCGGTGGAGACGAAGTCCCACCCGCGGCGCAGGTCGGCCCAGGGCAGGTGCGAGGCGAGCCGGCCACGCCGGCCATCCCCGGTGCGAACCTTGGCGTCCTTGCAGTCCACGTGGTAGATCCGGTCGGCGAAGTCGAAGATGAAGTTCACCGGGTCCAGCTCCTGCCAGACGAAGTGCGACGGGTCCCAGTTCAGCCCGAACGCGGGCCGGTTGCCGATCGCCTCCAGCGCCCGCTTCGTCGTCCAGTAGTCGTACGCGATCTCGCTGGGGTGCACCTCGTGCGCGAACCGCACCCCCACCTCGTCGAACACGTCGAGGATCGGGTTCCAACGGTCGGCGAAGTCCTGGTAGCCGCGCTCGATCATCGACGGCGGCACCGGTGGGAACATCGCCAGGGTGTGCCAGATCGACGAACCGGTGAAGCCGACGACCGTCTTCACGCCGAGCTTCGCCGCGGCCCGTGCGGTGTCCTTGATCTCCTCGGCGGCCCGCTGGCGGACCCCCTCGGGCTCCCCGTCGCCCCAGATCCGGCCGGGCAGGATGTCTTGGTGCCGCTCGTCGATCGGGTGGTCGCAGACCGCCTGACCGACGAGGTGGTTGGAGATCGTGAAGACCTCGAGGTTGTGCTTCGCGAGGGTCTCCCGCTTGCGCTCGACGTACGAGTCGTCGGCGAGCGCCTTGTCGACCTCGAAGTGGTCGCCCCAGCAGGCGATCTCCAGACCGTCGTAGCCCCACTCGGAGGCGAGCCGGCAGACCTCCTCGAAAGGTAGGTCGGCCCACTGGCCGGTGAAGAGCGTGATGGGTCGCGCCATTGTTCTACTCCCCTGTTGTAATGGGGATTCCAGGTGCGGACCAGGGCGAGGGTGACCGGACGTGCGTGGCGCCGGGGCGGTCACCGGTGGGTGTGTGGAACACACCTGGGCCCGGCGGGTTGCGCCTCCCACCGGGTCACCGGCCACCAGCACGGTCGCCGCCCCCACCCTATTTCCGCGGCACCCCATCGCGAAAGCCCCGCAGCCGGATCATCATTCGGCCACCTCCTCGGGCGCGGGCAGGACGGCCCGCACGATGAAGCCGCCACCGGCGCGCGGGCCGGCGGTCAACGTGCCGCCGAGCCGCTCCGCGCGCCTGCGTACCCCGAGCAGACCCCGTCCGGCGCCCTGGGCGACCCCGCCCGACCTGGCGGAGGCGGCGCCCTCGTCGCGTACCTCGATGGTGATGCCCGTGGGGTCGTAGCGCAGGCGGACCGCGACCGCCGCGCCCGGCGCGTGCCGGCACGCGTTGGTCAACGACTCCTCGATGATCCGGTACGCCACCACGTCGACCGGGCCCGGCAGCGGCCGGGGTTGCCCGGCCAGGGTCCACCGCACCGGCTGGCCGGCGGCGAAGCCCTCCACCAGCGCGTCGAGGCGGTTCAGGCTCGGCGGCGGCTCGGACGCGTCGTCGGGCGCGTCGGGTCCGAGGAGCCCGACGCGCAGCCGGTGCCCCTGCGCCCACACCATCCCGCGCCACCGCGCGAACCGCCCCATGCTGGTCAAGGTACGGCAGCCGGTTGTGGGTCGGTCCGCGGGCGGTGTGTGGGAGTGGGCGGCCGGATACCGGTGCGAGCGTTATACCTGCGAGTCATATTCATGACCCACAGGTATAACGCTCACGGATGACACCGCTCCCCGAGCGCCGCCGTCGCGGAAGGGTGGGCCGCGACGACGGCCGCTCCCGACTCAGTCGGTCAGGGCAGGGTCCACTTCTGGTTGGCCGCGCCGAGGCAGGTCCAGAGGTGCACGACGGTGCTGTCCGCCGAGTTGTTACCGGAGACGTCGAGGCACTTGCCCGACGACGTGTTACGCAGGGTGCCGTCGGACTGGGCCGCCCAGTTCTGCGCCCCGGTGCCGTTGCAGGTCCAGAGCTGGATCTTGGTGCCGTCGGCGGTGCCGCTGCCGGAGACGTCCAGGCACTTGCCGAGCGCCCTGATCGTCGAGCCCGACGTCACGGTCCAGGTCTGCGAGGTGCTGCTGTTGCAGGTGTAGAGCTGGATCTGGGTGCCGTCGGCGGTGCCGCCGTTGCGCACGTCCAGACACTTGCCGGCGAGACCCCTGATCGGACCGACGCCGGGAGTGCCCCCGCTCCCCTTGACCAGGGTGAAGTCGTCCACGTCGAAGAGCCCGGTGCCGCTACCGGTGAAGGTGAGGTAGAGGTTCTGGGTGCCGGACGGGACGCTGGACAGCGCGGTGGTGACGTTGGCGAAGGTGGTCCAACTGCCGGTGTTCGGCACCGCGACCGAACCGAGCACCGGGCCGGTTGCCGAGCCCGTACGCACCTGGATGGTGCCACCCGCGCCGCCGGAGACGACCCGGGACGTGAACGAGGTGACCCCGGTCAGGTTCACACCGTTGTACGCGGCCCAGTCGCCCGGGTCGATGTAGCCGATGGTCTGCCCACCGTTGGCGCCCGCCTTGGTGAACGGGGTGACGCCGTTGGCCGAGCTGAACGCCTCGGCCTGGATCGTGGTGTTCCCGGTCGGCGGCGGCGTGGTGCCCAACTCCTTGATCCGGACGTTGCGGAACGAGGCGTCGTCACCGGTGCCGTGGTTCTGGATGCCGATGTGGCCGGCCAGCGAGCGGACGGGGTTGGTGTTGGTGAAGTCGTTGATCTTCACTCCGTTGAGGAAGATCTGCAGCCGCTCACCCTCGACCAGCAGCTCGTAGGTGTTCCACTCCCCCGGCGCGTTCAGCGCCGCGTCGCGGGCCGCGGTGTCGGCGGACTTGAAGGTGTAGACCGACCCGGTCGTGCGGTCGGCGGCGTCGGTGGCGTCGATCTGGATCTCGTAGCCGTTGTCCACTGCGGACCACGGATCAGTGGACGGCGGGAAGCCGATGAAGATGCCGGAGTTGTCGTCACCGGCCAGCTTCCAGTCCAGCTTCAACGAGTAGTTGGTGAACTGCTTGGCGTTGTACCAGAACAACCCCATGCCACCCACCGAGGTCAGGGTGGCGTCGGAGTTGGTGAAGTTGCCCGGGCCCGCCTGCGACCAGCCGCTCGTCGAACCGTTGTAGATCGGGGTGTAGCCGGTCTCGGGCCGGCAGTCGGCCTTGCTCCGACCGGAGGCGTACCGGATGCCGCCGAGCAGGTGGGACCGGAACGCCGGCTCCGCGTACGACGCCTGGGTGTGCCCGGCGCCGGTGTAGAAGGACCGGCCACCGTTGTAACTCTTGCACCAGCTCAGCGGGTGGTCGGCGCCCATCCCGCCCCCGGAGTACGACGACTCGTCCAGCGTGGCCAGCACGTGGGCGGTCGAGCGGGCGTTGGTCCGGTAGTTGTACCACTCGTCGGTGCGGGTCCAGGTCTGCGGCAGGTGCGCGGTCGCCGCCTGTCCCCGGTCCTCCACCTTGATGTTGGCCTGCTGGATCGCCGGGTGCGAGGCGAACCACGCGCCCACCAGGTTGCCGTAGAACGGCCAGTCGTACTCGGTGTCGGCGGCCGCGTGCACACCCACGTACCCGCGACCGGAGCCGATGTACGACTCGAAGGCGGTCTGCTGGCTGGCGTTGAGCACGTCGCCGGTGGTGTTGAGGAAGACGACCGCCTCGTACTGGGCGAGGTTGCCGGTGGTGAACGCCGCGGCGTCCTCCGTGGCGGTGACGGTGAAGTTGTTCGCCGCGCCCAGGTCGCGGATGGTCTGGATGCCGACCGGGATCGCGTCGTGCCGGAATCCGGCGGTCTTGGAGAAGACCAGGACGTCGTACGGTGCGTCGGCGGCGCTGGCCGGGCTGGCCGGGGTGGTGCAGGCGATGACGGCGAGGGCGGCCAGGGCCGCGCCGAGGACGGGTCGCAGGAGTCTGCGCATATCGCTCTCCTAATGACGGTTAGGAGGGGCCCCTTGTACAACACTAGGCGTCAACAAGGGGCCCCACCTCTCAGCTCAGGGCAGGATCCACTTTTGGTTGGCGGCGGCGGTGCAGGTCCAGAGGTGGACCACCGTGCTGTCGGCGGAGCTGTTGCCGGAGACGTCGAGGCACTTGCTGGACGCCACGTTGCGTACCGTGCCGTCGGCTTGCGCGGCCCAGTTCTGCGCCCCGGTCCCGTTGCAGGTGTAGAGCTGGATCTTGGTGCCGTCGGCGGTGCCGGCACCTGAGACGTCCAGGCACTTGCCCAACGACTTGATCGTGGAGTTCGGGGTGACCGTCCAGTTCTGCGCCGTACTCCCGTTGCAGGTGTAGATCTGGATCTGCGTGCCGTCGGCGGTGGCACCGTTGCGTACGTCCAGACACTTGCCGCCGAGGCCCCTGATCGGGCCACCCCCGCCGGTGGGGGTTCCGGTGACGAAGCTGAACGCGTCCAGGTCGTAGAGCGCCCCGGTGCCCGAGCCGGCGAAGGTCAGGTAGAGGGTGGTCGTGCCGGTCGGCGGGCTGCTGATCGTCCCGGTCACCGTGGCGAACGTTTCCCAGCTGCCGGTCACCGGGACCGTGGCCGAGCCGAGCACCGTGCCGGTGGCCGAGCCGGCCCGGACCTGGAGGGTGCCACCGGCACCCGCCGAGGAGACCCGGGCGTTGAACGAGGTCACGTTGCCCAGCCGGTACGGCTGGAACGCGATCCAGTCGCCGTTGTTGATGTCACCGACGGTCTTGCCGCCCTCGGCCGTGGTCTTGCTGAACACGTTGATCCCGGACGAGGTGCCGTAGAACTCGGCCTGGCGGTGCCGCGGCGGCAGCGTGTGCTGGGTGTGCGTGGTCAGGCCACCGGCGTCGGTGTACTCGGCGTCGAAGATCGCGAAGATGTTCGCCGCGTCGTCGTGCTCACCGTCGACCGGGATGGTGATCGAGCCCGAGCAGCCGGTCTGCGAGGTGATCTGGTGCCCGTGCTGGTCGTGCCCGAGCACGTAGGTCATCTTGACCTTCGTGCAGTCGATCGTGCCGTCCTCCGGGTCGGTGACCGTGATGCTGAACGGCACCGTGTCGCCGAAGCTGAACAGCTGGCCGTTACCGGGGTTGTTGATGGTCACCGTGGGCGCGGTGTTGCCGACGCTGATCCGCACACTGCTGCTGCCGGTGGCACCCTGCGGGTCCCGGACCGTCAGGGTGGCGGTGTAGCTGCCGTTGGCGGTGTAGGTCTTCGTCGGGTTGGCCGCGGTCGAGGTGGTCCCGTCTCCGAAGGCCCACGAGTACGTCAGCGCACCCCCCTCGGGGTCGGACGAGCCGGCGGAGGAGAAGGTCACCGCGAGCGGGGCCGCACCGGAGGTCCGGTTGGCGCTGGCCACCGCGGTCGGCGCCCGGTTGCCGCCGCCGACGTAGTCGAAGCGGTAGAGCGCCGAGTTGGCGTCACCGTTGAAGTAGCCGGTGCCGTAGTCGAGCACGTAGTACGCGCCGTCCGGGCCGAACGCCGAGTCCATCACCTGCTTGCCGACCCAGGGGAAGGTGTCGATGGTGCCCCGGGAGCCGTCCGAGTTGACGTGGATCGGCTTGATCCAGCCGCGGCCGAACTCGGTGGCGAAGAACTGCCCGTCGAAGGACTGCGGGAACTTGGTGGTGGAGGTCGACGAGGCGTTGTACCGGTAGACCGGGCCGCCCATCGGGGACTCGGAGCCGCCGCCGAACTCGGTCGGGGTGCCGGCGTCGCCGGCGTACCGGATCCAGGCCGGCTGGGCCGGCGGCAGGGTGGTCCGGCCGGTGTTGCGGAACGAGTTGTTGGTCGGCCCACCGCCGCAGTTGTACTTCGCACCGCCGGTGTTGGCGGCGAAGTCCCACTCGTTGTACGTCTCGGTGGAGGTGTTGGTGCCGGTGCAGTACGGCCAGCCGTAGTTGCCCGGCGCGGCGACCCGGTTGAACTCGACCTGGCCGGACGGCCCACGGGTGGCGCTGGTGGTGCCCGCGTCCGGCCCGTAGTCACCGACGTAGACAACCCCGGTGGCCTTGTCCACGCTGATCCGGAACGGGTTGCGGAACCCCATCGCGTAGATCTCCGGGCGCGTCTGGGCCGTGCCGGGCGCGAACAGGTTGCCCGACGGGATGGAGTACGTCCCGTTCGCGTTCACCTTGATCCGCAGGATCTTGCCGCGCAGGTCGTTGGTGTTGCCGGCGCTGCGCTGTGCGTCGTACGCGGGGTTGCGGTTGGTCCGCTCGTCCAGGGGTGAGTAGCCGGACGACTCGAACGGGTTGGTGTCGTCGCCGGTGGACAGGTAGAGGTTGCCGGCGGCGTCGAAGTCGATGTCCCCGCCGACGTGGCAGCAGACGCCACGGCTGGCCGGTACGTCGAGCACGTCGACCTTGCTCGCCTGGTTGACCGTGAAGTCGGCGTTGAGGGTGAACCGGGAGAGCCGGTTGACGCCGTTCCAGGCGGAGAAGTCGGTGCCGGTGGCCGGCGCGTCGCCGCCGGGGGTGGAGAGCGGCGGGGCGTAGTAGAGGTAGATCTGCCGGTTGCTGGCGAAGCCCGGGTCGACGCCGACGCCCTGCAACCCCTCCTCGTCGTGCGTGTAGACCGACAGGGTGCCGATCACGGAGGTGGTGCCGTTGGCGTCGGTGCGGCGCAGGGTGCCGTTGCGGGCGGTGTGCAGGACCGAGCGGTCCGGCAGCACGGCTAGCGACATCGGCTCACCCATGTCGTTCACGCCACGGGCGAGCTCGACCTGCTGGAAGTCGCTGGCGACGATCGTGTGCGCCTGCGCGGGGGTCGAGCCGGCGCCGAGTGCGACCGTGCCGGCCGCGGCAACCAGCAACACTGCCGATCCAGCCGAGAACCATCGTCGGGATCGATGTTTGGGAGCGTCCTTCATGGACATGTGTGCTGCCCCTTCCTGACGAATGACTGCCAGGCGGGCGCGCGCCGTCGCGCCGGATGCCGAGCGGTGATGGTGGGGGTCGTGGGTTACCGCGCCGCCGGTTCACCTCGACGAAACATTGTCGTGTTGGTCACGACACTAAGTTAGGAGTTTCAATGTGTCCATACCTTCCGGCGATTCAGCATCAACTTTCGTCGATCTGATCGAAAGTCGCCGATCAGGCGTGGCGATCGATCGCCTGTCCGGCCAGCGCGACAAGCGCCGAGCGGGCCTCGTCGGCCACCATGGCGCTCTGCAACGCGGCGAGCGCGGCCTCGGTCCGGACCCGAATCATCTGCTCGATCCGCTCCAGGGCACCGGTCACCTCGATGATCGCGCGCAGCTCCGCCGCGCCGTCGGCGTCCAGGGCCGGGTTGCCGAACAGCTCCCGCAACCGGATGGTCTGCGAACGGTCTGCGGCACTGCGGGCCAGCGCCATCATCACCGTGGGCTTGCCCTCCCGCAGGTCGTCCAGGACCGACTTGCCGGTGACCGCCGGGTCCCCGAAGACACCCAGCACGTCGTCGCGGAGCTGGAACGCGTCGCCCAACGGGTCGCCGAACTCGCCCAGCGCGGCGATCAGCTCCGGCCCGGCGCCGGCCAGCGCCGCCCCGATCTGCAGCGGCCGGGTCACCGTGTACCGGGCGGCCTTCATCCGGATCACGGTCAGCGCGCTGGCCACCGAGCCGTCACCCACGCCCGAGACCAGATCCAGGTACTCCCCCGCGATCACCTCGGTACGCATCAGCGCGAACACGCCGTAGCCCCGGTGCACCTGCTCGGTGCTCAGCCCACACTCGTGGAACATCTGATCCGACCAGGCGGCGCAGAGGTCCCCGCAGAGCAGCGCGGTGTTGCGGCCGTACGCCTCCGGGTCGCCGCGCCACGACGAACGGGCGTGCAGGTCGGCGAAGAGCCGGTGCACCGACGGCTCACCCCGCCGGCGGTCACTGCCGTCCAGGATGTCGTCGTGGATCAGCGCGAACGCGTGGAACAACTCCAGGGCCGCCGCGGCCACCACGATCGGGGTGCCGTCGGGAGCCCCCGCGCCGCGCCAGCCCCAGTAGCAGAACAGCGGGCGTAACCGCTTTCCGCCGGCCAGCACGAACCGTTGCAGCGCGGTGAAGACGCCGCGCGGCGCGCCGTCCGGCCAGTCCGGGCCCTGCCGCTCGAGGAACCCGGCCAGCTCCGCGTCGAAGCGCGCCCGCAGCCCGCTCGCGTCGGTGGGCGCGACGGTAACTGTCATGCCCCCTCCCCCGACCCGTCCGTACCGCCGGCGCCCAGCCCGGCCAGTTCCAGCAGCAGCGCCTTGACGTCGGTGGCCGCGATCCGGTCCCGGGCGGCGCTCGGGTCGGAGCAGAGCAGCACCGGAGCGTCCGCCGGGTCGTCCGGCAGCCGTCCGTGCGAGCCGCGCACCGCCTGCGCGCCGGCGTCCAGGCCGACCGCGCTCATCAGGTAGCGCATACCGAGCTTCTTGCGGGCCAGGGCGACCCCGGCACGAGCCTTCGCGGCACCGGGGTTGGCCGGATCGAAGAACAGCTCCGCCGGGTCGTAACCCGGCTTCCGATGAATTTCCACGAGCCGGGCGAAGTCCGGCGCTCGGGCGTCGTCCAGCCAGTAGTAGTACGTGAACCAGGCGTCCGGCTCGGCCACCAACACCAGCTCACCGGCGCGCGGATGGTCCAACCCGTAGGCGGCCTTGCCGTCGGCGTCGAGAACCTCGGCCACCCCGGGCAGGCCGGCGCAGAGCTTCGCCACCGCGGGCACGTCGGCCGGGTCCCGGACGTAGACGTGGGCGACCTGGTGGTCGGCGACCGCGAACGCCCTCGACGTCCACGGGTCGAGGTATTCCATGCCGGCCTGGGTGTGCACCCGCAGCAGCCCTTCGGCGCGCAGCAGCCGATTGACGTCCACCGGTCGGGACACGTCGGTGATGCCGTACTCCGACAGCACCACCACGGTGGCGTCCCGGGCCCGGGCGGCGTCCAGCAGCGGCCCGAGCACCGCGTCCAACTCGGCTGCCGCGGCGGCGGCCTGGGCCGACGACGGGCCGAACCGTTGCAGGTCGTAGTCCAGGTGCGGGACGTAGACCAGGGTGAGGTCGGGTGACACGTCGGCCAGGATCTGCTCGGCCGCCTGGCAGATCCACCGCGACGACGGCAGCCCGGCGGTCGGCCCCCAGTAGGTGAACAGCGGGAAGGTGCCCAGCCGGCCGGTGAGCGCGTCGTGCAGCTCCGGCGGGTCGGTGTAGCAGTCCGGCTCCTTGCGCCCGTCGGCGTAGTACACGGGGCGTGGGGTGACCGTCCAGTTGACGTCCGCGCCCATCGCGTACCACCAGCAGACGTTGGCGACGGTGTAGCCGGGCTCGGCCCGACGGGCCGCCTGCCAGAGCTTGTCCCCGCCGACCAGCGCGTTGTGCTGCCGCCACAGCATCACCTCGCCCAGCTCCCGGAAATACCACCCGTTGCCGACGATCCCGTGCCCGCTGGGCGGCTCGCCGGTGAGGAAGGTGGACTGCACCGAGCAGGTCACCGCGGGCAGCACCGTGCCCAGCTCGGCCCGGAAGCCGCCGTCGGCGACCCCCCGCAGTCGAGGCATGTGCGCCAGTAGTCGGGGCGTCAACCCCACCACGTCGAGCACCACCAGTCGCCGGCTCATCGCGTCACCCCCGCAGTCACGTTCTGCTCCGCAGTCAGACCCAGGCCGACCAGCTCGTCGCGGGCGAAGGCCAGCTCGGCGGCGATGCCGGCGGCCAACTCCGCGTCGGTGCCGGGCCGCCGTGCGGCCGGCAGCACCCCCCAGGTGTACGTCTCGACGTCCAGGTGGTCGCAGCCGGCGGTCGGGCCGTCGAAGAGCGCGGCCAGGGCGGTGCGCAGCACGGGCAGGGTGGAGCCGAGCGGCTCCTCGGGTGGGGCGTGCAGGGGCACGTGGTAGTGCACCCGCCACGGGCCGGGCAGCGCCCGATCCAGCGCCTCGTCCAGGTCGTCGGCCGCGTACGCCGGGTCGGCCGGGTCGGCCAGCCCCGCGCACCCGGCGCCCCGGGTCTGGTGCAGGAAGCGTGGCTCCACCCAGCGGCGCAACGCCTCGGCCCCACTCTCCGGGTCGGCCGCCTCGACGGCGGCGGAGACCTGCACCTTCACCACGGGCAGCCCGGCCGCCCGCAGTCGTTCCAGTGCCTCGGTGGGCTCCTCCCAGGCGCACGCCAGGTGGGCCAGGTCGAGACAGACGCCCAACCGCTCGGTGTCCACGCCGGACAGCAGCTCGGCGGCCTGTCCGGTGCTCTCCACGACGCAGCCGGGCTCGGGTTCGAAGGCGACCCGCACTACCCGGCCGGTGTCCCGCTGCACCGCGGCCAGGCCGGCGGCCAGTTGGTCCAGCCGGCGTCGGGCCGCGTCGGCCCGATCGGCGTCCCACGGCTGCCGCCAGGCCAGCGGCAGCGTGGAGATCGAGCCCCGGGCGGCGTCGTCGGGCAGCAGGTCGGCGAGCACCCGGGCCAGATCCAGCGTGTACGTCAGGCGCTGCTCGGTGGTCCAGTCCGGGTGGTACACGTCCTGCTTGACCACGGGGGCCTGGAAGGCCGCGTACGGGAAGCCATTGAGGGTGACCACCTCCAGCCCGCGCGCGTCCAGCTCGGTGCGCAACCGACGGCGTAGCGTCGGGTCGGCGGCCAGCTCGGCGGCGACCGGGGCGGCCAGCCACAGGCCGAGCCCGAGCAGGTCACTGCCGAGCGCCTCACGGACCGGCACGGCGTAGGTGTCCAGTTGACCGAGGATGCCGGCGAGGTCCTCGGCGGGGTGCACGTTGGTGCAGTAGCCGAGGTGGACGGTGTCGCCGCCACCGTGTCGCAGCCGCATCAGCTGCCGCCGCGCAGGATCGAGTTGCCGGTCTGCGGGTCCACGGCCGCGACGACGTCCAGGTCGCTGAGGTCGAGCCGACCGGACTGTCCGTAGAACTCCACCGGGTTGCGCCACAGCACCTTGTCGACGTCGTCGTCGCTGAACCCGGCCAGCAGCATCGCCTCGCCGGTGGCCCGGGTCAGCAGCGGGTCGGAGCGACCCCAGTCGGCGGCCGAGTTGACCAGCATCCGATCCGTGCCGTACTCCCGCAGCAGCTCCACCATCCGCGACGGCGTCATCTTGGTGTCCGGGTAGATGGAGAAACCCAGCCAGCAGCCGCTGTCCCGGACCAGCTTGACGGTCACCTCGTTGAGGTGATCGACCACCACGCGACAGGCGTCGATGCCGGATTCGGCGACCACGGCGAGGGTCCGCTCGCATCCGCGCGCCTTGTCCCGGTGCGGGGTGTGCACCAGCGCCGGCAGGTCGTACGCCACGGCCAGAGCCAGTTGCGCGGCGAACGCCTCGTCCTCCTCCGGCGTCATCGAGTCGTACCCGATCTCGCCGACCGCCACCACCGCGTCCTTGTCCAGGTAGCGGGGCAGCAGGTCGAGCACCGCCCGGCAGCGCGGGTCGTTGGCCTCCTTGGGGTTCAGCGCCACGGTCGCGTGGTGCCGCACCCCGAACTGCCCCGCCCGGAACGGCTCCCAACCGATCAGCGAGTCGAAGTAGTCGGCGAACGAGGCGGCGCTGGTGCGGGGCTGGCCCAGCCAGAACGCCGGCTCCACCACCGCGCGGACCCCGGCGGCCGCCATCCGTTCGTAGTCGTCGGTGGTGCGTGAGGTCATGTGGATGTGCGGGTCGAAGATACGCATTCACGCCTCCCGGGGCAGTGCGGCGGTGAGCCGGTCGAGCAGGTCGGTGGCGTCGGCGGGCAACTCCCGGCCGGCGGCGTGCCGTTCGGCGGCCAGCGCGCCCAGCATCGCCGCCAACTCACCGTCCGCCCGAGCGTCCAGGTCGGCCACCCCGTCGAGGGGGACACCGCTGAACACGCACTTGAGCACCGCCTGCCGCCAGGCGGCCGGGGGGAGGTGCTGGGCGTACGGGCCGAGCGCCGCGGCGACCAGCCGGGTGTCGTTGGTCCGGATCGCGTCGTGCAGCAACGGCACACCGGCGGCGCCGATCGGCAGCAGCGGCAACGCCCGCAGCACCGCTCGGCGCTCGGCCGCGTCGCCGTGCTCGTAGAGGCGCTCGGCGTACGCCGCGTGGTCGCCGGGCAGGCTGGTGAGCAGCAGCACCCGGGCCGCGTCGTCGGCGGTCCAGCCGGGGGCGTCGGGCAGCGCGGCCCGACCGCAACGCCGGCCGGCGGCGGGGAAGAGTCGGGTGATCGCGGTGGGCTCGGCCGGGACCCGGCGCAGCGCCGCGTCCAGCCAATCGGGATCGGGTACGCCTCGCAGCGCGGCCCGTAGTGAATCCGGTGTCATCCCGTCTCCTTCCCTTGCTGCTACGCAGGCACCCCAGGTATGTCTGCGGGCACCTCGTCCTCCGTGCGGCCGGCCAGTGCGGCGGCGCGGAGAAACTCGATCGACCGGGCGGCCACGGCGGGTGCGGCGTGCGAGTCGCGGGGCAGCTCCACCGCGACCAGCCCGCGATAGTCGGCTGCCGCCAGGGCCGCCAGCACCGGCGGGAAGTCGATCTCGCCGACACCGAACTCCAGGTGCTCGTGCACACCCCGGCGCATGTCGTCGATCTGCACGTTGACCAGGTGCTCGGCCACCTCGGCGACACACTGCGGCACCGGCCACGGCTCCAGGCAGCGGCAGTGGCCGATGTCGAGGGTGATGCCGAACCGGGCCGGGTCACCGAGCGCGGCGCGCAGCCGACGCCAGTCGGCGATGTCCTGCACCAGCATCCCCGGCTCCGGCTCGAAGCCGAGGGTGACGCCAGCGGCGTCGGCCGCGTCGACCACGCTGGCGCATCCGGCCACCAGCCGGTCCCAGGCGCACTGCGGCGACACCGCCTCTGGCCGGACACCGGCCCAGAACGAGACCGCCTCCGCGCCCAGGTCGGCGCCGATCCGGACGGCCCGGCGCAGGAACTCGATCCGCCGGGTCGGGTCGTCGTGCAGCAACGTCGGGGCGTGCTTGTGCCACGGGTCGAGCAGGTAACGCGCCCCGGTTTCGATCACCACCGCCAGACCCAGCTCGTTCAACCGACGACCGACGGTGGCGACCCGGCGCGTGAGCCCGGGCGCGAACGGGTCCAGATGGTCGTGGTCCAGGGTGAGCGCCACCCCGTCGTAGCCGAGATCGGCGAGGACGGCGAGCGCGTCGTCGAGACGGTGGTTGGCGAAGCCGTTCGTGCCGTACCCGAGGCGCAACGTCGTGGCGTCGGAGGCCGGCGGAGCGGATCGGGGCTGGGGAACGGTCATGTCGGGGAGACTTTCCGGGCCAACCGTCGACCCAACGGCGCTGCCGCCGCGACGGCCAACCCGAGCAGGCCGGCTCCGCCTCGCGCGGTGAGCGCCCCCTGCAGCGCGGGCAGCCCGGTGATCCCGGCACCGACGGCGGCACGAACCCGCCCGGCCGACGGGTCCCGGACGACCTCGGCCTGAGCCGCGCCGTAGCGGGCGGCATACCACCCGGCCAGCACGGCGGGCAGCGCGGCAACCCGCCGGGGGGCGACGACGGCGGCGCTGGCGGCGACAACCGCGGTGCCGGCGAGGGTGCACATCGGCAGGGTGGTGTCCGCGCCGGTGACCTCCCGGCGGGACAGCGCGGTGACCGTATAGGTGTGCGCGGCGACTGTCGCCGCCGCCGGCAACGCCCTGCTCACCCGGCCACCCGACGCGCCGAGCAGCACATCCAGCCCCCGGCAGGCAGCCATCACGGCCGGACCGGCGGCGGTGTTCTTGGCCAGCAGGTCGTACCCCCAGATGGTGGCGGCCAACGGCACGGCGAGCGCGACGGCGCGGCGACCGCCCACGGCGGCGGCCAGGCCCACGCCAGCGGCCGTGAGGCCAGCCGCGAGACCGACCGCGGCGGCCGGGGTGACCCGCCCGCTGGGGATCGGCCGCTCGGGCCGCTCCACGGCGTCGAGGCGTCGGTCGGCCCAGTCGTTGGCGGCCATGCCGGCCCAGTAGAGCAGCACCGAGGCGCCGGCGAGGGCAGGGGTACGCGGGCTCAACGCGCCGGCCGCCGCCGCTCCGGCGACCACGTCACCGGGCACCGAGAGCGCGGCCGGCGCCCGGACCAGCTCGGCGAGGTCAGCCAGCGTGGTCATGGGCACTGTCCCCGCCGGCGTGCAGAAGCCGCGCGAAGTCGGTCAGCCGGGCCCACTGCTCGCCCAGCGAGTGGCTGGGCGCGCCGAGCGGGTCCTTGAAGAAGAAGCCCAGCTCGGTCAGCGGCCCCACCTGCCCGGCGGCGTGCGCGGCGGCGGTGAGCCGGGCGAGGTCGAGCACCAGCGGCGCGGCCAGCGCGGAGTCGCACCCGTGCCAGGTGAACTCCATCCGCATACCGGTGCCGAGGAAACCGGCGAAGGTGATCAGATCCCAGGCGGTCTTGAAGTCGCCCAGCTCCTCGACGTACTCGATGCGCGTGCCGCCCTGCGGGACGTAGCCCAGCGTCTCGCCGAGCACCCGCTGCTTGCTCTGCACCTTCGCCGCGTTCGCGGCCGGGTCGGCGAGGGTGGCGCCGTCGCCACCGCCGAGCAGGTTGACCCCGGACCAGGAGCGCACGTCCAGGTTGCGCATCGCGAACATCGGCGCGAGCACCGACTTGACCAGGGTTTCCCCGGTCTTGCCGTCGTGCCCGGCGTACGGCAGTCGGGCCTCCTCGGCCAGCGCGGTCAACGCCGGCAGTCGCAGCCCGGTGGACGGGGTGAAGTCGACGTACGGGCAGCCGGCCAGCACCGCCGCGTACCCGTAGAGGGAGCTGACCGGCAGCACCTCGTCCGGTCCGGCGAGAGCGGCGCGCAGCGCGGCCGGGTCGGCGTGCCCGGGGTGCGGTCGGGGGGCCGGCTCGGTGGCGGAGACGTTGACCACCACCACCCGGTCCAGCTCGTGCCGCTCGCGGAAGCTGGTCAGGTCGCGCACCACGGCGGCGGCACGATCCGCCTGGGTGGCGCCCACCGGTGCGGGTCGCAGCTCCTGCTCGACCGCGTTCAGCTCGTCGGGGATCGCGGCGACCAGCCGCCAGGGAATGACGCCGCTGTCGGCCAGTGCCTCCGCGCGCTTGCAGAGCGGGGTGGTGGCCAGGTCGTGCCCACCGAAGACGAGGTCGGCGAAGGCTGGCAGGGCGGGGCCGCGCAGCTCGGGCAGCTCGGTGACGCAACCGGTTGGCCCGGCCAGGCCGGCTCGCAGCGCGAGCCCTCCGACGATGCTGGTGGTCGCGACGGAACCGCGCGCTCCTACCAGCCAGACACCTGTTCGCATGGTGCTCCTTCCCATCCAGGAGGAACCGTCGGTACCGCTAAATATAGGAATATCAGAATATGTTTCGGAAAGATACAGCCTGGGTGGATGGGCCCCGCCCGCCCGCCCCGCACCGGGAGAGCACCGGTTCCGGCGTCGGCGTCGGCGGCGCCGACGCCGGACCGGTTCCCGGTACGGGTGCGAGCAGACGGGGCTGGTAGACAGGGTCGGGTCGGCGTCTCGACCCTGCCTCCCCCGCATCCGACCGGTCAGGGCGTTGGCGTGCCCCGGCCGGGCGTCTCAGGCCGCCGTGCCCGCCACATCACCGACCGGAGCACGACCCGCCGTTAATCGACGAGTGGATGCGGGACGGGTGGGGGCAACAGCGGGCGGTGCCATCAGGTCCTCCGGATCTTCACCGGTGGTGGCGGTCCTCCGGTGCGGCCGGGGAATCCCGGTCCGGTCGCACCGGACGACCGTCCTTCTCGTGCGCCACCGGGCCGTACGGCCCGGCTGCACACTCTCCGATGCCGACCTCGTCCCAGCCACGGGGCGCAATCCGCGGCCGGTCCCTCGCCGGTCGGCTTCGGAAAGCCGGTCGGGCGACAGCGGTACGAACACCGCCGTCGCGGATGGTCAATGGTCAGACAGCCGCCGCGGTCAGCGCCGGCGCCACCTCGGCCCAGGACGAGCCGAGCTCCGCCGAGCGGGCCACCGCGTCCAGCACCAACTGGACCTGCAACGCGTCGGCGAAGGAGGGAGTCGGGTCGACACCGGTGGCGACCGCCTCGATGAAGTCGCGCATCTCGTGCGTGAACGAGTGCTCGTAGCCGATGATGTGGCCCGGCGGCCACCACGCCGACATGTACGGGTGCTCGCCCTCGGTCACCAGGATGCGGTTGAAGCCCTGCTCCACAGCGGGACGGGTGGCGTCGTAGAACTCCAGCTCGTTGAGGCGCTCCAGGTCGAAGACCACGGTGCCCAACGAGCCGTTGATCTCGACACGCAGGGCGTTCTTGCGGCCGGTGGCGAACCTGCTCGCCTCGTACGTGGCCAGAGCGCCACCGTCGAGCCGGGCCACGAAGACCGCGGCGTCGTCGACGGTGACCGGCCCGGTGCCGTTGCCGTCGGCGGAGCTGCCGCCGTCCACCGTGGCCGCCAACCCGCTCGACCCGGCCGGCAACGGCCGCTCCTTGACGAAGGTCTCGGTGACCGCGCTGACCCCACTGATCCGTTGACCGGTGACGAACTGGGTCAGATCGATGATGTGGGCACCGATGTCACCGAGCGCGCCGGAGCCCGCCCTGTCCTTCTGCAAACGCCAGACCAGCGGGAACTGCGGGTCCACGATCCAGTCCTGCAGGTACACCGCGCGAACGTGTCGAATCACCCCGAGCCGTCCGTCGGCGACCATCTGGCGCATCATCGTCACTGCGGGGACCCGGCGGTAGTTGAACCCGCACATCGACCGCACTCCGGTGGTCCGGGCGGCGTCCGCCGCGGCGGTCATCGCCCGGGCCTCCGCCACCGTGTTGGCCAACGGCTTCTCGCACAGGACGTGCTTGCCGGCGGCCAACGCGGCGAGGGCGATCTCGGCGTGGCTGTCGCCCGGGGTGCAGATGTCGACCACGTCGATGTCGTCCCGGTTGATCAGGTCACGCCAGTCCGTGGTGTACGCGTCCCAGCCGAGCCGGTCGGCGGCGTCGGCCACCTTCGCTGTGTCTCGGCCGCAGATCAACGCCATCCGGGCCCGCGCCGGCAGGTCGTACACGCGGTTCACGGTGCGCCACGCCTGTGAGTGCGCGGCGCCCATGAACGCGTAGCCGACCATGCCGACCCGCAGTTCTTTGTCTGTCGTGGACAAGGTGGGTCTCCCCCCGTGTGTCAGAACCCGAGCTTGTCGTAGCTGCTCGCGTTCTCCTTGGTGATCGTCTCGGAGGCGAGGGTCAACTCCTTGGGAACCTGCAGCTCCGTCAGGTCGCCCAGGCCCCGGCCCTGCGCGATGAGCCGCGCGAGGGAGATTGCCGACGAGGCCATCGACGGGTTGTAGGTGACCGTCGCCTTGAGCACGCTGTTGTCGGCCTTGATCGCGTCGATCGCGAGCTTCGAACCCGCGCCGCCGACCATGAAGAACTCCGACCGGTTGGCCTGCTTGATGGCGGCGAGCACACCGATGCCCTGGTCGTCGTCGTGGTTCCAGATCGCGTCGATCTTCGGCAGCGCCTGGAGCAGCTGGGACGCCTCGCGCTGACCGCTGTCCGAGGTGAACTCGGCCGAGCGACGGTTGTTCACCTGGAACCCGTAGGTCGCCAGGGCGGCCTTGAAGCCGTTGCTGCGCTCGACGGTCAGCGGGATCTCCAGACCGGCGATCTCGCCGATGATCGGGTTGCTGACGCCCTTGTCCTTGAGCTGCTTGCCGATGAAGTGCCCGGCCGAGACGCCCATGCCGTAGTTGTCGCCCTTGATGACCAGCCGCGAGGCCAGCGCGTCGGGGAAGGCCCGGTCGAGGTTCACGATCGGGATGCCCGCCTGCATCGCCTGGAGGGCAACGGCGTTGACCTCCTTGCCGTCGTGTGGCAGCACGACGATGATGTCCGGCTTCTGGGCGATCAGCGTGCCGAGCGTGGAGCGCTGGGCCTCGGAGTTCGACCCACCGTCGACCTCCTTGAACTCCACGTCCGAGTAGGCCGCGGCCTGAGCCTTGGCGTTGGCGTGGATCGCGCCCATCCAGCCGTGGTCGGCGGCCGGGGCGGAGAAGCCGATGACGACCTTCTTGCCCGGGGCGTTGTTGCCGGCACCGTCACCGGCGGCCTTGGTCTGGGTGCTGGCCGCCGGGGTGTCGTTGCTGGTGCAGGCGGTGAGCAGGGTGGCGGCGCCGACTGCGGCTCCACCGAAGAGCAACCGGCGGCGCGACACGTCGCGACTGTGCTGGGTCATGAACGACCTCCTGGGAGCGGGATTTGTGTTGGTGAGGGTGTGCGAGGCCCGGCCACTGTCGAATTTCTCGACGTCGCCTGGGACAACGGTGCGGTGCGTCAGGTTGCGGTGGTGACCCTGTTCCGCGCGAGGAGCCGAGTGAAGGACTTGTACTGGAACTGCTGGACCAGGACGGCGGCGACGATGATGCCGCCCTTGACCATGTTCTGCGCCTCGATGGAGAGGCCGTTGATGGCGAAGAGGTTCGTGATCGTGGCGAAGATGATGACGCCGAGCAGTGAGCCGACGATCGTGCCCCGGCCGCCGCTGAGCAGCGTCCCGCCGATGATCGCGGCGGCGATCGCATCCAACTCGTAGAGGTTGGCCATCGCCGCCTGCGCCGAGGTGGCCTGCGAGGTGAGCATGATGGCCGCGATGCCGCAGCACAGACCGGACAGCGCGTAGAGGAACATGGTGTGCCGGCGGACGTTGATGCCGGCCAGCCGTGCCGCCTCCGGGTTACCGCCGACGGCGATGGTTCGCCGGCCGAAGGTCGTGCGGTTGAGCAGGATCCAGCCGGCCACCACCACCGCGCCCAGGATGTAGACGAGGATCGGAATCCCGAGAACCTTGCGCGCCGCGATGTCGTTGATGAAGGTGCTGCTCGACACCTGGGTCTGCTTGTTGGAGATCGACGCCGCGAGCCCGCGAGCCGCCACCAGCATCGCGAGCGTCGCGATGAAGGGGACGAGCCGCCCGTACGAGATGAGTACGCCGTTGACCAGGCCGACGCAGATGCCGACCACGATGGCGGTGAAGATCATGCCGCCGGCGCCGAATTCCTGGGTGGCGACCGTGGTGCACCAGACCCCGGCCAGCGCGACGATCGCCCCGACCGACAGGTCGATCCCGCCGCCGATGATCACGAAGGTCATCCCGACCGTGACCACACCGACGACCGAGGCGAGCTGCAGGATGGCGAGAACGTTGTTCCAGACCCAGTTCGGGTCCCCGTAGAGCTCCGGTTTGGTGACCGCGCCGACCACGATGAGCGCGGCCAGCACCCCGATCAGACCGAGGTTGCGCTTGGCACCGTCGCCGCCGTCACCCCGCCACCACGAAAGTCGGCCCGTGGATCCTGCCTTGTCGCTGGCCACCGCCGTCTCCGCCGGGTCCACCGGCGGCGACTGCGCCGGAAGCTGCGCGCGCTCCGGTGTCGCGGTGGGAGTGGGAGTCGCGTCGCTCATGCCGGTGCGCCTTCCATCAAGGACCCCGCCATCACGAGGTCGAGCACGGTGTTCTCGTCGAGTTCGCCGGCCGCAGCCTCGCGGACGACCCGCCCTTCCCGCATCACCAGCACCCGGTCGGCCAGACCAAGCACCTCAGGCACCTCGCTGGAGACCAGCAGCACCCCGACGCCCTGGGCGGCCAACGCCCGGATGACCTGGTAGAGCTCAGCCCGGGCGCCCACGTCCACGCCCCGGGTCGGCTCGTCGAGAAGCAGCAGTTTGGTGCCGCCGAGCAACCACCGCCCGACCACGACCTTCTGTTGGTTGCCGCCGGAGAGCGTGCGTACCGGCCGGTCGACGCCCCGGGGCCGCAGCTCCAGGCTCTCGGTGATCCGGTCCGCCTCGGCTCGTTCCTTGGCGGCGTCGGTGAAGCCCAGCCGCGCGTATCGGCCGAAGGTGGCCAACGTGACGTTGCGGTAGATGGGCTCTCCGAGCAGCAGCGCCTGACTCTTGCGTTCCTCCGGGGCCATCCCCATGCCGGCCCGCACCGCCGCGCCGACGCCGGGACGCAGCACCCGCCCGTCCATCCGGACCGAACCGGCCTCCGCGAGACGCGCACCGTAGATGGTTTCCAGCAGCTCGGAGCGGCCGGAGCCGACCAGCCCCGCGATGCCGACGATCTCCCCGGCGCGAACGCTCAGCGAGACGTCCGCGAACTCTCCGGCGCGGGTCAACCCCTCCACCTGGAGCAGATCCGCACCGGCGGGGTCTTCGGCCGGTCGATCCGGGAAGACGTACTCGATGGTGCGGCCGGTCATCCGGCTGACCAGGTCGCGGGTCGGGGTGTCGCGCGCCGGCAGGTTCGCCGCCGTGGTCCGGCCGTCCTTGAGTACGGTGACCCGGTCGCCGATCTCGCGGATCTCCTCCAGCCGGTGCGAGATGTAGATGACGGCGATGCCCTGCGCGGTCAGCTCCCGGATGATCCGGAACAGGTTGCCGACCTCGTCGTGGGCCAGCACCGCGCTCGGCTCGTCCATGATGATCAGTCGGGCCTCGTGCGACAGCGCGCGGGCCATGCTGACGATCTGCTTACCGGCGGCCGGCAGCGACCGAACCATCCTCCCGGGCGGGATCTCCCCGTGGCCGAGCCGACTGAGGATCTGCCGAGTGTGCCGGGCCATCGTGCCGCGCCGGACGAACCCGAAGCTGCGGTGCTCGTGACCGAGGAACGCGTTCTCCGCCACCGACAGGTCCTCGACGAGATCGAGCTCCTGGTAGATCGTGGCGATGCCGGCCTTCATGGCGGCCTGCGGGTTGGCGAAGGTCGCCGGCTCGCCGCGCCACTCCACCTGCCCGGAATCGGGCTGGTGGACCCCGGAGAGCACCTTGATCAGGGTGGACTTGCCGGCGCCGTTCTGCCCGAGCAGACAGTGCACCTCGCCGGCACGCACCTCCAGCTGCACGCCGTCCAACGCGCGTACGCCGGGGAAGGTCTTGACCAGATCGGTGAGGCGCAGGACCACCTCGCCCGCGACGGTGTCGGCGGGAGCCTCGACCAGCGGTGCCTCGGCGACGGCCTCGGCCGACGTGGTGGCGGGGTCATCCTCGGGCAGGGCCACAGTCTCCTCCTCACTCACGACGGAAATTCGCTCAGTCTCATGCGGCTTCACCGAAGGCGACGTCACTGGCGAGCACTGCCGCACCGGTGACGCCGGCGCGACCACCGAGCTCGGACAGCACGACGGGCAGGTTGCCGGTGGCCAGCGGCAGCGAACGGCGGTAGACCACGCTGCGGATCTCGGCCAGCAGGATGTGCCCGAGCTGGGCCAGCCCGCCGCCGATCACGATCATCGACGGGTTGGTGAAGCTGACCAGGCCGGCGAGCACTCCACCGACCCGCCGTCCGCCGTCACGGATCAGCTGGATGCAGGTCACGTCGCCCTCGACGGCGCCCTCGGCGACGTCAAGTGCGGTCACCACACCACGCAGGGCCATCCGCTCGGCCAGCGCCGGTGACGTCCCGCTGCGGGCGGCGACGGTGGCCTCCTTGGCCAGTGCGGCACCGCTGAACAACGCTTCCAGGCAGCCGATGTTGCCGCACGAGCACATCGGACCGTGCGAGTCGACCTGGATGTGGCCGATGTCGCCGGCACAGCCGTCGGTGCCCCGGTAGACCTCGCCGGTGAGGTAGATGCCGCAGCCGATGCCGGTGCCGATCTTCACGAAGAGGAAGTCGTCCACCGAGTGCGCGACCCCACCGTGGCGCTCACCGATAGCCATGATGTTGACGTCGTTGTCCACCACCGCCGGGCAACCGTGCTCCCGGCTGAGCAGCTCGCGCACCGGGAACCGGTCCCAGCCTGGCATGATCGGCGGCGAGACCGGGACGCCGTCGCGGAAGCTGACCGGGCCGGGTACGCCGATGCCGACCGCGTCCAAGCGCTCGTACGCGCCGTCGACCCGGGCCTTGTGCAGCAGCTCGTTGACCCGCTGCAGGGTCACCTTCGGCCCGTTGCGGATGTCGGCGGCCTCGGCGTAGTGGGCGACCGGTTCGAGGCGGCCGTTGACCACCTCGATGTCCATCGAGCTCGCGCCGAGGTCGACGGCGGCGAAGCGCAGCTTCGGGTTCAGCTCGACCAGGGTCGAGCGGCGCCCGCCCCGGGAGGCGGCGAGCCCTGCCTCCGCGACGTAACCGAGCGCGACCAGACGATCCAGCTCGGCGAGCATGCGCGGGCGCGGCATCTGGAGTCGGTCGCCCAGCTCGGCCCGGGATACGGCTCCCTCGTCGCGGAGCAACCGGAGCAGTCGCACGTGCAACGGGTCGACGGTCCGCACCGGGATTCACCTCTTCATAGGCCTCGTTCACATCGACGCAATGGCGATGTGTTGTGTCCGACACAGTAAGAGCGTTCCGCACCGCCTGTCCAGAGCTTCGACCGTTTCGAGATGAACTTTTGTCCGAAAGAACAAAAGCTACTAGTCGATCAAGAAAAGGATCACGGGCCGCCCGCGTCCGGTCGCCCCCGGTGCCATCGACGAACACGAAATCGCCCCGCCAGCCGGACCTCGGTGGCGGGGCGGTTTGCGCGGGTCGTCCGTACGGGACGGGGGCCGCTGCAGGGCGGTCAGCGTCTGCCGGCGGAGTTCCGCTTCTTCCGGAGCTTGCGGTCGTCGCGCAGCTCGACGTACGGCTCGTCGTCGACGGCGTGACCGGCCGAAATGGCGCGACCCCGCTCCAACTCCGCGTCGAACTCGGCACCCAGCAGGATCGCGATGTTGCTCAGCCAGAGCCAGACCAGAAAGATGATCACACCGGCCAGCGCCCCGTACGTCTTGTTGTACGAGCCGAAGTTGCTCACGTAGAGGGCGAAGAGGCCGGAGATCACCAGCCAGATCACCACGGCCAGCACACCGCCCGGGCTGACCCAGCGGAACCCGCCGTGCCGCGCGTTCGGCGAAGCCCAGTAGAGGATCGCGAACATCAGGCTGACCAGGATCAGCAGGACCGGCCACTTGGCGATGTCCCACACCGTGACCGCCGTCGCGCCGAGGCCGACCGCGTCCCCGACCAACTCGGCGAGACGTCCGGTGAAGACCACGATCACCGCGCTGGCCAGCAGCAGCACCCCGATCACGGCGGTCACGCCGAGCCGGATCGGCAGCGTCTTCCAGATCGGCCGGCCTTCCGGCACGTCGTAGATGGTGTTCGAGGCGCGCATGAACGCGCCGACATACCCGGAGGCGGACCAGAACGCCGCCAGCAGACCGATGATCGCCGCGAGGCTGGCCAGGCCGCCGCTGCCCTGCGCCTGGGTGATCGCGTCCTCGATGATCTTCTGGATGCTGTCGTTCGGCACCGCCTGGTTGACGGTGTCCTTGACGCCCTGGGTGGCGCTCCTGCCGAGCAGACCGAGGATGGAGATCAGCACCAGCAGCCCCGGGAAGATGGACAGCACCCCGTAGTAGGTCAACGCCGCCGCCCAGTCGGTCAGGCTGTCGTCCTGGAATTCGGTGACCGTGCGCCGCAGCGCCGCCTTCCAGCCACTGCCGGGCAGATCGGTGGGGCTGTCCGGCCCCGCATCGGGCCCGACCGGATCACGCTGGTGCTCCCGGTGGGCGGAAGACTCGTCCGAGGCCATCGCCCCTCCTGTCCGTCGGCGGTGTCACCTCCGGACATGCCCCGTCGACGGGCACGGATAACCCCTATTGGTAGAGCAACCTGCCCATCCGGCGCGACGCCACCAGCAGGCCGATCGCCACCATCGCCAGCAGGTAGAGCACGTCGAGCAGCCAGACCCAGCCACCGCTGCCCAGCGCGACCCCGCGGATCAGGTGCACCGACCGGTACAGCGGGGTGATCTCGATCAGCCAGTGCAGCAGGGTCGGATAGGCCTGCGCCGGCACGAACGTGCCGGAGAAGAGGAACAGCGTGAACTGGGCCGAGCCCATCAGGTCGAAGTCCTGCCAACTGCGCATGAACGTGGAGATCGCCATGCCGAGAGCCCCGAACGCGAACCCGACCAGCACCGCGGCCGGCAGAGCGGTCAGCGCGCGGGTGACGCTGGTCAGATCCAGCGCGACCATCACCCCGAGGAACGCGGCCGAGTAGGCGCTGCCCCGCAGCATCGCCCAACTCAACTCACCGACGGCGATCTCGAACGGCCGTACCGGGGTGGCGATCATCCCGTCGTACAGCTTCATGTACTTCATCTTGCCGAAGAAGTTGAAGGTGGTCTCCGCGAGCGCCCCGGTCATCGCCGAGGAGGCGAGCATCGCCGGAGCCACGAACTCGGCGTACGAGACCAGCCGCCCGTCGGGCAACGGCAGATCGCCGACCAGCGCCCCGACGCCCACCCCGATGGAGAGCAGGTAGAGCAGCGGCTCGACGAAGCCGGAGAGCAGCAGCAGCCAGTAGACCGACTTCAGCGCCGCGACGTTGCGCTCGACCACCGACCCCGACCGCCGGGACGCGGCGGAGACGTCGATCAGCCGGGGCAGGATCAGCGTGACCACGACAGCCTCCCTAGACGACGAGCTTGCGACGGAACGCGCGCAGCGCCAGCAGGCAGCCGGCGACCGCCCAGGCGGCCAGGTACAGCAGGTGCCCCACGACCGACCACTGTGGGGCGACGCCGAGCGTGGCCGCGCGGCAGAGGTCGACGGCGTGCCACAACGGCGTCACGTACGCCACCCAGCGCAGCGCCTCGGGTAGCGACTCGACCGGGAAGAACACCCCGGCGAAGAGCGTCATCGGGATGACCGCGAACCGGAACAGCATCGCCAGCCAACTGTCGCTGGACACTGACGCGGTGTACGCGAAGACCGGCGCGGCAACGGCCAGCCCGAGCAACGCCACCACCGGCAGGGTCGCCACCGCCCACGGCGACCGCAACGCCCCGAACAAGCCGGTGACCAGCAGGAACGCCGCGATCGTGGTGAGCACCCGGAACAGCACGAACGCCAGGTGCCCCGCCACGATGTCACCAACCCGCAGCGGCGACGCGCTCTGCGCGAAGTAGGTCTTGACCCACCGGAAGTTGCTGAACACCGGCCAGGTCGAGTCACCGACGGTCACCTGGAGGGCGGTCGAGGCGATCAGCCCGGGGACCAGCCAGTCGAGGTAACGCACCCCGCCGACGCCCTGGTCGATGTAGGCGCCGACGCCCAGCCCGAAGCCGAGCACGGTGAGCACCGGCAGCAGGAAGGAGGAGAACACCCCGGCCCGCCAGGTGCGCCGCAGACCCACCAGGTAGTGCTCGAACACGGCGTACGCCGGCACCCACGGCAATCGGGTCTGCCCCGCCACACTCACCACGACCACCCCCGTCCCGACCTGTCTACCCCGGGGGTACGACAGGTCGCCGGTCACCCTACGGCGGCCCCGCCAACGTGTCGCCCGGGTTTCCAACGGCGGCGCGATGATCCACTCCAGATCGGCGATGTGGCGGCCTACCGCCGCCCGGACACCCCCGCGTCGCCGACCTGGAGTCGATCAGGCCGGGCGGTACGCGCGGATCAGCGCCTGCAGGGCGTATCCGAGCAGCAGCACTCCCGCGCCGGTGCCGACCACCAGGCCAGCGGACACTCCCGAGGCCAGGCCGGTGACGAGCGCCGCCGCCGCCACCAGGCACAGCGCGACACCGAGCGGCCGGAGCAGCGGATCCCGCAGCAGCGGGGCGAGCGGGAAGAAGTGCAGTCCGACCACCAGGCAGACCAGCACCGGGACGTACTCGGACCAGCCGGCGGCGGCCACCACGGCAGCGCCCAGCCCAGCGGCGGCGAATTCGGCGACGACGATGAGCAGGTACGGGCGGTCGGCGGCGCGGTCCCGAGGGCTACCGGCCCCCCGGAGGCGGGCCGACAGCACGCCGCCCACCACGGCGGTGAGCAGTGCGACGATGCTGCCCACGACGAGCAGGGCCCGCAGCGGTTGCTCCGCCGCCGGCACACTGAACCAGACCATCGCGAAGATGCCCAGATAGAGGGCGGTCAGCCCAGCCTGACGTCGGTTGGCGGTCAGCAGATCGGACATGGGACCTCCGTGGTCGGCGGCCGGTTCGGTGAACCCACCGACCGGTCGGCCGATGCTACGCCCAAGATCAAACGCGGCCGTAACCCGGCTCACGCGCAGCTTCCCGGTCAGAGCCGTTGAGCTGCCGACGATCAGAAGGTCGGTCAGTCGACCAGGGTGCGGCCGGTCAGGTGCAGGAAGACGTCCTCCAGGCCACTGCGCCGCACCAGCACGTTGGCCGGGTTGAGCCCCAACGCGGAGACCTCGGTGACCGCCGCGTCGCCGTCGGGCACGTAGAGCAGGACCCGGTCGGGCAGGACCTCGACCCGCTCCCCCACACCGTCGAGCTTGCCCGCGAACGGCTCCTGCGACTCGGCGGCGAAGCGCAGCTCGACCACCTCGCGGGTGGAGTGTTCCGCGATCAGCGCCCGGGGTGAGCCCTCGGCGACGATCCGCCCGCCGTCCATCACCACCAGCCGGTCGCAGAGCTGCTCGGCCTCGTCCATGTAGTGGGTGGTGAGCACCAACGTGACGCCCTGCTGCTTGAGCCGGAACAGCCGCTCCCACACCAGGTGCCGGGCCTGCGGGTCGAGACCGGTGGTCGGTTCGTCGAGCAGCACGATCTCCGGGTCGTTGACCAACGCGCGGGCGATGGTCAGCCGACGCTTCATCCCACCGGAGAGCGGCTCGACCTTGCTGTCGGCCCGCTCGCTGAGCTGGACGAAGTCGAGCAGCTCGTCGGCCCGCTCCCGGGCCGCCCGCCGTGAGATGCCGAAGTAGCGGGCGTAGACGGTCAGATTTTCCCGGACGGTCAGCTCCGGGTCGAGATTGTCCAACTGCGGGCAGACGCCGAGCCGGGCCCGGATCGCCGGCCCGTCCCCGACCGGGTCCATGTCGAGGATGCGCAGCTCACCCCCGCTGGGTGGGGAGGTGCAGCCGACCATCCGCATGGTGGAGGACTTGCCGGCGCCGTTCGGCCCGAGGAAGCCGAACGCCTCACCCGAACGCACCTCGACGTCGATGCCGGCGACGGCGGTGAAGTCACCGAACCGCTTCACCAGCCCCCGAGCCTGAATGAGTGGTCGCCCCGAAGTCACCACCCGACCCTAACCGGCGAGTCCGACAGCCCTCCACGCAAATACGTGCCGCGACCGACCGGCCGACCCCCACCCGCACCGCCGGCGGCGAAACGCCGATCAATGCCCCACTGTGCGCCCGATCGACGTGTATCGTCCTCTCGTGTCGCCCATCAGCTCGCCCGATGGTTCGTCGCCACCCGTCCGACCTGCCAACTCCCCCGCCGGTGTGCCCACAGCGGGCAGCGGCGGCACGCCACCTCGGCCGCGACCGACAGTCGACCCCACCGAGGCCGACAGTGGACCGCACCTGACCGAGCTCGCCGCCGACCCGACCGAGCGCGCCATCGACGACGACCGCTCCGCCGCCGAGCGGGCGACCCGCGACCTGGCCGCCCAGTTCGAGGACGAGAAACCGGGCCGGGTGTTGACCGGGCCCGCGGGTCTGCTCCTCACCGCGGCAGCGCTGGCGGTCGCCGCCCTCGCCCTCTGGCAGGTGTTCCAACCGCTGTCGCAGGGCAGCAAGTATTACCTCATCATCTTCCTGGCCGGCGTACTCCCGTTGGTCTTCCTCGCCTACCCGGCCGACCTTCGGCTGCGGGCCCGACTGCGGGCCCGTCGACGCCGCACCGAGAACGCCGACAGCGTTGAGCGCACCGAGAACGCCGACGGGCCGGCCCCGCTTCGTCCGACGTCGACGCGGCCCACCGTGACGGACTGGGTGCTGGCCGCCCTCGCGGTGGCCGCCTGCCTCTACCCCGTCCTGCCGATTCCCCTCGGTTCCGGTGGCGGCGGCTACGACGCCTTCCTCGACCGGCAGGGTCTGCTGGCGCCGATGGACCTGGTGCTGGGCACCGTGCTGCTGCTCCTGCTGCTGGAAGCGTGCCGCCGGGCCACCGGCTGGATCCTGCCCGCGGTCTGCCTGCTGTTCCTCGGCTACGGCTACTACGGCGGGTTGCTGCCGCAGTCCTGGCCGGTCGCCCACGCCGGGCTCGACTTCAGCCAACTGGTCGACGCGTTCTACAACTCCGACAGCGGCTTCTACGGCACACCACTGGACGTGGCCGCCTCCTACATCGTGCTGTTCACCATCTACGGTGCGGTGCTGGAGTTGTCCGGGGCCGGGCGGTTCTTCGTCGACCTGTCGGCCGCGGCGTTCCGCCGCTCGCGTACCGCCGCCGGTCGTACGGCGGTGGCCTCCGGCTTCCTGCTCGGCACCGTGTCCGGATCCGGCGCGGCGACGACGGTGAGCATCGGCGCGGTCACCTGGCCACTGCTGCGTCGCGCCGGCTATCCCCCGGAGCGGGCCGGCGGCATGCTGGCCGCGGCCGGAGTGGGCGCGATCCTCTCGCCGCCCACCCTGGGCGCGGCGGCGTTCATCATCGCCGAATACCTGGGCGTGTCGTACCTGCAGGTGCTGGGTTGGGCCACGGTGCCGACGGTCCTCTACTACCTCGGCATCCTCCTCGCCGTGGAGATCGACGCCCGCCGGTCCGGCGTACGCCCCGTGGTGATCGACGTCGGGTCGCCCTGGCGTCTGCTGGCCCGGTTCGGCTACCACTTCGCCTCACTGGTCGCGATCGTCGTGCTCCTCGCCGTGGGCGTCTCCGCGACGAGGGCCGTCGTCTTCGCCACCCTCCTGGCGGTCGCGCTCTCCTTCCTGGACCGCGCGCAGCGGCTCACCGCGGCCCGGCTGGTGGCCGCGCTCGTCACCGGCGTACGCGGCGTGCTCGCGGTGACCGCCGTCTGCGCCGCCGCCGGCATCATCACGGCGACCACCACGAAGACCGGCCTCGGGCCGCAGGCGGCGGCGCTGCTGATCAGCGGGGCGAAGGCGGCCACCTCGGACCCGACCCTGGTGCTGGTGCTCACCGCGCTGCTCGCGGCCGTCGCACTCAGCCTGCTGGGCCTGGCCGTGCCGGTCACCGCCTCGTTCGTGATCGGTTGGGTGATCGTCGGCCCGGCCCTCATCGACCTCGGCGTGTCGGCGCCCGCCGTGGCGATGTTCGTCTTCTACTTCGCGGTCCTGTCCGAGGTGTCCCCACCGACCGCGCTCGCCGCGGTGGCGGCCGCGGCGGTGACCGGGGGCAGGTTGGTGCCGACCATGTGGCAGACCCTGCGCTACGCGCTACCGGCGTACCTGACACCGATCGCCTTCGTCATCACGCCGGCCGGGCTCGGGCTGCTCGGCATCGGTGGCGCACGGCGGATCGCCTTCGCCGCCGTGGTGATAGCGCTCAGCGTGGCGGTGCTCGCCGTCGCCGCCGGTGGCTGGCTGCCCGGGCTGGGCCCGGCCGGCGCACCAGAGCGCGTACTCGGTGTCCTCGCCGGCGTCACCCTGCTCTGGCTCCAACCCGTCGCGGTCACGGTCGGCGTCGCGCTGGCCGCCGTCGCGGCAGCGGGTGTCTTCGTACGACGGCAATCCACCGGCCGGGCCGGTCGGCCACGAGCCGGATCGTCAGCCAACCTCCGGGAGGAGAAACCGTGAGACGAATCGACGTACGGGTCGCGGCGGGTCTGAGCGTGCTCGCCCTCGTCACGGCCGGTGCCGCGGGCTGCGGAGGCCAGCAGGGCGGCGCGGCCAAGGACGACGCGGCCAGCGAGGTCACCTGCGAGGTGGCCCAGGAGACCCGCGTCGGTATCGCCACCGGCAACGCGACAGGTGTCTACTACGTCGTCGGCAACGCCCTGGCCGGCCAGTTGTCCGGAGCCACCGGCGGCAAGCTCAGCGGCACCGCCGCCGAGACCGGCGCCTCGGTGCAGAACGTCGAACAGTTGGTCGCTGGCCAGTACGACGTGGCGTTCTCCCTCTTCGACACGGCGGTCAACGCGGTCGAGGGCAAGGGCAGCTTCACCGCGCCGCAGCCGGTCGAGGCGCTCGCGCGCATCTACGACAACTACACGCAGGTGGTGGTTCGCAACGACTCCGGGATCAACTCGGTGGCCGACATGCGGGGCAAGCGGATCTCCACCGGTTCCCCGAAGTCCGGCACCGAGGTAATCGCCAACCGGCTGCTGGAAGCCGCCGGCCTCGACCCGGCCAAGGACGTCCGGGCGCAGCGGCTCGACCTCACGAAGACGGTCGAGGGCGTCAAGGACGGCAGCGTCGACGGGTTCTTCTGGTCCGGTGGGCTGCCCACCGGTGGACTGACCGACCTGTTCACCACCGCCGGCGACCGGGTGAAGTTCGTCGACATCGCGGCGCTGCTGCCGAAGATGACCGAGTTGAGCCCCGCCTACCAGGCCGGGACGATCGGCCGGGACGCGTACCGGACGGCGACGGACACCCCGACCATCGTCGTGCCGAACGTGCTGCTGGTCCGCAAGGATCTGGACGCCAACGTCGCCTGTGCGATCACCCGGACGGTGTTCGACAAGCGGGACGCGTTGGCGCAGGCCAACCCGGCAGCCAAGGGGATCTCGCTGGAGACCGCCCGGAAGACCGAGCCCGTCGCGCTGCACCGGGGCGCCGACAAGGCGCTGAAGGATCTCGGCGCCAACTGACAGCCGGTCAGCCGTCGACCGGTGCGGTGGCGGCGCGGGCCACGGTGACCAGACGATCGGTCTCGGCGAGCAAGGCCTCGTCGTCCGCCGGGGTGCCGGGGTCGAGTCGAACCGTCCAGGTGAGACCGTCGACCCCGGCCTCGCGGCGGGCCGCGACCCGCGCAGCGCCGCCGGGCACCGGCTGATGCTCGGTGTACGCGACCGAGCGGGTGACCCGCGCCCGCACCTGGTGCGGCAGCTCACCCGGGTCGAGCAGGAGGTACGTCTCGGCCGGGCCGTCGGCGACCAGCGTGTAGCCGTCGCGTTCGACGACGAGCTCGGCGGGTGTGACGGTCAGCTCCCGGCCGGACCAGACCGCCTTGAGGATGGTGTGCCAGCCGAGCCGGTGCCCTCGACCGGGCAGCCACAACCCGAGGTTGCTGGCGACCACCACGCCGTCGCCCTCACCGTTGCCGGCGGCAGCCCAGGCCAGCACCCGCTCGTCGCCGGTCAGCGGCGGCCGGGAGGCCGGTGGCAGCTTCGGCTTGCGGCTGAACAGTCCCATCTAGAGGCCTCCCGCGGCCTGTTCGCGCAGCGCCCGGGCGTGCTGTTCCAGTGACAGCAGCTCACCGAAGGCGGCGAAGTACTCGTCCTTGTTGTTGACCGGGTTGATCCGCTGGATGCGCGACTTGAGATCGCGGATTCGGGCGGTCACCGAGCCGAACTGCACCCGGGCCATCGTGATCGACACGTAGCGGGGGTCCGGTTCGCCGTCGATCCGCAGCGGCTCCACCGCCAACTCGCCGACCAGCGCCGCCGAAGCCAGGTCGTCGCAAGCGTCGCGGACGGACTCGATCCAGACCGCGCCGCCGGTCGCCGACGCGGCCCCACCGGCCGCCGCGATGGCCGTACGCGCGGCGACGTGCATCGGGTGGCGGTATTCGGTGGCCTCGACCGCGTCGAACATGGGCCCGGCCAGGACGGGCTGTTGCAGGGCGAGCTTCAGTGCCTCCCGCTCGACCATCGACTGCGGGCTGTCCGATGTCGGCTCGGCACGGGCCGAAGTGGGTCGGGCGGCGGGTGCCGCGTCGCGCGTGCCGGGCGGTGGGGTGTTGGCGGCGGCGAGCACTGCCCGTTGCACCGGCTCGATCTCCATGCCGAGGTCCATGGCGAGCTTGCGGACGTACTCCGGACGCTTTTCCCGGTCCTTGAGTCGCGCGACCAGCGGCGCGGCGTGGCGCATCGCCTCGACCCGGCCGTCGACGGTGTCCAGGTCGAAGCGGCTGATCACGTGTCGGAGCGCGAAGTCGACAAGCGGCTCGCGGCGCGCGACCAGGTCACGCACCGCCAGGTCACCCTTGGCCAGCCGCAGATCGCACGGGTCCATGTTGTCCGGGCTGACCGCGATGAACGTGCGCCCGACGAACCGCTGATCGTCTTCGAAGGCACGTAGTGCGGCCTTCTGGCCGGCAGCGTCACCGTCGAAGGTGAAGATGATCTCGCCGGCCACCTCGTCGCTGTCGAACAGGAGCCGACGCAGGACGGAGATGTGATCCGCTGCGAAGGCGGTGCCGCAGGTCGCCACCGCCGTGGTCACCCCGGCGAGGTGGCAGGCCATCACGTCGGTGTAGCCCTCGACGATCACTGCCCGGCCCTGCTTGGCGATCTCCCGCTTGGCCTGGTCGATGCCGTAGAGCACGTGCGACTTCTTGTAGATCGGCGTCTCGGGGGTGTTCAGGTATTTCGGGCCGTCGTCGTCGTCGAAGAGCTTGCGCGCGCCGAAGCCGATCACGTCGCCGGCGAGGTCGCGGATCGGCCAGAGCAGCCGACGGCGGAACCGGTCGATCAGGGTGCCGGAGCGGGACTCCCGGGACAGCCCGGCCGTGACCAACTCCTGGTGGGTGAAACCCTGCTGGCGGAGGTGCTTGGTGAGCAGGTCCCAGCCCTCTGGCGCGAAGCCACAGCCGTAGCGCTCGGCGGCGGCCCGGTCGAAGCCCCGCTTGGCCAGGAACTCGCGTGCCGGCCGGGCACCCGCGGTGCTGAGCTGCGCCCGGTAGAACTCCACCGCGGCGGCGTGCGCGGCCACCAGGCGCTGGCGCTGGCCCTGCTGCGGACGGGGGCGGGGGGTGCCCTTGTCGTCCTCGATGTAGCGCAGCTGGATGCCGGCGCGGCCGGCCAGCCGCTCGACGGACTCCACGAAGCTGAGGTGGTCGGCGTCCATCAGGAACTTGATCGCGTCGCCGCCGGCCCCGCAGCCGAAGCAGTACCAGACGTTGCGGGCCGGCGAGACGTTGAACGACGGGCTCTTCTCGTCGTGGAACGGGCACAGACCCTTGAGGTTGCCGCCGCCGGCCGACTTCAGGGTGACCGTCTCGGAGATCACATCCCCGATCGAGGTGCGTTCCCGGACCAGTGCGATGTCCTCGTCCCGGATCCGCCCAGCCATGCGCCACCCCCTCGGCGTACATCCTGCCCTGCCGGACCGACGACGCGCCGGCCGGGGGACGCCGGTGTGGCGGCGACCGCTGCCGGCTCGCCGGTTTCCACCCGGCAGCCGGGCCCGCGCGGGGACCATGACCAGATGCGCAGGGTACGGGCCGACGGCGTCCACTGGTCCCGTTGGTTGGCCGGCCAGTTGGGACTACGCGGACAGGCCCCGCAGACGGACGAGGCCGGCCACCGCCACGCCACCTGGCTGGAGCTCTTCCTCGACATCATCTTCGTGTACGCGTTGGCGGCGGTGGTGGCCCGGCTGGGCAACGACCCGACTCCGTCGCCGAACGCCGTGCTGGCCGTGATCGGGCTCTTCGTAGTGGTGCAGTGGGCCTGGGTGGGGCAGGTCTACTACGACACCCGGTTCGACCCGGACGACGCCGTGCACCGACTGCTGGTGCTGGGCGCGTTGGTCGGCGCGGGCGCGATGACGCTCGGTGTCGACGAGGTGCCGGAGAGCGTGCTCCTGACGGTCGGGTACCTGATCGTGCGGGGCGTGCTGCTCCTGCTCTACCTGCGGGCCCGGACGACGAGCCCGATGGCCCGCACGGTGACGTCGGTCTACCTGATCGGCTTCGGGACGGGCTGGTTGATCTGGCTGGTCTCGCTTTTCGTGCCCACCGAAGCGCGCCCGGTCATGTGGATCATCGCGATGATCATCGAACTGGCCACGCCGTGGGTCGGCAAGGGCCGGCTCAACCGGTGGCCCGTGGACAACCGCCACCTGCCGGAGCGGATCGGGCAGTTCACCATCATCGTGCTGGGCAGCGCGCTGGCCAGCCTGCTCTTCGCGGTGCCGGACCACCCCCGGCCGCACATGATCGTCGCCGCCGGGATGGCCTTCGTGGTGCCGGCTGCCGTCTGGTGGGTCTACACCACGTTCGTCACCACCCGATTGACGCAGCGTCGGCTGCGTGGCGGGCAGGCGTACGGCTACCTGCACATCCCGCTCGGCGGTTCGCTGCTGCTGCTCGGCTGGGCTCTCGGGCAGGTGGTCCGGCTGATCGACGACAACGTGAACCGGCTGCCGCTGGAGCTGCGGCTTCTGCTGGCCGCCTCGGTCGTGGTCTGGACGTTGTGTGGGCTGGGCCTGTACTGGCTCTGGTCGCGGCCGAGCGTCGCCCGACTGGCGATCACCGGCTACGGGGTGATCTCGGTCAGCGTGATCACCGCGACGGTGCACGAACCGAGGTTGATGCTGTTGCTGCTGTCCGCGGCGATCGCCGGGTACGCCGTGCTGCTCACCCGGCGACTCGCCTCGGCCCGTCAGGAGTCGGAGAACAATCCCGACGGTTGAGCGGCGCTCAGGCGGCAGCCGGCTCGACCGCCACCGCGGCGGTGGCCTCCTCGGCGGCCACCTGGCTGTTCCAGGCGGCCTTGGTGGAACGCCAGCCCTCGTCGTCCATGCCGCGCCGCCAGTAGCCGGAAATGGAGAGCCGGTCGAGCGGAATGCCCCGCTCGGCGCGCAGCAGTCGGCGCAACTCCCGGACGAAGGCAGCCTCACCGTGCACGAACGCGTGCACCTGGCCGGCCGGGAACTCCAGCTCCCGCACCGCCGCGACCAGCGCCTCGCCCACCGGGCGATCGCCGCGGCGCAGCCACGTCAGCTCGACCGCGCCAGGGCTGAGCAGCTTCTGCTCGTCGGCCGGGTCGGCGATCTCCACGAAGACGTGGGCCGGGGCGCCCAGTGGCAGCCGCTCCAGGGCAGCCGCGATCGCCGGCAGGGCACTCTCGTCGCCGACCAGCAGGTGCCAGTCCGCGTCCGGGCTCGGGGCGTACGCGCCGCCGGGGCCGACGAAGTGCACGGGGTCACCGGGGCGCAACGCGGCAGCCCACGGACCGGCCAGCCCCTCGTCGCCGTGGTACACCACGTCCACGGTCAGCTCCTCGGCCAACGGGTCCCAGCGTCGCACCGTGTACGCGCGCAGCCGCGGCCACTGCTCCCGGGGCAGGTCCCGGCGGATCGCGGCGAGGTCCAACGGCAGCGGGTACGTGACGCCGGGCTGCGGGAACACCACCTTGATGTAGTGGTCGGTGAACTCGCCCACCGGCAGGTCGGTCAGCTCGTCCCCACCGAGGACGAGCCGGATCAGGTGCGGGGTGGGCCGCTCGGTGCGCAGCACGTGGACCGAGGTGACGTTCCTGGGGCGTTCCGTCATGCAGCTTAGGCTAGCCTAAGCTGCCCGGGGGTCCGTCGGCGGTACGCCCCTGTCGACCAGGCGGGTGTGCCAGGTCACGGCCGCCGGGTCGGTGAGGGAGGCGACCTGGTCGATCACCACGCGCAGTCGGGCGACGTCGTCCGGCGCGGCCCGCCACAGCGGAGCGAAGATCGGGTCGAGCCCGTCCGGGGCGCGCCGGACCAGCGCGGCGACCAACTCGGCCAGCATTGTCCGCTGCCTCTCGTAGCGGCCCCGGAAGCCGGCGCGACGCATCACGTAACGCAGCGCGATGCCCTTGAGCAGGGCACACTGCGCCCGGGCCAGACGTGGCACCACCAGGTCCGCGGCGTAGCGACGGTGCGGGCCGGGACCGAAGCGCTCCTCCGTGGCAGCCACCGCCGCGGACACGAACCGCCCGGTCACCCCGCTGGTGGTGGCCTTCAACGCGACCAGGGCGCGGTGACTGCCGTCGTACCCGGCGAGCGGGGCGAGCAGCGGATCCGCCAACAACTCGACCAGCACCTCCGCCAGGTCGGCAGCGGTCTCCCCGGAGTAGGCGCCGGCCACGTCGGCACAGAGCGCGGCCCGCTCGTCGGCGTCGACGAGCAACGGGCGCAGCGTGACGTACCCGCCGTGGATGCCGTCCTCCACGTCGTGCACCGAGTACGCGACGTCGTCGGCCCAGTCCATCACCTGCGCCTCGAGACAGCGCCGATCGCCGGGCGCACCGGCCCGGATCCACTCGAAGACCGCGGTGTCGTCGGCGTACACGCCGAACTTGCGCTCCCCGGGGCGGCGCGGCCACGGGTACTTGCCGATCGCGTCGAGCGACGCCCGGGTCAGGTTCAGCCCGGCGGACGAGCCGTCCGGGGCGAGCACCTTCGCCTCCAGCCGGGTCAGCACCCGCAGGGTCTGCGCGTTGCCCTCGAAGCCGCCACACGGCGTGGCGAGCAGATCCAGGGCCGCCTCGCCGTTGTGGCCGAACGGCGGGTGCCCGAGGTCGTGGGCGAGCCCGGCGACGTCCACCACGTCCGGGTCGCAGCCCAACCGGGCACCCATCTCCCGCGCGATCTGCGCAACCTCCAGCGAGTGCGTCAGCCGCGTACGCAGAAAGTCGTCCGTCCCGGCGGTGTGCACCTGGGTCTTGGTGGCCAGTCGGCGGAACGCGGCGGAGTGCAGCACCCGCGCACGGTCGCGCTCGTACGGTGACCGGCGGTGCCCGGTGTCCTTGGGTGGCTCCTCAATCCGCCGGGCGTCCGCCGCCCGGCTCACTCCTCGCGCTCACGGAGAACGCAGAACTCGTTGCCCTCCGGGTCGGCCAACACCGTCCACTCGACCTCGCCCTGGCCGATGTCGACGTGCCGGGCGCCCATGTCGACCAGGCGCTCGACCTCGGCCTCCCGGTCGGCGGGGCGCAGGTCGAGGTGCAGCCGGTTCTTGCGGTCCTTGCCGTCGGTCACCAGATTGAAGAACAGGGCGGGGTGCTGGTCCGCGGACTGGCGGATCTCCACGCCGTCCGGCTTCTCGGTGACGACCTGATAGCCGAGCGCTTCGGCCCACCAGCGGGCCAGTCGGGCCGGATCGCGGGCATCGATGGTCAGGCTCTCCCAGACGCTGGTCATGCAATCACCCTTCCCGTTCGACGGCGTACGCAATCGGCCGTGTGCGAGCGAGCCAAGGTTACGCCCGCCACACCTGCCCGACTGACCCCCGACGCGTCGGTGGAGTGTCCACAACCGCCGATCGGCCCGGAGTTGTCAACCGATTGCCGTGGGTTACGGGCTCGCGGGCGGAAGTCGCCAGCGGTAGCGTTCCCAGCGCGGAACGTGACCAGCCGACCGACACGCAGATCCCGCACGGGTAAGGGAGCAGTTCGTGGACGCAGACACGGTGGTGGGAACGGAACTACGCGGGCTGCGCCGACGCCGACCCGAGGTCGCCGGGACGGTGCTGGCCGGCACCGACGGGCTGCTCATCTCCAGCGATCTGCCCAGCACCGACGCCACCCATCTCGCCGCGCTGGCCGCGGCCAGTTTCGGGCTCGGCCACCGGGTGGCCGACACCGTCCGGCGGGGTGAGTTCCGGGAGTCGGTCGTCTGCACGACGGCCGGCTGCGTGGTGACCTACCCGGCCGGGCGCACCGCCCTGCTGACCCTGGTCACCGTGTCGGCGGCGGATGACCTGGAGGCGCTGCACGAGGAGGCGCGGGCGGTGGCCCGCCGAGCCGGTTCGGTGTTGGACACGCGCGGTGGCGGCATCGGCGCCACGTCTGTTCCGGACGCGCACGCGCCGCTCGCCGTGCGTACCCCGATGGCGACCCTGCCGACGCAGTTACGCCGCCCGGCTCGACCGACCTGGCGTCGCCCGCCGATCTGAGCCTCGGCGGATCGTCCGCCCACGACCCGATTCGAGCGTTGGTGCCGGCGGCGGCCGGGTCGCCCGGTCGCCGCCGGCCCCGCGTCAGCGGCTGTCCGACCCGCCGGTCTCCACGACCGCCCGGCCGGCCTCCAGCCGCGCCACCGGCACGCGGAACGGCGAACAGGACACATAGTCCAGGCCGACCTCGTGGAAGAAGTGCACCGAGTCCGGGTCACCGCCGTGTTCACCGCAGACACCGAGCTTCAGCCCGGGGCGGGCGGCCCGGCCCTCCTCGGCGGCGATCCGCACCAGCCGGCCGACGCCATCGCGGTCGATCGACTCGAACGGCGAGATGCCGAAGATGCCCAGCTCCAGGTAGCGCCAGAAGAATGCGCCCTCGACGTCGTCGCGGGAGAAGCCCCAGCCCATCTGGGTCAGGTCGTTGGTGCCGAAGGAGAAGAACTCGGCCGCCTCGGCGATCTGCCCGGCGGTCAGCGCCGCCCGGGGCACCTCGATCATGGTGCCGATCAGCACCTCGACCCCGCTGTCCCCGACCACCTCCGCGATGATCTTTTCGGCCTCGGCGCGGACCGTCTCCAACTCCTGCACTGCGCCGACCAGCGGCACCATGATCTCCGGTTTGGCTACGCCGCCGCCACGGGCGCAGCTGACGGCCGCCTCGGCGATGGCCCGGACCTGCATCGCGAACAGGCCGGGGATGACCAGGCCGAGGCGAACGCCCCGCAGCCCGAGCATCGGGTTCTCCTCGTGCATCCGCCGGACGGCGGCGAGCAGCGCCTCTTCCTTGGCGACGTCCTCGCCCCGCTCCTGCGCGACCGCGACGTTGACCGCGAGCTGCTCCAGCGGCGGCAGGAACTCGTGCAGCGGCGGGTCGATCAGCCGGACCGTGACCGGCAGACCGTCCATCTCGCGGAAGATCTCCTCGAAGTCGGCCCGCTGCAACGGCAGCAACGCCGCCAGGGCCGCTTCCCGCTCACCCTCGGCCCGGGACAGGATCAGCCGCTCGACCAACTCCCGTCGGTCGCCGAGGAACATGTGCTCGGTGCGGCACAGCCCGATGCCCTCGGCGCCGAAGCGCCGGGCCCGGGCGGCGTCCGCGCCGGTGTCGGCGTTCGTGCGGACCGCGAGCCGCCGCTTCCCGTCGGCGTGCGTCATGATCCGGTGCACGGCCCGAACCAGCGCGTTGTCGATGTGCTCCGGGTCGAGGCTGCCCTCGAAGTACTGCACCACCTCCGAGGGCATGACCGGCACCTCGCCCAGGTACACCTTGCCGGTGGTGCCGTCGATGGACACGACGTCGCCCTCGTTGACCGTCTGCCCGGCGACGGTGAACCGCTTCGCCGGGACGTTCACCTCGATCTCGTCGGCACCGGAGACGCAGGTCTTGCCCATGCCCCGGGCCACCACGGCGGCGTGGCTGGTCTTACCACCCCGGGAGGTGAGGATGCCCTGGGCGGCGATCATGCCGTTCAGGTCGTCCGGGTTGGTCTCCCGGCGGACCAGGATCACCGACTTGCCCTCGGCGGCCAGCTCGACGGCCCGCGCGGAGGTGAAGACCACCGTGCCGGACGCCGCGCCGGGCGAGGCGCCGATGCCCTTGGCGACCGGCTGGAACTCGTGGTCCAGCTGGAACCGGGGGAACATCAGCTGGGCCAGTTGCGCGCCGTTGACCCGGTGCAGCGCCTCGTCCAGGTCGATCAGGCCCTCGTCGACGAGTTGCCCGGCGATGACGAACGCGGCGGCGGCGGTGCGTTTGCCGACCCGCGTCTGCAGCATCCACAGCTTGCCGCGCTCGATGGTGAACTCGATGTCGCAGAGGTCCTTGTAGTGCTCCTCCAACCGGGCCATGATGCCGAGCAGCTCGTCGTAGGAGGCCTTGTCGAGCTGCTCCAACTCCTGCAGGGGCACGGTGTTGCGGATACCGGCGACCACGTCCTCACCCTGGGCATTGGCCAGGTAGTCGCCGTAGATGCCCTGCGCGCCACTGGCCGGGTCACGGGTGAACGCGACTCCGGTGCCGGAGTCTGGGCCGAGGTTGCCGAAGACCATGGTCACCACGTTGACCGCAGTGCCGAGGTCGGCCGGGATGCGCTCCTGGCGACGGTAGAGCACCGCGCGCTCGGCGTTCCACGACTCGAAGACGGCCCGGATGGCGAGGTCGAGCTGCTCGCGCGGCTGCTGCGGGAACTCGCGACCGGTGTGCTTGAGGAAGATCTTCTTGTACGCGTCGACCAGCCCCCGCAGGTCGTCCGCGTCGAGGTCGAGGTCGTTGGTCGTACCCTTGGCGCTCTTGGCCTTGTCGAGCGCCTGCTCGAACTCCTCGCCCGGCACCTCGCAGACGGTCTTGCCGAACATCTGGATGAGGCGACGGTAGGAGTCCCAGGCGAACCTGTCGTTCGTTCCCGCCTGCGCGGAGAGACCGACCACGCTCTGGTCGTTGAGACCGACGTTGAGGACGGTCTCCATCATGCCCGGCATGGAGAACTTGGCCCCGGAGCGGACGGAGACCAGCAGGGGGTCCTGCGGGTCGCCGAGACGCTTGCCCATCGCGCGCTCCAGCGACTCCAGGTGCGCCTCGATCTGACCGGCGAGGCCGTCGGGCTCCCGTCCCGTCGCGAGGTACGCCTGGCAGGCCTCGGTGGTGATGGTGAAGCCGGGCGGGACGGGCAGGCCGAGGTTGGTCATCTCGGCGAGGTTGGCCCCCTTGCCGCCGAGCAGGTCCTTGAGATCCTTGTTGCCTTCGGAGAAGTCGTAGACGTACTTCTGATCGACGGTCTCTTGCGCTGCCACCAGAGCCTCCACACACGCGCCGGATTGACACTTAACGAAGGTTCAGTTTTTTCTTGCCCCGGACGGACTGCCGGTAATCCCGGAGTCGACGCCGATCGGTGGGCGAAGGTTAAGCGAACATCGGGTGACCTGGGACCGTTCGGTGACAATAGGCACAGCTATCACGACTATCCGTGTTCGTACCGGTTTTTGGGAACGCTTCCACGCGCAGTAACACGCATGCCGGCCGAGAGTCGTAGGCTTGACGGCACGCCAGCCAGCGAACCTCACTTTTGCCATAACCGACGCGAATACACCCCCCCGGAGTCGCCGCCGTGTCGACCATCCCCTCCCTCGACCCCGCCGCCGACCCCGCGGCGGCCGAGCGGACCGCCGCCGAGTTGCCCGCCCCACCAGCCCCGCACCGGCTGAGCGACGTCGTGCCCGCTCCCCGGCAGGTCCAGCCGGACCCGACCGAGGCCTGGGTCCTGGCCGCCGAAGCGGTCATCGTGGCCAGCGCCGACCCCGCCGCGCTGGCGGTCGCCGCACAGCTCGCCGAGCTGCTCCGGCCAGCCACCGGGTACCCGCTGCCGGTCACCGACGCCACCACGCCCGACCCCGCGGGCGGCATCGCGCTGGTGCTGGACGAGACCGCCGACCTCGGCACCGAGGGCTACCGGCTCGACATCACCACCAACGGGGTACGCGTCACCGCCGTCACCGCCACCGGCCTCTTCTACGGCGTGCAGACCCTGCGCCAACTGCTGCCACCGGCCATCGAGAGCCCGGTCCCGGTCACCGAACACTGGGCGCTGCCCGGCGGCACCATCACCGACGCGCCCCGCTTCCCGTACCGGGGCGCGATGCTCGACGTCGCGCGGCACTTCTTCGCCGTCGAGGACGTGCTCCGGGTGATCGAGCACCTGGCCCGTTACAAGCTCAACCACCTGCACCTGCACCTCACCGACGACCAGGGCTGGCGGATCGCCGTCGACTCCTGGCCGAAGTTGACAGGCGTCGGCGCGACGACCGAGGTCGGCGGAGGTCCCGGCGGGCACTACACGAAGGCCGACTACCGGCGGATCGTCTCCTACGCGACCGCTCGCCACATCACCGTCGTCCCGGAGATCGACCTCCCCGGGCACACCAACTCGGCGCTGGTCGCGTACCCGGAGTTGGCACCGGACAAGATCGCCCCGCCGCCGTACACCGGCACCGAGGTCGGCTTCAGCTACGTCGACCCGGCCGACGAGCGGACGTACGAGTTCGTCGCCGACGTCCTGGGCGAGGTGGCCGCACTCACCCCGGGGCCGTGGCTGCACATCGGCGGCGACGAGGCGTTCAAGGTGAAGGGAGAGGTGTACACCGGTTTCGTCGAGCGGGCCCAACGCATCGTGGCCGGCCTCGGCAAGACCGTCGTCGGCTGGCACCAGCTCGCGCCGGCCGGGCACGAGGACGGGCGGGTGCTGCAGTGGTGGGGCACGAACGGTGAGGACCCCACCACGGCCGATGCCGTACGCCGGGGCGCCCGACTGATCCTCTCCCCCGGCAACCACGCCTACCTGGACATGAAGTACGCGTCGGACACCCCGATCGGGCATGACTGGGCTGGCCTGATCGACGTGCGAAAGGCGTACGACTGGGACCCGGGCACGCACCTCACGAACGTTCCCGGGGAGGCCGTACTCGGCGTGGAGGCGCCGCTCTGGACCGAATCGGTCACCTCGCTCGCCGACATCGAGCTCCTGCTCCTCCCCCGGCTCCCCGCGATCGCCGAACTCGGCTGGTCACCTCGGGAAACGCACGACTGGGCCGACTTCCGCGACCGGTTGGCGGCTCACGGCCCGCGCTGGGCGACGGCGGGCACCACCTTCCACCGCGCGCCCGAGATCCCCTGGCCGACGACCCCGGCCGTCCCGACCATCCCGGAGCAGCGCCACCCGGAGCAGGCCGACACGACGACCGGCTGACGCCGAGCGGCCCCGCAGTCCGGCGTCAACCGGACACACGAAGTGATCCACTCAACGTCGCCGACATTGGGGTATCCCCGACACCGGATGCCCCCATGTCGGCGACCCGGTGTGGATCACCTCCAGGCACCGGGCAAGGCAATCCACGCGTGGCCCGTATGTCCGGTTTAATGCACGTTGCCCGGTGGTCGGGGTCACCCGGGCGGTGGAATCGGGGGCCGGCCGGGGTCGTTATACCTGGCATGCCGCCGTAGCCCCCGGGCTTCAGCGTGCGGCAGCCCCCGGGAACACCTGCCGGGCCGCCACGGTTACACCCTCCACGGAGACGCCCCGATGCCGGCCCCTTGCGGGCTGCCGGGCACCCTCCAGGACTTCTTCCCGCAGCACACCCACCCCCCGGGTGTGTGTTGCGTACCCCCATCGCAGAGGAGCACGCCATCATGCGTACCGATCTGATCCGTAAGACCGCCCTCACCGCCGCTGGGCTCGCCTTCACCGGCGGCGCCATCGCCGGCCCCGTCACCGCCGCCTACGCCGCGTCCGACGCCAAGCCGACCTCGCAGACGCAGAACGACCGCAAGCCCTCGGGTGAGCGGGAGCTGGGTGTGCGCTACGAGGCGCAGCCGAACTTCTACTACTGCGGGCCCGCCGCGACCCGTAACGCCCTGTCCGTCCAAGGCAAAAACATCAACGTCGACGACATGGCCAAGGAAATGGGCACCACCGAAGCCGGCACCAACTCCATCAACGACATCACCCCCGTCCTGAACAAGGAAACCGGCAAGCCCGACGCCTACCGGTCCGTGGAAATCAGCAACCCCAACGCTGACACCAAGCAGACCGACACCCTGCGCACCGACGTCGTCCACACCGTCGACCAGGGCCGCGCCGTCGTCGCCAACATCGCCGGCACCAGCACCGACACCACCGGCACCACCCACTCCTACGAAGGCGGGCACTACATCAGCGTCGTCGGCTACCACGACAACGGCAACACCGTCACCATCGCCGACTCCGCCGACCCCAACCAAGCCGCCTACGACATCACCATCGAGCACCTCGCCGACTGGATCGCCACCCGCGGCTACGCCACCAGCTGACCCACACCAGCACACCACGACCACACCGAAGGGCCGGACCCCAACCACGGGGCCCGGCCCTTCGGCGTCGGTTAGGCCACTGGCGAGGACGGGCAGAGCCGCTCCGCTCCGGGGCAGAGCCGCGCCGGGCCGAGTGTGCGCCGGGCCGAGTGTGCGTCGGGCCGAGTGTGCGCCGCTGGCCCTTTGGAGCTGATGTCGTAGACGATTCACGGCGCGGCCTCAGGGCGGTTCGTCTGCGGCATCAGCTCCAAAGCGTGCCGACCCCCTACGCCCAGCCGATACTCACGGACGGACGGACGGACCGTGGCGACAGCGGCACGGACGGACGGGTTCGGAGCCCGCCGCATCCACGCTCCGCACTCACGCGCCGGTGCCGGACGTCAGCGATCAGCCGCCGGAGTCGTCCATTTCGGCGCCCTCGGGGACGGCGTCGTCGTCTCGGCTGGCCAGCCAGCCGTCCGGCAGGAAGACCTTGCCCGGCGAGTTGGTGCGTCCGCGCGGCTGGCCCAGGGCGGCCACCGGGAACGGCTCCGTCGGGTCGAGCTTTCCGAGCAGGTCGTCGAGCTGGGCCAGGCTTTCGATCATCGCCAGCGAGCGGCGCAGCTCGCCGCCGACCGGGAAGCCCTTGAGGTACCAGGCGACGTGCTTGCGGAAATCGGTGCAGCCGTCCCGCTCACCCCGGGCCGGGTTGCTGGCGCCGGCCACGAACTGGTCTACCAGCAGCTCGGCGTGCCGGCGCATGGTCACCGCCACCTCGCCGAGGGTGGGCAACCGCCGCTCCGAGCGCCCGTTGAAGGCGGCCTCCAGATCGGCGAAGAGCCACGGTCGACCCAGACAGCCGCGCCCGACGACCACGCCGTCGACCCCGGTGTGCGCGACCATCCGCAGCGCGTCGTCGGCCTCCCAGATGTCGCCGTTGCCGAGCACCGGCACGTCGAGGGCCTGCTTCAACGTGGCGATCGCGTCCCAGTCGGCGGTGCCCGAGTAGCGCTGCGCGGCGGTCCGCCCGTGCAGGGCCACCGCGGCCACGCCGGCGTCCTGGGCGGCGAGCCCGGCTTCGACGTACGTCAGGTGGTCGTCGTCGATGCCCTTGCGCATCTTCACCGTGACCGGCACCCCGGCCGGCGCGGCGGCAGCCACCGCGGCCTGCACCAGTCGGGCGAAGAGCCGGCGCCGCCACGGCAACGCCGCGCCGCCCCCACGCCGGGTGACCTTGGGGACCGGGCAGCCGAAGTTGAGGTCGATGTGATCGGCCAGGTTGCGTTCGACGACGATCCGCACGGCGGCAGCGGTGATCTCCGGGTCGGTGCCGTAGAGCTGGAGGCTGCGAGGCTTCTCGTCGTCGCCGAACGCGATCATGCGCAGCGTCTTCGGGTTCCGCTCGACCAGCGCCCGCGTGGTGATCATCTCGCAGACGTAGATGCCGCCGCCCTGCTCCCGGCAGAGCCGGCGGAACCCGACGTTGGTGATCCCGGCCATCGGCGCGAGAACCACCGGCGGCCACACCTGGTAGCCACCGAGGGTCAACGGGCGTCCGGCCGCCACCGCGACATCACTCACCCCGCAAGTATACGGAGGGGTTCCTCCCCCTTTGCCTGCCGCAGGGCGGCGCTCGGGTTGACACCCCCGGGGCCGACCCGACCGGGCCTACCGGGCCAGCCGTCGAGCGGTGCTGAACCCCGTCCCGCTCCGCCCCGTGCAGGTCTGCAGCACGAGGTCGTATCGGCTCATCCAGCGCGGCATCGTACCGCCCTTGCGCGGCTGCCATCGGTGCCCGACCACCTGGTAGGTGCCCGCGCACGGCCCCGAGACGACCCGCACCACCCTCCCTGTCGGGAGGTCGTCCAGCCACGCCCAACCCGTGGTGTCGTGCCCCGCCAGGAGGCACGTCGGCGAGGTCGTCCACGTCACCAGCGCTCCGCTGTCGATCTTGGCTTGCGAGTGGATCGCCGTGACGGGGGCGAGACGTGTCACGGCCCGCGGGGACGCACGCCGCGCGGGACCGCCGCGGGACGGAGCCGGCGGCTCGAGCCTCCACTGGGTGGCCTCGATCATCCCAGGGACGGGCGATACGGAGGCCGTGGCCGTGGGGACCGCACCAACCGACCCACGCCTTGCGGAGGACGCGCTCGGTGGCGGCGGGGCGTGGGCGGCAGCGCTCGCCCGGGGGGCCTGGGCGGCACCGTGGTGGGCCGCTGAGCCGGAGAGCGCCGGCAGTCCCACGACGATCGACGCCGCAGCGGTCAAGCGGAGGACGGACAGTCGATTCGTCATGTCATCCCACCTTCTTCCGATCGAGACCAAAATATCGAAAGATGGCACTGAATTAATTTCATCGACCCGCGAGTCGCCGACGCTTCGTCTCGCGTCCCGCCCCTGGTCAGACAGCAGAAGGCCCCGTCCCGACCGCGGTCGGGACGGGGCCTTCCGAGCACATCAGCAGCCGGGGAGGCGCTCGATCAGGTAGCGCTCGACCTGGTCCAGGGAGACCCGCTCCTGGGCCATGGTGTCCCGGTTGCGCACCGTCACAGCGTTGTCGTCCAGCGTGTCGAAGTCGACAGTCACGCAGAACGGGGTGCCGATCTCGTCCTGCCGGCGGTAGCGGCGGCCGATCGCCTGCGAATCGTCGAACTCCACCACCCAGCGCTTGCGCAGCAGCGTCGCGAGGTCCTTGGCCTTCGGCGACAGCGCCTCGTTGCGCGACAGCGGCAGCACGGCCACCTTGACCGGTGCGAGCCGCGGGTCGAAGCGCATGACGGTGCGCTTGTCCACGCCACCCTTGGTGTTGGGTGCCTCGTCCTCGTCGTACGCTTCCAGCAGGAAGGCGAGCACCGCGCGGGTCAGACCCGCCGCCGGCTCGATGACGTACGGCATCCAGCGCTCACTCTTGGTCTGGTCGAAGTAGGACAGGTCGACGCCGGAGTGCTTGCTGTGCGTGGAGAGGTCGAAGTCGGTGCGGTTGGCGACACCCTCCAGCTCGGCGAACTCGGTGCCGCCGAACTGGAAGCGGTATTCGATGTCGACCGTCCGCTTGGAGTAGTGCGAGAGCTTCTCCGCCGGGTGCTCGTAGAGGCGCAGGTTATCCGCGGACAGGCCGAGGTCGAGGTACCAGTTCCAGCGCTCCTGGAGCCAGTACTCGTGCCACTGCTCGTCGGTGCCCGGCTCGACGAAGAACTCCATCTCCATCTGCTCGAACTCGCGGGTCCGGAAGATGAAGTTGCCCGGGGTGATCTCGTTGCGGAACGACTTACCGGTCTGCGCGATGCCGAACGGCGGCTTCTTGCGGGCGACCGTCTCGACGTTCTTGTAGTTGACGAAGATGCCCTGCGCGGTCTCCGGGCGCAGGTAGTGCATGCCCTCTTCGCTCTCCACCGGGCCCAGGTAGGTCTTCATCAGGCCGTTGAACATCTTCGGCTCAGTGAAGGTGCCCTTGTTGCCGCAGTTGGGGCAGTTGAGCTCAGTGAGCGAGGCCAGCGGCTTGCCGTGCTTGGCCTCGTACGCCTCTTCGAGGTGGTCCGCCCGGAAGCGCTTGTGGCAGAACTGGCACTCGGTCAGCGGGTCGACGAACTCGGCGATGTGACCGGACGCCTCCCACACCTTGCGGGCCAGGATCACCGCCGAGTCGAGCCCGACGACGTCGTCGCGCTGCTGGACCATGGTCTTCCACCACTGCCGGCGGACGTTCTCCTTGAGCTCCACGCCGAGCGGGCCGTAGTCCCACGCCGATCGGGTGCCTCCGTAGATTTCGCTGGAGGGGAAGACGAAGCCTCGGCGCTTGGCGAGGCTGACGACGGCGTCGATACGGTCGACTGGCATGTTTCCTCCTACGCCGGCTGGCGGTCGGCGGGGGCGAGATGTGGATGGAACGGTCGGTTCGGGACAACGGTACGACCACCGTCGCCCTGAGCCCAGCAGAATACCGGGGGCGGGTCAGCTGACCCCGCAGACCTCCACGCCGCCGGTCTGACCGTCGTTACCGAGAATGACCTGCTGCTGCTCCCGGTCGCCACCCTCGAGCGTCACGTCGACCGGCAAGGTCAGGTTGATGGTGTCCACCTCACCCAACCGGAACGCGGTGACCTGTGGCTCGGCGGCGGCCCGCCGTTCGAACTCGGGCCGGGACTCGCGCCGCTGCGCGTCGTCGCAGAGCTGCTCGTACGCCCGCCCGTAGTCCCGCTCGACCAGCGCCTGGTAGTAGTCGCCGGTCACGGTGCGGGCCTGTTCGCGGACCGCCTGCACGCCGGTGACCGCCAGGCCGACGACGGCGCTGCCGCCCCCGCCACAGCAGAGCACCACGGCGAGCGCGCCGACGCCGAGGCCGATCCAGAGCCGGGTCCGGCGGCCCTCGGTGGGCGGCGCGGCGAACGGCGGAGCCACCCCGGGACCGGGCGGCGGGGCGGGTGGGGTCATAGGAGCAGCGTAGTGTCCGGTGGCTCAGCGGTAAGGACCCGCAGCCCGATCACTCTCGGCGACGACCACGGCTCCGCCGGGGGCCGCGGTGGCCAGTGCCTCGTACGCGGAGGGCTCGTCGACCGACTCGGCGAGCAGCGGCACGGCGCTGACCTTGACCTCGAAGGCGCCCAGCGCGCGCCGGTACGTGCCGACCGACTCCCATTCGGTGACCAGCGACCAGTACCGGGGATCGTCGAGCGCCCGGACCAGTTGACCGCGCAGGTAGCCGGGGCGGGCGGCCAGTGCGGTGAGGGCGGCGTGCGCCCGTTCGGTGAAGTCGTCGGCAACATCGACGTCGACCACGAACCGGTTGGTCACCAGCAACGGAGGTCCTCCTCGTAGAGTCTGTGGGATGCAGCGTACGCAGCGCCCTCTGCTGGCCCGGTTGGCCGGGGCGAACCCGACGTCGGTGTTCCTGCTCACCTTGGTGGTGGTGCTGGTGGCGTTCTTCACGCCCGGGGTGATCGGCGGGCTGCTGACGCTCGCGCTCGCCGCGGTCCTGATCGCCCTGATGGCGACGACCTGGGCGGTTCAGGCACCGCAGACCCGGCTGATTCGACTGGTGATGTTGACCCTGCTGGTGACGGTGGGCCTCGCGAAGCTGCTCTGACATGCAATCATGCGTTTTTGACAATCATTATCGTTGCCACGGACAGTTGACGTCATGAGCAACCGCACCACGTTCCGTGTCCTGGCCGCCGCGACCACCCTCCTCGCCCTGGGTGCCGCGGCCGGCTGCTCCACCGGTGGTGCCGCCGGCGCCGACCCCCAACGGGTCGACGTGGTGGCCGCGTTCTATCCCCTCCAGTTCATCGCGGAGCGCGTCGGCGGCGACGCGGTCCGGGTGACCAACCTGGCCAAGCCCGGTGCCGAGCCGCACGACCTGGAGCTCAACCCGAGCCAGGTCGGTCAGGTCAGCGAGGCCGAGCTGATCGTCTACCTCAAGGGATTCCAGCCTGCGGTCGACGACGCCGTCGCACAGAACGGCGGCGACCGGGCGTTCGACGTGACCAGCGTGCAGCCGCTGCTGGACGCGAGCGCCGGCGGGCACAACCACGAGGGCGAGGAGGAGAACGCCGAGGACAGCGGTGCCAAGGACCCGCACGTCTGGCTCGACCCGACCCGCCTCGCCGGCATCGGTGACCAGCTCGCCCAGCGGCTCGGCAAGGCCGACCCGGACCACGCCGCCGACTACACCGCCGGCGCCGCGGCACTACGCGCCGACCTCACGGCCCTGGACGGCGAGTTCCGGCACGGCCTGGCGACCTGCCAGCGGCGGGAGATCGTGACCAGCCACGCCGCGTTCGGCTACCTCGCCGACCGCTACCAGCTCGACCAGGTCGGCATCACCGGGCTGAGCCCGGACGTCGAGCCTTCGCCGCAGCGGCTCGCTCACGCGATCGAGGAGGCGAAGGAGCACCAGGCCACCACGATCTTCTTCGAGACCCTGGTCAGCCCGAAGGTCGCCGAGACCATCGCCGGTCAGGTCGGCGCGAAGACCGCCGTGCTCGACCCGATCGAGGGGCTCGCCGCTGGCAGCAACGGGGACTACCTTTCGGTGATGCGTACGAACCTGCAGACCCTGCAGACGGCCTTGAGCTGCTCGTGACCTCACCTGTCATCACCGTCGAACACGGGGTGGTCGGCTACGACGGCCGCCCCGTGCTCCGGGACGTCTCGCTCACCGTGACCGCCGGCGAGGTGGTCGCGGTGCTCGGTGCCAACGGCTCCGGCAAGTCCACCCTGATCCGCGCCGTGCTCGGGCTGGTGCCCATCAGCGCCGGCTCGGTCACCCTCTTCGACCGGCCGTTGCGCCGCTTCCGGCAGTGGGCGCGCATCGGGTACGTCCCGCAGCGCCTGGGCGCCGGCGGCGGCGTACCGGCCACCGTCCGTGAGGTGGTGGCCTCCGGCCGGCTGGCCCGCCGGGGGATCCTCCGCCCGCCGGGTCGAGCCGACCGGGCCGCCGTCGACGCCGCGCTGGTGGCGGTCGGGCTCGCCGACCGGGCCGGCGACCCGGTGTCCACGCTCTCCGGCGGCCAGCAGCAGCGCACCCTGATCGCCCGCGCACTGGCCGGCCAGCCGGAGCTGCTGGTCCTCGACGAGCCCACCGCCGGGGTGGACGCGGCCAGCCAGGAGGCGTTCGCCAACGCGCTGCGCGACTTCGTCGCCGACGGCGGAACGGTGCTGCTGGTCGCCCACGAGTTGGGCCCGCTGCGACCGGTGATCAGCCGGGCGGTCGTCGTACACGAGGGTGGTATCTGTCACGACGGTGCGGTGCCGGACCCGGCCGGCCATCACGCGGAGCCCGACCACGACCACGTGCACCCGCACGGTCCCGACGAGCCCGCCGGGCTGTGGAGCAACTGACGCATGGGACTCTTCCAGTACTCCTACATGCAGCATGCCCTGATCGGCGCGCTGGTGATCGGCCTGGCCGCGCCGGCCCTCGGCATCTACCTGGTGCAGCGCCGGCTGGCGTTGATCGGCGACGGCGTGGGGCACGTGGCGCTGACCGGCGTCGGCGCGGGTCTGCTGCTCAACCGCTCGCCGGTGCTGGTGGCGGTGCTCGTCGCCACCGCGGGCGCGATCGCCATCGAGGTGGTCCGTGCCCGCGGGCGTACGTCCGGCGACCTGGCCCTGGCCCTGCTCTTCTACGGGGGAATCGCGGGCGGCGTGTTGCTGGTCGGCCTCTCCGACGCGACCAGCGCCAACCTCAACGCCTATCTGTTCGGGTCGCTGATCACCACCTCCCTCACCGACGTGATCACCATCGCGGTGCTCGGCGCGGCGATCCTGATCACGATGATCGCGTTGCGCCCGGCGCTCTTCGCGGTCAGCCACGACGAGGAGTACGCCCGGGTCTCCGGCCTTCCGGTACGCACGCTGAACCTGCTGATCGCCGTCGCCACCGCGATCACCGTGACCATCGCGATGCGGGCCGTCGGGGTGCTGCTGATCAGCGCGCTGATGGTCGTGCCGGTCGCCACCGCACAGCAGGTCACCCGGGGCTTCCGCAGCACGATGACCGCCGCGATGGTGCTCGGGTTCTTCGCCGCCGGCTCCGGTGTCTGGGTGGCGGCCACGGCGGACACGGCGCCGGGCGCCTCGGTGGTGCTGGTGGCGATCGCCTCCTTCCTGGTGGTGGCCGTGGCCGGCGGGGTCTGGCGGGCGCTGCGCCGCCGGGCGACACCGACCGCCGCGCCAACACCGGAACCACACGAGGTCGTGCTGGACAGGTCCTGATCGGCGGGATGTCGGTGGTATTGGTTACCGTTGCAGGATGACCAGCGCGACGGGCTACGACGGGTTCGACGGGGCGAGCGAGTTGCTCCGCGCGCTGTCCGCGCCCATTCGGCTGGCCATCGTCAGCGAGTTGGCCGGCGGTGAGCGGTGCGTGCACGAGTTGGTGGAGAAGCTCGGCGCCGCGCAACCGCTCGTCTCCCAGCACCTGCGGGTGCTGCGCGGCGCGGGCGTGGTGCGGGGTTCGCGGCGCGGTCGGGAGATCGCCTACAGCCTGGTCGACGAGCACGTCGCGCACATCGTGGCCGACGCGGTCAGCCATGCGGGGGAGGGATCATGAGCGAGAGCAGCGCCGCGGTGCGCAACACCCGGCAGCGCTCGGCGGTGAGCGCGCTGCTGGGCGAGATGGAGGGCTTCCACAGCGCCCAGGACCTGCACGCGATGCTGCGGCAGCGCGGCGAACGGGTCGGTCTGACCACCGTCTACCGCACTCTGCAGGGGCTGGCCGACGCGGGCGAGATCGACGTGATGCGTCCGCCGGGTGGCGAGCACCTCTACCGCCGCTGCAGCGAGGGGCACCACCACCACCTGGTCTGCCGGGCCTGCGGGCGTACGGTCGAGGTGGCCGGGCCGGCCGTGGAGAGCTGGGCCGACCGGGTCGCCGCGCAGCACGGCTACACCGACATCAGCCACACCATGGAGATCTTCGGGACCTGCCCGGCCTGCTCGCATTGACTAGCCTGAGATCGTGTCAGACCTTCAGTTCAGGCCGGTCCAGCCCGTGGGTGGCGAAGCAGCCCTGCTCGACTGGCAACACGTCCACAATCTGATCATCCCCACGGCCACGCTGTCGGCCGACGAGATCGTCGTCCGCGCCCAGCGGAACATCCTCGAGGTCGCGTACGTCGAGGGGGTGGCGGTGGGTTGCTCGACGGTACGACCCCCGGAATCCGATACGGCGGCCGCGACCGTGATCGCACGGGTTCTGCCGGGAGATCGCCGGCACGGCTACGGGGAGCAGATCTACCAGCGAGGGCTGGCGAGGGCACGAGACCTCGGCGCGCAGGTCATCGACACCGTCGTCCTGGCCTCCAACGACGACGGCCTGCGGTTCGCCCGACAGCACGGCTTCGTCGAGATCGAGCGGTACGTCCTGCCCGGTGACACCGTGCCGTTCGTGGACCTCCGGCTCACCTGAGCGCGAACGCCACCCGCAGCGTGACAGGCAAACGCGGGCCAGCGCCGCCGCGCTGCGGGCCGGTTCGCCCCGGCCACCAAACGACGGGTGTCGAGCCGAGGCCGTTCGTGCAACGCTGTCCGGCGTGAAAATCTATGCCGATCGGTTTCCGACCGCCGCCCGACAGTTGCTCACCGACCTGCTCGTCGTCGCCTGGGTGTACGCGGCCATCCGCGGCGCGCTGTGGCTGCACGACCTGGTGCAGAAGCTCGCCGTACCGGGGCAGAAGCTGGAGGGCGCCGGCACCGGGCTGGCCGACAACCTGGGCGACGCCGGCAGCAAGGTCGGCCGGGTGCCGCTGGTCGGCGACGAGCTGACCGCGCCCTTCCAACGCGCCGCCGATGCCGCCCGGTCGCTCGCCGACGCCGGCCGCGACCAGCAGCACATGGTCGACCAGCTCGCCCTCGCCCTCACCATCGCGGTGCTGATCTTTCCGTTGGGTCTGGTGCTCTTCGGTTGGCTGCCACTGCGGCTCCGGTGGATGCGCCGAGCGGGGTCAGCGGCGAAGCTGGCTGCCGTCCCGGCCGGCCGGGACCTGCTCGCCCTGCGCGCGCTGGTCAGTCAGCCACTGGGTCGACTGAACCGGATCGCGCCAGACGTCGCCGAGGCGTGGCGGCGCGGCGACGACGAGACCATCGACGCGCTGGCCACGCTGGAGCTGCGTCAACTCGGCGTACGCGGTCGGGGCCGCTAAGGTCTTCGGGTGTTCTACTTCCTGATCGTCATCGCCGTCCTGCTGCTCGGCTACGCCGCCGTCCTGGTCTCCTTCGTGCGCCGGGGCAAGAAGATCCCGCCCGCGGCGTACCTGGCTCTGGCCGGGCTCAACGGCCTGATCCTGGCGGCGGTGCTGGCCTGGGCTGTCGCCCGCTGACACCTGGCGTGCGGTTGGCGGCAGGGACGGATCAGGGCTTGGGCGGGATGCGGCGGCGGACGTCCTCGGCGGTGGACGGGCCGGGCGACCAGCCGGCCACCCAGGGCAACTCGTCGGACGGAGTGATCACGCCCTCCTCCAGGCCCGCGTAACGGCCGGCGAGGATCCGCTTCGCGGCGGCGGTGTCGACCGAGTCGGTGTTGTCCCAGAGGGCGGTGAACAGGGCATCCACCCGCACCCGCGCCTGCCGGCAGAACAGGTCGGCCAGTTCGACGTTCTCCGGTCGGCTGTCCCGTTCGGCGGAAGCACGGACGCAGACCGCGGACATCGCGAACAACTCGGCGCCGATGTCCACCACACGGCCGAGGAACGCCTGCTTACGTTCCATCTTTCCCTGCCAGCGGGACATCGCGTAGAACGTCGACCGGGCCAGCTTGCGCGACGACCGCTCCACCTGTCGCAGGTGCGCGGCGAGGGGCCCGAACTCGGCGTACGCCGAAGGGCTCTGCCCCCGACCCACGGCAAGAGTGGGCAGCCACTTCGCGTAGAAGGCGCCCGCTCGGGCGCCGGCCCGTGCCTTGCGGCCCAGCCCGGCGTCGGGGTCGATGATGTCGCCAGCCACCGACAGGTGGGCGTCGACCGCCTCCCGGGCGATCAGCAGATGCATGATCTCGGTGGAGCCTTCGAAGATCCGGTTGATCCGCAGGTCGCGCAGCACCTGCTCGACGTTGGCCGGGCGTTCGCCGCGGGCGGCCAACGAGTCGGCCGTCTCGTAGCCGCGCCCGCCCCGGATCTGGATCAGCTCGTCGGCGATCGTCCAGGCCATCTCGCTGGCGTACAGCTTGACCAGGGCCGCCTCGATCCGGATGTCGTTGCGGTCGTCGTCGGCGAGCAGGCAGCAGAGGTCGAGCATGGTCTCCATGGCGTACGTGGTGGCGGCGATGAAGGAGAGCTTCTGCGCGACCGCCTCGTGCTCGCCCACCGGCCGGCCCCACTGGACCCGGTCGGCGGCCCACCCCCGGGCCACGTTCAACGACCACTTGCCGGCGCCCACGCACATCGCCGGGAGGGAGAGCCGGCCGGTGTTCAGCGTGGTCAGGGCGATCTTCAGCCCTTTGCCCTCGCCGCCGATGACGTTCTCGGTGGGCACGAACACGTCGTGGAACCGGGTGAGGCTGTTTTCCAGGCCGCGCAGGCCGACGAACTCGTTGCGCCGCTCGACGGTGATGCCCGCGCTGTCGCCGTCCACCACGAACGCGGTGATCCCACCCCGTCGCCCCTCGGTGGCCGGCACCCGGGCCATCACCACCAGCAGGGTGGCCACGATGCCGTTGGTGGCCCAGAGCTTCACCCCGTTGAGCCGGTAACCGGTGCCGTCCTCGGTCGGCTCGGCGATGGTGGCCAGCCGGGCCGGGTCGGAGCCGACGTCCGGCTCGGTGAGCAGGAACGCGGACACCTCGCCGGCGGCGAGTCGGGGCAGGAAGCTCTGCTTCTGCTCGGCGGTGCCGAACATCTTCAGCGGCTGCGGCACCCCGATCGACTGGTGCGCAGAGAGCAGCGCGCCGATGGCCGGGCTGACCGAACCGGCCAGCATCAGCGCCCGGCAGTAGTGCAGGTTGCTCAGCCCGAGCCCGCCGTACTTCCGGTCGATCTTCATGCCGAACGCACCGAGGTCGGCGAGGCCGTGGAAGACCGAGTCGGGGATGGACGCATCGCGTTCGATGGCGGCGCCGTCCACCTCGGAGTCGAGGAAGGCGCGGAACCGACCAAGGAACTCCTCGGCGCGGGCCACATCGTCCGGGTCGGACTGCGGCCACGGGTCGATCAGGTCGAGCCGGAACCGGCCGAGGAACAGCTCCTTGCCGAAGCTGGGCCGGTCCCAGGTGGACTCGCGGGCGGCCTCGGCGACCCGCCGCGCCTCCTTTTCCGAGACGTGCCCGGCCTCCGCGGGCAACGGCGCCGCAGCGCCGGCGGTGTCGGGGGTGGCGTCGGAATCGGGGCCGTCCGGTGCTTGTCGGCCGTCCTGCGTCGTGGTCACGGCTGCCCCCTCGAACCTTGGTGCGGCTGCGTTGGTATGCGCCCTCAACGCCACGCTACCCCCGGGTGTTACCCAGGGGTAGCGTTGCGTGAAGATCTGCTTCGGCCCGCTCGCCCCGCTCAGCGGCCGGCGATCTCGTCCGGGTCGTCGTCCTCGTCGTCGATGTCGTCCTCACCCCAGTTGCGCCGGGCGAACGGCAGGGCAACCCAGAACATGAGGAACCAGAGCCCGGTCAGCGCGCTGAGCACGAAGGCGATCGGCCGGTCCAGCACGAAGTCGGTGATCAGCAGCACCGCGCTGACCATCGCGATCAGCATGAAGGCGAGGCCACCGCTGGCCATCCGGTGGGCGAACCGCACCAGCTCCGGCTTGCGCCCCTGCCGGAACAGCGCCCGGTGGAACGCCACCGGCGAGATGATCATTGCGGTGGCGGCCGCCGCGGCGAGCAGCGCGACGATGTAGACGTCCCGCTGGAACTCGCTGGTCTGGGTGAATCCGTTGCTGAACGGCAGGGTGAGCAGGAAGGCGAAGAGAATCTGCACGCCGGTCTGTGCGACCCGTAACTCCTGCAACAGGTCAGCGAAATTGCGCTGCCAACGCTGCTTCTCGGTCTCCTTGGACACGCGCTACCTCCGGTGCGACGCTACTGCCGGCGGTCCCGCCCGCCGGCAGCAACGCCAATGCCCCACCCGGCCGAGCGCGAAACAAGTTCACGACACCGTCCGTTCATCGTGAGTTCGCATTTCGGCCTGGCGCGCGAGTCGATACCGGGCGACCGGGAACGCCCGCGACAGCGTCAGGACCCGCGTCGGATCCGGCCCGCGTACCGGGCCTCCAGAGCCGTGTTGTGGGCGTCACCGTCCGGGATGTTCGCCGACAGGTAGACCGGCGGCCGCTCCCCCGCCGCCAGCAACCGCGCCACCACCTCCACGGTGATCTGCTGCGCCAGCAGCGCGGCGGTGATCGAAGAGACCGCGCCGACCGCGCCACCGCCGGGAAGCGGCAGCGTCGCGTCCCCGTACGGCGCACCGTTGTCGAGCACCACGTCGGCGAGGTCGCCCAACTTGCGCCCGGACGGGTGGCGGGAGGTCATCCGGCCGGAGTGCTGCGCGGAGGTGATCGCCACCAGAGCGTGGCCGCGTTCCTTCACCAGCATGGCGAACTCCACCATCGCGCCGTTGACCCCGGAGTTCGAGGCCAGCACGAAGACGTCGGTGGGCCGCACCGGGGCCAGCTCGTAGAGGCGGTGCGCGACCTCCGGATCCCGTTCCAACATCGGACCGAGCTGCTCGGCCGGTTCGCCACCAATCAGCACCAGGTCGCGCAGCGCGATCCGGTTGGTCGGCACCAGACCGCCCGCCCGTCCGGCGATCTCCATCGCGAGGGCCTCCGAATGCCCGGTGCCGAACGCGTGCACCACGCCGTCGGCGCGTACAGCCTCGGCGATCAGGTCGGCGGCCCGCCCCACCGCCTCCCGCTGACTGGCGGCCACCTGGCCGATCGTCTCGGTCACCACGGCCAGATAGTCCTCGGCACTCAGCGTCATGCGTCCTCCGTCGTCCGATTGCGGGCCAGCCAGCGCACCGCGAAGTCGACCGCCGCCCGCTGGCGCATCAACCTGCCGGTCCCGTCGCCGACCGGTCCGGTGCGAACCGCCCCGGTGGCCTCCAGGTCCCTGCCCAACGCGTCGAAGTCGTCCGAGTCGAGCCGTACGTCCTGCCACCACACCCATTCGCGACCACCGTCGCCGGTACGCGCGGCGGCGCCCACCTGCTCGCGGGGTGCGCCCGGGCTGCGGTACTCGGCCAGGTGCAGCGAGGTGCTCTTGGAGTGGTCCACGCCCAGCAGCAACACGTCGGCGTCCAGGTCGTAGAGCCGGGCCAGCGGCGAGCCCTCGCCGAGCATGTCGCCGAGGGTGTGCCCGGCCACCACCTGCTCGGCGGCCGGCCCGAGCGCGGCGAACGACACGTGCGGATGCGAACTGCGCATCGCGCCGGGCCAGCCGCGAACCGTCTCGGCGAGCACACCCATGAACCGGCTCGGCGTGACCGCCGGGTCGAAGCCCGGCATCTCGGCGCGGATCAGCGGCCACCAGTCCGCCGGCACCGGCGGTCTGCTCCATCCCGCGGGGTCGCTGTTGTCCGGCGTGTGGGTGGGCACCACGATCGTGCCGTCGGGACCGAGCGCGTCGCGCAGGGCGAGCACCACCGCGTGCGGCCCGCCGCAGACGAATCCCAGCGGACGCAGCGCGGCGTGCACCAGCAGCGTCGCGCCGGGGCGTACGCCCAGCACGCGCAGTTGCGCGGCGATCGAGCGCCGAGTGCCCGGCCCGCTGGCGTCCGTCGTCACGATGGCCCTCCCTCGCTGACCCGCACGGTTCAGGCCGTCTTGCCGGCTCGGGCCAGGATCGCCTCGGCGAGCGGGCCTGGCGCCGTGTCCGGGATCCAGTGACTCACCCCGGGCAGCTGCACGAAGCGGTATTCACCGATGACGTTGGCCGCGCACGCCTCGGCGGCGGTCCGGCCGATGGCGACGTCCCGGTCACTCCAGACGTACGTGGTGGGCACCGCGACCGGGCCGACGCCGGCCAGGTCGGCGCGGGACATCGCCCGGTACCAGTTCAGCGCGGCGGTGAGCACCCCCGGCTCGCGCATCGGGTCGGCGTAGCGGTCCACCCGGCGCGCGTCGCCCACCCCGCCGAGCAGCTTGCGCAACGCGGTCGCGTGCCACGCCAGCAGCACCTTCTCGGCCTTGTCCGGCTTGCGGAACAGCGCGATGTACGACGAGCGGGCCTTCTGCTGGCTGTCGGTGGCCAGGGCCTGCGCCATCGCCGCCGGATGTGGCACGGACACCGCGGTCAGCGTGCGGACCCGATCCGGGTGCCCGGCGGCGACCGCCCACGCCACGATCGCTCCCCAGTCGTGGCCGACCAGGTGGACAGCGTCCAGCCCGAGGGCGTCGAGCACCGCCACCACGTCGGCGACCAGCTCGGGGATCCGGTAGTCGGCCACCCGGGCGGGTCGGGCGTCCGGCGAGTAGCCGCGCTGGTCCAGCGCGTACGTGCGCAGCCCGGCCGCGTGCAGCGTCGGCACGACGTCGTCCCATTCGCCGCTGTGCTGCGGGAAACCGTGCAGCAGCAGGGCGGGTACGCCGTCCGGCGGTCCGCCGGCGGTTACCTCGAACGTGAAACCTCGCGCGTCGACCCGCATGATCGGAAGCGTACCCAGCCGACGGCGAGTCGGTCGCTCCCCGCAGGTCAGGCGGATGCCCTGCTGGGCTGACGGCCCTGTTCGGTGTTAGCGTCAGCGAGACAACTTCACATCCGACAGGGGAGCGCACAGCGCTGAGAGTGCGGGCACGCCCGCAGACCCTCGAACCTGATCTGGGTAATGCCAGCGCAGGGAGTTCGGTCGACCTCCAGCCGCGCCGCCGTCCGGTGCCACCGGACGCGCGGCGTGCGTCTTCTCCTGGTTCGCAGTCAGAACTGGGAGCAACACATGAATTCCACCACCGACACCAGCCGCTGGCGGACCATCGACATCGTGGTCGCCTCGGTGATCGCGGTCGCCTTCGGCGTCATCTTCTGGGCGTGGGGCCTGGTCTGGAGCGCCACCGAGGGCGCGTTCGCCTTCTTCCCGCCGGCGCAGACGCTGCTCTACGGCGTCTGGCTGATGCCGGCCGTGATCGGCGGTCTGGTCATCCGCAAGCCCGGCGCCGCGCTCTACTGCGAGACGGTGGCCGCCGTCCTGTCCGCGCTGCTGGGCAGCCAGTGGGCCGGCACGGTCATCCCGCAGGGCATCGTGCAGGGCATCGGCGCCGAGTTGGCGTTCGCCGCCTTCCGGTACCGGTCGTTCCGCCTGCCGACCGCGATGCTGGCCGGCGCGCTGACCGGCCTCAGCGCCGCGCTCTTCGACTTCTTCGTCTGGAACGTCGACTACGCGCTGGCCGACTACCGCATCCCGTACGCGCTGCTCACCATCGTCAGCGCCACCGTGATCGCCGGCGCCGGCGGCTGGCTGCTGACCAGGGCCCTGGCCAACACGGGAGTCCTGGACCGCTTCCCGGTAGCCCAGGACCGCGCGCTCATCTGACCACCGCTGTCGACTGCGTTGATCAAGAGGTTTGCGTCAACGAACCGCGATTTTCTGACGCGAACCTCTTGATCAACAGGTGAGACGCGGGACGCGGGGCGCGGGGCGGCGGGGGTGCGGGGGCCGGGAGGGGGTGGGTTTGGTGGGCGAGGTTTCGCTGCGGGGGTTCGGGTGGCGGCACGCTGGGCGGCGCGCCTGGGCTGTGCGGGGCGTTGACCTGCGGGTCGAGGCTGGGGAGCGGGTCCTGCTGCTCGGGCCTTCCGGGGCCGGCAAGAGCACCCTGCTCAGCGCCCTGGCCGGGCTGCTGCCCGAGGACTCCGGCGAGCAGGAGGGCGTCGTCGAGATCGACGGGCTCGACCCGCGCAAGGGACGGGAACGGGTCGGCATCGTCTTCCAGGACCCGGAGACCCAACTGGTGATGGCGCGCTGCGGCGACGACGTCGCGTTCGGGCTGGAGAACCGCGGGGTACCGACCGACGAGATCTGGCCCCGCGTGGACGAGGCGCTGCACCGGGTCGGCTTCCCGTACCCCCGCGACCGCAACACCGCCGCGCTCTCCGGCGGCGAACAGCAACGCCTCGCCCTGGCCAGCGCGCTGGCCCTGCGCCCCGAGTTGCTGCTGCTCGACGAACCAACCGCCAACCTCGATCCGGCCGGGGCCGACCTGGTCCGACAGGCGGTGGCCGGCGCGCTGGACGCCGACACCACGCTGATCCTGGTCGAGCACCGGGTCGCCGAGGCACTACCGCTGGTCGACCGGGTGGTCGTCCTGGAACCCGGCGGCGGGGTCCGCGCGGACGGCACCCCCGAGGCGGTCTTCGCCGCGCACGGTGCCGCCCTGGCCGCCGAGGGGGTGTGGGTGCCCGGTCACCCCATCACGCCCCGGCCGGCAACCGCCGCGCCCGGGGACCTCCTGCTCACCGCCGACCGGCTCGGCCTGCCGCCCCGGCTGGGCTCCACCGACCTGGCGGTACGCGCCGGCGAGGCACTCGCCGTACGCGGACCCAACGGCGCCGGCAAGTCCACCCTGGCGTTGCTGCTCGGCGGGTTGCTCCGGCCGGGCACCGGGCGGGTCACCGCATCCGCCGAGCTGGCCGGCGCGGACCACCGCACTCCCCCGCACCGCTGGCGGGCCCCCGCGCTGGCCCGGCGGATCGGGTCGGTCTTCCAGGATCCGGAGCACCAGTTCGTCACCAGCACCGTCTTCGACGAGCTGGCGCTGGGCCCGCGCCGGACCGGTCAGCCCGAGGCGGCCGTCAAGGAGACCGTGGCCGGGCTGCTGGAACGGCTGCGCCTGGCTCGGCTCGCCGCCGCCAACCCGTACACCCTCTCCGGTGGGGAGGCGCGGCGGCTGAGCGTGGCGACCGCCCTGGCCACCGCGCCCCGCCTGCTGATCTGCGACGAACCCACCTTCGGCCAGGACCGGCGGACGTGGCAGGAACTGGTCGACCTCTTCGCCGACCTGCGCGACGCCGGGCACGGCGTGGTCGCGGTCACCCACGACGCGGACTTCGTCGCCGCGCTCGCCGACCGCACCGTCACCCTCCACCGAGCTGGCGACGGCGACCGATGATCAACATTGAGCCGGTCGCGGCGCCCGGCGCGCCGTTGGCCCGCCGCAACCCGGTGGCGAAGGTGGCCGCCGCGCTGGTCTTCTCGTTCACCCTGCTGGCCACTCTGGACCCGGTGGCGCCGGCGATCGCCATCGCGATCGAACTCGCCGTGCTGCCCCTGTTCGGCATCGGCTACCGGGTACTGGCCCGGCGGGCCCTGCCACTGCTGCTCAGCGCGGCCGGCATCCTGGTCACCCTGGTGCTCTTCGCGGCCGACCGGTCCGGCCGGGTACTCCTGGACGTCGGACCGGTGCTGGTGAGCACCGGCGTGCTGCTCACCGCGCTCGGCCTGGTGCTGCGGGTCTTCGCGGTGGCCCTGCCCGGTGTGATCGTCTTTGCGACCACCGACCCCACCGACCTGGCCGACGCGCTGATCCAGAACGCGAAGGCACCGGCCCGATTCGCCATCGGCGCGTTGGCCGCGTTCCGACTGGTGCCGCTGCTCGGTCAGGAGTGGCAGATGATCAGCATGGCCCGACGCGCGCGGGGCGTCGACGCGGGACGCAACCCGGTGGCGAAGCTGCGACTGTTCGCCTCCACCGCGTTCGCGCTGCTCGTCGGGGCGATCCGCCGGGGCACCCGCCTCGCCGTCGCGATGGACGCGCGCGGCTTCGACGCCGGTACGCCCCGAACCGTCGCCCGCCGCCAACGCTTCACCCGCGCCGACACCCTCCTCATCACCGGGGCGGTCGTACTGGCCGGCGCCGCCCTGACGACAAGCGTTCTCCTAGGCACCTTCCGCCCTCTGATCGGCTAAGCGCCCGGCCCCGCCGCCACCCGGCCCCGCGCGGTGGGCGTCCGGAGGTGATCCACTCCATGTCGCCGACCTTGCGGTATCCGCGAGGCGGGATGCCGCCACATCGGCGACATGGAGTCGATCATGCCCAGGTCCGAACATCGGACACCGGCGCTGCAAGATCGGTGGGGCGGGCAGGGCGAGGGCCGGGCGGGGTCGGGTTGGGTGGCTCAGCTGCGGCGGAAGGCGTAGCGGCGCGGTTGACCCGCTCGCTGGCTCTTGCCGCCGCCGGAGCGGCCTCCGCCGGCCTGCGGCGGTCCGGCCTTCGGTGCCGCCGGCCGTCCGGCGGTCGACGACGGGTCGACCACCGCGGACACGTCCAGCGTTGTCGGTACGTTGACCACCGGGGGTACGACCAACGCGTCGCCCACCGAGGGCACGTCGACCACCACTGGCACGTCGCTCGTCGGCACGTCGAGCGGCAGGATCGACTCGACCGGCAGAGCCGGTAGAGCCGGCCGCACCGTCAGGTCGGGGAGCGGGCCGCGCTCGGTCGCCGGGGCGGTGCCGAGCGGGGTCTTACGGGACTTTTTCGGGTTGCGCCTGGCGGGCATCCGGGCCTCCTTCGGTGCCGACCGTCACGGCCGGTCCCGCGCTGCCGGCGGTCGGTCGGATCGGCTGGTGACCGTCGCGGCGCGACGGTCGAACGCGAGAGAACTGCTCACCGGAGTCGGGCACGGCCAGCACCGCTGAACGCGGCTGGGATGCGGGACGCCCGGGAGCGCACGGACCGCGACGCGGGGCGGCGGGCCGGCTCGGAGAAGGGGCGTCAGTTGCGCATGCCCGCACACTATCGGCTCGCCGTACGTCGGCGCAGCCGATTTTTCCTGGCACCATCAGCGGCATGCTGATCGCGTTCTCGATAACCCCGCTCGGTGTCGGTGAGTCCGTCGGTGACCTGGTCGCCGACGCGGTGCGGGTGGTCCGCGACTCCGGCCTGCCCAACCGCACCGACGCCATGTTCACCACCATCGAGGGCGAGTGGGACGAGGTGATGGCGGTCGTCAAGCAGGCGGTCGACGTGGTGGCCGCGCAGGCGCCCCGGGTGAGCGTGGTGCTCAAGGCCGACATCCGACCCGGAGTGACCGACGCGCTCACCGCGAAGGTGGCGCACGTGGAGGATCGACTGGCCCAGGGCTGAGCGCCACCGGCCGGTGACCGAGCGTCGACGACACGCCCGTACCGCCGCGCACCGCGATACGGTCGCAGCACGGCAGCACAGCAGCACGACGGCGAGAGGTGGCGGCACGGATGGCTGAGCAGGCGACGGCGCAGATCGGTGTGACCGGGTTGGCGGTGATGGGCCGAAACCTGGCCCGCAACCTGGCCCGTAACGGCTTCACGGTGGCGGTGCACAACCGAACGCCTGCGCGCACTCGCAGCCTCATCGCCGAGCATGGCGACGAGGGCACGTTCGTGCCCGGCGAGACGATGGCCGAGTTCGTGGCGTCGCTGGAACGGCCCCGCGCGGTGATCGTGATGGTCAAGGCGGGCGCCCCCACCGACGCGGTGATCGACGAGTTGGTGCCGCTGCTGGAGGAGGGCGACATCATCGTCGACTGCGGCAACGCGCACTTCGCCGACACCCGCCGCCGGGAGGAGTCGCTACGCGCGCAGGGGCTGCACTTCAGCGGCACCGGTGTCTCCGGCGGTGAGGAGGGCGCGCTGCTCGGGCCGAGCATCATGCCCGGCGGCTCCACCGAGTCGTACGCCAAGCTCGGGCCGATGTTCGAGAAGATCGCCGCCCAGGTGGACGGTGTGTCCTGCTGCAGGCACATCGGGCCGGACGGCGCCGGGCACTTCGTCAAGATGGTGCACAACGGCATTGAGTACGCCGACATGCAGCTCATCGCCGAGGCGTACGACCTGCTTCGGGCCGGTCTGGGCGCGGAGCCGGCGGAGATCGCGGAGATCTTCCGCGACTGGAACAGCGGCGAGTTGGAGTCGTTCCTCATCGAGATCACGGCCGACGTGCTCGCGCACACCGACGCGGCGACGGGCCGCGCGTTCGTCGACATCGTGCAGGACCGGGCCGAGCAGAAGGGCACCGGCCGGTGGACCGTGCAGAGCGCACTGGACCTGGGCATTCCGATCACCGGGATCGCCGAGGCGACCTTCGCCCGCTCGCTCTCCGGACACGTCGACCAGCGGGAGGCCGCGCGGCGGGCGTTCCCGGACGCGGGTGAGAAGTGGCAGGTCGCGGACCGGAACGCCTTCATCGAGGACGTTCGCCGCGCGCTACTCGCCTCCAAGATCGTCGCGTACGCGCAGGGCTTCGACCACATCCGCGCCGGGAGCCAGGAGTACGACTGGAACATCGACCTCGGCGGCACGGCGACGATCTGGCGGGGCGGCTGCATCATCCGGGCGCGCTTCCTGAACCGGATCCGCGAGGCGTACGACGAGCAGCCCGACCTGCCGACGCTGCTGGTGGCGCCGTACTTCGCCGAGGCGGTCGGCGCTGGCGTGCCGAGCTGGCGGCGGGTGGTCGCCGACGCGACCCGGGCCGGTGTGCCGACGCCCGCGTTCTCGTCGTCGCTGGCGTACTTCGACGCGCTGCGCGCCGAGCGGCTGCCCGCCGCGCTGATCCAGGGTCTGCGGGACAACTTCGGTGCGCACACCTACCAGCGGGTGGACCGCGAGGGCTCGTTCCACACCACCTGGGCCGGCGACCGCACCGAGTCTCCCGCGTAGCCGGCGCGGCACGCCCCGCGCTGCCGTGATCGTGCTCGATCCTGGATGTAGTGGTCTCCCCCGATGGGGAGGCCACTACATCCATGTTCGGGCGAGATCATGGCGGCGGTGCGCGCCTTCTGGCGGTCAGGCGACGGTGGCGTGCATCTCCCAGACGAGGATCTCGGCTGGCTCGTCGGCGGTGACCCGCCGGCCGCCGGTCATGGTGAGCCGGGCCGCGTCGCCGGTGCCGAGCGGGCCGCTGCCCTCCAGGGTCACCGTGCCGTTGGGCACATACAGGTGCACGAAGGGCGCGTCGGGGATGGTGACCTCGTCGCCGGGGGCGAGCCGAGCGGCGTGCAGAGTCGCGTACCGGTTGCGGATCCGGATCGCCGACGCGCCGTCATAGCGGTCCATCCCGGATGCGACCGGCACCAGGCCGCCGCGGAGCAGTTCGTCCTCGATTTCCAGCTGCTCGTAGCCGGGGTCGACACCCTGTTCGTCGGGGAGCACCCACATCTGGACGAAGTGGACCGGGTCGGTGTGCGGCTCCTGGTTGTTGAGTCGCCAGGCGTCGTTCTTCTCGGAGTGCAGGATGCCGGTGCCGGCGCTCATCCGCTGGGCCAGGCCCGGGTAGATCACCCCGGAGTGCCCGGTGGAGTCCTGGTGCACCAGGGAGCCGCGCAGCACCCAGGTGATGATCTCCATGTCCTGGTGCGGGTGGGTCTCGAAGCCAGCCCCCGGGTGCACCACGTCGTCGTTGTTCACCAGCAGCAGACCGTGGTGTGTGTTGGCCGGGTCGTAGTGCCGGGAGAACGAGAACGAGTGCTTGGAGTCGAGCCAGGAGATCCGGGTGGCGAAGCGATCCTCACCACGGCGTACGTCGACCGCGGGGGCGGGGGCCGTCGCGGTCACCAGGCACGCTGCACGGCGTCGGGGGTCGTCGGCGCCCAGGTCAGGGCCGGGTCGCCGGTGGCCAGCTCGGCGATCTCGCCGGTACGCAGCTGCGGTGTGTGACCGAATTCGGCGCAGTGCTGTTCGGCGATCTCGGCACAGATGTCGGCCACCTGCTCACAGATCGGATCACCAAGGTCAGCCGCGTTCAACGCCATGATCATCTTGTACCGAAGGTCCCGCACATCCACCTCCATCGCCGTCGTCCCACCACCTCCGGACCCTACCCGCCCCCATCCCACAAGACCCCGGAACAACCGCACCACAAACCCAGCCCACCCCCACCGCGCCCCACCCTTGCCGCGTCGATCATGGAGCTGTGGTGGTGGACAGAAGTCGTGAAAGCGCCTGAACCGTCCACCACAACTCCATGATCGACCGCGAGGGGCAGGGCGGGGGGCAGGGCGGGGCAGGGCGGGGGCCGGGTGGGTGGGGATGGGGCGGCGCCGCCTGCACGGGGTGCGGGCGGCGCCGGGAGGGTGGGGTCTGGGGGTTAGAAGAACCTGCGGCGCTTGGCCTTCTGCGGGCGGATCAGGTCCGCACCCCTGGTCAGCAACCGGGTCGCCCCGGAGGGACCACGCCGGGCCTCCAGGGTGTGGCTGAGCCGGCGGGCACCGGCAGCCGCCAGTGGCACCGCGACCGCCATCACCGCCCACTGGGCAATGCGCTTCTGGATCATGTGGGTTCACCTCCGTCAGTGGCTTCTGACAGAGGTGATACCCAGAGTGACGTGAGGGTAAGCGCGCCGCCTCAGATGACCGGGGCGACCGGGTTGGGCAGCGCCCCGCCGAAGCGCCGGTCCCGCTGCGCGTACAACTCGCACGCATACCAGAGGTGGCGGCGATCGAAGTCGGGCCAGAGCGTGTCCAGGAAGACCAGCTCGGAGTACGCGGCCTGCCAGAGCAGGAAGTTGGAGATCCGCTCCTCCCCGGAGGGGCGCAGGAACAGGTCCACCTCCGGGATCTCCGGGTGGTAGAGGTATTTCGCCACGGTCTTTTCGTTGACCTTCGCCGGATCCAGCCGCCCGGCCGCCACGTCACGGGCGATCGCGGCGGCGGCGTCACCGATCTCGGCCTGCCCGCCGTAGTTGACGCAGAACTGCAGGGTCAACGTCGAGTTGTCGCGGGACATCTCCTCGGCGGTCTGCAGCTCGGAGATGACGCTCTTCCACAACCGCCCGGACCGACCCGACCAGACCACCCGGACGCCGAGGTCGACCAGCTGGTCGCGGCGGCGACGGATCACGTCCCGGTTGAACCCCATCAGGAACCGGACCTCGTCGGGCGAGCGCCGCCAGTTCTCCGTGGAGAAGGCGTACGCCGACAGGTACGGGATGCCCATCTCGATCGCACCCTCGATGGTGTCGAAAAGGCTGTGCTCCCCCGCCTCGTGACCCTTGGTGCGGGCCAGCCCGCGCTCCTTGGCCCAGCGACCGTTGCCGTCCATCACCACCGCCACGTGCTTCGGCACCGCCTCGGTGGGCAGCGCCGGCGGCCGGGCGCCGGACGGATGCGGTGTCGGCGGCGTCGGCTCGCGCCGGCCGGCCTTCTTCGATCGGATCACTCGGTCACTCCTTGCTCGCGCTGTCCGCCCCGGCCTCGATGTCGCCACGTGGCCGGAGCACCACGGCCCCGGTGCCTTCCGGTGGCGGGACCGTGCCGGCCGCCGAGGGACCCCGGTCGACCAGCGGCAGCGAGCGTAGCGCGCGCTCCAGGTGCCACTGCAGGTGAGCCGCGACCAGCCCACTGCACTCCCGGCGTACGCCGGAGTCGGTGGCGTCGGCGACCACCCAGTCGCCGGTGGTCAGCGCGGACATCAGATCGATGGTGGCCGGCGCGGGGTGAGCCGCCCCGGGTGGCCGACAATCCGGGCAGACCGCGCCACCGGCCGGCACGGAGAACGCCCGGTGCCGCCCGGGGGTGCCGCACACCGCGCAGGCGATCAGCGCCGGCGCCCAGCCGGCGAGGGACATCCCGCGCAGCAGGTACGCGTCGAGCACCAGGGTGGTGTCATGCTCGCCCCGGGACAGCGCCTTCAGCGCGCCCACGGTGAGCTGGAACAGCCGCAGCGACGGCTCCCGCTCGACCGGGGTCAGCCGCTCCGCCGTCTCGGCGATCGCACTGGCCGCCGTGTAGCGGGGGTAATCCCCCAGGAACCGCTTGCCGTACAGCTCGATGCCCTCGACCTGGCTGACGGTGTGCAGTGAGCTGCCGTGGTTGCCCTTCGGGTCACCGGCGAGCTGGAGGTCGACGTGGCCGAACGGCTCCAACCGGGCACCGAACTTGCTGGTGGTGCGGCGGATGCCCCGGGCCACCGCGCGCAGCCGGCCGTGCCGGCGGGTGAGCAGGGTGATGATCCGGTCAGACTCGCCGAGTTTCTGCACACGCAGCACCACCGCGTCGTCGCGGTAGAGCTGTCGGCGATACCCGGCCATCGGGCCATTCTCCCTCGGGGTGTGAAATCAGGGTTGGTTCGGGGTGGACGCGCGGCTGAACCCCGATGCGCCGGGCTCTCGCTCGGCCGTAGCGTGCTGGCCATGGCACTGCACCGGACCACCACCCCCCGCCGCCGTCGCGTCGTCACTCCCGTCGCGCTGGGGCTCGCCACCACCCTCATCGTGCTCGCCGGGTGCGACAACCTGTCGTTCCGCCGGCTCGACTACGACAACACCGAGGAAGTCCAGGTCACCACGATCCGACTGTCGGGTGGTGCGGGCGACGTGGTGGTCCGCGGCACCGGCCCGGCGTCCCAGGTGCGGATCAAGCGGGTGGTGCGCTACCAGGGCGGTGAACCCGACAACGCCCGGTACGAGATCAAAGGCAGCGAGCTGGTGCTGGACACCGACTGCGGCTCGCGGTGCAGCATCTCCTACGAGGTGACGGTGCCGGAGGGCGTGACGGTGCAGGGCGAGACCAGCTCCGGCAACATCGAGCTGAGCCGGGTCGGCGCGGTGGACGTGCGGCTGAGCTCGGGCGACGTGCGGGTCTCCGGTGCGTCTGGCGCGCTCGGGGTGGAGACCCAGTCCGGCAACATCGAGGTGAGCGAGGCCGCCGCCGCGGTACGGCTGCGCGCCTCGTCCGGAGACATCAGCGCACGCCGGCTGAGCGGCACGGTCGACGCGGAGGCCACCTCCGGCAACGTCAACGTCGAGCTGGACAAGCCCGCCTCGGCCCGGGTCCACGCGTCCAGCGGTGACGTCACGCTGCTGGTGCCGGAGGGCAGCTACCGGGTCCGGTCCAACGCCGACTCCGGCGACAAGACCGTCACCGTCGCCGACAACCCGGCGGCGTCCCTGGTCCTCGACGGTTCGGCCAGCAGCGGCAACCTCACGATCCGCCAGCGTTGATCTCGACGCTGGCGGATTCCCCGGCCACCCGCTGCGCCGGTACCACCGTTCGTTCGCCGGTCGCCTCCGCCGCCCCGGCGGACGGGACCGGGCCGCCGGGGATCAGCTCCGGGCGGCGACGGGCGGCGACGTCCTCGACCCAGCCGATGGCCAAGGTGACCAGCCCGACCAGCGCGAAGACCAGCAGCACCCGAATGGCCAACCCCACCGGCTGCCGAGGGGACCAACCCACCACGCTGACCAGCGGGGTGAGCGCCACCACGAACGGCATGTGCCAGAGGTAGATGGTGAGCGCCCGTCGGTTGACCACGGTCACCGCCCGGTCGAACAGTCGGCTGCGACCCAGCCAGCCCACCCCGGACGGTGCCCGACCCAACACGATCAGGATGAACGCGGCCGACCAGAGGGCGTTGCCCAGGTGGTTGTCGTTCAGGTCGTACCCGCGGGGACCGGGATGCCCGACGATCCAGGCGCCGCCGCCGACCGCGAGTGCGAGTGCCAGCGGGTAGAGCAACCAGCCGGAGAGCCGGCGCAGCATCCCGGCGTGATGGGCGAAGCCGAGCATCCACGCTCCGAAATAGAGCCCGAACTCACGCAGCACCGGCGGCGCCGCCGGGTAGATCCCCGCCTCGATCGCCACCAGCAGGAGGTACGGCGCCAGCAGGGTGAGCAGAGGGGCACGCCGGAACAGCCAGAACGCGACAGGTGAGGCGAGCACGAACCACAGGTAGTCGCGCAGGTACCAGATGATGCTCAGCGCCAGGGCACCCCAGTTGTTGGCGGGCGGGTCGGCGATCGGAAACAGCCACAGCAGAACTCGGGGTGTCAGCGCCATCCCGCTGAGCAGCATGGCCGGTACGAAGACCACGGCGAGCACCCAGAGCGACGGCAGCAGTCGGCGCAGTCGACGCCCGACCGCCGCCGGCCCGGAGCGGGTCAGCGACGCGGCCATCAGCGAACCGGCCAGCGCGAACATCACCGACATGGCGGGGAAGACGAGGGTGAGGGTCGCGTACCCGGTGACGTGGTAGACGATCACTCGGACGATGGCCAGGAAACGGAGCAGATCGAGATACCTGTTGCGCATCAGCCTGCATCTCGGTCGGGGACGCGGGGCATACCTCCCCTACCCTGCGCGGCTCCCACACCAAACGGCCGCGACCCCCACCCAAACGTGAACTTCCCCATCTGCCCGACCGAAGACGATCATGTCGCCGGCCGGGCACCCGCCTCGGCGGGGTAGGTCAGAAGCCCAGCTTGCGCAACTGCTTCGGGTCGCGCTGCCAGTCCTTCGCGACCCGCACGTGCAGGTCGAGATAGACCCGGCCGCCCAGCAACTCCTCGATCTGCCGGCGGGCGTTGGTGCCGACCTCCTTGAGGCGGCTCGCCTTGTGACCGAGCACGATGGCCTTCTGGCTGGGCCGCTCCACGTACAGGTCGGCGTAGATCTTCATGACCTGACCCTCAGGGATCATCTCCTCCACCACCACGGCGATGGAGTGCGGCAGCTCGTCGCGGACCCCCTCCAGGGCGGCTTCCCGGATCAGCTCCGCGACCAGCACCTGCTCGGGATCGTCGGTCAGCATGTCGTCCGGGTAGAGCTGCGGCGACGGCGGCAGGTATTTGGTCATCACATCGACGAGCGTGTCCACCTGGTGCCCGGAGACCGCGCTCACCGGCACGATCTCGGCGAACTCCCCCATCTCGCTGACCGCGAGCAACTGCTCCGCCAGGCGACGCTTGTCCACCAGGTCGGTCTTGGTGACCACCGCCAGCACGGTCGCCTTCAGCTCGGCCAGCTCACCGCTGATGAACCGGTCGCCGCGCCCGACCGGCTCGTCGGCCGGGATGCAGAGGCCGATCACGTCGACCTCCGTCCAGGTCGACCGGACCAGATCATTGAGGCGCTCGCCGAGCAGGGTACGGGGACGGTGCAGACCTGGCGTGTCGACCAGGACCAGCTGCGATTCCGGACGGTGCAGCACGGCCCGGATGACGTGCCGGGTGGTCTGCGGCTTGTTCGAGGTGATCGCGATCTTGGTGCCGACGATGGCGTTGGTCAGCGTCGACTTGCCCGCGTTGGGCCGGCCGACGAAGCAACCGAAACCGGCCCGGTACGGCCGTGCCTGCGGGTCCTGCACGGGGCTCACTGAGTCACCGTGCCGAGGATCGTGCCGTCCGGGGCGGCCACGTGGATCGGCGCGTCCACCGCGAGGTCCCGTACCGCCGCATGCCCGGCGCCGTCCAGGGTCGAAGCCTCGGTCACCACCGCCGCGGCCTCCAGCCGGCTCGCCCCGGCCGCCACGGCCGACGCGACCGCCAACTGCAACGCGGTGAGGGTCAGCGAGGGCAGCGCGACACTGGCCGCGGCGTACGTCCGGCCGTCCTGATCCCGGACCGCGGCGCCCTCTACGGCGCCGACCCGTCCGCGTGCTCCCCGGGCCAGGACGACGAGTTTGCCGTCCTCGGCGCTCAGCGCGGCCGACGCGGTGGGGGCGGGCCGGGCGGCAGGCGCGGCGGGTGTGTCAGGCATCGGCGGATTGCCTCTCGTCGTCTCGATAGTTGTTCGTGTCGTGCCCGGGGCCGGCGTGCTCGCCGCGCCCCGCAGTGTCCTGCTCCTGGCCCGACTCCACCCGGCTGACCAGGACGGTGTCGATCCGGTTGCGTCGGCCGGTGGTGCCCTCGGCGACCAGCCGGAGACCGGCGACCTCGACCTCCGCGCCGGGGATCGGCACGCGTCCCAGCGACTGGGCCAGCAGGCCACCGACCGTCTCCACCTCGTCCGTGGGCAGATCGGTGTCGAACATCTCGCCCAGAGTCTCCACCGGCAGGCGGGCGGTCACCCGCACCGAGGAGTCCGCCAGACGTTCGACGGGCGGGCGTTCGACATCGTACTCGTCGGTGATCTCACCGACGATTTCCTCCAGGATGTCCTCGATGGTGACCAGACCGCCGGTGCCGCCGTATTCGTCGACCACGATGACCAGGTGGTTGCGGGCCGCCTGCATCTCCGACAGCAGGTCGTCGACCGGCTTGGACTCCGGTACGAAGGTCGCCGGACGCATCAGCTCGGCCACCGGCAACTGCTCGGCCTCCGGGTCTCCGCCGCGGGAGCGCCGGATCAGATCCTTGAGGTAGAGCACACCGAGCACGTCGTCGACGCTCTCGCCGATCACCGGGATGCGGGAGAAACCGGAACGCAGGAAGAGCACCAACGCCTGCGCGAGCGTCTTGCCTTCCTCGATCCACACCATCTCGGTACGCGGCACCATCACCTCGCGGGCGATGGTGTCACCGAGCGCGAAGACCGAGTGGATCATCTGACGCTCGCCGTGCTCGACCACACCGCGCTGCTCGGCCAGGTCGACCAGCTCACGCAACTCGACCTGGCTGGCGAAGGGCCCCTCCCGGAAGCCGCGCCCCGGGGTCACCGCGTTGCCGATCAGGATCAGCAGCGACGCGAGCGGGTTGAGCGCCCGGCCCAGCCAGCGGACCAATGGCGCCACCGCTCGACCCACGGCGTACGCGTGCTGCCGGCCGATGGTGCGCGGAGCGACGCCGACCACCACGAAGCTGACCACGGTCATCGCGCCGGCGGTCACCAGAGCGGCCCGCCAGCCGGCGCCGAAGCTGTCCACCGCGACCAGCGCCACCAGTGTGGTGGCGGTCAGCTCGGCGAGCAGCCGCAACAGCAGGAGCAGATTGAGGTGCCGGACGACGTCGCCGGCGACGACCTGGAGGGTGCGCGCGCCCCGCACGCCGTCGCGGGCCAGCTCGGCAGCCCGGGCTGGCGAGACCGCGGCGAGCGCCGCCTCGGTCATCGCGATCAGACCGGCCAACACCACCAAGCCGGCCGCGAAGACGATCAGCTGCAGGTCGGGAAGGCCGGCGGTGGCGCCGGCCGCCAGTAACGGAGGAGTGGACATCACTGGGTGCGGGTCGACCGCCAGCTCGTGAGCAGGCGAGCCTGGAGAGCGAACATCTCCCGCTCCTCCTCCGGCTCGGCGTGGTCGTAGCCGAGCAGGTGCAGCACCCCGTGCACGGTGAGCAGGTGCAGCTCGTCGGCCGGTGCGTGCCCGGCGGTCGCCGCCTGCTTGGCCGCGACCTCCGGGCAGAGCACGATGTCGCCGAGCAGGGCGGGCTCGCCGCCGGCGGGCGCGGACTCACCCGGGCCGTGATCGACGCTGCCCTCGTCCATGGGGAAGGCGAGCACGTCGGTCGGGCCGTCGCCACCCATCCAGCGGTGGTTCAGCTCGGTCATGTAGTCGATGTCGACCAGCAGCACGGACAGCTCGGCGAGGGGGTTGACCCCCATCTCGTCGAGGGCGTGCCGGGCGACGGCGAGCACGGCGTCGGTGTCGACCTCGACACCGGACTCGTTGGCGATCTCGATGGACAACTGCTTTCCTCTGCTTTAGCGGCGACGGCCGGCACGGCCGCCCTGGGCGGGTCGCCCCGGCACGGCGTGAACGCCCTGCGCCTGCTGATTCTCCCGCTCGGCGTCCCAGCGGGCGTACGCGTCGACGATCTCCCCGACCAGCCGGTGACGGACCACGTCGGAGCTGGACAACTGGGCGAAGTGCACGTCGTCGACGTTTTCCAGGATCTCCCGAACGACCCGCAGGCCGCTGCTGGTCCCGCCGGGAAGGTCCACCTGGGTGATGTCACCGGTCACGACGATCTTGGAGTTGAAGCCGAGCCGGGTGAGGAACATCTTCATCTGCTCGGGCGTCGTGTTCTGTGCCTCGTCCAGGATGATGAACGCGTCGCTGAGGGTCCTACCGCGCATGTACGCGAGTGGCGCGACCTCGATCGTCCCCTGGGCCATCAGCTTCGGGATCGTCTCCGGGTCGAGCATCTCGTGCAGCGCGTCGTAGAGCGGGCGCAGGTACGGGTCGATCTTCTCGTTGAGCGTGCCGGGCAGGAAGCCCAGGCGCTCGCCCGCCTCCACCGCCGGCCGGGTCAGGATGATCCGGTTGACCTGCTTGGCCTGCAACGCCTGGACGGCCTTCGCCATGGCCAGGTAGGTCTTTCCGGTGCCGGCCGGGCCGATGCCGAAGACGATGGTGTTGGAGTCGATCGCGTCGACGTACCGCTTCTGCCCAAGCGTCTTGGGGCGGATGGTGCGCCCGCGATGGGAGAGGATGTTGAGCGTCAGAACCTCGGCGGGCCGCTCGGCACTGCCCTGCTCGAGCATGCCGACGGTACGCCGGACGGCGTCAGTGGTCAGGGTCTCGCCTTTCTCGATGAGTTCGAGCAGCTCACTGAAGACCCGCTCGGCGAGGGCGTTGTCCGCGGGCTCACCGGTGATGGTGATCTCGTTGCCGCGTACGTGCACGTCACTGTTGACCGAGCGTTCGACGAGTCGGAGGATCTCGTCGCCTGCGCCGAGCAGATTGACCATGATCTTCGGGTCGGGCACGGTGATCCTGGTCTGCACCCGGGGCGGGCCGGGAGGTGGGGTGCCGGTCATAGGTCGGGCCGAAGGGCCCTGCGCCACCTGCTCTCGATCTCGAAGCCGGCTCTGCTGGCACGGCGTGCGGACGTTCCACCCATCGTATCGGGTCAACGCAGGGCGCATCGCGCCCATTTCCGCTGGCCGCGATCAACTCCCGGCCCGGAAGTCGTACCGGTCGAAGGTCTCCTGGTGACGGGTGAACCGGTACGTCGCCCAGTGCATCCGGACCACCGCGCCGGTCTCGTCCCGGGTCAGCCGCAGCAGCTCACCGACCTCCCGACCGGAGACCGTGCGGAACACGTCCGGCTGGTCCGGCAGTGGGGTGAAGATCGCCGGTGGGCGTCCGGCGGGGTCGCCGACCCCCCGCGCCCGCAGGGCGCCGTCGTGCCAGGAGAAGACGTACTCGAAGCCCTCGCCCCACCAGCGTCCGAGCACTCCCCGCAGGGCCGCCGGGGCGGGTGCGCCGGGCCGCCACGGCTCGATCTCGGCCGGGTCGTGCTCGACCGCCGCCGCGAGCAGCCGGTGCGGCAGATCGAACACCTCGGCCGCCGTGCCGGACGAGCCGAGCACCGCGGCACCCATCGCGCCGGCCGTGCCGTCGCCTCCTCGCCGGCCGTACGCTCCGGCGAGGAAACCGGGCATCGCCCCGTCGTGCCCCACGTGCACCACCCGATCCCCCTGTGGGACCAGGATCAGCCCGAGACCGAAGCCCGCGCCCCAGAGCGTCTCGTCGGTGGTGGTCACCGGCCAGCGCATCTCGTCCAGCGTGGCGGGAGCGAGGACCGCGCCGGCCGGGTCCAGCGCGGCCGGGTCGGCGAGGAACGCCGCCCAGCGGGCCATGTCGGTCGCGGTGCTCCAGAGCTGGGCGGCCGGACCGACCGCGCCGAAATCGGTCGGCGGCTCCGGGTGTGCCTCGTCGGAGTACGCGTCGACCAGGAATCCGGTGGCCGCCGTCGGCCGAGGGGTCACCGTGGTGTCGGTCAGCCCCAGCGGCGTCAGGACCCGCTCGGTGAGCGACTGCGCCCAGCTCTCGCCGCGCAGCCGGGCGACGAGTTGCCCGAGCACGGCCATGCCCAGGTTGGAGTAGTGGAACCGGCGGCCCGTCGGCAGCACCCGCTCGGCCCGGTCCAGCTCAGCCAGCAACTGCTCGGCGTCCGGCGCGCGCAGGCTGTCCCAGACGTCGCCGAACGGCTCGCGTTGCAGGCCACCGGTGTGCGACAGCAACCGGCGGACGGTCAGCTCGCCGTGTGCGGGGAGATCCAGGTGCCGGCCGATCGGGTCGTCCAGGTCCAGCAGCCCGTCGTCGCGGCACTGCAGCGTGAGCACCGCGGTGAAGGTCTTGGTGATCGAGCCGATCCGGAACTGGGTGCCCGGCCCCAGCGGGTCGTCGGTGCCGGTCGCGCCGATGGTGCAGGTCCAGAGCGGTCGGTCGGCCCGGTGCAGCGCCGCCGACACCGCCGGCACCCGCGCATCGGCCTGCACCCGCCGGACCAGCCGGCCCAGGCGCTCGTCCACGCGACTACCGGGTTCGCTCATGCCAGGTTCCGAGCGAGCATCGGGCCGAGCGGTGCGCCGCCGAGCAGATGTGCGTGCACGTGGAACACCTCCTGACCGCCGTACGCGCCGGTGTTGAACATCAACCGGAACCCGTCGCCGAGCAGGCCCTCGTCCTCGGCCACCGCGGCCGACGTCGCCAGCACGTCCGCGGCCAACGCCGGGTCACCCTGGGCGAGCGTGGCGATGTCCGCGTAGTGCTCCTTCGGAATGACCAGGACGTGCACCGGCGCCTTCGGGTCGATGTCACGGAAGGCGAGCGTGGTGTCGGTCTCCCGGACCACGGTGGCCGGAATCTCCCCGGCGACGATGCGGCAGAACAGGCAGTCGGATCCCATCCGGGCAGTGTAAGGAAAAGACTGCTGAGGCAGGATGGCCGGCATGACGGATCGAGCGGTACTCGTGACCGGTGCTTCGCGCGGAATCGGCCGGGCGGTGGCGACGGCGTTCGCGACAGGTGGTGACCGGGTGGCGATCCACCACCGCGACTCCGGCGACGCGGCCGAGGAACTGCGCGCGCAACTGCCCGGCACCGGGCACGTGGTGGTCCGCGCCGACCTCACCGACCCGGACGCGGTCCGGGCCATGGTCGACCGGTCCGCCGAACTGCTCGGCGGGCTGGACGTGCTGGTCAACAACGCCGGGATGTACGGCGACCGGGACGACCCGCACCCCATCTTCGGCGCGTCCTACGAGCAGTGGCAGAAGCGCTGGCGGCAGGTGCTGGAGACCAACCTGACCGGTGCGGGAAACGTCACCTGGTGCGCTGCCCAGCACATGCGGGAACGCGGCGGTCGGATCGTCAACGTCTCGTCCCGAGGCGCCTTCCGCGGCGAGCCGGACCAGCCGGCGTACGGCGCCAGCAAGGCGGGACTGAACGCGCTGGGCCAGTCCCTCGCCGTGGCGCTCGCGCCGTACGGCATCGCGGTCGCCACCGTCGCGCCGGGCTTCGTGGCGACCGACATGGTCGCCGAGCGCCTGGGCGGCGAGCAGGGCGCGGCCATCCGGGCGCAGAGCCCGTTCGACCGGGTGGCCCGACCGGAGGAGATCGCCGCCGCGGTGCACTGGCTGGCCTCGCCGGAGGCCGAGTGGGCCTCCGGCACGATCGTCGACCTCAACGGCGCTTCCTACCTGCGCAGCTGAACCACGAGCGGCAGGGCTGGAACTACCAGCGGCCGAGCCGGGTGGCGAGCACGCTGAGCGCCGCCACGCCGGCGGTGGAGGTACGCAGCACGGCCGGCCCGAGCCGCACCGGCCGGCCTCCAGCCTCCTGAAAAGCTGTCAGCTCGGCCGGGGCGATGCCCCCTTCGGGCCCCACCACCAGGACGATCTCACCGGCGGACGGCAGCTCGGCGGTAGTGAGCCGCTCCGTTGCCTCCTCGTGCAGCACGAAGCCGGCGGCGGCGCCGGTGATCCGGCGGGCCACCGTCGCGGTGGACTCGTCCGGCGCACCGGCCACCACCGGCAGCCAGGGACGGCGCGCCTGCTTGGCGGCCTCCCGAGCGGTGGCCACCCACTTGTCCCGGGCGCGTACGCCACGGTCTCCGCGCCACTGCGTCACCGAGCGGGACGCCGCCCAGGGCACGATCTCGTCGACCCCGACCTCGGTCATCGCCTGCACGGCCAGCTCACCCCGGTCGCCCTTGGCGATGCCCTGCACGGTCACCAGCCGGGGTACGGGCGCGTCCGCGTACCCCCGGGAGGTGACGGTGACCTCCAGGCTGCCCCGGCCGACGGCGGTGACCACCGCGGCGGCCGTGCCGCCCCGACCGTCGGCGAGCAGCAGCTCCTCGCCGACGCGCAGCCGCTGCACGGTCGCGGCGTGGTGCCCCTCCGGGCCGTCCAGGGTGAGCGCGTCGCCGGTGGGCAGCGCCTCGACCAGGAACAGCGGCGCGGACACCTCAGGCGTGCCCGTTGAACGCGTCGCGCATCCGGGAGAAGAAGCCGCCCTGCTTGGACAGCTCGGCGACCTCCTCACCACGGGTCTTGGCGAAGTCGCGCAGCATCTTCTCCTGGTCCGGGTCGAGCTTGGTCGGCGTCCGGACGTCCAGGTGCACGTAGAGGTCGCCCCGGCCGGTGCCACGCAGGTGTGGCACACCCCGGGCGCGCAGCCGCAGCGTGCTGGCCGGCTGGGTGCCGGCCTTGACGTCGACCGTCTCCTCGCTGTCCAGGGTCTTGATGGTCAGGCGGGTGCCGAGCGCCGCCGCGGTCATCGGCACGGTGACGCGGCAGTGCAGGTCGTCGCCCTTGCGGGAGTAGACGTCGTGCGGCCGCTCGTGGATCTCCACGTAGAGGTCGCCGGCGGTGCCGCCACCCGGGCCCACCTCGCCCTGCTGGGCCAGCCGGATCCGCATGCCGTCCTCGACCCCGGCCGGGATCTTGACGGTCAGCGAGCGGCGGGTGCGCACCCGGCCGTCGCCGGCGCAGGTGGGGCAGGGGTGCGGGATGGTGGTGCCGTAGCCCTGGCACACGGTGCACGGCCGGGCGGAGACCACCTGGCCGAGGAAGGTGCGCTGCACCGACTGCACCTCACCCCGCCCGGCGCACGCCTCGCAGGTCGCCAGGTGGGTGCCGGCGGCCGTGCCCGCTCCGGAGCAGGTGGTGCAGAGCACGGCCGTGTCGACGGTGATCGGCGCCTCGACGCCGAACGCCGTCTCGTGCAGGTCCAACTCGAGTCGCAGGATCGCGTCGGCACCCGGCCGGGTACGCGGACGCGGGCCACGGGCGCCACCGGCCGCGCCACCGAAGAACGCGTCCATGATGTCCTGGAAACCGACGAACGGGCCGGCACCACCCGGACCACCCGGGCCGCCAGCGCCGCCACCGCCACCCGGGGCGAGCGGGTCGCCACCCAGGTCGACGATCTGCCGCTTCCGGTCGTCCGAGAGGACCTCGTACGCGGCGTTGATGTCCTTGAACTTCTCCTGAGCCTCCGGGTCCGGATTGACGTCCGGGTGGAACTGGCGCGCCAACTTGCGGTAGGCGCGCTTGATCTCGTCATCGGAGGCTTCCCGGCTCACACCGAGAATGCCGTAGTAGTCCCTGGCCACTGCGTTCCGTGTCCTCATGTTCGTCTCGCGTTGCGCCGATCCGGCGGCAGCCGGCCGTCGGCCCTGACTGTCAGTTCTGGGCCAGCAACTCGCCCACGTAGCGTGCCACGGCGCGCACCGTGGCGATATTGCCGGGGTAGTCCATCCGGGTGGGCCCCAGCACCCCCAGGCCGCCGACGATCGTGGCGCCTGGGCCGTACCCGGTGCTGACCACGGAGGCGGCGCGCAGGTTGTCGAACTCGTTCTCGTCGCCGATCAGCACCCGGGTCGTGCTCGGCTCGGTCTCGCCGATGAGCTTGAGGAGCACGACCTCCTCCTCCAGCGCCTCGAGGATCGGCCGCAGCGAACCCTGGAAGTCGAGCAGGCCGCCCCGGGTGAGGTTGGCGGTGCCGGCGAGCGCGATGCGTTCTTCATGGCGCTCGACCAGCGTCTCCAGGAGCACCGTGGCGAGGGTGGTCATCGTCGGACGCAGCTCGGCTGGCGCCTCTTCGACAAGCGCCTGCACCAACGGCGGCGTGTCGGACAGCCGGGCGCCGGCGAGCTTTTCGTTGACCAACCGGCGCAGGTCGGTGACGTTGTCGGCGGGCACCGGGCCGGGCAGCTCCACCAGCCGCTGTTCCACGCGGCCGGTGTCGGCGATCATGACGAGCATCAGCCGGGTGGTGGAGATCGGCACCAGCTCCAGGTGACGAACCGAGGAACGGGCCAGGCTCGGGTACTGCACGACGGCGACCTGCCGGGTCAGCTGAGCGAGCAGCCGCACCGTGCGGTGCACCACGTCGTCGAGGTCGACCGCGCCGACCAGGAAGCGCTCGATGGCCCGGCGCTCGGCCGGGCTGAGTGGCTTGACCCGGGACAACCGGTCGACGAAGAGCCGGTAGCCGCGATCGGTGGGCACCCGGCCGGCACTGGTGTGCGGCTGCCGGATGTAGCCCTCTTCCTCCAGCACGGCCATGTCGTTGCGGACCGTGGCCGGAGACACGCCGAGCTGGTGCCGCTCGACGAGCGCCTTGCTGCCGACCGGCTCCTGGGTGGAGACGTAGTCCTCGACGATCGCGCGGAGCACGGCGAGTTTCCGGTCGTCGAGACCCATTCTCCGCACCTCCTGTCGCACGTCGGCCGCCGGCGCCATAGGCCGGCCGGGCCTTCCTGGCACTCGACTGTAACGAGTGCCAGTCTACGTCGGCGTACCCGCCGGCGCGATGATCAACGGCGGCTCATCGGTGCGGCTCGCGCAACCCCGCTGGGCCGATCGGCCCACACTGCCGGGCGGAGTCGCTCTGGTGCGGCGTTGCCACTGGCCTCTACCGTGACATCCATGACTGAACCTCCTCGCCCTCCCGGAGCGGGTGAGCCCGGCGACTACCCGCCGGAGCCGACCTCCCCGAGCTCGTTTCCGTCGGCCGAGCCGCCCACCGCACCACTGTCCGGGGCACCCGGCCCGGGCGGCTATCCCCCGGCCGGTGGCTATCCTCCGCCCACTGGTGACCAACCGCCGTCAGGTGGCTACCCTCCGGCGGGTGGCTATCCTCCGCCCGGCGGTTACCCCCCGCCCGGCGGCTACCCCGCCGGCGGATATCCGACCGGTGGCGCCTACGGCGGCTATGCCAGCAACGAGGACAAGACCTGGGCGCTGGTCGCGCACTTCGGCGGTTCCCTCGGCGCGCTGATCAGCTTTGGTCCGCTGGGCTTCGTCGCCCCGCTCATCGCCTACCTGGCCCGCGGTAACCAGTCGCCGGCCGTCCGGGCGCACGCTCTGGCCGCCCTGAACTTCCAGATCCTCTGGTCGATCATCGCGTTCGTGCTGCTCTTCGTGAGCTGGTGCCTGCTCTTCCTGCCCAGCATCGCCGTCGTGGTGATCCAGATCCTGTTCGGGATCATCGCGGGCATGAAGGCCAACGAGGGCACCGCCTACCGCTACCCGATGTCCGCCAACTTCATCAAGTGATCCGGGCCGGCCGCTCCCCCGGCCGGCCCGCAGCACCCGCTGCCCCGGTCCGGGGCAGCGGGTCCGCTCAGGGCAGCAGGTCGCGCACGACCGCGTCGGCCAGCAGCCGCCCGCGCAGGGTGAGCACCGCCCGGCCGGCCGCGTACGCATCGGTGTCCAGCAGGCCGTCGGCCAGCGCCCGCTCCGCACCGGCCCGGCCGACGCCGTCGAGCACCGCCAGCGGCAGGCCGCTGGCGAGTCGCAGCCGGAGCATCACGTCCTCCATGTGCGCCTCGTCGACCGTGAGCACCTCCCGGGCGAGGCCAGGAGACGCGCCCGCGGCCAACCGCTGGGCGTACGCCGAGGGGTGTTTGACGTTCCACCAGCGCACCCCACCGACGTGGCTGTGCGCCCCCGGCCCCAGCCCCCACCAGTCCGCGCCGGTCCAGTAGAGCAGGTTGTGCCGGCAGCGGGCCTCGTCGGTGCGGGCCCAGTTGGAGACCTCGTACCAGGAGAGCCCGGCCGCGTCGAGTGCGGCCTCCGCGGCGAGGTAGCGGTCCGCGGCCACGTCGTCACTGGGGTACGCCAGCTCGCCGCGCCTCATCCGGGCGGCGAGCCGGGTGCCGTCCTCGACGATCAGGGCGTACGCGCTGACGTGGTCCACCCCGGCGGCCACGACCTGCTCCAGCGATGCGGCGAAGTCCTCGGCCCGCTCCCCCGGCGTCCCGTAGATCAGATCCAGGTTGACGTGCTCGAACCCGGCGTCCCGGGCCTCCAGGGCGGCGGCGGTGGCCCGGCCGGCGCTGTGTTTGCGGTCCAGGATCGCCAGCACTCCCGGGGAGGCGGACTGCATGCCCAGCGAGATCCGGGTGTAGCCGGCGGACCGCAGCAGCTTCAACGATTCCGGGGTGACCGATTCCGGGTTGGCCTCGGTGGTGACCTCGGCGTCGGCGGCCAGCCCCCAGGTGCGGTCGATGCCGTCGAGGATGCGGGCCAGGTCGTCGGCGGGGAGCAGGGTGGGCGTGCCGCCGCCGACGAAGACGGTGTCGACCCGGGGCGGCGGGCTGTCGCCGAGCACCCGGGCCGCGAGTGCCAACTCGGCCAGGACGGTGTCGGCGTACCCCTCGCGGCTGGCGCCACCGCCCAGCTCGGCCGCCGTGTAGGTGTTGAAGTCGCAGTAGCCGCAGCGGCTCGCGCAGAACGGGACGTGCACGTACACGCCGAAGCCGCGCGCGCCGACCGCTGCGGTGGCGGTGGCGGGCAGCGATCCGTCAACGGGGACGGTCTCACCATCTGGAAGGACGCCGGGCATGGCCACTAGTGTGCCCGGCATGACCTCTCCCGACGTCCTCGTGCGGGTCGCCACGGCCCGTGGGGTGACCACCCTCACCCTGGACAGCCCGCACAACCGCAACGCGCTCTCCACCGGCCTGATGACCCAGCTGCTGGCCGGGCTGGCGGACGCGGTCGCCGACGACGCGGTTCGAGTGATCGTGCTCGACCACACCGGCCCGGTCTTCTGCTCCGGAGCCGACCTGAAGGAGACCGCCGCGGCGTACGCCAGTGGGACGGTGCCCGCCGGGATGCTGGGTGACGTGCTCGCCGCGCTCTGGGAGTGCCCGAAGCCCGTGCTGGCCCGGGTCGCCGGGCCGGCGCGAGCCGGTGGGCTGGGCCTGATCGCCGCCGCCGACCTGGCGGTCTGCGCCGATCAGGCGACGTTCGCGTTCACCGAGGTGCGGATCGGGGTGATCCCGGCGGTGATCTCGGCGACCGTGCTGCCCCGGCTGCACCCGCGCGCCGCCGCCGAGCTGTACCTGACCGGAGACACCTTCGACGGCCGGCGGGCCGCCGAGATCGGCCTGGTCACGGCGTCCGTGCCGGCAGACGGCCTGGACGCGGCGGTGCAGCGGTTCTGCGACTCGCTGGTCCGCGGCGCGCCCGGCGCGCTGGCCGGCGCGAAGGAGCTGCTGCGCCGGCCGGGCACCGCCGAGCTGCGTGGCGACCTGGCCCGGTTGGCCGCCCTCTCGACCGGCTACTTCCTCTCCGACGAGGGACGCGAGGGGGTCACCGCGTTCCGGGAGAAGAGATTGACTCGATGGGTGGCCGCTCTGGACGCGGATCACGGTGATCATGCCGGGTAGGACCGGGGGTGCCGGGGCCGGTGCCGGGTAGGACCGGGGTGCCGGGGACGGCCACTGCTAGGTGGCGTCCCCGGCCGCTCGGTCGGGTCACCAGGCGGTCGCGCCGCCGTCGACCGGGTAGTTCGCCCCGGTGATGTACGACGCCCGGTCCGATGCGAGGAACACCACCAGCTCGGCGACCTCCTCGGGGCGGGCAAACCGCTTGAGGAGGGTCTTGCTGGTGATCGCGTCCCGGGCCGCCTGGTTGTCGCCCAGGTCGCGCTCACTGGCCGGGGTGAGGATGGGCCCGGGGCTGACCGCGACCGCCCGGATCCCGTGTGGCGCGCCTTCGAGCGCCAACTGTCGCGTCAAACCGATGACGCCGGCGTTCGCCGCGGTGTGGCCGACCATCGGGGGGACCTGACCCGCGATCATGCCGGCCATGGAGGCGGCGTTGATGATGACGCCCCCGCCGCGCTGGACGAGGTGCGGCCAGGCGAACTTCGACACGAAGTAGGGAATGTCGAGTTCACCGGTGATGGTGTACCTCCAGTCCTCGACGGAGAAGTCCGGCATCGGGCCGAAGCGGAGCGCGGCCGCGTTGTTGTAGACCACGTCGAGCCCGCCATAGGCCGCGGCGGCGTCCTCGACGAGCTTCCGCACCTGCTCCGGGTTGGTGAGATCGACTGGCGCGATGCCGGTCATCTCACCGCCGGCGATCCGGACGAGTTCGACCGTCTCCTCGTTGCCGGCCACCTGGATGTCGGCCCCGACGACCTTCGCGCCCTCCCGCGCGAACGTCAGCGCCGCGACGCGTCCCAGACCGCCGCCGGTGCCGGTGACGAGCACAACCTTGCCGTCGAGCGTTCCCATGGAACTCCTCCTTGCTCCGTGGCCGGTCCGGCCGCCTGCGTGTTCGACCGGGCGGGCCAGCGATTGACATGTCAACCGCCTCAAGTCCTTGACCGGTCAATCACCTCCCCACAGGGTCGCGGCGGTGATGCGCACGACAGGTCAGCCCGCCGAAACGCTGGGTGCTTGCCACCCGGCTGGCGGGACCTGGCAGGAGATGCCTCGATTGTCGCCGAGCCATGGTGGGCGGCGAGGCCATACGAGGAGGTGAGACCACGCCTGAAGCGGGAATGCCTCGATCGGAACGCGTCGGCGGAGCCGACCCCGAACCGGGGCGGAGCCGCCGAGCCGGCCCCGAACCGCTCGGACGACCCGAACGGAGCGGCGGGGACGTACGCTTGGCAGACTTGTCGATCTGGGGGTGTGGGTGCGAACTCGGGCAGCCGTAGCGGGTGGAGTGGTGCTCATCCTCGTCGCCGTGATCGCGATCTGGCTCGTCGTACGGCAGGTCGGCGACCGCCTCCAGCTGCCGACGCTGTCACGAAAGTGCACCGTGCAGGCTGACGGCCGGGTCGCGCTGGATGCCGACCAGATGGCAAACGCGGCGACCATCGCGGCGATCGGCGCGAAGCGCGGCATGCCCGAGCGGGCCGTGGTTGTCGCGCTGGCCACGGCGTACCAGGAGTCCGGGCTGCGCAACCTCGCTGACGGCGACCGGGACTCGGTCGGCCTGTTCCAGCAGCGACCGAGCCAGGGCTGGGGCACCCCGGCACAGATCCGCGACCCGCGCTACGCGGCCAACCGGTTCTACGCGGCGCTCAAGAAAGTGCGCGGCTGGGAGAAGATGCGCGTCACCGACGCCGCCCAACGGGTGCAGCGATCCGCCTTCCCCGAGGCCTACCAGAAATGGGCCGACGACTCCGAGGTGCTCAGCCGGGCACTGATGGGCGACGCCAGCGGCGCGGTCGCGTGCACGGTGGGGCGTACCCCGGCAATGCACGGCGCGGCGGCGGCCGCGCAGCTCACCCGCAACCTGGCGCTGGACTGGGGGTTGAAGGGCCTCGACCCGACCGACCCGACCGGGCTGGCGGTGACGCCGGGCGACCAGCGTGACGGCTGGCGGTACGCGCACTGGCTGGTTTCGCACGCCCAGGACCACGGGGTGAAGCGCGTCCGCTTCGGCGACCTGGAGTGGACCGCTCGCGACGGCACCTGGGATCGGGTGAGCGGCCAGCAGAACCCCGCCGGTCAGGTGGTCGCCGAGGTGTTCAACGAGGGGTGACCGGCCCGGATCTCTTAACCGGCAGTCACCGCACAATCGGACAAAATAGTTCGATCCCCTCAACTTGTCGTGGAAGTCTCACGCTACGCAGTCCTCCCGCTGCACGGGGTCCCACTGAGGGCACACCCGTGAAACACACCCTCCCCGATGCCCTGGCCATCGCGTTACGATCGGCGGCCTGTGCCAGAAAAGGTTTCACCTCATGGGGAGGGGTACGACGCGGTGTTCGATTACGGCGACCGGACCGGTTACGAACCGATCAGCGACACTGACCGCAAGGAGTTTCACGAGCAGGGCTTCCTCCTGCTGCGCAACGTCCTGACGGAGGACCACCGGGCGGCGCTGGAGGCGGCAGTCGACCGCGTCTACGCGGAGGAGCAGGCGAAGGGCACCACCAAGAAGGACGGCACCCTGCACCTGCTGGGCTTCCTGGAGCGCGACGAGCTCTTCGGCGAGCTGCTCACCCACCCGATCGCTTTCCCGTACATGTGGGGGCTGGCCGGTTGGAACATCTACACCCACCACAACCACCTGGACGTCACCCCGCCGGCGGCTGAGCCGGAGAAGCCCTACTGGGGTTGGCACCAGGACGGGTACCGGCAGAACTCCGACCCTGAGACGATGGACCCGAACCTGCCTCGGCCGATGTTCTCGCTGAAGGTCGCGTACGTGCTGTCGGACCTCTCCGAGACCGGCCGCGGCGCCACCAAGGTCATCCCGGGCAGCCACCTGTTGAACTCGCTGCCCCGGCCCGCGGACCTCAGCGTGCACAACCCGGACCCGGAGGGCACGGTGGAGATCACCGCCAACCCGGGCGACGCCTTCATCTTCGACCGCCGGCAGTGGCACTCGCGGTCGACGAACCTGTCGACCATCACCCGCAAGATGCTCTTCGTCGGCTACACCTACCGGTGGATCCGTCCGCTGGACGAGCTGCACCCCGACGTGAACGGCGAGTGGTACCGCAACCGCACCCCGGTGCAGCGCCAGCTGATCGGTGAGGGCACCCACACCGCCAACTACTGGGGCATCAACTGGGACGGGTACGTCGACGACGAGATCCCACTGCGCAAGGAGCTCAAGGAGCGCGGCCGGCTCGACCGCAGCGTCCCCTGGCTCCGCTGATCTTCTGCTGCTCGTAGAACGGCCCTCTGCCCAAGGCAGGGGGCCGTTCCACGTTCCGCGAGCCGCCACCCCTCGGGGCGAGCCCGTTCTGGGCCACCCGGCACCATACTGTCGGTAGCGTGGCGGGTGCGCAGGGTCGGGGCGCAGCGCTCCCGCCGCCCAGGGCGCGGGGTGGCACAGGAGGCAGCCGCAGTGACGTCCGCTCCGCTACCCCGGATCCTCCGCCGCCGCGGCGAGCCGGAGTATCCGACCTTCCTGGAGCTCTTCTTCGACCTGGTCTACATCTTCATGTTCTCCCGGCTCGCTGCCAGCCTGGCCGACAACCTGACCGTTCGAGGCGCGGCGCAGACCGCCGTCCTACTGCTGGCCGCCTGGTGGGTCTGGGTGCTGACCGCGTGGATCACCGACCTGTTCGACCCTCGGCTGCCGATCATCCAGGCCACCGTCCTGCTGGTCATGCTCGGCACCCTGCTGATGGCAATCGCGACCCCAGACGCCTTCGGCCGGTACGGGTGGCTCTTCGTCGCGGCGTACTTCGGCATCCACCTCACCCGTGACGCCGTTCTGATCCCCGGCACCCGGATGAACCGTCCGATCCAGGCCAGGAGCATCCGGGTGTTCTTCTGGTTCGGCATCACCGTGGCGCCATGGGTGGCCGGAGTGTTCGTGGAGGAGACGGCTCGGCTGGTGCTCTGGTCGCTCGCGGTGGCGGTCGACCTCGGCTCGGCCCGGTTCGGCTGGCCGACGCCGTGGCTGGGGCGTACCGAGCTCGCCAGCCAGATCTTCACCGGGGTGCACCTCTCCGAGCGGCATCGGGCGATCTTCATCGTCGCGCTCGGCGAGTTGATCCTGAACACCGGCATGGGGCTGGCCGGCAGCGGATTCACCGCCGGCCCGGTGGTCACCTGTGCGGTCGCGTTCGTCAGCGCGGTCCTGCTGTTCCAGCTCTACTTCCAGCGGGTCCAGCGGATCCTTGCCCCACCGGGTGTCGCAACGGTCGAACGGGTCCGCTCCGGCACCTCCACCTCGTACACCCACCTGGTCATGGTGGCCGGGGTGGTGTTGGTCTCGACCAGCACCTCGATAGTCGTCGACCGACCGTTCGGCCGCGCTCCGGTCGAGTTGCTCGCCGCCATCCTCGGTGGACCGGTCCTGTTCCTGCTCGGCAGCGTCCTGTTCGATGCCGTGGTGACCGCCCGGATCCTCTGGTCCCGGGTGCTGGCGATCGTGGCGCTGGCGATCGTGGCGCTGTGCGCTCTGGTGGGGCCCGACACGTTCCTGCGCAAGCCGCTGACCGCCCTGGTGGTAGCGAACCTGGTCCTGCTGCTCACCCTGGTCTGCGAAGAGTTGGCCGCGCGCCGCGGACCGGTCGGAGCTACCGCATCGACACCATGAGGGGCCGCCGCGAGGAGTCACCGCCGCATCGGCGGTGCCGGCATACGCGCGTGTCGACGGGTGCTCACCAGGTTCGCCACGGCGATCAGGGCCAGCACGGTCATGGCGAGCAGCGCGACCACGATCGGCGGCAGCAGTGGCGCCGCCGGCGCCACGCACGCCAGCAGCAGCAGCCCGCCCAGCCGGGACCGCGAGATCCGCCCGAACACGGTGAAATCGAGTACGCCCCGCCCGGCCAGGTACAACGCGGGGCTGCCGAGGATGACCGCGGCCCACGACGGCGGGGTCTCGCCCCACGGGCGGCCCACCACCAGGTGACTGGTGACCGCCGCGCCGACGATTCCGGCCACCATGATCAAATGGGTGACCGCGGCGAACTGGGTGAGCAGCGCCGGGTTGGTCGACCGGGCGATGGCGTCGGTCAGCAACTCACCAGCGCGGTAGGTGTAGATCCGCCACATCAGCACCACGGTGCCGAACACCACCGCCAGTGCCCAGGCTCGTTCCAGCGTGACATCGCTCGTGCTGAAGGTCGTTCCGGTCACGAAGAGCGCGACACCGAGCGCGACGATGACGAACTGCCGGTAACGCTCGGCCACCCGCCCGCTGACCAGCCGCCAGTCGCGCGCATGTGAGCGGCCGATCCCGGGCACCGGCCAGCCGAACCCGGCCGCGGAGTACTCGACGACGACCGCGAGCGCCCAGATCGGCAACTGGCCCGAACCGCCGACGAGTGCCCCGCCGATCCAGCCGACGCCGGCGATGGACTCCCAGGTCAGGATCCGGATACTGCCGGGAAGCAGGGTCTTGGCCGAGGGGGCGAGGGCGTAGTAAGCGGCGGTGCTGAAGTGGATGAACAAGTACGCGATCGCAAAGAGCAGCGCGCGATCACCGTACGCATCTGTCGCGACCGCGGCCAGCAGCAGGCTGGTCGCCGCCACCCAGATGATCTGTCCCTGCCCCGACGGGCGGGCCAGGTCGATGGCGTCCGCGCCCCATACCGTCAGCGCCCAGATCATGCTGAACGCGAGCAGCAGCACCAACGTCTCGGCGACGCCGATCCAGGTCGGGTTGTTGGCCAACAGATTCGCCAAGGTGACCAGCGCGAAGACGTAGACGAGGTCGAAGAAGAGCTCCAGGAACGCCGGACGCTCCAGGTCCGGGTCGGCTGGTGGGGCCGCCCCAGCACCACCGTCCGTCGCCATCGACATCGCGCTTCACCCGGCCCCCCGCCGCACGCCCTCGGTGGGGACATTACGGGCAACGGCCCTCGGTCAGCCCCGTCATCCGGTTCTTACGGCCGAATCCAATGGCTCGCCCGCCGACTGTCCCCGCCTGGACCGGAAGGCCGGGTGTCGTCGCGGCACCTCGGTCAGCGCCGAGCGGCGAGGCGACGGCGGGCCTTCTCGCGGATCTTCTCCGGCAGGTCCTCCGCGTCCAGCAGCCGGGGCAGCAGCTCCGGCTCCAGGCTCGTCGCCCGGAACACCTCACCGATGGTCACGCCGTGCGCGGGCCGCTCCACCACCTCGACCGGGTCGCCCGGACCCACCTCCCCCTCCCGCAACACCCGAAGGTAGGCGCCGGGCAATGCCCGGGCGGTGAACCGCTTGATCAGATCCGGTACGCCCCAGTAGCCGGCGAAGGTGGTGCAGGGCGTACGCGGCTTGGTGACCTGGAGCAGGGCAGCGCCGACCTGCCACTGCTCGCCGATCACCGCGCCGGTCACGTCGACCGCGTACGTGGTCAGGTTCTCACCGAACCCACCGGGCCGTACGGCCCGACCCAGCTCGGCCGCCCACCAACCGGCGTCCTCCTCGGCGTAGGCGTAGACCGCCTGGTCGGGGCCGCCGTGATGGGCCCGCTCTCCGATGAAGTCACCGACCACCCCGTCGAAGCGGACCAGCACCGGCCCGTCGACCGGCCGCTTGTCGATGCCGCTGCGACCGCTCGCGTCGCCGGCCCACTCCGCCTCGGTCACCACGCCGAGGTTCACCGCTGCCACCCTGCCCGTCATGACGGCCAGCTTAGGCCTGGTTCATGCGGGCGGCCGACCTGCGGCGGGTCCGCACTCAGCCCTTGACGGCGCCGGCCACCAGGCCGGAGACCATCCGGCGCTGCACCAGCAGGAAGAAGATGATGACCGGCAGGGTGAACAGGGTGGACGCGGCCATCACCGGGCCCCAGTTGGTGTCGTCCCGGCCGAAGAAGAAGGTCATCGCCACCGGCAGCGTGTAGCTCCCCTGATCGTTGATGAACGTCAACGCGAAGATCAGCTCGTTCCACGCCGTGATGAAGGAGAAGATGCTGGTGGCCACCAGGCCGGGCGCGACCAGCGGAAAGAGGACCCGACGGAAGGTCTGGGCCCGGCTGGCACCGTCGATGGCCGCGGCCTCCTCCAACTCCTTGGGCACCGCGGCGACGAAGCCGCGCAGCATCCAGACCGCGAACGGCAACGAGAAACCGAGGTACGTGAGGATCAGGCTGGGCAGGGTGTTGTAGAGCCCCAGCCGCTGGATCATCAGGAAGAGCGGGATGACCAACGCCTCCAGCGGGATCATCTGCACCACCAGCAGCATGATCAGAAAGCTGGTGCGCAGACGGAAGCGGAACCGGGCCACCGCGGTCGCGGCGAGCAACGCGACCAGGCCGCTGAGCACCACAGTGGAGACCGCGACCAGCACGCTGTTGAGGAAGAAGTCGAAGAAGCTGACTCCGGGGATCAGGTTGCCGGTCAGGATTTCCCGGTAGTGCGCCAGCGTCGGATGGGTCGGCACCGGCTGCGGGGTGGCCGAGAAGATCTCGTTGCTCGGCTTCAGCGAGGTGGAGATCATCCAGTAGACCGGGAACGCCGCGAAGAGCGCGACCAGCAGCCCGGCGGCGTTGAGGGCGACCTTCTTCACGACTCGTCCTCCTGCCTGAGCACCATCCGTACGTAGAAGCCGGTGACCACCAGCAGGATCAGCGTGAGGATCACCGCGATGGCCGCGCCGAGTCCGTACTTCGGCGGCGGAGAGAAAGCTTCGGCGTACGAGTAGATGGCGAGCATGAACGTTGGCCGGTCCTGGGTGCCGCCGGCCAGCACGAACTGCTGGGTGAAGACCTTGAAGTCCCAGATGGTGGAGAGCACGATCAGGATCCCGAAGACCGGGCGCAGCAGCGGGAAGGTGATCTTCCAGAACACCCGCCACGGGCTGGCGCCGTCCACCCGGGCCGCCTCGTGCAGCTCACTCGGCACGCTCTTGAGACCGGCGAGCACGCTCACCGCGATGAACGGGAACGAGTGCCAGACCACCACCAGAGTGAGAATGGCGAAGAAGAGCAGTGGCGAGTTGAACCAGCCGTAGCCGGTCCAGTCGCTACGACCGAACAGACTGTTGGAGAGCCCGTCCGGCAACGCGTTGAACAGCCACGTGACGAGGCCGCTCGTGTCGTCGAAGATCCACTTCCAGACGATGGTGCCGGTCAGTGCCGGCGTGGCCCAGGCGAGCATCACGCAACTGGCCACGAAGGTCGCCATCTTGCGGCCGAGCCGGTTGAGCAGCAGCCCGACCAGCGTGCCGAGGACCATCGTGAGCAGCACGTTGGCCGCGGCGAACAACACCGTGTTGCGCAGCACGGTCAGGAAGAACGGATCGGAGAGGATGTCGGCGTAGTTGCCCAGCCCCACCCACGGCCACTCTCGGTCGCCGCGCAGTTGCCGGACGCTGTTCAGCCGGTAGAAGGACATCGCCACCACCTGGCCGAGCGGCCAGAGCAGCAGCACCCCGATGATCACCAGTGCGGGCAGGAGCAGCAGGTAGGGCAGGCGGTCCACCCGGCGACGCCGCCGCGCGGGGGTCTCCCGCGCGGCGGCCGTCTCCGGCACCTCGGTCAGCGTGGTCACTTGGCGTTGAGGATGCTTTCCATCTCACCGGCCGCATCGGCGGTAGCCTTCTCGACCGTCTTCTGACCCTTCATGACCGAGCTGTTCATCGCCTGGGTCACCGTCTTGGTACGGCTGACCTCCACCCACTTCGGGGTGAGCGGCGTGAGCTTGGTGTTCTGCATGGTGGTGGCGAACGCCGCCATCACCTTGTCGTTGGCGTACGTGTCACCCGCGACGAGATCCTGGTAGACGGGGAAGAAGCCGAGGCTGCTCGCGAAGCTCTGCGCGTTCTTCTTGTTCAGCAGCACGGTCAGGTAGTCCCAGGCCAGGTCCTGCCGCTCGCTGTCCTTCCAGATCGCCACGTCCGAGCCGCCCGCGAAACCGGGCGCCGCCTTGCCGTCCGGGCCGGGGATCGGGAACGTACCCCAGACCTTCTCGATCTCGGGGTTGTCCTTCTTGATGGCGCCCTGCTGCCAACTACCGGCGAACGCCATCGCCGCCTTGCCGGTGGCGAACTGGGTGCGCGCGTCGATCTCGTTCCAGCCTGCCGCTGCCGGCGGGGCCACCTTGTGGACGGTCACCAGGTCGGTCCAGAACTTGACGGCCCGCTGCGCCTCGGGCGTGGTGTAGCCGGACTTCCAGGCGCCGCCCTGGTTGCTGGCGATCTCGCCGCCGGCCCCCCAGAGGAAGGAGTAGAAAGGCAGCTCGGAGTTGCCCGGCAGGGCGATGCCGTAGGTGCCCTTCTTCTTCGCCTGCACGGCCTTGGCCACCGTGACCAGGTCGTCCCAGGTCTTCGGCGGCTGAACGCCCGCCTCGGCGAACCAGTCCGTGCGGTAGTAGATCGCCCGGACGCCCGCGTACCACGGCACGCCGTACTGCTTGCCGTCGAGCTGCGCGTTGCGCACCAGGTCAGGCAGCAGGTCCTTGCTGTCGGCCCAGCCGCCCATCCGCCCGCTCACGTCGGCGAGCGCCTCCTGGGCAGCCCAGCCCTGAGTCTCGGTGTTGCCCAGCTCGGTGACGTCCGGCCCCTCGCCCCCGGCGAGCGCCGCCTGGAACTTCTTGGGCGCCTCGAGCCAGGGAATGTACTGCACCACCACGTCGGTGTCGGGGTGCTTCTGGCGGAACTCGGCCTCGACCCCGTCGAGGAAGGCGTTCTGCGCGTCGCCGCCCTCGCCCATCATCCAGACCGTGAGCTTGCTGTCGTCAGCCGCGTCCTCACCGGAACCCCCGCAGCCGGTCAGCACCATCGCGGCCGAGGCCACCATGGCGGTGACCGGGGCCAGCCGCTTCCACCTGTTCACGCCCACTCTCCCCTCGCGCCGCCTGGAACTAACCTTCTCCGCCGCACCTTAGTACGAAGAATTCCTTTACGACAGTGGGCGGGGCTGGCCGAAATCGTGGCGACCGTACCGCAGAAGCCCGACGAGTGCCGCCGTGACATCGGGCCGAAGTTGGGCACATAGCACGAAAGAGCGCCCGGCCAGGGCCGGGCGCTCTTTCCGGTAGTGCGGTCTTGCCAGTCCTGCTGTCTTCCAGGTGATGCCAGGTCGTTATCGGGCCTGCTGTCCCGCAGGCGATGCCGAGTCGTTATCGGGTGACGCTGCGGCGGCGACCCACGCCAGCCACCAGCGCGACCGCGACGGCCGCGACGACAACCTGCACCAGCAGCTCGCCCCAGTCCACGCCGTTCGTCTCGGTGGCGATGCCGATGGCCCGCGCCAGCACGGTGCCCAGCAGAGCCGCGCCGACACCAATCAACAGGTGCAGCCAGATCGGCATGTTCTGCCGGCCCGGAACGACCAGGCGGCCGAGCGCGCCGACGATGAGACCAACAACGATCGCAGTGATGATGCCCCACACGGTGAGCTCCACGGCCACCCTCCTTCAAGAATGTCTGACACACGATGTGTGTGCTTCCTGTCGTGACCGCTAAGTGCCCGCCCCACCGAAAATCCAAACCGACTCCGGCCACCAAACGATCACGACTTGGCCGACAGGAACACGTTCCACCGCCCACCTCCGCGCAGGCCCCACGATGTCGACCGGCCACCGTGGCGACCAGCCACCCGCCCAGGCCCGCGGGGCCACGGCCCCCGCCCCGGCCACCCGACCACCCAGCCACCCGGCACCCGGCACCCGGCACCCGGCCACATGATCAACACAAGGTCGCCGACATTGCGGTATGAGCCCGGGCTGACACCCCCACATCGCCGAAACAGAGTCGATCACGGTGGGGCGCGCCAGAAAGGCCCGCCGAGAGGGCCCCAGCCGTCCACCCCTTCAAGACACCCGACCGGAAGATCAACACCAGATCACCGACATTGCGGTATCAGCCCGGGAAGACACCGCCACATCGCCGAAACGGAGTCGATCCTGGTGGGGCGCCAGAGAGGGCCGACGCAGGCCCGGGCCGTGTGACCACACAGGACGCCGGGCCAAGAGATCATCACCAGATCGCCGACATTGCGGCATCAGACCCACAGGGACACCCCCACTTCGCCGAGAGGGAGCGGAGCCGGTCACGGCGATCCGGTGCACCGGAGGCACGCGGACAGGCACGGCGATCGGCCACTGCCGGGATGAACGCCGATGGGCGCCCGACCTGTCGGTCGAGCGCCCATCCGGGGTGTTGCGGTGGTACGTGGTAGTGCTCGGTGTTATCGGGTGACGCTGCGGCGGCGACCCACGCCAGCCACCAGCGCGACCGCGATGGCCGCGACGACGACCTGCACCAGCAGCTCGCCCCAGTCCACGCCGTTCGTCTCGGTGGCGATGCCGATGGCCCGCGCCAGCACGGTGCCCAGCAGAGCCGCGCCGATACCGATGAGCATGTGCAGCCAGATCGGCATGTTCTGCCGGCCGGGGACGACCAGGCGGCCGAGCGCGCCGACGATGAGACCAACAACGATCGCAGTGATGATGCCCCACACGGTGAGCTCCACGGTCGTCCTCCTTCAAAGAATGTCTGACACACGATGTGTGTGCTTCCTGTCGTGACCGCTAAGTGCCCGGGCCGCCGAAAACCCAAACCGACTCACCTGACAGGACGAAGCCGGGCGTCAATGTCCAACGGGTGCGTCGGTTGGCGCGGAAGCGCGTCCACACAGGTAGGAGCCCATCTCGTCGACCCATTCGGCCCGCGACGGCGTTCCAAAAAAGTTCCGCCGCCGCGGTCATACTCCCGCCGTCAGCAACCAGCCGGCATCCACGACGGGCGAATAGACCGGTCGAGGCAGCCCGGCCGAGCAGACCGACCGACGCAACGGGTCGACGAGACCGGTCGAGGCAGCTCGACCGAAGCAGACCGGCCGAGGAGCCTGCTGAAGCAGGCCCACCGGAACAGCCCGCCCGAAACAGTTCGGTCGAGGCAGCCCGGCCGAAGCAGGCCGACCGAGGCAACGGGTCGACGAGGAGCCCGTCGAGTGGGCCCGACCACACAGAGGGCCCGACCGCACGGGGCAACCTGACCGCATAACGAGACCGACCGCACGGAAGGCCACCGCACGGAAGGCCACCGCACGGAAGGCCACCGCACGGAAGGCCACCGCACGGAAGGCCACCGCACGGAAAGCGACCCCAACCGACAGGCGCCCGCGCCGGCGGGCGACCCCACCAACGGGCAGCCGCGCCGACGGGTGGTGGGGCGGCGCTACTTCTTCCCGGCTGCCTTGCCGTCGCCGGAGTCGGAGGAGAGGGCGGCGATGAAGGCTTCCTGCGGCACCTCGACCCGGCCCACCATCTTCATCCGCTTCTTGCCTTCCTTCTGCTTCTCCAGCAGCTTGCGCTTACGGCTGATGTCACCGCCGTAGCACTTGGCGAGCACGTCCTTGCGGATCGCCCGGATGGTCTCGCGGGCGATGACCCGGCTGCCGATGGCCGCCTGGATCGGTACCTCGAACTGCTGGCGCGGGATCAGGGTACGCAGCTTGGCGGCGATGGTGACGCCGTAGTTGTACGCCTTGTCCTTGTGCACGATGGCGCTGAACGCGTCCACCGGCTCGCCGTGCAGCAGGATGTCCACCTTCACCAGGTCGGACGCCTGCTCGCCGGAGGGCTCGTAGTCGAGTGAGGCGTAGCCCTTGGTACGGCTCTTCAACTGGTCGAAGAAGTCGTAGATGATCTCCGCGAGGGGCAGCGTGTAGCGCAGCTCCACCCGGTCGGCGGAGAGGTAGTCCATGCCGAGCAGGGTGCCGCGCCGACCCTGGCAGAGTTCCATCACCGCGCCCACGTAGTCGTTGGGCGTCAGCACGGTGGCCCGGACCACCGGCTCGTACACCTCGGCGATCTTGCCGGTGGGGTACTCGCTCGGGTTGGTCACGACGATCTCCTCGCCGTCGTCCGTGATCGCCCGGTAGACGACGTTCGGCGCGGTGGAGATCAGGTCGAGGTTGTACTCGCGCTCCAGCCGCTCCCGGATGATCTCCAGGTGGAGCAGGCCGAGGAAGCCGCAGCGGAAGCCGAAGCCGAGCGCACCGGAGGTTTCCGGCTCGTAGTCCAGCGCGGCGTCGTTGAGCTTGAGCTTGTCGAGCGCCTCGCGCAGGTTGGGGTAGTCGGACCCGTCGATCGGGTAGAGGCCGGAGTAGACCATCGGCTTCGGGTCCTTGTAGCCGCCCAGCGCCTCGGCCGCCGGCCGGCTGTTGATGGTGACCGTGTCACCGACCCGGGACTGCCGGACGTCCTTCACGCCGGTGATCAGGTAGCCGACCTCGCCGACGCCGAGCGCCTCGGCCTTCACCATCTCCGGGGAGATGACGCCGATCTCCAGCAGCTCGTGCACGGCCCCGGTGGACATCATCTTGATCCGGTCCCGGGCGCTGATCCGGCCATCGATGACCCGGACGTACGTGACGACGCCGCGGTAGACGTCGTACACCGAATCGAAGATCATCGCCCGTGCGGGCGCCTCGGCGTCGCCGACCGGCGGGATGAACTGCCGGACGATCTCGTCGAGCAGGTGCGGTACGCCTTCGCCGGTCTTGCCGGAGACCCGGATGCAGTCGGCGGGGTCGCCGCCGATCAGGTGGGCCAACTCCTCGGCGTACTTCTCCGGCTGGGCGGCCGGCAGGTCGATCTTGTTGAGCACCGGGATGATACGCAGGTCGTTCTCGAGGGCCAGGTAGAGGTTGGCCAGCGTCTGCGCCTCGATGCCCTGCGCCGCGTCGACCAGCAGCACGGCACCCTCGCAGGCGGCCAGCGACCGGGACACCTCGTAGGTGAAGTCGACGTGCCCCGGGGTGTCGATCATGTTGAGCACCGCGTGCTCGCCGGTCCGCTCGCCGTCGCGGATGGTCCACGGCATGCGGACGGCCTGGCTCTTGATGGTGATGCCGCGCTCGCGCTCGATGTCCATCCGGTCCAGGTACTGGGCGCGCATCTGCCGGGGGTCGACCACGCCGGTGAGCTGCAGCATCCGGTCGGCCAGGGTCGACTTTCCGTGGTCGATGTGGGCGATGATGCCGAAGTTCCGGATGCGACCGGGGTCGGTGGAACCGGGAGCATTCGCGCCGGGATCGAGCTTCGGTGGCACAGCGGTCCGTTCTGGTCGGCTGACGTGAACAGGCCGGCGCGCCGCCGACCCCCTCTATGTTCCCACGCCGCCGGGGTGCGCCCGCTGCGCGGGCGACGGATCGGCCCGGGGGTGCCTCACTCCATCGGCGGCTCGACGAAGAGCGCGGCCAGTCGGGGCAGCCGACGACGCGCCTCCTCCTCGTCGTCGAAGTCCCAGAAGTCGTTGAGGTCCGGCGTACGCACCGGGTCGCGGTCCGCCGGCAGTTCGGTCGCGGTGGCCTTGCGGTACGCGTCCCACGGAACCGAGAGCATCTGCTCGGCGGAGAACTCCTCGCCGCTCAGCGAGGCCGCCCGCACCTGGGGCAACTCGGCCAACGAGTCCGGTTCGCCGACCGCGCGGGCGAAGACCGCCCGACCCTGGGTCATCAGCCAGCCCCGGAAGTGCTCGAAGCCGTCGGCCGAGGCGCCACCGTTGATCAGGTACGCCGCACCCCACAGGTCCGCCTTGTGCGAGGCGGCCAGCACCCGGGTCTGATGCCGGGCGTACCCGATGATGTCCTCCGGGTCGCGCTCGGCGAGCAGCGCGACGGCCCGCGCGGCGACCGGGCCGGGCTCACCCCCGCCGCCGGCCCGAGCCTGGTCGATCAGCTGCCAGAAGTCCTCGGTCCTCATGGGTTGGCAGTCTGGCAGTGTCGCCGTGCGTCGCGCACGTACCCCGGGGCAGCATGGTGGGGTGTCTCCTCCCCTGCTGCCGCCGGTGCCCTACCACGCGAGCGCGCTGCGCCCGTCGTGGCCGGCGTTGCCGGCGGCGCTGCGGGCCGCGGTCGGCGAACGGCTCGGCGCGCCGGTGGTCAACGCCCGGGTCGCGGGCGCGGGGTTCACCCGGGGGTTCGCCGCCGTGCTCCAGACGGCCGACGGCGGCCGGGCCTTCGTCAAGGCGGCACCCGCCGCCGAGCAACCGCATCTGGTCGACTGGTACGCCCGAGAGGCCGCGATCCTGGACCGGCTGCCGGTGGGCCTGCCGGCGCCCCGCCCCCGGTGGACCCTGCACGAGGCCGGCTGGTTCGTGCTCTGCACCGACGCCGTCGACGGCCACACCCCGCGCCTGCCCTGGGTGGCCGGCGAGTTGGACGCGACCCTCGCCGGGTACGCGGAGGTGGCCGCCGCCCTGGCCGACCCGCCTGCGGAGCTGACCGCGCTCGGCTTGCCGCACCTGGCCGATCTGGCCCGCTCGGACATCCTCTGGTGGGAGGAGGTCGCCGCGGGGCGCGAGCCGACCCCACCGTTGCCGCCACCGGCACGGGGCCGGCTGCCCGAGCTGGTGGCGCTGGAGTCGCGCCTCCCCCGGTACGCCGCCGGGGTGACCGGCCTGATCCACGGCGACCTGCGGGTCGACAACGTGCTGATCGACGCGGACGGCCGAGCCTGGTTCTGTGACTGGACCTGGGTCTGCTCCGGGCCGGCCTGGTTCGACCTGGCCGGCCTGCTGCTCACCGCGTACGCCAGCGGGTTGGACGCGGACCGGCTCTTCGCCGCGCACCCGGCGACCGCGGGCGCGCCCCCGGACGCGCTGGACGCGACCCTGGCCGCGTTGGCCGGCTATTACCTCACCGGTGCCGCGGCGGCACCGCCGACCGCCTCGCCGCACCTGCCCGCCCACCAGCGGTGGAGCGGGGAGCAGGCACTCGACTGGCTGGCTCGCCGTCAGGGCTGGCGGTGACCGGCGGCAACGGCCCGGAGCGTATTCTGGCCCCCGACGGGCCGGGTCCGTCCGCGCGAAGGCCGAGCCGTTTTGGCTCGGCCCGGGCGACCTGGTAACCTGGCTCTTCGCGCAGCGATGACGCATGTTCGTCATCCCGCGCACAAGCTGACCAACCCGAGCTATCAAGACGAGGCTGTCGCGTGGCGAACATCAAGTCCCAGATCAAGCGCAACCGGCAGAACGAGAAGGCCCGGCTGCGCAACAAGTCGGTCAAGTCGTCGCTGAAGACCGCCGTCCGGAAGTTCAACGAGGCTGCCGAGGCCGGTGACGTCGAGAAGGCCACCGCGCTCATGCAGGACGCCTCGCGCAAGCTGGACAAGGCCGTCAGCAAGGGCGTGATCCACTCCAACCAGGCCGCGAACCGCAAGTCCGCGATCGCGAAGCGCGTGGTGGCGCTGTCCGCCTGACGATTTCACCGTCAGACAGATTCGGAAAGCCCCGGGCCTCGGCCCGGGGCTTCCGTGTGTCTACGGCCCGGTCGGCCCGGCGCTTGACCGGTCGGCGCTCAGCCGGCAGGTCTGGCGCTCAGCGTGACGGGTCGGCGGCCAGCCGGCAGAGGCCCAGCGCTCAGCTTGACGGGTCGGCGCGGCGGGTGGGTGGCACCGGGTCGGCGGTGATCACCACGCCGGTGACGCTGTGCGAGATCCACTCCACTCGGGCCCGACCGACCACCGGTTCCATCTGCCGACGGAAACGGTCCCGTTCCTGCTCGGGCACGAGCGCGGCGGAACGGACCACGATCGCCGCCACCACGTCGTTGAGCTTGACCATCGCCGCCACCACGGCCGGCAGCACCAGTACCGCCCACCAGGTGACCAACTCGGCGAGGGCGAGCAGCACCGCCAGGGCGATGGTGCCCTCGAAGAAGAGGAAGCACAGCACGCCGCCGGGGTTGACGAACCGCAGGCCGAGGAGTCGGGCGTAGAGCGGTCGGTACCGCTCCTCGTCGACTGCGACGGTGGCCCACGCTGGGCGGTTCGCCCCCGTCACCTGATGCTGCCCTGCCGGGCCGCCGCGACCGAGAAGACCGCGCGCTCCAGGGCGTACGCCCGGTCGTCGGAGCCGCCCTTGACGGCCGCGTTGCACTCGGCGGCGACCTGCATGGCCCGGACCAGGCCTTCCGGCGTCCAGCCCCGCCCCTGCCGCTGCGCCCGCTCGATCTTCCACGCCGGCATCCCGAGGGTGCTGGCGAGCTGGTACGCGTTGCCCCGCCCGGCCGACGCGACCCGGGCCACCGTGCGCACCCCGTCGGCCAGGGCGTCGGCAATGGGCACCGGGTCGACCCCGACGTGCAGGGCCCAGCGCAGCGCCTCCAGTGCCCCCGGCACGTCACCGACCATGGTGGCGTCCGCCACGGTGAAGCCGGTCACCTCGACCCGACCCCGGTAGTAACGGGCGACCGTGTCGGCGCTGATCCGCCCATCGGTGTCGGCGATCAGCTGGGAGCAGGCAGCGGCCAGCTCGCGCAGGTCGTTGCCGACCGCCGCGATGAGCGCCTCGGCGGCGTCGTCGGAGCACTTCCCGCCGGCTCGGCGGATCTCGTCACGAACGAAGGCCACCCGCTCGCGGTGCCCCTTGAGCTTGGCCGCCGGCACGACCGTCGCGCCGGCCGCCCGCAGCCCGTCGGCGAACGCCTTGCCCTTGGCGGCACCCAGGTGCAGCACCAGCAACTGGACTTCCGGGTCGGGATTCTTCGCGTACGCCAGTAGCGCGGCGACCAGGTCCTTGCGGGCATCCTGGCCGGAACGCAGGATGAGCAGCCGCCGCCCGCCGAACAGCGAGGGGCTGAGCATCTCGGCGATCTCGCCGACGGTGAGCGCACTGGCCTGGTATTCGCGGACGTCCACCTCGGCGTCGACGCTACGGACCTTCGCGACAGCTTCGGTGACCGCGCGCGTGGCGAGCAGCTCCTCGTCACCGAGGACGAGCAGAATGGGGGCGAGGCTGGCGGCGGTCACGCCGCCCATATTCGCACGGCCCACGGCGGGATCGTGCCTGCTCATTCGCTGCTTGGTCGGCGCAGCCCGCACACAGTGCAAAACCCGACATCTATCCCAATTCGTCACCGATTCCGCAATTCGCCTATCGAACGTGGCCTGCTGCGGACTGGTCGACGCCCGCCCGGCCGCCTCCACGGCCCCACGTCCCCGCGCTCCCTGCGTCCCCGCGAGCCGTTCAATCCCCGCGATCCCCCCAGCCCTGCGCTTGATCCACACCAGATCAGCGATATTGCGCTATCAAGTGACCCTGATGCCCCCACATCGGTGATCTGGAGTCGATCATTGGAGATCCGACGCGCTGTCGGCTCAGAATTGTCGACCCGGTGGGATCCCCCGACGGACCACGGCCAGGCCACCATCGGTCCGGAGCGCCGCCAGGTCGCCGTCGGTGTCGGTGCGCAGCACCCGGGCGCCGCCCCTGCTCAGCCGGGCAAGCAGCCCCGGATTCGGGTGCCCGTAGGTGTTGCCCGTGCCCACCGGCACGAGCGCCACTGCCGGCCGCACCGCGTCCAGGAAGCTCGGGTCCTGATACGCCGAACCGTGATGCGCGACCTTCAACACGTCCGCCCGTAACTGGCCGGGCGCGGCCCGCGCCACCATCGCGTGCTGCTCCTCGGTCTCCGCGTCGCCCGGCAGCAGGATCCGTACCCCGGCGACGGTCGCACGCAGCACCAGCGAGTTGTTGTTCGGGTCGGACCTGGTCCCGGCGAGCGGGTACGGCGGGCCGAGCACCAGCAGGTCGACCCCGCCCACTGGATGGCGCGCACCGGCCACGGTGGTCAACAGCGCGGCCCGCCCACCGGTGGCCGCCGCCCGGACCAGATCCCGGCCGCTCTCCGGGTCCGTCGAAGGCGGCGTCAGCACGGCACCCACCCACCGCCCCCGAAACACCCCCGCCACCCCGCCCACGTGGTCCGCGTGAAAGTGGCTGATCACCAACAGGGGCACCTCCCGTACGCCGAGTCGACGCAGGCAACCGTCCACCGCACCCGGCTCCGGTCCAGCGTCCACCACCACCGCCCGGCCCGGGGCGACCGGGAGCACCAGGGCGTCGCCCTGGCCCACCGCGCAGGCCACCACCACCCAACCCGGTGGCGGCCAGCCGGCAGCCACCAGCCGAACCGGAAAGGCGCCCAGGACTGCGGCGACGCCGACCACCGCCACCAGTCGGCGCACGAGGGGCCGTCGCACCGCGAGCAACAGTGCGACGGTCAACACGGTCAGCAGCAGGGCGCCCGGCAACCCGCCGGGCCACGGCAGGGTGCCGCCCGGCAGCCGGGCGCCCTGGCGGGCGATGACCACCAGCCACCAGGCCGGCCAACTCGCCAGCCACGCGAGGAACTCGGCACCGGACGGCCAGATCGGCGACACGATCGCCGCCAGCACGCCCAGCACGGTCGCCGGCGCGATGGCCGGCACCGCGAGCAGGTTGGCCGGCACCGCAACCAGGCTGACCGTGCCGGAGATGCCCGCGACGACCGGCCCGCAGGCCAGTTGCGCGGCCGCCGGCACGGCCAACGCCTCCGCCAGGCCGGGCGGGACACCCCGCCGCCGCAGCCCGTCCCGCCAGGGTGCGGCGAGCAGCAGCAGGCCACCGGTGGCCAGCACGGAGAGCGCGAACCCGGGATCCCCGGCCAACTCCGGGTCCACCAGCACCAGCACAGTGACGGCGGCGGCCAACGCGGGCAGCGCGGCGCGGGGACGACCGGCGGCCAGCGCGGCGAGCCCGATCGCTCCCATCGTGGCGGCCCGTACGACACTCGGCGACGGGCGGACCAGGATGACGAACCCCACCAGCGCCACCCCGCAGAGCCCGACGGCGAGCCATGGGCCAGCGCGCGCCCACCGGGCCAGCAACAACACCGCGCCCACCACAATGGCGACATTGCTCCCAGAAACGGCATTGAGGTGTGTCATCCCGGTCGCCTGGAAGTCTTCCTCGACGGAGGGTGGCAGTCGGCTGGTGTCCCCCACGACCAGCCCCGGCAGCAGCCCGCCCGGGTCGTCGGGCAGCGGCGCGCACGCCCGTTGCAGGCCTGCACGCAGAATGCCGGCGGCGCGCTGCGCCCAGGACGACACACCGTGCCGCTCCGGCGGATCGTTGGTGCTGAGCACGGCCGCGGTGAGATCGCCTCCGCGGGGGACGCCGAGCCGCCCCTCGGAGGTGACACGCTGCCCGGGCAGCAGATCACGCCAGGCCGGGTCGGTGGCCAGGACGAGCAGCCGCACCGACGCGTGGATCCGGCGGCCGTCCGGGCCGGTGAGCCGGACCAGTTCGCTCGATACCAGCAGCATTCCCGGCCGCCCGGCAGAGCGGATCGGGCGCGGATCGTCCCGGACGACCAGCTCGGCGGTGACCGGAGCACGCTGCTCGGCCAGGGCACGGATCGCCGGCGCGTCGCGAACGGCGAGCTGGGCGGCGGTGGCCGCACCACCGCAGACCACACCGAGACCGACCGCCACGGCGACCCACCCGTAGCGGCGCACTGCGGTTCGGGGACGGCCGAAGCGGCCGAGCAGATGTAGGGCACCCACCGACGTCAGACCGGCCGCCGCGCCGGCCACCAGCAGGGCGACACGAGTGCCAAGGTGCAGGCCGGCGAGCGCGGTGAGCCAGGCCGCCACGGCGAGCCCGGCCAGTCGCAGATCCGGCGGCTCGGCCTGCGCCCGACCAGCCAGCGACTCGGCCGGAGCCCGACCAGCCAGCGACTCGGCCTGAGCCCGACCAGCCGGCGGTGCGCCAGCAGCGGAGGCGGATCTGCTCACACCGTCACCAGATCCTTGAGTTGCTCGTAACGGGCATCGCCGATCCCGTCGACCTGCCGCAGGTCGCCAACGGACTTGAACCCGCCGTGCTGATCCCGGTGGGTGAGGATCCGTTGGGCGAGCACCGGCCCAACCCCGGGCAGCGCGTCGAGCTGCGCCAGCGTCGCGGTGTTGAGATTCAGCGGCCCGACGACGGGTGCCGCACCGCCCGCCGCAGGTCCGGATGCACCGCCCGGCGGCGGCGTCACCCCGACCACGATCAGCTCGCCATCGGTAACCTTGCGGGCGGGATTGAGCAACGCCACGTCGACCCCGGGTAGCGCGCCACCGGCCGCCTGCACCGCGTCGGCGAGACGGGAGCCGGCCGGCAGCCGTACCAAACCGGGCTTGTGGACCTTGCCCGCGACCGCCACCACCAGTTCGCCGGGGCCGGACGCGCTCGGGTCACCCGCCGGCACGGCCGACGCGGTCTCGCTGATCAGCGGGGCGACCGGCTCCGGCTGCGGCCGGGACCGCCAGGCCCAACCGGCCGCGACCAGCACCACCACCACGGCGACGACCGCCAACGCCCGCACACCCCGCCGTCCGGGGTCGAACGCCCCCGGGCCGGGCAACCGTGACTCGGGCGGGACCGCAAGGCCCCCCGACGCCGGCTCGGCGACCGATGCGGCAGGCCGGGAGGGATGCACGTCCGCGGGCTGCGCACCGACCAGGGACGACGGGGGTACGCCCGTAGGCAGCGCGTCCGGCCGGGGTAGCGGTACGACAGCCGCCTCCGTCAGCCGGCGCAAGCGCTGGCGCACCTCTGTCTCCTCGTCGTGCGACACAGCGCGACGTTATGGCGGCGGCCTGGCGCGGTGGAGGGTGACGACGCCATCCTGTGGACAACCTTCACCACTGTGGACAACGCCCTGATCATGCGACGATCTGCTATGAGTGCGTCGAGTGTGAGTCGGACCGTCCGGGCGGTTGCCACCACTGCGGCGCGTCATCGCCGGGCCGTTGCCGCCCGGCCAGCATGCAGAACACGGCGAGAACGACGAAGACGCCCGGCAGGAGGATCAGGGTGCCCTGGCCGGTGCCGATCTCCTCGGGTAGGCGCGGGTCGACCAAGCCCTGGGGATCCCGTACCACGATGACGCGTTGCCCCACCGTGCCCTCGGGGTTGTTCGAGGCACCAATGCTGCTGCCTGGCCACATCCCCAGTTCCCCGGGAATGCGTCGATCGTGCTGGTCGGCGAGGGTGTAGTAGAGGTGGCGGCCCTTCTCGTTGCCGTCCCGCACGTCGATCACGGTTGCCACGACCCGTTCACCGCGTTGCGTGAGCACTGTCGACCACAGTCCCCCGGTGGCCGCGAACATCAGGAGGGGACTGATCAGCCAGGCCACGGACAGCAGGATGATCCGGGGCGGCGGCGAGACCGCCAGCCCGGCCACCAGCAGGGCGCCGCACCACAACACGGTGGCCGGCACAGCAACCATGTCGGCTCGAACCCAGGTTGTTCCGGCCAGAGCGCCGATCGCGCCGGCGACGGTGAACACCGCCAGATACACCGCGCCCAGTGGGTTGACGATCCGACGGCGACCGCGAGGCCTCATGGGCAGCAGGGTAGGTCCGGTAAGCAATCACCCATCGGTCCATTGAGGAGTACGAAGTAGAGTAGGCCTTGCCGATCTTGAAAGCTCCGACCACGGAGGTGGCTCAGATGCGGGCTCGACTACGGCAGATGCACATCGACGGGCGCACCTACACGTGGCGCGCGGCACTGCACAGCGTGCGGGTCAACGGCTTCTCCCGGCGGGCCGTCTACGTTCGCGCCTGGGGTTCCGGCGGCAAGAACAGCCAGAAACTCGAAGCGGATCTGTTGTCGGCCCCCGGGCCGTACGTTGTCGACGACGGCTACCCCACACCCGCCGACGTGCGGGCGGTCATCCTCTGCGGCCTGGAGAGCGGTTGGCAGCCAGAGCAGCGGGGCGGAACGTTCGTGCTGTCCGATCGCGAGCATGGGGCCAACTTCGCGGCGCCGGGGTTCCAGCTGACCAATCCCGTACGGCCGGGCGAGAGCGCTGACCCCACGACCCACGAGGCTCAGCAGCAAGGCTGACGGCCGGAGGGGCCAACCGCGCCCGACCGGCCGACAGGCCCGCTACAGGTACGGCCGGGTGATGATCTCGATGGCGTGTCCCGCCGGGTCGAAGAAGTAGAAGCCTCGCCCACCGTGCTCGGTGTTGGTCTCCCCTTCCCGCTTCAGCTGCGGGTCGGCCCAGTACGTGATGCCCCGCCCCTCGACGAACGCCAGGCACCGTACGAACAGTTCGTCGTCGACCAGGTACGCGTAGTGCTGCATCTGGATGTCCACCGGCGGCTCGGCGAACTGGAGCAGCACACCCTCGTCCAGCTGAACGTTGACGAACGGCTCCCACGACGGCGCCTCCGGCAGCTCGAACAGCTCCCGGTAGAACGCGGCCGAGGCCTGCTTGTCCTTGCTGGCGATGATGGTGTGGTTGAACGTGACTGTCATGCGTACCGTCTTCCCGGTCGATCCGAAGACCCGACCGGAAGCCCCGAGCGTTCACCCAGCCACACCGATGACAAAGCCCCGAGGGCGCCGACGCCCCGGATTCCGCACAAGAGACGCGTGCATCGCGTCAATCTCGGCGTGGTGGCTGAAGTAGCCAGAACCTCCGGGGGGTAGGCCCATCTGGGGCGCACACGGAGGCTAACACGAGGAGCCGGATCTGCTTCGCGGCGTAGGCGGGTCAGCGGGCCTCCGGGTCGAGGCCGAGCACGGCTCGTCCCCCGTCCACCGGCAGGATCACTCCGTTGACGAAACTCGCCGCCGGCGACAGCAGGTACGCGACGGCCTCCGCCACCTCGTCGACCCGCCCGATGCGGCCCACCGGGTGCAGCCGATTCAGCTCGTCGTCGATCCACTGGGCCTGGTTGGGCTCCTGGGCGGCCAGGAATTCGGTGTGCCGCTCGGTGGCGATCGAGCCGAGCGCGACGGCGTTGGCGCGGATGCCGTGCCTCCCGTACTCGACGGCCAGCGCCCGGGTCAGCCCCTCCACGGCGGCCTTCGCCGTCGCGTACGGCAGGGCGCCTGACACGGGCCGGCGGGCCTGGTGCGACGAGACGTTGACGATCGCGCCGCCGGCGGCGCGGGCCAGGAACCGGCGGACGGCCACCGCGGCGCCCACCACGGCCGGGCGCAGGTTCAGCCCGATCAGGTCCAGCACCGTGTCGGCCGACGCGGAGTGCAGCGTGGCGTCGCGGAACACCGCCGCGTTGTTCACCCAGCCGGTCAGGGGCGCGGCACGTTCGGCCAGCTCGGCAGCGTGCTCGGCCACCCGCTCGTCGGCGGCGTCGCCGATCACCGCGACGAGCCGGTCGGCGGCCGGGTGGCTGGCCAGCCAGTCGGCCGCGTCGGCGTCACGCTCCAACACGACGACGGTGGCACCGGTCGCCACCAGGCGTTCCACCACGGCCCGGCCGACACCGCGACCGCCCCCGGTGACCACACAGGACGGCGGCACCGCTCAGCCCGCCGGTCGGCGGTGGACGACCACGCAGGCCAGGCCCGGACCGGCATGTGCGGCGACGACCGCGCCCGCCTCGGAGACGTACGTGTCGTGCAGCCGGTCACCGAGCCGCTCGGTCAGCGCGACGCGCAGCGCCTCGGCCCGTTGCGGCGCGGCCAGGTGGTGCACCCCGAGATCCACGTCGTCGTCCCCGGCCGCCTCGACGGCCAGGTCGACGAGCCGGGCCACCCCCCGGCTGGCGGTGCGGACCTTCTCGCGCAGCACGATCGCCCCGTCCGGCATATGCATGATCGGCTTGACGGACAGCGCGGTGCCGAACAGCGCCTCGGCCGCGTTGATCCGGCCGCCTCGGCGGAGGAACTCCAGCGTGTCGACGTAGAAGAAGACGGTGGTGCGGGCGACCGCGGCGAGCGCCGCGTCGCGTACACCTGCGAGGTCGACGCCGGCCTCGGCGGCGGTGACGGCCGCGATGGCCGGAAAGCCCAGCCCCATGCCGGCCGAGCGGCTGTCCACGACCTCCACCCGGCCATCCAGGTCGGCGGCGGCCAGGCGGGCGGCCTCAACCGTGCCGGACAGCGCGGCGGAGAGGTGCACCGAGACGACCCCGTCGGCGCCGGCGTCGAGCAGTTGGCGGTACGTCCGGGCGAACTGCTCGGGTGCCGGGCGGGAGGTGGTCGCCGTGACGCGGCGGGCGCTCAGCGCCAGGGTGGCGTCGGCGGGCTGGGTCTCCACCCCCTCCAGCCCTTCCGCGCCGTTGAGCACGACGGTCAGCGGCACCACCGTCAGCCGGTGCGCCTGCAACAGCTCGGGCGGAAGGTAGGCGGTGGAATCGATGACGACCGCGACGGGCATGCCCGGCACGCTAGCCGATCGAGGCCCCGAACGCCGAAGCGCCAGCCCTCAGATCGCGTCGACGACGACCGGGGCGGTGATCAGGCCGACGTTGTGGGCCCGCAGCTGCCAACCTCGGACGTCCTGGGGCCGGCCGATGGCCGGCGCGCTCGGTGCGCGCCGCAGCTCGGTCCAGTGGCAGTTGGCCAGGGAGCCGACGCCGCGCAGCACGCCCGGGTCCCAGCCGAGCAGGTGACCGATGCCCTGCCGGGAGCCGCCGCCGTGGGTGGCGATCACCACGGTGCCGTCGGGGGCCGCGTCGGCCGCCTCCAGCAGGGCCGCGGCGACCCGTTCGCCGAGGTCGTGCAGCGGTTCCAGATCGGCGCCCGGGTCGGGGTCGCCGGCCCGCCAGCGGGCGTACTCGTCGGGGAAGCGCTCGGCGACCTCGGTGAGGCGCAGCCCCTGCCACTGACCGAAGTGCCGCTCACGCAGCCGGGCGTCGGTGCGTACCGGAAGCCCCGTGAGCGTCGCGAGCGCGGCAGCGGTCTCCGCGGCGCGGCTCAGGTCGCTGGACACGATGGCGTCGGGCCGCAGCGCCGCAAGCAGCGGCGCGGCGGCGCGAGCCTGGTCGCGACCCAGCTCGTTGAGGGGTACGTCGGTCTGACCCTGGACGCGATTGGCGGCGTTCCAGTCGGTGTTGCCGTGCCGCCAGACGATCAGTCGGGTCATTCGGCGGTGGCGGACCCAGCGTCGGCCTCGACCAGGTCGCGGTCGACGAACGGAATGGTGGGGCAGTCCTTCCAGAGGCGGTCGAGCCCGTAGAACTCGCGCTCCTCGGTGTGCTGGACGTGCACCACGATGTCGACGTAGTCGAGCAGCACCCAGCGGCCACCGCGCTCGCCTTCGCGCCGGATCGGCTTGGCCTTCTCCGGCATCTCCAGCAGGCGCTCCTCGATGGCGTCGACGATGGCCAGCACCTGACGCTCGTTGGGGGCAGCGGCGAGCACGAACGCGTCGGTGATGGCGAGCTGGTCGCCGACGTCGATGATCGCGATGTCCTGCGCCTTCTTGTCTGCAGCGGCCTGGGCGGCCGCGATAGCCAGCTCGTGAGCGCGTTCGGAAACTGTCACCGTTCTCCTTCGATCAAGCGTGCGATCCTCCAAGCGTCTCATACCCGACGACACCCCGGCCCTGCAGTTCTGGCCAGTTTGGGGCCTAAACCGGGCGATATCCGGCGCAGTCAGCGCTGATAGAGGCTCCGCTTGGCGATGTACTGCACCACACCGTCGGGCACCAGATACCAAACTGGCTCGCCCCGGGCGACCCGAGCACGGCAGTCGGTCGACGAGATGGACATCGCGGGGACCTGGATCAGGCTGACGGTGTCCGCCGGCAGGTGCTTGTCGGTCAGCGGGAAGCCGGGACGGGTCACCCCCACGAAGTGCGCCAGCTCGAAGATCTCGTCCAGGTCCTTCCAGGACAGGATGCGCTGCAGGGCATCCGCGCCGGTGATGAAGAACAGCTGCACCTTGGGGCCGTACTCGGCCTGAAGGTCGCGCAGGGTGTCGACCGTGTAGGTCGGCCCGGTGCGGTCGATGTCGACCCGGCTGACCTGGAAGCGGGGGTTGGAGGCGGTGGCGATGACGGTCATCAGGTACCGGTCCTCGGCCGGACTGACCGGTTCGTCAGCCTTCTGCCACGGCTGCCCGGTCGGGACGAAGACCACCTCGTCCAGGCCGAACCGGTCCGCCACCTCGCTGGCCGCGACGAGGTGCCCGTGGTGGATCGGGTCGAAGGTGCCACCCATGATCCCGATCCGCCGGATATCTTCCTCCACCCAGTGATCGTAGGCCGACCGTCCTGGCCGACCGTCTCGGCCTGGCACGAGGGGTCGCGGGCGGGCTACCCGTCTGCGTATACTCGTCGACAAGTAATTGGTCACGAGGACAGGGGGCAGCCGTGCCGAAGCGGCGCAAGGTCAGCAACCTGCTGGCGCTGGCGGTGCTGTCCGCCCTGGTCCAACGGCCGATGCACCCGTACGAGATCGCCACCGCACTCCGCTCCTGGGGCAAGGACCAGGACATGGAGTTCAAGTGGGGGTCCTTCTACACAGTGATCCGCAACCTGGACAAACACCACCTGATCGACGCGGTGGAAAGCGTCCGCGAGGGCCGACGGCCGGAACGCACCGTCTACCGGATCACCGAAGCCGGGCGTGCCGAGCTGGTCGACTGGGCTCGCGAGCTGGTCTCCACCCCGATGCCGGAGCATCCCCGCTTCCGCGCCGGGCTGTCCGTCCTCGCCGCGCTGCACCCCGACGAGGCCACCGACCTGCTCCGCCAGCGGCTGGACCTGCTGGACGACGCGCTCCGGCAGGACCGCGAAACGCTCGACGCCCACCTGCGGGAGGTCCCGCGGCTGTTCCTGGTGGAGTCGGAGTACGACCTGGCCATGCGGGCCGCGGAGACGGCCTGGCTGCGTGCCCTGCTCGCCGAGCTGACCTCGGGCAGCTACCCGGGGCTGGACTTCTGGCGGGCCTACCACGAGACCGGCGAGATTCCGGCCGAGCTGACCGAGCTGGCCGAGAGGACCAGCACCCCGACCTCGGACACCACCGACTGACGAACGGCTCCGGCGGGGTGCGCCAACACCCCGCCGGAGCCCTTACCTCGAACCGACACCTGGGAAGGCATCCGGCCCGAAGCGGCAAACAGAGGATAGCCGGGCTCCCTCCCAGGTCGGTTCGCACGCGCACGAACCGACGACACCCAGGGAGAGACCATGACCACGGCACGAACCGCGATCGTCATCGGCAGCGGCATCGCCGGACCGGTGACGGCGCTCGCGCTGCACCGCGCCGGCATCATCGCCACCGTCTACGAGGCGTACCCCGCCACGGCCAGCGGGGTCGGCGGCACCCTCGCGCTCGCGCCCAACGGCGTCGCGGCCCTGCGCACGGTCGGCGCGGACGAGGCGGTGACCGCGATCGCCACCCCGATCGAGCGCAGCGCGATGGCCGTCGGCCGTCGCCACATCGACCTACCCACCCTGGCCGGGGTGCCGCCGCTGCGCGTGGTGCACCGGGCCGAGCTGCACCGCGTGCTGCACGACCGGGCGGTCGCCGAGGGCGTCCCGTTCGAGTACGGCAAGCGGCTGGTCGACGCCGAGCAGACCGACAGCGGGGTGACCGCCCGCTTCGAGGACGGCAGCACCGCCACCGCCGACATCCTCGTCGGTGCCGACGGCATCCGGTCCAGGGTCCGCGGCCTCATCGACCCGGCCGCCCCCGGCCCCCGGTTCACCGGGCTGCTCAGCTTCGAGGCGGTCGCCCGGCACGAGGTGGACGTCGAACCGGGCACGATGACGTTCGCGTTCGGGCGGCGCGGCTACTACCTGTACTGGCCGGAGCCCGGCGGCGGCACCAGGTGGGGGGCCAACCTGCCGCAGCAGCGGCCGATGAGCTTCGTCGAGGCACGCGCGGTGCCGGCGGCGCAATGGCTGGACACACTGCGCACCAGCTACGGCGACGACGACCCGGGCCGAGAGCTGATGGCGACCAGCCACGCCGACGAACTCCAGGTCGCCGGGTCGCTGCAGATCATGCCGCCGGTGCCGCACTGGTACCGGGGCCGGATGGTGCTGGTCGGCGATTCGGCGCACGCGCCGTCGAACAGCTCAGGGCAGGGCGCGTCGCTGGCCATCGAGAGCGCGGTGCAGCTCGCCCGCTGCCTGCGCGATCTGCCGGACGTGGAGACGGCGTTCGCCGCGTACGTGCGGCTGCGCCGCGCCCGAGTGGAGAAGGTCGCCGCCCGCGCCGCGCGGATCAACCACGCGAAGGCGCCGGGGCCGGTCGCCCGGACGCTGATGCCGTTGCTGATTCCGCTGATGGTGCGCACCGTGATGGACCCGGAGAAGACCGTCGCCGACGAGCAGCGCTACGTCATCGACTGGGACGCTCCGGTCACGACCGAGCCCGCGCTGCGCTGAGCACGGCGCGGGGTGGCCCACCAGCCACCCCGCGCCCGCCCAGCCGTACGCCGTCGCGCCCGCCTACCCTCACGCCGCCGCGGCGGCCACCGCCGTCCGGGCGACCAGCGCGCGGCGCAGGTCGTCGTCGGCGTCGGTGACCACCCGACGCAGCCCGGGGGTCAGGTCGTCGCCGGCCAACAGCGCCGCGGCCGCCTCCCGGGTCGGCTGCGCCACGGCGTACTGGGGGAACGCCAGCTTCGCCACCCGGTCGGCCGTCCACGGAGTACGCCGGCGCGAGGCGGCCGGCATGTCCGCGAAGTACCGCTCGACGTAGGCGGCGGTCAGCTCGGCCTGCTCGGGTTGCCAGAACCCTTCGGCGGTCGCCTCCAACAGTCGGTTGGACAGCCTGGTGTCCCGCACGATGATCTCCCATGCTGCCTGCTTCGCGGCCGGGTCGGGCAGGGCGGCCCGGCAGCGGGCGGCCCGTTCCGCGCCCGTGGAGCTGTTGTCGGCGGCCGCCTCGATGGCGATCTCCGCCTCGCCGGCGGCGCCCAGCACCACCAGCCGACGCAGCACCGACCAGCGCAGCTCCGCGTCGACCTTCAACCCGGCCGGCACGTCCCGGCCGGCGAGCCAGCCGACGAGCAGATCCGCGTCGGTGGTCGCGGCGATCCAGCCCCGGGCGGCAGCCAGCTGCAGCGACTCGCCCGCCGGCGCGCCATCGAGCAGCTGCTGGCATGCCCCGGCGATCCGGGCCAACGCCGCGGACCGGGTCAGCGGGTCGAGGTAGCGGTCCACCAACGACCGGCTGAGCGTGAGCACGTCCTCGGCGATGATCACCTCGGTCTCGGTGGGCAGGGCGGCGACCATCAGGTCGACCAGGGCGGTGACCGGCCGCTCCCCGTCGGTCACCGCGTCCAGCGCCTCACCCCAGAGGATCGCCCGGGCGAGGGGGTCGGCCAGACCGGGCAGCATCAGCGGAACGGCATCCGCCGATGCCCGGTCGAGACGCACCTTCGCGAAGGTGAGGTCACCGTCGTTGAGCAGCAACAGCCGGGCCGCCGGCGCACCGGTCAGCTCAGCGAGGACCGTCCGGCCACCATCGGCAGCCGGGTCGACATCCACCTCGTCGCGCTGCACGGTGCCGTCCGCCGAGTAGCGGCCCACGCCGATCCGGTGCGGGCGCAGCACCGGGTGCGACTCCGGCGCGGTCTGCACCACCGCCACCTCGGTGTAGCGGCCGTCGGCGTCGACGGCGACCTCGGCGCGCAGCGTGTTGACCTGCGGCCGGCGCAACCACACCTCGGCCCAGTCGGAAAGGTCCCGGCCGCTGGCGGTGGAGAGGCTGGCCAGCAGGTCGGCGAGGGTGGCGTTGCCGAAACGGTGCGCGGCGAAGTGCGCGTTCAGACCGGCGAGGAACGCCTCGTCACCGAGCCACGCGACCAGCTGTCGGAGCACGCCGGCGCCCTTGGCGTACGAGATGCCGTCGAAGTTGAGCAGGCCCTCGTCGGCGTCGGCCACCTCCTCCGGGGCGACCGGGTGGGTGGAGGGGCGCTGGTCGGCCGCGTACCCCCAGCCCTTGCGGCGCATGGCGAAGGTCGTCCATGCCTGCTCGAAGCGGGTCGCCTCGGCGGTGACCCGGTAGCCCAGGTACTCCGCGAAGGACTCGTTCAACCACAGGTCGTCCCACCAACGCATGGTGACCAGGTCACCGAACCACATGTGCGCCATCTCGTGGGCGATGGTGCTGGCCCGCTGCTCGCGCTGGGTGTCGGTGACCGCCGAGCGGAACACGTAGTCGTCACGGAAGGTGACGATGCCGGGGTTTTCCATCGCGCCGGCGTTGAACTCCGGCACGAACGCCTGGTCGTACTTGCCGAACGGGTAGCGCTCGGTGAAGAGCTGGTGGAACCGGTCCAGGCACTGCCGGGTGATGGTGAAGATCTCCTCGGCGTCGGCGTCCAGGTGCTCGGCGAGCGATCGGCGGCAGTAGATGCCCAGCGGCACCCCATCGTGCTCGGCCCGCCGGACGTGGTACGGCCCGGCGATCAGCGAGAAGAAGTACGTGGCCAGCGGCGCGCTCGGGGCGAACTCCCAGCGACCCGGAGTCGGCTGGGCGGTCACCTCGGCGTTGCTGGAGACCGTCCACTCCGGTGGAGCGGTGACCGAGAGGACGAAGGGAGCCTTGAGGTCAGGCTGGTCGAACGCCGCGAAGATGCGCTGCACGTTGTCGAGGAAGCTCACCGCGTAGAGGTAGGTCTCGCCGTCGGCCGGGTCGACGAAGCGGTGCATCCCCTCCCCCGCGTTGGAGTACGCCATCTCGGCCTCGACGATCAGCGTGTTCTCCGCGTCCAGCCCGCTCAGCGGCAGCCGGTTGTCGGTCAACAGGTCGGGGTCGAGGTCGCGGTCGTTGAGGCGTACCGCCAGCAGTTTGGCAGGCTTGACCTCGGCGAAGGTCGCGGCGCCGGGGGTCGCCCGGAACCGGATCGCGACGCGGGAGCGGAACAGCTCGGCGCCGCCGGTCAGGTCGAGGTCCACCTGATAGGACTCGACAGTAATCGCCGCGCCACGCGCGGTCGCCTCTACACGGGTCAGGCTCGGCATCCGCTTATCCTGCCCGATGGGGATCGGCACTCGGTCACCACACGACCCTCGGCACTGGAGGAAAGAACCATGGCGCAGCACCCCAAGGGCGACTTCGACCTCTCTCGAGCGGTCTGGCAGCGGGCCGAAGGGGACACCTCCGACAGCGCCGTTGAGGTCGCCTTCGTCGACGATCTGATCGGGATGCGCAACTCCGCCGAGCCCGAAGGACCGGTGCTGGTCTTCACCCAGGCCGAGTGGGACGCGTTCGTGGCCGGCGCACAGGACGGGGAGTTCGACCTGGACTGACCCGCCTCGCCACCTCGTCGCTGTTGGCGTGCCGTGCCGGTGCCGGTAACCCGGACACCGGCACGGCGACACGAGCGGAAACGCGCCGCAGGCGTCAGGGTTGGACGCCGAGTTGCCGGCCCGGGCCGTCGGCCCAGGTTGGTGAGCCCCATCAGCCGTCACCCGGGCCGTCGCCGTCGCCCCAGCCCAGGCCGCCGGGGCCGGGGGCGTGGTGGAAACCGGGGTGATCGGCCACGTCGACGCAGCGCTCCCCGTCCGGGCCGACCGCCCCGCAGAACAGCCGCTCGGCCCGGTGCCAAGCGTCGGCCGGCGACAGGGCCGCCGCGCCGAGGGCCACCTCCGGGCGGAGCAGGCTCAGCGCCTCCGCGTACGCCACTGCCACCTCGCGGGCATCGGCCGCGCCGGGCGCGGTGAAGCCCAGATGCACGGTGAAGAACCGGTGCGGCCGCGTGGGTCGCCGGGGCGGCCCGATCAGCGCCCGCCCGTCTCGACCTGAGCCCAGCGCCTCGACCGCGCGCCGCTGCCGCCAGTGTGGCGACCTGTTGTCCCGCATGCTTCCTCCCCGTGGTCGTGGCCGTCGGCCCACCAGCAGCCAACCAGGTTTCGCCGCCCCTGGGAGGGGCCAGCCGACGCGGGGATTCAGCGGCGACGACGGGGGTAAACGCAGCCCGCGAGCCGTCGCCGGCGTGCCGGTCAGGCAGCGTGCCGTCGCCGGCGTGCCGGTCTGGCGGGCGGCGAGGAGCAGGCCGGCGGCGACCGCCGGCACCTGCGCAGGAGGAGACCCGATGGCGACCATGCCGGCCGACCGCAGCCCGGACAGCACCCTCGCGCTGCTCCGCTCCGGCTACCGGTTCATCGGCGAACGCTGCGAGCGGTACGGCAGTGACGTCTTCCGGACCCGGATCCTGCTCGCCCCGACCATCTGCCTCCGCGGCCGGCCGGCGGCAAAACTGTTCTACGACAACGAGCGCTTCGAACGGGCGACCGCGATGCCGATGCGGGTGCAGCGGACCCTCACCGGCCGGGGCGGCGTACAGGGGTTGGACGGACCGGAGCATCGGGACCGCAAGGCCATGTTCATGACGATCATGACACCGACCGCCATCCGGCAGCTCGGCCAGCTCTTCGACGACGAGTGGCTTACCAGGATCCCCGCCTGGGAGGGCGCTGGGCCGGTGCGGCTCTACGACGAGCTGGGCCGGCTGCTGACCCGGGTGGTCTGCGCCTGGGCCGGGGTGCCACTGCCCGCGTCGCAGGTCGACCGGCGCGCAGTCGAGCTGCACGCCATGATCGAAGCTCCGGCAGTGGTCGGTCCCCGACACTGGCGGGGACGCCTCGCCCGGCACCGCGCCGAGCGGTGGCTGGCCGCCCTCATCGAGCGGACCCGGGCCGGTTTCTCGCCGGCACCGGCCGGTAGCGCCCTGGCGGTGATCGCCGAGCACCGGGACCGGCGGGGCGAGCTCCTCCCCCGGCGGATCGCGGCGGTGGAGTTGCTCAACGTGCTGCGCCCGGTGGTCGCCGTGGACCAGTACCTCGTCTTCGCCGCGCTCGCCCTGCACGACCATCCGGCCTGGCGGGAACGGGTCCGCGACGACGACGAAACCGCCGAGCACTTCGTCCAGGAAGTACGCCGGTACTACCCGTTCTTCCCGATCGCGGCGGCCCGGGTCCGACGCTCCTTCGACTGGCAGGGTCACCACTTCCCCCGCGGCCGACGCGTGTTGCTCGACCTCTACGGCACCAACCACCACCCGTCGCTCTGGCCACAACCGGAGCTCTTCCGCCCGGACCGGTTCGCCGGTCGTCGGGTGGACCCGTTCGAGCTGATCCCGCAGGGCGGCGGTGACCACCGGACAGGGCACCGCTGCGCCGGCGAGTGGATCACCATCGAGCTGATGAAGCGGGCGGTCGCCAACCTGACCACCGCCATGCGCTACGACATCGGCGCCCAGAACCTGGCCCTGGACCTGCACCGGATGCCCGCGCTGCCGCCCATCGGCCTGACCCTCACCAACATCCGCGGCACTGCCTGACCTCGCCCCGCCGACCGTACGTCCCGCCCAGGAGGCGCCAATGCCCTCGGTCAACCCCAGCGGTGACGTACCACGCGCCGTGCGTGGGTGGGCCGTCAGGCACGGTGCCAGCACATCGGCGGCCCGCCTGCCGATGGCGTACGTGCTGCCGCTGCGCTGGCACACCGACACCGGCCTGGCCGAGCTGACCGGCTACCTGCGTTGGCTGGCCGGAAGAGTCGACGTGCTCGTGGTCGACGGCTCGGCACCGGACCTCTTCGCGCGGCACGCCGAAGCATGGCGAGGGCTGGTCCGGCACCTTCCACCCGATCCCGCCGATCGCGGGCTCAACGGCAAGGTGATCGGGGTGTGCACCGGCGTCCGCGCGGCGGAACGCGAACACGTGGTGATCGCCGATGACGACGTCCGGTACGACGACGCCGGGCTGATCGCCGTGCACCGCCTGCTGGGTCGGGCCGATCTGGTACGACCGCAGAACTACTTCGACCCCCTGCCCTGGCACGCCTGGTGGGACACCGGTCGGACGCTGCTCAACCGGGCGCTCGGCGCGGACTACCCGGGCACCCTCGCCGTGCGTCGCAGCACCTTCCTCGCCATGGGCGAGTACGACCCGGACGTGCTCTTCGAGAACCTGGAGCTGATCCGCACCATGCGCGCGTACGACGGCACCGAGGCCGCGCCGGCCTGGCTGTACGTACGCCGACTGCCGCCGGATGCCGCCCACTTCCGCAGCCAACGCGTCCGCCAGGCGTACGACGATCTGGCCCAGCCGGCCCGTCTGCTGACCGCGCTCGCGGTCCTGCCGGCGCTGGCCGCGGCGGTCGCGGCCCGGCGGCCCGCGCTGCTGCTCGGCGCGGCGGTCGGCACCGTCGCCCTCGCCGAGCTGGGCCGCCGCCGCGCGGGCGGCACAGCGGTCTTCCCGCCGGCAACGGCGCTGGCAGCCCCGGTCTGGCTGCTGGAGCGCGGCGTGTGCGGCTGGCTCGCGGTCGCCCAGCGGTTCCTGCTCGGCGGCGTCCGCTACGGCGAAACCCGAATCCGCCGAGCCGCCCACCCGACCCACACCCTGCAGACCCGCCCCCACTAACCACGCCCCGCCCTCGCCCCGCCCCCGCCCCCGCCCCCGCCCCGCGATCTTGCACTTACTGTCTGGACAGAAGGGCCGAAAGCCGGCAAAAGCAGGACCGAAACTGCAAGATCGCGGGGCGGGGAGCGGGGGGCGGGAGCAGGGGGGCGGGAGCGGGGGCGGGGCGGGGTGGAGTCGCGACAGCTCGCGGTCACCGTGGTGGCCGCGAGCTGTCGCGACTGCGGTGCGGTGGGGTGGGGTCAGGGGCGGACCTGCTGGGCCTGGTCCTTGACGTCGTGCGCGGCCGACTTCGTGTCGTCCTTGATCGCGTGCACGGCGTCCTGAGCGGTGGACTTCACCGACTCGGCAGCGTGCTGAGCCGGCTCGCGCAACTCCTCCTTGAGTTCGTTGGCGACCGCGCCCAGCTTCTCCGTCACCGCCCCGCTGTGCTCGCTGACCTTGGCCTTCACCTGGGTAGCGACCTCCTGCTCACGGCGGGAGGCGGGGATCAGCGACGACGCCAGCCAGCCGACCCCGAACGCGATCAGACCGGCGGCGAGAGGGTTGCCCTGGGACTTCTGCCGGAGCACCCGTGGCGCGCTGTGGGCGGCATCGCTGACAGTGGTAGCCGCCGAGTGCGCGGCGTCGCTGACGCTGGAGGCCGCCGACGAGGCGCGGTCACCCACCGAGTGGGCGGCCTGGCCGGTGCCGTGGCCGAGGTCAGACGCGGTTCCCATGACCTTGTCCCTCACATTCTGCAGAGCGGAACGGGCCCGCTGCTTGCGGTCGTCGACGATGCGGCTGGGGCTGACCTTGTACGCCAGCGCGTCCACGTCGGAGCTGAGGCTGTTGCGGGTGGCTTCGATCTCCCGGCGGATCTGATCGGGATCGGTGCTCATCGGGTGACTCCCTCCGGGTGCGGCTTGAGCGCGTCGGGGATCCGCTGCACGCTGTCGTTGGTCTGCTTGAGCCCGCGTACGTGCTGGGCGTTCTTCTTGGCCATGGAGTAGAGAGCCGCGGCGATCGCAGCCCAGATGACCGCCACGATCAGCCCGGCCCAGCCGGCGTCCATCACGTTGGACAGCCCGGCCCAGAGGGCGAGCGAGAGGAAGAGCGCCACCATGTAGCCACCGAAGCCGGCGCCGCCGAAGAGCCCGGCGGCCTTACCGGCCTTCTTGCCCTCCTGACGGATCTCGGCCTTGGCCAGCTCGACCTCCTGACGCATCAGCGTCGACAGGTCGGTGGTGACCTGACGCATCAGGTCACCCAGGGAGCTGCTCTTCACCTCCGCGGCGGTGTGCGGGGCACCCGCGTCGGGGTGGTATCCGGAGTCCAGTCCGGACCCCTGCGTCGGCATGGTCATGCCGTCGCCTCCCTTCGGATGACTCGGTTGCTCACGGGCGGGGGCTGCCGCTGGACGGCACGCCCGGCAGCGGGTCGGTCTGGGTCACCGGCGGCAGCGGCTGACCGGTGCCGGAGTGCTCCGGGTGGTCGCCCCGGTTGGGCTCGGCATAACCACCGGGCGTCGGGTCGGTGTAGCCACCAGGCGTGGGGTCGGCGTAGCCACCAGGCGCCGGGTCGGCGTAGCCACCGGACGTCGGCGGGGTGTGCGTGCCAGGGGTCGGGTCGAGGTAGCCGCCCTGCGGGACGGCGTCGGGCACCGCCCGAGGCGCAGGCGTCGGCGGCGGCGTCGGGATCACGGCGGTCTGCTCCGGGTCGTACGCCCCAGCGCCCCGGTAGGTCGAGGACCCGTTGCCGGAGTCGTCGCCAGCGGCGGAGATGCCACGGGTCAGCCGACCGGCCAGCACGCCGAGGACCGCCGCGCCGACCAGGAAGGTGCCGGGGTTGCGCCGCGCGTAGTCGCGTACCTCGGTGATCAGGTCGCCGGGCTCGCGCTCCTCGAGCCAGCCGGCGACGCCGTGCACCCGGTCCGCGGCCTGGCGGGCCAGCTCGCTCACCGGGCCGGCCTGGCCGCCCTGCTCGGCCATCGAGCGCATCTCGTCGGCCAGCGAACGCAGCCCACCAGCGGCCCGGCGCTGCTGCTCACCGGTCTGGCTGGCGAGCTGGGTGCGAGCCTCGCCGTAGAGGTTGCGGGCCTGCCGGGCCGCCTCACGGCCGACCTCGGTGCCCTGCTCCTTGGCCGTCTGGGCGACCGCACCGCCAGCCTGCGCGGCTTCGGAACCGACGTGGCGCGCCTGGTCGCGGACGCCACCGCCGTTGGTTGACTCCTGCCCGTACGTGGAAGACGTAGGTGAAAGGTCGTAAGACATGATTTCCCTTCCGCTCAGAAAGTCGTCGCGGTTGTGCCGGGGGATGCGGCCGACGTTGCCGCGGCCGCTGACAAAACCCCTACCCTGCGTTTCGGCTTCCATACCTCTTCGTGCATTTCTCTGCGCGGCAGGCCGGATCGACTTCAAAATGGAGGATCGTCGGGCTGCGTCACGTCGCCGCTGCGGACAGTGAGGTTCGCGAGGGCTGGCAGATCCACGGAGGGGGCAGCGATGGCACGAGACGCGCGAGGTGGCCGACCGGCCAGCCACCGCCCCCGGGTCCAGTCGGCCGCGTTGGCCGTGGCCGGGGTCTTCCTGCTGATCGGCGTCCTCGGCTTCATACCCGGCATCACCACCGACTACGGCGAGCTGAGGTTCGCCGGGCACCACTCCGACGCACTGCTGCTCGGGCTCTTTCAGGTGTCGATCCTGCACAACGCGGTGCACCTGCTGTTCGGGCTGGCCGGTCTGGTGCTGGCCCGCAGCGTCGGCGGCGCCCGACTGTTCCTGGCCGGCGGCGGCGCGATCTACCTCGCGCTCTGGCTGTACGGCCTGGCGATCGAGGCCGTCGACCCGGAGGCCGGGGCGAACATCCTGCCGATCAACGACGCCGACAACTGGCTGCACCTCGCGCTCGGCTTCGGGATGCTCGCGCTCGGGCTGTTGCTGTCGAACCAGGCGGGCACCGGCGGACGCCTGGACAACCCCGCCGACCGGCACTGACGTGACAGGTCGGCGGCGCGGCCGTCAGGCCGCGACCGGCAGCCGCTTGGCGAAACAGATGCTGTACGGGTTGCCTACGTATTCCCCGAAGACGGGGACCTCGTCGTAGCCGCAGGACCTGTACAGCGCGATCGCGGCCGGCAGGTAGGTGCCCGTCTCCAGGCAGACCACCGAGTGCCCCTGCCGGAACGCACACTCCTCCAGCGCCGCCAGCAACTGACGGGCGATGCCCCGCCCCCGGTACGCGGGCCGCACGTACATCCGCTTGACCTCGCCGGTTTCGGCGTCGATCGACTGGAGCGCCCCGCAGGCGACCGCCCGCCCGTTCACCACCACCGCCAGGTAGCGGGCGTCGTCGTGCGGGACGAAGACCTGCCCATCCAATCCGCCATCGGCCTCGCGCAGCTCACGCTGCTGCGCGATGACCAGGGCGGCGATCTCCGGATCGATGGCAGGCCGGGACTCGATCAGCATCACCCCACGCTAGGACGGGAGGATTTCGCGAAGGTTTCCGGAAATCAACCCGATCACGGAGCGCAACGGGCTACTCGGCGTCGTCCTCGTCGTCGATGTCGTCGAGGTCGTCGGACGAGTCCGCGCCCACCTCGTCGGCCGACCGCACCCGGCGGGCCTTGCGGGCGGCGAGCCGGTCCGCCGCGGAAAGCCGGTTCGACTTCTCCTCCAGGCGGACGTCGGTGCCCCGGTTGCCGGGTACGAAGTCCACGCCGGCGTAGAGCGTCGGCTGCCAGTCGAACTCGCGCTCACCGATCCGGACCAGGTCGCCGGGCTGCGCGCCGGCCTTGGCCAGCTTGTCTTCCACCCCGAGCCGGGCCAGCCGGTCGGCCAGGTAGCCGACCGCCTCGTCGTTGTCGAAGTTGGTCTGCTTGACCCAGCGCTCCGGCCGGATGCCGCGAATGGTGAAGGAGCCGTCGGCCTCGGCCGTGATGGTGAAGCCGTCGTCGTCCACGGCGATCGGACGGATCACGATCCGGGTCGGCTCGGCGGGCGGGGCGGCCTTGCGCTCCGCCTCGACCATCTCGGCCATCGCGTAGGTGAGCTCCTTGAGCCCTTCCCGGGTGGCCGCGGAGACCTCGAACACCCGGTAGCCGCGCTCCTCCAGGTCGGGGCGCACGATCTCGGCGAGGTCCCGGCCGTCCGGCACGTCGACCTTGTTCACGGCGACGATCCGGGGGCGCTCGGAGAGCCCGGCCCCGTACTCGGCCAGCTCGGCCTCGATGGCGTCGATGTCGGCGACCGGGTCGCGCCCGGGCTCCAGGGTCGCCGAGTCGATGACGTGCACCAGCACCGCGCAGCGTTCGATGTGCCGCAGGAACTCCAGGCCCAGACCCTTGCCGGTCGCCGCGCCAGGAATCAGACCTGGCACGTCCGCGACGGTGAAGGTGTGGTTGTCCATCCGGACCACACCGAGGTTGGGCACGAGGGTGGTGAACGGGTAGTCGGCGATCTTCGGCTTGGCCGCGGAGATCACCGAGATCAGCGACGACTTGCCGGCCGACGGGAAGCCCACCAGGCCCACGTCGGCGACGCTCTTGAGCTCCAGCACGATGTCCAACTGGTCGCCCGGCTCGCCCAGCTCGGCGAAGCCCGGAGCCTTGCGCTTGGCGTTGGCCAGCGAGGCGTTGCCCCGCCCGCCGCGCCCGCCGCGGGCCACCTCGAAGGTGGTGCCGGCGCCGACCATGTCGGCCAGCACCGTGCCGTCGGAGGTCTGCACCACGGTGCCGTTGGGCACCTTGAGCACCAGCTGGTGGCCGTTGGCCCCGTCCCGGTTCGACCCAGCGCCGCCCTTGCCGTTGTCGGCCTTGACGTGCGGGTGGAAGTGGAAGTCGAGCAGCGTGGTCACCTGCGGGTCGACAACCAGCGACACGCTGCCGCCGTGCCCGCCGTTGCCGCCGTCCGGCCCGCCGAACGGCTTGAACTTCTCGCGGTGGATCGAGACACAACCGTGCCCGCCATCGCCGGCCTGCAGATGCAGAACGACCCGGTCAACGAACGTTGCCACGGCGTCAATCCTTCCAGCGAGGTTCGACCCCGCACTTCGAAAAAAAACTAAGCGGGCCGGGACCCGGAGGTCCGCGGCCCGCTTAGCTCGAGAACTACTGCTGCGGAACGATGCTGACGGTCTTACGACCGCGCTTGGTGCCGAACAGGACCGCACCGGCGGACAGCGCGAACAGCGTGTCGTCGCCGCCACGGCCGACCAGGTCACCGGGGTGGAACTTGGTGCCACGCTGCCGGATGATGATCTCACCGGCGCTGACGACCTGACCACCGAAGCGCTTCACGCCGAGTCGCTGGGCCGCGGAGTCACGACCGTTACGCGAGCTGGACGCACCCTTTTTGTGAGCCATTGGAGGACGACCTACTTCCCGCTGGAAATGCCGGTCACCTTGACCTGGGTCAACGGCTGGCGATGACCCTGGCGCTTGTGGTACCCGGTCTTGTTCTTGAACTTGTGGATCCGGATCTTCGGGCCCTTGGTGTGCGCGGCGATTTCGCCGGACACCGCGACCTCGGCAAGCTTCGCCGCGTCGGTCACCAGGTCGTCACCGTCGACGAGGAGCACCGCGGTGAGCTTCACCGCGTCACCGGGGGCACCGGTGAGCTTCTCGACCTCGATCACGTCGCCCTCGGCGACCTTGTACTGCTTGCCGCCGGTCTTGACGATCGCGTACATCGGAGGCGGACTCCCTGTCGTTGAGGCTGCTGGCGGTCGTCCCCGCGGCGGCTCGCCGGGTAGCAGTGCACGGCGGCGCGGGCACACGGGAACTCGGCACACCAAAAGTGCGCCGCAGGCAAGAGTACGCCATTGCTGGCCCGGACCCCAAACCGGCCCGCCCTGGTCAGCGCGCGCAGAGCTGGTCGAGGCGCTGCTGGAGCCGGTCGAGCTCGGTTTCGTCGATGGACTCCACGTCAGCGCCGAGCGCGGCCACTTCGGTGCCGAGGTCGGTGAGCAGAGTCTTGAGCTGCGGATCGGTGGCCTGCTCCGACTGCTCCCGCAGCTGGGTCCGCCAGGCGGCCAGCGCCGCCTCGGCCCGCCTGCGGGCAGCCTCGGCCGTGCTGCTGTCCCCGGCGCCCACCGCCGCGATCATCTGGCCCACCTCGGCCACATACGTCCGGAGGGCGGTGGTACTGGCCTGCTGGGCAGCGGCGCAGATCTGCGTCGTGCCTCCCGCCGCACCACCACTGGCCGGCATGGCGGTGACTCCGGGGGGCGTCGTACCGGAGCCCTCGGCGGTCACACCGGTCGGACCCGGCCCAACGCCCGACCGGTCGGCGGAACAGCCCGCCGCGCCGAAGAGCACGGTGACCAGCGCGGTGACGGCGAGCAGACGGCGCATCTTCTTCTCCTGACCCGGGGCGGCCGCTCCTGGACCGGGGTGGCCGGAACGGCGAGGTCCCTCCCCCGTCTTTGCCGGGGAAGGGACCTCGCCAAACACTTGGCCGGTCAGACGGTCAGGGGCGGGTCCGCCGGCGGGCGCCACCCCGGCGGGAACGGCGACGGCCGGTGCCACCCTCGGCACTCTCCTCGTCGCCCTCACCGTCGGCGAGCGCGTCCGGGTCGTCCGCCGCGGCCAGCCGAGCCGACTCGCCCTGCTGGCTGTCGGAGATCGCCGGCGCGGCGGCGGTGTCCGACTCGTAGCGGGACAGGTCGTAGCCCATGGTGTCCTGGTAGTCGGCGTCCGGTTCGACGCTGGTGTCGGTGTCGACGACCTCGACCGCGGCCCGCTCGACCGGGGCGTTCTTACGCGCCCGGCGGCGGGACGACGCGGTGCCCTGCTCGGCGGCCGGAGCGGCGGCAACCGACGAGGCGACCGCCTTGACCTTCTCCCCCGCACCGGCAGGGCGCGGCTTCTCCGGCACCGGCTCGGTGTGCATGATGACGCCCCGGCCCTTGCAGCACTCGCAGGTCTCGCTGAACGCCTCCAGCAGGCCCGCGCCGATCCGCTTACGGGTCATCTGCACCAGACCGAGCGAGGTGATCTCGGTGACCTGGTGCTTGGTGCGGTCCCGGCCCAGGCACTCGGTGAGTCGGCGCAGCACCAGCTCGCGGTTCGACTCGAGCACCATGTCGATGAAGTCGATTACCACGATGCCACCGATGTCGCGCAGCCGGAGCTGGCGGACGATCTCCTCCGCCGCCTCCAGGTTGTTGCGGGTGACGGTCTCCTCCAGGTTGCCCCCGGAGCCGGTGTACTTGCCGGTGTTGACGTCGACGACCGTCATCGCCTCGGTACGGTCGATCACCAGCGAACCACCGGAGGGCAGGAAGACCTTGCGGTCCAGACCCTTGATGATCTGCTCGTCGATCCGGTACTCGGCGAAGACGTCGCTCGTGCCGACGTGCCGGCGGACCCGGTCAACCAGATCCGGGGAGACGTGCGACAGGTACGACTCGACCATGTCGTACGACTGCTCGCCCTCGATCACCAGCTCGCGGAAGTCCTCGTTGAACAGGTCCCGGACCACCCGGATGACCAGGTCGGGCTCCCCGTAGAGCAGCACCGGAGCGCCACCCTCGGCAGCCTTGGCCTGGATGTCCTCCCACTGGGCCTGGAGACGCTTGACGTCGCGGGCCAGCTCGTCCTCACTGGCGCCCTCGGCGGCCGTACGGACGATCACGCCCGCGCCGTCCGGGACCAGCTTCTTGAGCACGTCCCGCAGACGCTTGCGCTCGTTGTCCGGCAGCTTCCGGCTGATCCCGGAGGCGTTGCCGTTGGGCACGTAGACCAGGTGTCGGCCGGAGAGCGCGATGTGGCTGGTCAGCCGAGCGCCCTTGTGCCCGATCGGGTCCTTGGTGACCTGGACCAGCACCGAGTCGCCGGAGCGCAGCGCCTGCTCGATCGAGCGGGCCCGCCCCTCCAGGCCGGAGGTGTCCCAGTTGACCTCACCGGCGTACAGGACCGCGTTGCGGCCCCGGCCGACGTCGACGAACGCCGCCTCCATGCTCGGCAGCACGTTCTGCACCTTGCCGAGGTAGACGTTGCCGGCCATCGTGCCGGAGGAGTTGCGGGTGACGTAGTGCTCGACCAGCACGCCGTCCTCCAGGACGGCGATCTGGGTGCGGTCACCGCGCTGGCGGACCGCCATCACGCGGTCGACGGCCTCCCGGCGCGCCAGGAACTCCGACTCGCTGAGGATCGGCGGCCGCGTACGCCGCTGCTCCCGGCCATCCCGGCGGCGCTGGCGCTTGGCCTCCAGGCGGGTCGAGCCGGACACGCCCTGCACCTCGTCGACGGTCCGGCGCGGCTCGCGGATCTTCACGACGGTCGGTACGCCGTCGTCGGCGGCGCCCTCCGTGTCGCCGGCGCCACGGCGACGACGACGCCGGCGGCGACGGGTCAGGCCGTCCCCGCCCTCGGCCTCGTCGTCCTCGTCACCCTCGGCCTCGACTTCGGCGGTCTCTTCCTCATCGGCCTGCGCCGCCTCTTCGGACTCCTCGTCCTCGGCGTCGTCGGCCCCGCCCTTGCCCCGGCCACGACCCCGGCGACCACGCCGGCGGCGGCGGCGCGCGGCGGCGCTGTCCTCGTCGTCCTCATCCGCCTCGGTGGCCTCGTCGGCCTCCTCGGTCGGCTCTTCCTCGGCCTCGATCGCCTCGACGGGCTCGACCTCGCGGCGACCACGCCGCCGGCGGCGGGACGGCTCTGCGGCCTCCTCCACTGCCGGCTCCTCGGCGACCGGGGCGGGCTCGACCGGTCGGGTAACCGGCACAGCGTCCGGCTGGGGTGCCATGAACAGCACGGTGGGCGCGGAGAGGGCGGCCCGCCGACGACGGGTACGCGGCTGCTCCGGCTCGACCTGGTCGTTCGGCTCATCGGTCACACCGGCGACGGCGGCACCCGGCGACACCTCACCGGAACGCTCCTGCGCGCCACTGCTCCAGGCCAGCTCGGCGGCGGTCTTGCTCGGGACGGCCTCCGTGTCGTTCAACTCGGCCTCGGCCTCGCGCAGGTCCGACTCCGCCGGCTCCTCGACGGCGACCGGCTCCTCGGCGACGAGCGGCTCCTCGGCGATGGGCTCCTCGACCGCGGGCGGCTCCTCGACGGCAGCCGGCGTGGCCTTCTTACGCCGGGTACGGGTTACCTTGACCGGCGGGACCACCTCGGCCGAGGCCGCCTCCGCGGAGGCCGCGACCAGCGGCTCCTCGGCGGTCGTCTCGACGGGGGTGGCCTTGCGGCGGCGCCGGGGGGTCTTCGGGGCGACCTCCAGGTCGCCGGAGATCGGGGCGAAGACCTCCGCCTGCGGCGACTCGGCACTGCCGGTGTCGCCGGTGGGCGCCTCGATCGGCGCGTCGGTCTGCTCCGGCTGGTTCAGCGGGGCGGCCCGACGCCGGGTCGCCCGGGTACGCCGAACCGGCGCGGCAGGCTCAGCGCTCTCCGCGCCGACCGGGTCCACCGGGGCTGAACCGACAGCCGTGGTGGGGGTCGCGACGGGGGCGCCGTCGGCAGTGGTGCTCTGGTCGGCGGTTTCACCGGCCGGCTGTGAACCGGTCCGTTCGCCGCCCTCGGGCTCGTTCTCGAGCATGGACGTTCTCCAGTTCTGGCTACCCCGGGCGCGTGTGAGCGCTGCCACGCAGGGTCGCCGCAAAAGTGTTTCCGCCGGGCGCGCGTGGTGCGCGACCGCCGAAGTCTGCCTGCCAGAGCACGGACCGTCGGTCAGTGCCCAACGATGGCTGCCCCGCCGCGGTCCGCATCCAACGGATCCACGATCGCACCCTGCGCGGTCAACGTGCCCTGAGCCAGCCGGGTCACCCTCGGCGAAACCGGCGGCTCCAGGTCGGCCACCACGCGGAGGCCGGAAAGGACGTCATCGGGCCGTACGGACGGGGTGACCTGCCGCACGACCAGTTCGAGTATCGCACACGGTACGGCCGGCGCCCCGGAAGGCGTCGGCGTTGGCGCGAGGACATCGACCGATATCACGGCCGCGCGGGCGTCGAAAGTGCGCCGGCCCTGCTTGGTCATCCGCTCGACCAGCACCTCTTCGGCCGCGAGAAAAGCGTCGACCGCAGCGCGTAGCACCGCCGTTTCGACCTCGGGCAACTCGATGTGCCAGCGCGAGGCCTCGATCCGGTCCGGAAGGTTGCCCCCCTCGGCGACCACGGCGTCCAACACGTCCAGCCCTGGCGAGAGCGCGGCGTCCAGCGCGGCCCGCAGCTGCTCCGGGTCGACCTCCGCCTGAAGAGCGATCTCCAGGTACTCCGCCTCGCTCGCCACCCCGGTGGGCGCGGCGCTGGCGTAGGAGATCTTCGGATGCGGGTGGAAACCCTGGGAGAAGGCGATCGGTACGGCGGCCCGGCGCAGCGCACGCTCGAACGCCCGGGCGAAGTCCCGGTGCGAGGTGAACCGCAGCGGCCCGCGCTTGGCGTACCGGATGCGGACGCGCTGGACGACCGGCGCCTGGCCGCCCTCGGGTTGAGGCTTCTTGGCGATCGTGGGCTCCTCGGGTGTACCTGCGTGTCCGCCCATCCTGGCGCAGGGCCCGTGACGGTACGCATCCGGGGCGGTCGTCCTGCCCCGGCGAAACGGTGGAAACCGGTCGACTTCCACCATGATCACCTGCCGGGACGCCGATGGCCGGCCGGGAGACCCGAAGGTCATCCGGCCGGCCACCATGATCAGGACCGGTTACCGCTCCCCGGCGGCGGGGGCGGTGGTGGTGCCCCTCCCGGCGGGCCGTAACCCGGCGGCGCGTAGCCGGACGGTGGGGGGTATCCACCACTGGGCGGGGCGTACCCCGCAGGTGGGGGGTAACCGGACGGCGGTGCGTAACCAGCGCCGGGGGGCGGCGGGTAACCGGTGGGTGGCCCGTATCCGCCGGGCGGTCCGTAACCGCCGGGAGGCTCCTGGTCGAGCAGGTGGTCCGGGACCTCGGCCGCCAGGGCCGCCTCACGGCGGTACCGACGGCGGTTCCAGATCAGGAACACCACCAGCCCCAACAGCAGCACCACCACCACGGCGACACCGATGACGACCACCATGACCTGCTGGTCCGTCGGGCCACCACGGTCGCCGTGCTGGGTGACGTCGAACTCCTCGGCCGCGTCCGCCGACTGGGCGGGCGCCGGACTCGTCACGGCGGCCGGGTCGAGCAGCGGGTTGGCGCTGACCGGCGGCACGTTCGCGCTCAGTGCGGTCACCGGGTCGATCAGGCCGAAGCCGTACTGCGGGTCGCGGCCGGCGGGACCGGCGTCCCGGGCGGTGCGGATGATCCGGTTGATCACGTTGGGGGCGTCGAGGTTCGGGTACTTCGATCGGATCAGCGCGGCGACGCCGGAGACGATCGCCGTGGAATCGGAGGTGCCGTCACCCCAGCCGTAGCCGTTGTCACGGCCGGCGTTGTAGATGTCATCACCGGGTGCGGCGACCACCGCCTCCGGACCCTGGACCGACCCGGACCAGAACCTGCCGCCCCGGGTCGTCCCGGTCACGGCGATCACGCCGGGAACGCTGGCGGGAGCATCGACCTTGACGCTGCCGTTGGCGGTGTTACCGGCGGCGACCACCACGACGACGTCGTGGTCCAGGGCGTACTGGATGGCACTGACCTCTTCGGGGGTGACGGCCGACGGCTTGCCCAGGGAAATGTTGATCACCTTGGCGCCACCGTCGACGGCCATCCGGATGCCGCGGCTGACCAGCACGTCGTCATACGGCGCGTCATCCTCTGCCGAGTCGTCCAGCCTGATGGGCAGGATCTTCGCGCCGGGGGCAATGCCGTCCACGCCGTCGGAGCTGGCGTTCGTGGCCGCGATGATGCCGGCCATGTGCGTGCCGTGCCCCTGCGCGTCGGCCCGTCCGTCTCCGCTGCCGCCGTCGCTGCGGCCACCGGGTAGCACCTGGCCCTTCAGATCCGGATGGTTGGCGTTGACGCCGCTGTCGATCACGGCCACGACCACGCCCCGCCCGGTGGACAGCTTGTGCGCCTGCTCGATCCGGAGCTCGTCCACATACCACTGTTCGGCTCGCCGAGGTGCCGCGACCGCCGGCTGGGCGGCCCCCAGCACCAGGAGCCCCACCAGCAGGCAGGCCGCAGCCGGCCGGAACGCTCCGACGTTCACTGTCATCCGTTAGTCCTCATCGCAGGATGCCCGGGGACGCCCCGTCACCAGGACCCCACGGATCGTCGTCCTCAGTCAACCACGACGAGTGCTCAGAACCCGTACCACCACCGCCGTGCCCGGCACCGCCCGCGCCGCCCATCATGCCGCCCATCCCGGCGGCCCCCATCCCGGCGCCGCCACGCGCGCCGCCCGCCAGGCCGGCGCCGCCCGCACCCGCACCCGCACCCGCACCCGTGGCGGCGCGCAGCGCGTTCGCCGCGCTCGTCATCGGCGGCACCTTGCCGTTGCCACCACCCACCATGCCGGGGATGCTGCCCACGCCGGCGGCACCCAGGCCACCGCCGCCACCACCACCGATCCCGCCGCCCGCGCCGCCACCGAAACCACCGCCGGCGCCACCGAGTCCGGCGCTGCCGAGGTTGGCGCCGCTGAGGCCACCACCCGCGCCGCCGTATCCGGCGCCAATGCCGCTGGGCGCGGCGCCGGCCAGACCGGTGCTGTAGCCATCGTCGACGCCCGGATAACCCGAACCGGTGGGCGGAGGGGTGAACGAACCGGAGCCGCCGCCGGTGCCGGAGCCGTCGCCGAACCCGCTGGTCGGAGGCGGGGAGAACGGGCCCCCTTTGGACGTCGGCCCACCGCTGATGTCGGCGCCGATGCCGGGCGGCTTGCTGCCGATCTGTGGGCCACCGCCGGTGTCGAACCCGCCACCGCCACCGACGTCACCGACGTCCTTCGGCGGCACCCGATCGTCCGGTCGGTAGTCGTCCCTATAGCGCCCCGCCTCGCCCACCTGCAGCTTCGGGCGCTCGGTGTAGACGGCCTGGGGCAGCGGGGACATCGCGGTGTTGGCCGCCTGCTGGTTGTCCCGGTACCAGTTGTCCAGATGGGACTTGGTGTCCCACCAACCACCCCGCTTCTGGTCACCCGCCTGGCCGTCGACCTTCATGGTCGCCTCCAGGTCGTCGGCCTTGTCGCGGAACGCGCCGTCGGCGTACGAACCGGGGTTGCTCTGGTAGTCCTTGCGCAGCGCGGCGAGGAAGCCCGATGCGCTCTCGCCGTCGCGGGCGTCGTCCAGCTCGGTGCCGTTGGGCAGGCTCCACTCGTTGATGCCGAAGTCGTCCCCCAGTGGGACCGGGATCGAGGCGACCGCCGTGCGGATGTCCGTCTCGATCCGCGCCATGGCGCCGCTGACGTTTGTCGAATCGGTGATCAGATCCTCGATCTGCTTACCGATCTCACCCAGATGCTCGCGGTAGGCGTCACCGCCGCTGCCCTTCCAGCCGGCGAGCATCCCGGGCAGACCACCGACGTGCGGGCGCTCCTGACCCGTGGCGATCGGGCCGACGAATGATCGGCCGACGAGCGCGTCCCGCAACTGCGTCAGGCCGGAGGAGAGGTTGCCCCATCCCAGCCCGACCGATCCGACCGTCTCCGGGTCGGCGGAGAGCGTCACCTCGCGGACGCACCGCTCCCAGGTTCCTCCAGCCATGCCGTCCCCCTCAGGCCGTGTACGGGTAGGTGGGCGCGCCGTCGGCAGCGGGCGGCGGAGCCGCCGACTCGAGCAGCCGCTCGATCTCCTTGCCGTTGGCGCCGTTGCGCGCTTCGGCGTCACGGAACGCCTTGGCGATGTCCTCGGTGCCCTGCTTCAGCGAGGCGAGTCTCTGGGAGAGCGTCTTGAGGTGCATCTCCATGTTGGCCGTCGACTTGGTCAGCGCCTGCCACTGCATGCGGGCGTCCTCGTAGGCGCCGAAGGGGGTGCCGTTCGGGACGGTCTGGGCGTTGTTGCTGTCGCCCTTCATCCGCTCCTTGATGCGTTCCATCTCGTAGCTGATGGTGTCGTCGACGTACTGCTTCAGCCGCTCGACGTACGCCGCTGCGGCGTCCAGGTCCTCGACGCTGACCTGTAGATCGCCGGTGTTCGGCGGCGGAATGGTCCCCATTAGCTTCCTCCCCCGTCCCCGACCCGCCGGGTCGGTCCATGTCAGACCCAGCGTATCGAGTCTGACCCAGTCGGGGCAGCCCCAGCGGCCATCGCACCGCACCAACCGTCGTCGATACCCAGCGAGGTCGCGGCGTCGACCGTTGCGGGCTGTGCGGCCCGACCAGCGCCAACGGGCCCGCGAGACGCGGACCCGTTGGGTGACATGTCGGATGTGGAGTTTAGTGGCTCACCGCCACCAGGCGCTGCCCTGCGACGGGCGGTCAGTGGGAGTGGCCGCCGGCCGGGACCTTCATGCCGTTGCCACCCAGCGGGGTGAGCGGCAACAGCTTCTTACCGGTGGGGCCGATCTGGATCTCGGTGTCCATCGATGGGCAGACACCGCAGTCGAAGCAGGGCGTCCACCGGCAGTCGTCCTGCTCGAACTCGCTGACCGAGTCCTGCCAGTCCTGCCAGAGCCAGTCCTTGTCCAGGCCCGAGTCCAGGTGGTCCCAGGGAAGGACCTCCAGTTCCTCGCGCTCCCGGGTGGTGTACCAGTCGAGGTCCACCCCGAACGCGGGCAGCGTCTCGGCCGCCGCGTCGACCCAGCGCTGGTACGAGAAGTGCTCGCTCCAGCCGTCGAACCGGCCGCCGTTCTCCCACACCTTGCGGATCACCGAGCCGACCCGGCGGTCGCCCCGGGAGAGCAGCCCTTCGATCAGCGACGGCTCGCCGTCGTGGTAGCGGTAGCCGATGGCCCGCCCCAGCGAACGGTCCGAGTTGATCGCCTGCTTGAGGATCTTGAGCCGGTGGTCGATGACCTCCGGACGCTCCATCGCGGCCCACTGGAACGGGGTGTGCGGCTTCGGCACGAACCCACCGATCGAGACGGTGCAGCGGATGTCCTTGGAGCCGGTGGCGGCCCGACCGGCCTTGATCACCTCGTGCGCCATGTCCGCGATCTCGAGGACGTCCTCGTCGGTCTCGGTCGGCAGGCCGCACATGAAGTAGAGCTTCACCTGCCGCCAGCCGTTGGTGTACGCGGTGACGACGGTGCGGATCAGGTCTTCCTTCGACACCATCTTGTTGATGACCTTGCGGATCCGCTCCGACCCGCCCTCCGGGGCGAAGGTCAGGCCGGTACGCCGCCCGTTGCGGGACAACTCCTGGGCGAGGTCGATGTTGAAGGCGTCCACCCGCGTCGACGGCAGCGACAGCGAGACGTTGGTGCCCTCGTACTGCTGGGCGAGGCCCGAGCACATGTCACCGATCTCGGAGTGGTCCGCCGAGGAGAGCGACAGCAGGCCGACCTCGTTGAAGCCGGAGAACTCCAGGCCCTCGCGGACCATCTGCCCGACCGTGGTGATCGACCGCTCCCGCACCGGACGGGTGATCATGCCGGCCTGGCAGAACCGGCAGCCCCGGGTGCAGCCTCGGAAGATCTCCACCGCGTACCGCTCGTGCACCGTCTCGGCCAGCGGGACGAGCGGCTTCTTCGGGTACGGCCAGGCGTCCAGGTCCATCGTCGTGCGCTTGTGCACCCGGAACGGCACGTCCGCCCGGTTCGGCACGACCCGCTGGATCCGCCCGTCCGGGAGGTAGTCGACGTCGTAGAAGCGCGGCACGTAGACGCTCTCGGTCCGGGCCAGCCGCAGCAGCAGCTCGTCGCGGCCGCCCGGGGAGCCTTCGGCCTTCCACTCCCGGACGATCGCGGTGATCTCCAGAACCGCTTCCTCGCCGTCGCCGAGGACCGCGGCGTCGATGAAGTCCGCGATCGGCTCCGGGTTGAACGCGGCGTGCCCGCCGGCCACGATCACCGGGTCGGCGTCGGTGCGGTCGGCGGCCAGCATCGGGATGCCGGCCAGGTCGATCGCGGTGAGCATGTTGGTGTAACCGAGCTCGGTGGAGAAGGAGATGCCGAACACGTCGAAGTCGCGGACCGCCCGGTGCGCGTCGACGGTGAACTGCGGCACGCCGTGCGTGCGCATCAGGGTCTCCAGGTCCGGCCAGACCGCGTACGTCCGCTCGGCGAGGGTGTCGGGCAGCTCGTTGAGCACCTCGTAGAGGATCTGCACGCCCTGGTTGGGCAGGCCCACCTCATAGGCGTCCGGATACATCAGTGCCCAACGCACGGTCGCCGCGCCCCAGTCCTTGGTCACGGCGCCCAGCTCGCCCCCGACGTACTGGATGGGCTTGGAGACCTGGGGCAGCAGCGGCTCAAGCTGGGACCAGACCGACGGCTCCAGGTCGCGGCGCGGCGTCAGTTGCGCCGAGACGGAGTCGTGGCCAGAGTCGGTCGCGGCCGCACGCGGCGTCGGGGACGGGGCACTCATGATGCCCAAGGGTACGCGCCCGTCCGGCGGTGGCGGCGCGGTACTAACCTCGGACCGGCGCGAGAGGAGATTGCCGCGATGCCCGAGCCCCAGCCGGGAGCACGGCCGGCCGACGGGAGTACCCCGGGCGCGGAGCCGGACCGGGATCCGGCGGCCGCCAACGAGCCGACCTCCCCAGCCGTACCGTCGGACCAGCCGGAGCCCTCGGCGCAGCCCGAGACTCCGGACCAGCCGCAACCCTCGGCGCAGCCGGAGTCCCCGGCGCAGCCCGAGACTCCGGACCAGCCGCAACCCTCGGGCCAGCCCGAGGCCGCCACCGCCGAGGCCCCCGCGCCCAGGTGGAGCGGCTCGGCGCCGGTGCCGCCCCCGCTGCCGCGCCGACCCGCCTGGGGTGAGTCGGTCGAGCCGACCCCGCCGCCGCCGGTGCCAGTCGGCCCGCCGGAGCACCAGACCCCGGTCGACCCGTGGGCCGGCGTGGACACCGGCGGCTGGGACCTGCCGTCCGCCGAGCTGCCCCCGCTTCCCCCGACAGCGCCCTACCCGACGCCGCCGGCGACCCGGCAGTGGTCCGGTCCGCCCGCTCCCCCGGTCGGGTCGCACCCGGTGTCTCCGGCGGCCGCCCCGCGGCCACCACAGGCCACCGGGCCCCGGATCCCGACCCGGCCGATGTCGCCGCCCGCGCTGCCGCCCGCGCCCCCCAAGCAGCGCCGGGGCCGGCGATCCACCACGCCGCCGATGGCACCGCCGCCGGGCTGGCAGGCCCCCAAGGGGTACGTGCCGGTGCCGGTCCGCCGACGTCGCCGCTGGCCGTGGCTCCTGCTGCTCACCCTGGCCTGCTGCTGCGGCTGCCCCGCCTACTACGGGTTCCCGATCTCGGCCCAGTACCCGGTCCAGGCCGCACTGCCCGCGCAGGTGGACGACCTGAGCCTGCGCCAGGACAACCGCAGCGCGGAGACCGCCCAGCAGTTGGAGAACGAGGTACGCAAGGAGCACTGGCTGGCCGAGGACACCTTCGCCGGTATCTACTCCACCTCGAACGGCAAGCAGGTGACCGTCTTCGGCGGCACGGGCTTCCGGCTGAACCCGGAGTCGGACGCGGAGGCCGAGATCAGCCGGCTCACCGAGCGCTACGCGCTGGACGCCCCCGAGAGCGTGGACACCGGCGTGCGGGGCCGGCACGAACGGTGCGCGGTCGGCCGCTCCGGTGGCGGCGACGTGGTGGTCTGCACCTCGGTCGACTACGGCAGCATCGCCACCGGAGTGTTCACCCGACTCTCCGTCGGCGACAGCGCCGCGCTACTGGCCACCCTGCGCGCCCAGATCGTCCAGCCCAAGGGCTGAGGTCGGGTCAGGCCTCGCGGATCGGGTCCGGGTGGGCGCGCGGCGGAGCGTAGCGGGGGACGTACTCCTGGCCGGTGAGCTTCTGGATCTCACTCATCATCTCGTCGGCCATCTGCCGCAGCGAGGTGCGGTCGGTCGGCCGACCGCTGAAGTCCAGTGGCTTGCCGAACCGAATGGTGATCTTGGCAGCGCCGGGACGGGGCACCCGGGCCCCGATCGGCTGGGCCTTGTCGGTGCCGATCATGCCCACCGGAATGATCGGCACGCCCGTGGAGGTCGCCAGCCGAATCGCCCCGGTCCGCCCCCGGTAGAGCCTGCCGTCCGGCGAGCGCGTGCCCTCCGGGTAGACCACCACCAGGTCACCGGCCTCGAGCGCCGGGATCGCCGCGTCGAACGCGGACAGCGCAGCCCGACCGCCGCCCCGCTCGACCGGGATGGCGCCCAGGCCGGTGAGGACGAACTTGGAGATCGCGCCCTTCACGCCGGTGCCCTTGAAATACTCCGACTTCGCCCAGAACGCCAGGTGCCGGGGCACGACCGTGCCGAGGAACAGCTCGTCGGCCACCGAGAGGTGGTTGCCGGCGAAGATCGCGCCGCCGGTCTCCGGCACGTTCTCCAGCCCCTCGACGGTCGGGCGGAACGCCAACCGCAGCGTGGGCCCCACGGCGAGCTTGCCGATGGTGTAGAGCAGGGGCACTGGTCCTCCGGCAGATGAGGTACGGACAGGCGGTGTCACGGTAGCGGACGCCTCCACACCTCACCGACTGAGGTGGCGAGGCGCCCGCACCCTGGCGATGTTCCGTTGCGAAGGTGCCCTTCCTGTGCGCGAGGCGTCAGGAAGGGCACCTCCCTCACACGCGGCGGACGGTAACCGTCACCCGTTCGCCCTCGCCGACCTCGCCGTCGAAGCCGTCGAGGCCCTCGACGAAGTCCACCGAGTCGGCCAGCACCTCACCGGAGACGAAGTCGGCGTACGCGGCCACCGCCGCACGCACCTCCTCGGACGCCGACACCGCCACCACGATCCGATCCGAGATGTTCAGGTCGGCGTCCCGGCGAGCCTGCTGGACCACCCGCACCACGTCGCGGGCCAGCCCTTCGGCGGCCAACTCCGGGGTGACCTCGGTGTCCAGCACCACCACACCCTCGGCACCGGGCAGCGGCGCGGAGTGCTCGGCGTCGGCGGCGACCAGGCGCAACTCGTACTCGCCCTCGGCGAGGGTGACACCAGCGGCCACCGGGGCGCCGTCGACCAGCTCCCAGTCGCCCGCCTTGACCGCCTTGATGACCTGCTGCACCTGCTTGCCGACCCGGGGGCCGAGCGCCCGGGGCACCACGGTCAGGACCTGCTCGCAGTACGCGGACAGCTCCGCGCTGAACTCCACCGCCTTCACGTTGACCTCGTCGGCGACCAGGTCGGCGAACGGGCGCAGCTGCTCCGCCGCCGGCGAGGCCACGGTCAGCGTGGACAGCGGCAGTCGTACCCGCAGCCCCTTGGCCTTGCGCAGCGACAGCGCCGCCGAGGCGACCGCCCGGGTGGCGTCCATCGCGGCGACCAGGTCGTGGTCGGCCGGGAACTCGGTCGCCTCCGGCCAGTCGGTCAGGTGCACCGAGCGTTCCCCGGTGAGCCCGCGCCAGATCTCCTCCGCGGTCAGCGGCGCCAGCGGCGCCACCACCCGGCAGAGCGTCTCCAGCACGGTCCAGAGCGTGTCGAACGCGTTGACGTCACCGGACCAGAACCGGTCCCGGGAACGGCGCACGTACCAGTTGGTCAGCGCGTCCAGGTAGGAACGGACGGTGGCGCAGGCACCCGAGATGTCGTACGCGTCCATCTGCGCGCCGACCGTCGACACCAGCTCGTTCGTCTTGGCCAGCACGTACCGGTCGAGCAGGTGCGTCGAGTCCGTCCGGCGACGGGCGGTGTGGGAGTCCGCGTTGGCGTAGAGCGTGAAGAAGTACCAGACGTTCCACAGCGGCAGCAGCACCTGCCGGACGGCGTCGCGGATACCCGCCTCGGTGACCGACATGTCGCCACCGCGCAGCACCGGCGAGGACATCAGCATCCAGCGCATCGCGTCCGAGCCGTACGAGTCGAACACGTGGTAGACGTCCGGGTAGTTGCTCAGGCTTTTGGACATCTTGCGCCCGTCCGAGCCGAGCAGGATGCCGTGGCTGAGGCAGTTGCGGAACGCCGGCCGGTCGAACAGCGCGGTGGCCAGCACGTGCATGGTGTAGAACCAGCCGCGGGTCTGCCCGATGTACTCGACGATGAAGTCACCCGGGTAGTGGTGCTCGAACCAGTCCGCGTTCTCGAACGGGTAGTGCACCTGGGCGAACGGCATCGACCCGGACTCGAACCAGCAGTCCAGCACCTCCGGGACCCGGCGCATCATCGACTTGCCGGTCGGGTCGTCCGGGTTGGGGCGGACCAGGTCGTCCACCGCGGGCCGGTGCAGGTCGGTCAGGCGTACGCCGAAGTCCCGCTCGATGTCCGCGAGCGAGCCGTAGACGTCCAACCGTGGGTAGTTCGGGTCGTCGGACCTCCAGGCCGGGATCGGCGAGCCCCAGAACCGGTTCCGGCTGATCGACCAGTCCCGGGCGTTGGCCAGCCACTTGCCGAACGAGCCGTCCTTGATGTGCCCCGGCGTCCAGTTGATCTGCTGGTTCAGCTCGACCATCCGGTCGCGGAACTGGGTCACCGCCACGAACCACGACGACACCGCCTTGTAGACCAGCGGGGTGTCGCAGCGCCAGCAGTGCGGGTACGAGTGGGTGTAGGTGTCCTGCTTGAGCACCACCCCCCGCTCCTTCAGCTCCCGGATCACCGGCTTGTTGACGTCGAAGACCTGCTCGCCCTGGTAGGGCGGGACAAGCGCGGTGAACCGCGTGTGATCGTCGACCGTGACGATGGTGGGGATGCCGGCGGCGTTGCAGACGTCCTGGTCGTCCTCACCGAACGCCGGCGCCAGGTGCACGATCCCGGTGCCGTCCTCGGTGGTGACGAACCCCGCGCCGAGCACCTGGTAGGCGTTCTCCCCGGCCTGCTCGACGAGGAAGTCGTACAGCGGGGTGTAGCGGCGCCCGACCAGGTCCCGGCCGTACACCGTCCCGACCTGCTCGTAACCGTCCAGCTCCTTGGCGTACGCGGCCAGCCGCGCCGCGCCGACGACGTACCGCTCCCCGCTGCCCTCGCTGTCCGGGGAACCCCGGTGCTCCAGCACCGCGTACTCGATGTCCGGGCCGACGGCGAGCGCCAGGTTCGACGGCAGGGTCCACGGCGTGGTGGTCCAGACGCCCAGCTTCACCGCGCCGCGCAGCAACTCCGGGGCGGACTCGTCGGGGGTCAGCCCGAACCACACCGACAGCGTCGGGTCGTGCCGGTCCCGGTAGACGTCGTCCATCCGGGTCTCGGTGTTCGACAGCGGCGTCTCACAGCGCCAGCAGTACGCCAGCACCCGGAAGCCCTCGTAGATCAGACCCTTGTCGTGCAGGGTCTTGAAGGCCCACATGACGCTTTCCATGTAGTCCAGGTCGAGGGTCTTGTAGTCGTTGGTGAAGTCGACCCAGCGGGCCTGCCGGTTGATGTACCGCTCCCAGTCCTGGGTGAACTCCAGCACCGAGGTGCGGCAGGCCTCGTTGAACCGGGCCACGCCCAGGTCGAGGATCTCCGCCTTGCTGGTGATGCCGAGTTGCTTCTCGGCCACCACCTCGGCGGGCAGGCCGTGGCAGTCCCAGCCGAAGCGCCGTTCGACGTGCCGGCCGCGCATGGTCTGGTAGCGCGGCACCACGTCCTTGACGTAGCCGGTGAAGAGGTGGCCGTAGTGCGGCAGACCGTTGGCGAACGGCGGGCCGTCGTAGAAGACGTACTCGTTCTTGCCGTCGTCGCCGGCCGGGCGGGCCTCGACCGACGCCTCGAAGGTCTTGTCGGCCGTCCAGTGCTCCAGCACCCGGCGCTCGACCGCGGGCAGGTCCGGGCTCGCCGGGACACCGGCGGCGGTCGGGTCGTGCATCGGATAGGCCATCGGGGGTCGCTCTCCTCGCGCAGCTCACTCATCAGTGGGTCTGCGAGGACGAACCTTTCCGGGGTACGCCTCAGTCGGCGCTCCCGGGTGGTCCGCGGTACCACCCCGCTTGGCGGTCAGGATCGACCGCCCGCTCATTTACCGGCTGTGACGGGCCGGACCCGTCCGGTTCTACTGGGCCGGTCACCCGGCTGTTCTTCCGGAGGCTCACCGGTGATGGCCGGGTCATCGCCTTACGGTGCTCAACGATACTCGACCCGCCCACCGCTCCGCCGCCGAGTAATCCCGCGCGCCGACCGCCGCCTAGGCTGGCCGGGTGATCAGGATCGAGCTGGACGAGCCCACGCTGGCCCGTACCCGGATCGCGACCAGCCCGCTGTGGGAGGCCAAGTGCAGCCTCTACCTGCTCGACCGGTACCCGGACGAGGCGCCCTGGCCCTACACCGGCTGGGCACGGCACGCCCGGAGGGTGCTCGCCGAGTTGCCGGAGGCTGTCCCGGCCCGGCTCTATGCGGAGACCGGCGCCTGGTACCCGGATTTCCTGGGCCCGGTGCCACCGACGGCGAGCCCGACCATCGCCGAGGAGTTGGCCGTGCTCCGGGCCACGCCAGCCTCGGTGATCGCCGAGCAGCTTCCCCGCTACCACCGTCCCGCCGACCTCCCGGGTTGGTTGCGTCCGTTCGTCACCGATCGGCAGGCGGCCCTGAACCGGCTCGCCGACGGCCTCCAGGCGTACTGGAACGCCGCGATCGCGCCCTGGTGGCCGGCGATGCGGGCTGCCCTGGACGAGGAGGTGTTGCACCGGGCGCGAGCGCTCGCCGCGCACGGCCCGGACGCGCTGCTGGCCGACCTGCACGAGCGGGTGCTCTGGGAGAAGCCGGTGCTGACCCTGGTCAAGCCGTTCGAGGGGGAGTTCACGGCGGTCGACCAGCGGCTGCTGCTGATCCCGTTGATCTTCTCCCGAGGAGCGCTCACCTTCTCCACCGATCACTCGGAGATCCTCGCGGTCTCGTACCAGGCCCGGGGCTCGGTGCTGTTGGCCGACCGGCCGATCGCCGACCGGCCCGCGACGGACCCGGCGATCGACCGGCTCGCGGTGCTGGTCGGCCGAGGGCGGGCTCAGGTGTTGCGGGCGCTGACCCGGCCGGCGACCACCGCCGGCCTCGCGGCCACCCTGGGGCTGGCCCCAAGCACCGTCTCGGAGCAGCTCTCCGCTTTGCTCACGGCCGGCGTGGTGCACCGTCGTCGGGTCGGCCGGCGGGTGCTGTACGGGCTGGAACCGGCCGGCGTGGCCCTGGTGCAGTTGATCGGCGACGAGCCGGTGACCGCCTCGGCCTGAGCATTCGGCCCGATCCGAATTCATTTCCCCGCCCGCCCGCTGCTCCTACCGTGGCCGCCCATGAGCGAGTACGCGATCGAGGCGGCCGGGTTGCGCCGCACCTACCGCAGCCGAACGGGCTGGTTACGACCACAGCGCCGGGAGGTGGAGGCGGTCCGCGGCGTCGACCTGACGGTCGGCAACGGGGAGCTGTTCGGCCTGCTCGGACCGAACGGCGCTGGCAAGACCACGACCATCAAGCTGCTGAACACCCTGCTCATCCCGACCGCCGGTGAGGCCCGGGTCTGCGGCTTCGACGTGGTCCGGCAGACCCGGGAGGTACGCCGGCGGATCGGGTACGTCTTCGGCGGCGACCGCGGCCTGTACGACCGGCTCTCCGCCCGGGACAACCTGCGCTACTTCGCCGAGCTGTACGGCGTGCCGGGGCGGGAGCAGAAACGGCGGATCGCCGAGCTGTTCGAGCTGGTCCGGTTGACCGGCCGGGAGAACGACCGGGTGGAGGGTTACTCCCGGGGCATGCGGCAGCGGCTGCACATCGCCCGGGGCCTGCTGCACCGGCCGAGCGTCCTCTTCCTCGACGAGCCGTCGATCGGTGTGGACCCGGTGGCCGCCCGGGAACTGCGGCAGACCGTCGCCGAACTGGCCGCCACCGGCACCACCGTGCTGCTCACCACGCACTACATGGCCGAGGCGGACGAGCTGTGCGGTCGGATCGCGGTGATCGCGAACGGCACGATCCAGGCCCTCGGCACCCCCGCCGAGCTGCGCCATCACGCCGACGGCCGGCAGGTGCTGGAGGTGGAGGCGTACGGGGTCAACGACGCCCCGCTCGCCGCCATCCACGCCCTGCCCGGCGTACGGGAGGCAAGCGTGACCGTCGCCGGGGCGGCCCAGGTGCTGAGCGTGCAGTCCGACGCGGGGGTGGACGTGCAGGCGGACGTGCTGCGCGCGCTGGACGGGGTCCGGCTGGGTCGGGTCACCGCCCGGCAGCCCACCCTGGAGGACGCGTACGTGGCGATCGTGAACCGGGTGAACGCACAGGCCCGCCCGGTCGAGGCGGTGGCCGGGTGAGGACGCTGCGGATGATCGCGGTGGGCGCGCTGCTGCACGCCAAGCAGCTCAGCCGGTCGCCGTTCGAGATCGCCACGGCGCTGATCGTGCCGGTGGTGCAGGCGACCCTGGCCGTCTACCTGTTCCGGGCCGGCGGCGAGCCGGGTCGGCTGTTGGAGGCCGCCGTCGGGGCGGGGCTGATGGGCGTCTGGTCGTCGGTGCTGTTCGGTTCCGGTGGCGCGATCCAGAACCAGCGCTGGCAGGGCACCCTGGAGATGATCATGCTGGCGCCCCGGCCGCCGGCTCTGGTGGTGCTGCCGATCACGCTGGCCACCGCGCTCACCGGCACGTACGCAATGGTCGCCACGCTCGCCTGGGGCCGCCTGCTCTACGGCATTCCGCTGACCTTCGCCGACCCGCTGGCCTTCGCGGTCGCGGTGCCCGGCTGCATCATCGGGCTCGGCATGTTCGGCCTGCTGCTCGCCTCCACGTTCGTGCTGTTACGCAACGCCAACGCGCTGACCAACACGCTGGAGTACCCGATCTGGCTGGTCTCCGGGATGCTCGTGCCGATCACCGCGCTGCCCGGCTGGACCGGCCCGATCGCCGCCGTACTGCCCACCACCTGGGGTGCGCGTGCGGTTCGCGAGGCGGCCACCGGCAGCGGGCCGGTCTGGCCGTCGCTCGGCGTCTGCCTGGCGATCAGCCTGGCCTGCCTGGTGCTCGGCGCGATCATGATGACCCACGTCGAGCGGCGAGCCCGCGCGGCGGCCACCCTCGCTCTGGCCTGAGGAGGCGACGATGACCGCACTGCTCCGCCTGGTCGGCACCGGTGGCGTGATCGCCTACCGGGCGCTGTTCAACTGGACCACCCCGGCGATGTTCGTCGGCACGCTGCTCGTCGGCCCGCTGTTCCAGCTGCTCTTCTTCGCCTACCTGGGACGCCAGCTCGGGGTCGCCGACGACGGCTTCTACATCACCGGCAACGCGGTACTGGCGGCCTCCCTGGCCTGCGTTTTCGGCGGCACGATGGCGGTCTCCAACGAGCGCCGCTTCGGCACCCTCGGGCACGTGCTGCTGTCGCCGCGCAGCCGCACCGCGGTCTTCCTCGGCCGGGTCCTGCCGTACGCGGCGAATGGTCTGCTGATCGCGGTGACCACCATGAGCGCCGCGTCGCTGCTGCTCGGCCTCCGGGTACCGCTCGACGCCTTGCCGGGGTTGCTGCTGACCCTGGCGGTCGCGGCGCTGGCCTGCGGCTTCTTCGGCCTGACCCTGGGCGCGATCGGGCTTCGGTTCCGCGATGTCTGGCTGGTCTCCAACGTCTCGGTTGCGCTGCTGCTCCTGCTCACCGGGGTGAACGTGCCCGCCGCCGGGCTACCGGCCTGGATGCGGGTCACCGGCGAGCTGCTGCCGATCACCCACGCCGCCGAGGCGGCCCGCCGGCTGGTCGCAGGCGACGGCTTCCGGGCCGCCGCACCTCAGCTCGCCGCCGAACTCGCCATCGCCGCCACCTACGCCGTCCTCGCCGCACTCCTACTCAAGGTCTTCGAAGCCGAGTCCCGCCGCCGAGCCTCCCTGGACACCCTGTAACCCAACCCGCCCCCGACCCCCGACCCGGCCCGGGCGGGGCAGGGGCGGGGGCGGGGTCGGGGGTTGGTGGGTCAGGGGGCGGGGAGGGTGGTGGACCAGAGGGAGGCGCCGTCGCGGTCGCGGAGATGGACCGTCAGGGCCTCCGACTTCCCGTCGATGGAGACCTCACCGAAGTGCTGGAAGCCCTCCGCCGGTGAGCTGTTGGCCTGCGGCGGGGCGTGCACGAAGGCCGCCTTCGGGCCGAACGTGCCGTCCAGCGCGTTCGGGCCGAACGCGCCGGCGTGCGCGGGCCCGGAGACGAACTCCCAGAACGGGGTGAAGTCACCGACCGACGCGCGGGACGGGTCGTAGTGGTGCGCGGCCGAGTAGTGCACGTCGGCGGTGAGGAAGACCATGCCGGTCACGCCGGCCCGGTGGGTGGCCCGCAGCACCTCGGCGAACTCCAGCTCACGCCCGGCCGGCGCGCCCGGGTCGCCCTGCGCGACGCCTTCCTGGGCAGTCGGACCGTCCGGCACCACCACCCCGATCGGCAGGTCGTTGGCGATCACCTTCCAGGTCGCCGTGGACCGCTTGAGCTCCCGGATCAGCCACTCCCGCTGCTCGCGGCCGAGCAGGCCGCGCTTCGGGTCGGCGTACGTGTTGCCGTCGTTCGGGTCCTTGTGGGTCCGCATGTCGAGCACGAACACGTCGAGCGACGGCCCGTACGACAGCCGCCGGTACATCGGGCCGTCGACCGGAACCGGCAGCCACTCGTTGAAGGCCTGCCGGGCCCGGGCGGCGAGCACGTCCACCCGCTGTTCGGTGTAGCGCGGGTCGTCCAGGATCTCCCCCGGGTACCAGTTGTTGAGGACCTCGTGGTCGTCCCACTGGTTGATCTGCGGCACCGCGGCGGCGAACTCCCGCAGGTGCTTGTCGAGCAGGTTGTAGGCGAACTGTCCCCGGTACTCGGTCAGCGTCTCGGCGACCTTGCTCTTCTCCGGGGTCACCAGGTTGCGCCAGATCCGCCCGTCGGGCAGCGTCACCGACTCGACCAGCGGGCCGTCGGCGTACACCGTGTCGCCGCTGCACAGGTAGAAGTCCGGCCGGGTCTCCCGCATCGCCCGGAAGATCGACATCCCGCCGAAGTTCGGGTCGATCCCCCAGCCCTGCCCGACGATGTCGCCGGTCCAGACGAACTTCACGTCGCGCCGCCGGTGCCGACCCGGCGCGGTGGTCAGCGTTCCGGTCAGCGGCTCGCTGACGACCCCGTGCCGGTCCAGGCTCTCCACCCGGACCCGGTAGTGCAGCCGCTCGGCGTCCGGGAGGCCGCGCAGCCGGACCTTTCCGGTGAAGTCACCGTTCGGGGTGAGCACCGGGCCCCGCAGCTTCCGGGCGCCCCGGAAGTCCGGCCGACGGCTCACCTCGACCAGCATCCGGCCCGGCCGGTCGGCCCGCGTCCAGACCAGCGCCGAGTCCGCGGTGGCGTCACCGCTCTGGACACCGTGGGTGAGTACCGGGCGTCCGGCCGGGCGCCAGGCCGGGGCCGCGCTCGCGCCGGCACCGCCCAGCAGGGCGCCGCCGGCGACTCCGGCACCGGCCACCAGGCCAGCCCGCAGCAGGGTACGTCGATCAAGCTCGGTCATGCTTCCTCCCGGTGATGGGTTGACCCCGTCGGTCTACCGGGCGGAGATGACCGCGATCGGCGATGCGGATGACGCGGGTCGGAACGCCGGTTGTCCGGTCGGCATGACCGGAGTCACAGCCCTGGCTGTCACGACACGCCCCCGCCGATCCGTCGTGTCGGTGTCGAACCGATCAGGGGAGGTAGTCATGCAGCGAATGAATCCCGGCGAGGTGGCGCCGAAGGCGTACCAGGCCGTCCTGGGGCTGGAGAAGTACGTCCAGTCGAACGTCGACCGCACCGTGCTTGAGCTGGTGAAACTGCGGGCGTCGATGATCAACGGGTGCGCCTACTGCGTGGACATGCACAGCCAGGACGCGCTCGCCGGAGGCGAGTCGAGCCGCCGCCTGTTCGCGGTCGCCGCGTGGCGGGAGTCGCCGTTCTTCGACGAGCGGGAGCGTGCAGCGCTGGCGCTCACCGACGCGGTCACCCGGCTCGGTGAGCACGGTGTTCCGGATGAGGTGTGGGATGCCGCCGCAAAGGTCTGGTCGGAGAAGGAACTGGCCGACCTCGTCATCGCGATTGCCACAATCAACGTGTGGAATCGGATCGGAGTGACGATGCGGTTGGAGCCTCCGGCCCAGGCGTGACCACCGAGGCAGCAGAGGCGGCCGGTGCGCTCCAGGCGCACCGGCCGATGCTGCTTGGGCTCGCGTACCGCCTGCTCGGCAGCCGGCACGACGCGGAGGACGTGCTGCAGGAGACGTACCTGCGCTGGTTGGGCGTGGACCGCTCGGCTGTCGGCGAGCCGCGCCGGTACCTGTCCCGGGTGGTCACCCGGTTGGCCCTGGACCGGTTGCGGGCCCGGCAGGCCGCCCACGAGACGTACGTGGGGACGTGGTTGCCCGAGCCGGTGCCGACCACGCCCTCGCCGTTCGGGCCGTTGGACCACGCGGAGTTGCGCGACTCGCTCTCCACGGCGTTGTTGCACGTCCTGGAACGGCTCACCCCGCCGGAGCGGGCGGTGTACGTCCTGCACACGGCCTTCGAGCTGCCGTACACGGAGATCGGCGAGATCCTGGACCGGTCCGCCGCCGACTGCCGGCAGCTGCATCATCGGGCGACCGCGCGGGTACGGCAGGAGCAGCGCCGGTTCACCGCCAGCCGCTCGGAGCGGGAGCGGCTGCTCAACGCGTTCCTGGCCGCCGCCCAGGACGGGGACCTGCAAACCCTCACCGGCCTGGTCGCCTCGGACGCCGTCGCCTGGAACGACGGTGGTGGGCGGGTTCGGGCCGCCCTCAACCCGGTCGGCGGCGCGGACCGGATCGCCCGGTTCTACGCCGGGATCTACGGCCCGCGCCACCCGATGACGATCGAACGGGTCGAACTCAACGGGGAACCCGCAGTGGTGATCACCCGCGCGGACGGCACTCGGTACACCCTCACCATCGCCGCGGCAGGCGGTCAGATCACCAGGATCTACGTGGTCGGCAACCCGACAAAACTGCAGTCCGTCGACTGAACGCCGGCGCCGACGGTCGGTCTCGGCCGGGTCGCGTCAGCCCAGCTCAGGAAACCAGAGCGCGATCTCGCGCTTGGCGCTGTCCGTCGAGTCGGAGGCGTGCACCAGGTTCTCCCGGTTGGACAGCGACAGGTCACCCCGGATGGTGCCGGCGGCGGCCTTGCGCCCGTCGGTGGCACCGACGAGCCCGCGGACCACGTCGATGACCTGATCTCCGGAGAGCACCAGAGCGACCAGCGGACCGCTGGTCATGAAGTCCTTCAGCGGCGGGTAGAACGCCTTGTCGACGTGCTCGGCGTAGTGCTCGTCGGCGAGCGCGGCGTCCATCGTCCGGTGCACCATCGCGTCGATCTGCAGCCCCTTGCGCTCGAAGCGGGAGAGGACCTCGCCGACCAGGCCGCGGCGGACCGCGTCGGGCTTGATCAGAACGAGGCTGCGCTCATCCGGGCTGTTGCTGGACACGCTGGGTTCCTCCTGTACGCGCTGAACGCTTGGGATCGGTACGGTCAGCCTAGCGACCCGGTCCCGGCGCCGGCGCGGCGGCCGGTCTTTCCCCCGGCGGCCGATCCGGCCTAGCCTGGCCCTGACCCCCGGGAGGTCCACTGTGGCGAATGGCGGGAACCGGCCCATCGCGCCGGTACGCAAGCTGATCGGCACGGTGCTGGGCACCGTGGCCACGTTCGTCGTCCTCTTCGGGCTGGGCATGACCAGTTGGGCCATCGTGGCTCTCGGGGTCGCCCTGCTGGTGCTGGCGATCGCGCTGGCGACCGTACGCGGCGGCGGGCGCACCTGGGTGGTCGGCGTCGGGCACGTGCACAGCGCCTCCGAACCACCCACCCAGTACGCGTTCGGCCGCTGCGAACTGCAACTGGTGATCGACGCGCCTGGCCTGCCGCCCCGATCCAAGAAGATCATCGAGCCGAGGGTGCCGGTCGCCAAGTGGCCGTCGCTGGGCCAGACCCTGCCGATCCGGGTCGCGTTGGACGACCAGCGGCACGTCAAGGTCCTCTGGGACGAGGTGCTGACCCACGCCGAGACCGCCGCCGCCGTCGCGGACCTCCCACCGGAGTTCGCCGACGCCGACGCCATCGACGAGGTGCTGATCCAGCAGGATGCCCCGCCGTGGGCCGACCGTGGGCCGGACGACGACTTCCGGGACGACTTCCGCGACCCGTTCCGGGACCCGCTCGGCCCCGACCCTCTGCGCACCAGCGACCCGCTGCGCCCCGACCCCCTGCGCGACGACCCGGGCGTCGTGTCCGACGAGCGCGAGCCCGTGGTGATGCACCAGAGCCCGGGCGGCCCCGTGGTCCTGGAGGGCGTCGTCGTCGAGCAGCAGGCCGGTGGTGGGCTGCCCCGGCGGGCCACCCCGGCACCGCGTCCGCCGGCCGAGGAGCGCTTCGACGAGCCCGACGCCGGTCCCTTCGACGTGCCGGAGGACGACCGGACAACCGACCCGCCGCCCGCGGAACGCTTCGACCCGCCGCCCGCGCAGCGGTCCGGCCCACGGGCGACCGACCCGCTCGACCCACTCGACCTTCCGCTGGACGATCCGTCCACGGTCGGGGCGGCCCGCGAGACCGTCACCGACGCGGAACTGGACGAGGCGATCTTCGGGTTCGACGGGGGCGCGGCTGCGGACCCGGCGGCGCCGATCAGCGGGGTGGGCCTCACCCTCCTGGTGACCGACCTGTCCCGGTCGCTCGGCTTCTACCGCGACGTGCTCGGCTTCACCGAGGTCGACCAGGGTGCCGGCAACGCCGTACTCGCCTCCGGCACGACCCGGCTCGTGCTGCGGGAGGTGACCGGCGCCGCGCCCATCAGCCGCCGGCTGGTGCACGTCAACCTCGAGGTCAACGACATCGAAGCGGCGTACGAGCGGCTACGCGAGTCGGGCGTCCGATTCACGTACGCGCCACGGGTGGTCAACCGGGGCACCAAGCTGGAGGTGTGGGCGGCGGCGTTCCGCGACCCGGACGGCCACGGCATCGCGCTCACCCAGTGGCGGGAACGCGCCGAGGCCTGACCCGGCCCGCCCCCCTCTCGGGGTGCCAGCAGACCGGGTCGGGCGTCAACCGAGGATGACCCGACGAACGTGCAGCGCGTACGCCCACACCAGGGCGAAGATGATGCCCAGCCCGAGCAGCGACCAGTGCAGCAGGCCCCCCAGCATCAGCAGGCCCTGGAGCACGGTGCCGGCGTGCCAGGCCCAGGGGCGGCGCATCATGCCCGCGAGTACGACAGCGGCCACCGCCAGTGCCACCACGGCACCGATCGCGGCACCGCTCAGGTCACCACCGACCACCCGGATCGGCTGGATCGCCAGCAGCAGCACGAGCGCCTCCAGGCTGAGCGTGCCAGCGCCCAGGCCGCGTACCGCCCGCTCCGGGTTGCGCAACCCGGAGGGTCGCGGCTGCCCGGCCGCCGGCTCCTCCCCCGTCGGCTGATCGGCCGGCGAACCGGCTGAGCCCTGATCGACCGGCGAACCGGTTGACTCCTCGGTGGCGCGCGGGTCGCGCTCCGGGCCGGTCATCGCTTCAGCAGCCGACGGGCGTCGGCGACCGTCACCACCGAACCCGTGACCAGCACCCCCACCCCGCTGAGCTCACCGGGGACGTCCTCCTCGGCCAGCGCCACCGCCAGCTCGATCGCGTCCGGCATGTCCTCGGCCAACTCCACCCGCTCCTCGCCGAAGATCTCGGAGGCCAGCTCGACGAGTTCATCGGTCGGCATCGCCCGTGGCGAGCTGTTGCGCGTGACCACCATCTGGTCGACCACCGGCTCCAGCAGCGCCAACATCCCTTCGGCGTCCTTGTCGGCGAGTACGCCGACCACCGCCACCAGCTTGCTGAACGCGAACTCCTCCTGCAGCGCGGTGACGGTGGCGGCCATGCCGTGCGGGTTGTGCGCGCCGTCCAACAGAATGGTCGGGGCGTTGCGTACCCGCTCCAGCCGCCCCGGGGAGCTGGTCGAGGCGAAGCCCTCCCGGACCGCCTCGATGTCCAACTGCCGTCGGGCCCCGGCACCCAGGAACGCCTCCACGGCGGCGAGCGCCACCGCGGCGTTCTGCGCCTGGTGGGCACCGTGCAGCGGAACGAACACGTCGTCGTAGACGCCACCCAGGCCCTGCAGGCTGAGCACCTGCCCGCCGACGGCGACCGCCCGGCTCAACACGCCGAACTCGGTGCCCTCCCGGGCGAGGGTCGCTCCCACTTCGGCGCAACGGTCGAGAAGGGGGCCGGCTGCCTCCTCCTCCTGCGCCGCCGAGATCACCGTGGCACCCGGGTGGATGATGCCGGCCTTGGCCAGCGCGATGTCCTGGAGCGTGTCACCCAGCCACTCGGTGTGGTCCAACCCGATCGGGGTGATCACACAGACCCCGGCCTGGATGACGTTGGTGGCGTCCTCGGCGCCGCCGAGGCCCACCTCGACCACCGCGATGTCGACCGGCGCGTCGGCGAACGTGGCGAACGCCAGCGCGGTGGTCATGTCGAAGTACGTCAGCGGTTCGTCCGACCGCGCGTCGATCAGCTCGGCCAGTGGCTTGATCTCCCGGTACACCGACGTGAACCGCTCCTCGCTGACCGGCTCCCCATCCAGGCTGATCCGCTCCCGGACGGTCTCCAGGTGCGGGCTGGTGTACCGCCCGGTGTGCAGCCCGTGCGCCCGCAACAGCGAGTCGATCATCCGCGCGGTGGAGGTCTTGCCGTTGGTGCCGGTCAGGTGGATCGCCGGGTACGCCCGCTGTGGGCTGCCGAGCAGGTCGAGCAGCGACTCGATCCGGTCCAGTTCGAAGACCATGCGAGTGAAACCGCGGTTGGCCAGCTCGGCCTCGACGGCGGCGAAATCGGTACGGTCGGTCACGAGGAAAGTGTCTCCAGTGCAGCGTCGATCCGGACCAGGTCGGCCTCGGCGGTGGCGAGCCGGTCGCGGATCTTGGCGACCACCGGCTCGGGGGCTTTGCCGATGAAGGCAGGGTTGTCGAGCTTCGACCGGGCCTGCGCGACCTCCTTCTCAGCCGCCGCGCGGTCCTTCGTCAGCCGGGCACGCTCGGCGGCCACGTCGATCGACCCCCGGGTGTCCAACGCGACACCGACCGCGCCGGGCATGGCCAGCGTCGCGCTGGCCTGGAAATCGTCGCCGGCCGGGTCGAGCCGGACCAGCGAACGGATCAGCGGCTCGTGGGCGTCGATACCAGCCCCGGCCAGCCCGTCCAACCGGGCGGCCACCCGCTGGGTCGGGCGCAGCCCCTGGTCGGAACGGAACCGCCGGATCTCGGTGACCACCCGCTGCACACTGACCAGCTCGGCCTCGGCAGCGTCGTCGACCAACGACCGGTCGACCACCGGCCAGGCGGCGGTCTGCACCGTCTCGCCACCGGTCAGCGCGAGCCACAACTCCTCGGTGACGAACGGGATCACCGGGTGCAGCAGCCGCAGCAGCTGGTCCAGCACGTGCCCGAGCACCCGCCGGCTGGTGTCAGCCCGCTCACCACCCTCGGCGAGCACCGGCTTGCTCAGCTCGACGTACCAGTCGCAGACGTCGTCCCAGGCGAAGTGGTAGAGCAGGTCACACACCTTGGCGAACTCGTACGCCTCGAACTGCTCGTCGACCTCGGCGGTGACGTGCGCCAGCCGGGACAGGATCCACCGGTCGACGGTGGACAGCTGCTCGACGGCCGGCAGGTCGCCCGTGGTGTGCGCCCCGTTCATCAGGGCGAACCGGGTGGCGTTCCAGAGCTTGTTGCAGAAGTTGCGCGAGCCCTGGCACCACTCCTCGCTGACCGGGACGTCCTGGCCGGGGTTCGCACCGCGAGCCAGGGTGAACCGGGTGGCGTCGGCGCCGAACCGGTCGATCCAGTCCAGCGGGTCGACCACGTTGCCGAACGACTTGGACATCTTCTTGCCATGCTCGTCGCGAACCATGCCGTGCAGGGCCACCACGTCGAACGGCTGCTTGCCGTCCATCGCGTACAGGCCGAACATCATCATCCGGGCCACCCAGAAGAACAGGATGTCGTAGCCCGTGACCAGGACGCTCGTCGGGTAGAACTTGGCCATGTCCGGGGTCTGCTCGGGCCAGCCGAGCGTAGAGAACGGCCAGAGCGCGCTGGAGAACCAGGTGTCCAGCACGTCCTCGTCCTGCCGCCAGCCGTCGCCCGTCGGCGGCTGCTCGTCCGGGCCGACACAGATGATCTCGCCCTGCGGGCCGTACCAGACCGGGATGCGGTGACCCCACCACAGCTGGCGGGAGATGCACCAGTCGTGCATGTTGTCGACCCAGGCGAAGTAGCGCTTGGCCAGCTCCGCCGGCTCGATGCGGACCCGGCCGTCACGGACCGCGTCGCCAGCGGCCTGGGCGAGCGGCGCGGTGTTGACGAACCACTGCAGCGACAGCCGCGGCTCGACGGTCGTCTTGCACCGCGAGCAGTGGCCGACGGCGTGCACGTACGGCCGCTTCTCCGCGACGATCCGGCCCTGCTCGCGCAGCGCCGCCACGATCGCCGGCCGCGCCTCGAACCGGTCCAACCCCTCGAACGGGCCGGGCACGGTGATCACGCCGCGCTCGTCCATCACGGTGATTGCGGGCAGGTCGTGACGCTGGCCGATCTCGAAGTCGTTCGGGTCGTGCGCCGGGGTCACCTTGACCATGCCGGTGCCGAACGACGGGTCGACGTGCGCGTCGGCGACGATCGGAATGCGGCGGCCGGTCAGCGGCAACTCGACCTCGGTACCGATCAGGTGCTGGTAGCGCTCGTCATCCGGGTGCACGGCCACGGCGGTGTCGCCCAGCATCGTCTCGGCCCGGGTGGTGGCCACCACGACCTCGTCGCTGTACCGGATGGAGATCAGCTCACCGTCGTCGTCGGTGTGCTCGACCTCGATGTCGGAGAGCGCGGTCAGGCATCGCGGGCACCAGTTGATGATCCGGTTGGCCCGGTAGATGAGGCCCTCGTCGAAGAGCTTCTTGAAGATCGTCTGGACGGCGCGGGTCAGCCCTTCGTCCATGGTGAAGCGCTCACGGTCCCAGTCGACGGAGTCGCCGAGGCGTCGCATCTGGCCGAGGATGGCGCCGCCGGACTCGGCCTTCCACTGCCAGACCCGCTCGACGAACTTCTCCCGACCGAGGTCGTGCCGGGAGAGACCCTCGGCGGCGAGCTGACGCTCGACCAGGTTCTGGGTGGCGATGCCGGCGTGGTCCATGCCGGGCAGCCAGAGCGCCTCGAAGCCCTGCATCCGCTTACGCCTGGTCAAGGCGTCCATCAGCGTGTGCTCGAACGCGTGGCCCATGTGCAGGGAGCCGGTGACGTTCGGCGGCGGAATGACGATGGTGAAGGGCGGCTTGTCGCTGTCGGCGGAGGCCCGGAAGTGCCCGGCGGCTACCCACTGCTCGTACCGTCGCTGCTCTACCTCGCCGGGCTGGTACTGGCCGGCAAGGGTGGGGGCGTCGGGGCGTTGGGCATCCAGTCTCTCGGTCACCTGACAAGTCTACGGAGGGCTTCCGCAGACCTGACGTGCGCCACCTGTGGTTCGCGTACGGTGTCGGCTATGTCCGACGCACATCTCACCGAGCGATCGCTCGACGGCGGTCGCGAGCCGGTCGAGCTGACCGAAGAGCCGATCCAGCTGAGCACCCGAGACTCCGGGGGTGACCCCGACGAGCGGTCGGGAGGCTGGTCCCGACGGCGCAAGATCGGTTGGACGGTCGCGCTCGTGGTCGGCCTCGCGGGCGCCGGTGTGCTGGGTGTTGGCGGGTGGCGGATCGCGCAGCAGAAAGACACCCAGCTGACCTCACCCGAGCAGGTAGCGGGCCTGTCCCGGGACGACAGCGAACGGGCGAAGAGCACAGCCGACTACCTGCGCAGCGGTCTGGCCGCGGACATCGAGTTGGACCGCAGCTTCGGCACGGTCTACCGCGACCCGGCCGACGACAAGCGCTCGGTGCTCATCTTCGGTGGCACCACGCTGCTCTGGCAGCCGGAGCGGGACCTGGACAGCCTCTTCCGCCTGATGTCGGACGAGACGGGCGCGGTGAGCGGCCTGCGCGAGGTGCCCGCGGGCGACCTGGGCGGCGTGATGAAGTGCGGCAACACCAGCGGTGAGGGCGGCGACTTCGCGGTGTGCGGGTGGGCCGACCACGGCAGCGTCGTGATGGCGATGTTCCCGGGGCGTTCCGTAAACGACGCCGGCGGCCTGCTGCGCAACCTCCGCGCGGACATGCAGTCGCGGAACTGACCGCGTCGAATTCGGCCCTCGGAGGGTTCCGGATATGCAGAAAGGGCCACCCCGTCGGGGGTGGCCCTTTCTGAAAGATTGTCCGGCGGCGTCCTACTCTCCCACACCCTCACGAGTGCAGTACCATCGGCGCTGGAGGGCTTAGCTTCCGGGTTCGGAATGTAACCGGGCGTTTCCCCTCCGCCATGACCGCCGTAACTCTATCGACATATCAAACAACACCAACCATGTGGTCTGTTGTTCGTTTATCGAGAGTTGCACAGTGGACGCGTAGCAGCTTAGTAGTCAAGTCCTCGGCCTATTAGTACCGGTCAACTGAACCCGTTACCGGGCTTACATTTCCGGCCTATCAACCCAGTCGTCTAGCTGGGGGCCTTACCCCACAAAGTGGGTGGGATACCTCATCTTGAAGCAGGCTTCCCGCTTAGATGCTTTCAGCGGTTATCCCTTCCGAACGTAGCTAACCAGCCGTGCCCTTGGCAGGACAACTGGCACACCAGAGGTTCGTCCGTCCCGGTCCTCTCGTACTAGGGACAGCCCTTCTCAAGTATCCTACGCGCACGGCGGATAGGGACCGAACTGTCTCACGACGTTCTAAACCCAGCTCGCGTACCGCTTTAATGGGCGAACAGCCCAACCCTTGGGACCTGCTACAGCCCCAGGATGCGACGAGCCGACATCGAGGTGCCAAACCATCCCGTCGATATGGACTCTTGGGGAAGATCAGCCTGTTATCCCCGGGGTACCTTTTATCCGTTGAGCGACACCGCTTCCACTCGCAAGTGCCGGATCACTAGTCCCGACTTTCGTCCCTGCTCGACCTGTCAGTCTCACAGTCAAGCTCCCTTGTGTACTTGCACTCAACACCTGATTGCCAACCAGGCTGAGGGAACCTTTGGGCGCCTCCGTTACCTTTTAGGAGGCAACCGCCCCAGTTAAACTACCCACCAGACACTGTCCCTGAACCGGATAACGGTCCGAAGTTAGATACCCAAATCAACCAGAGTGGTATTTCAAGATTGCCTCCACCCATACTGGCGTATGGACTTCACCGGCTCCCACCTATCCTACACAAGCTAATTCGAGTACCAATGTCAAGCTATAGTAAAGGTCCCGGGGTCTTTCCGTCCTGCCGCGCGTAACGAGCATCTTTACTCGTACTGCAATTTCGCCGGGCCTGTGGTTGAGACAGTGGGGAAGTCGTTACGCCATTCGTGCAGGTCGGAACTTACCCGACAAGGAATTTCGCTACCTTAGGATGGTTATAGTTACCACCGCCGTTTACTGGCGCTTAAGTTCTCCGCTTCGCCCCGAAGAGCTAACAGGTCCCCTTAACGTTCCAGCACCGGGCAGGCGTCAGTCCATATACATCGAATTACTTCTTCGCATGGACCTGTGTTTTTAGTAAACAGTCGCTTCCCCCTGCTCTCTGCGGCCATACAACGCTCCACCCGCGCGGGGCTTCACGTCTCCGGCCCCCCTTCTCCCTAAGTTACGGGGGCAATTTGCCGAGTTCCTTAACCACAGTTCGCCCGATCGCCTCGGTATTCTCTACCTGACCACCTGTGTCGGTTTGGGGTACGGGCCGCTAAGAACTCGCTAGAGGCTTTTCTCGGCAGCATAGGATCACTGACTTCACCTGAATCGGCTCGGCATCACGTCTCAGCCTATATGTGTTGCGGATTTGCCTACAACACGGCCTACACGCTTACCCCGGCACAACCACCGGCCGGGCTCAGCTACCTTCCTGCGTCACCCCATCGCTTGACTACTACCCATCAGGTTCCCACGCTCCCCCTCCTCAACCCGAAGGTCTCGGAAGGTTTGGGTGGTTAGCACAACGAGGTTCATCAGGGACGCTCTTTCGCGGGTACGGGAATATCAACCCGTTGTCCATCGACTACGCCTCTCGGCCTCGCCTTAGGTCCCGACTCACCCAGGGCGGATTAGCCTGGCCCTGGAACCCTTGGTCATCCGGCGGAAGGGTTTCTCACCCTTCTTTCGCTACTCATGCCTGCATTCTCACTCGTGCCGCGTCCACAACTGGGTCACCCCGCTGCTTCACTCGCGGCACGACGCTCCCCTACCCATCCACACACCTGCACAAGGAATCAAGTCCAAGCGAGGATAAAATGTGAATGCCACAGCTTCGGCGGTGTGCTTGAGCCCCGCTACATTGTCGGCGCGGAACCACTTGACCAGTGAGCTATTACGCACTCTTTAAAGGGTGGCTGCTTCTAAGCCAACCTCCTGGTTGTCTATGCGACCCCACATCCTTTTCCACTTAGCACACGCTTAGGGGCCTTAGCTGGTGATCTGGGCTGTTTCCCTCTCGACTACGAAGCTTATCCCCCGCAGTCTCACTGCCGCGCTCTCACTTACCGGCATTCGGAGTTTGGCTGATTTCGGTAAGCTTGTGGGCCCCCTAGACCATCCAGTGCTCTACCTCCGGCAAGAAACACGCGACGCTGCACCTAAATGCATTTCGGGGAGAACCAGCTATCACGGAGTTTGATTGGCCTTTCACCCCTAACCACAGGTCATCCCCCAATTTTTCAACATTGGTGGGTTCGGCCCTCCACGCGGTCTTACCCGCGCTTCAGCCTGCCCATGGCTAGATCACTCCGCTTCGGGTCTAGGACACGCGACTGAATCGCCCTATTCAGACTCGCTTTCGCTACGGCTCCCCCACACGGGTTAACCTCGCCACATGCCACTAACTCGCAGGCTCATTCTTCAAAAGGCACGCCGTCACCCCGCAAGGCTCCGACGGATTGTAGGCGAACGGTTTCAGGTACTATTTCACTCCCCTCCCGGGGTACTTTTCACCATTCCCTCACGGTACTTGTCCGCTATCGGTCACCAGGAAGTATTTAGGCTTACCAGGTGGTCCTGGCAGATTCACGGCAGATTTCAGGGGTCCGCCGCTACTCGGGAACACCCACAGAAGGTCAGCAACTTTCACCTACCGGACTTTCACCGTCTACGGTCAGCCATTCCAGACTGTTCGACTAGCCACTAACTTTGTAACTTCTCGAACAAGTGTCAGCTTGTTCAGCAGGGTCCCACAACCCCAACCACGCAACCCCTGACAGGTATCACACGCAGCCGGTTTAGCCTCGATCCGCTTTCGCTCGCCACTACTCACGGAATCACTAAATTGTTTTCTCTTCCTGCGGGTACTGAGATGTTTCACTTCCCCGCGTTCCCTCCACACACCCTATGTGTTCAGGTGTGGGTGACACCACATGACTGGTGCCAGGTTTCCCCATTCGGACACCCTGGGATCACAGCTTGGTTGACAGCTCCCCCAGGCCTATCGCGGCCTCCCACGTCCTTCATCGGCTCCTGGTGCCAAGGCATTCACCGTTCGCCCTTGACAACTTGACCACAAAGATGCTCGCGTCCACTGTGCAATTCTCAACAAACGACCAACCCACAACCCGATCCGCCCCACACCAAACCCGACAACCGCCGGCGGTATGTGGGGCCAGGCCATGCCTGGCAACCTCGTGAAGCGTTCACGCTCCACTCAAGGCTCTGAAACAACAACCCAAGGGTTGTTCTTTCAGGACCCAACAGGGTGCTTACATTCCTTCTCAGCCGCACCGGAAGCAACCGTTCCCACCACTCCGAAGAGTGGCTGTACTAGGCGATCCCGGCCGTTGCCGAGGAAAAACTTGCCAGTGTCTCCGCCATCTGAGCACCCCGACCCAACATTCGTGGGCCGCGGGCTCCTTGCACCCTTTCAGGTGAAGGTGCTCCTTAGAAAGGAGGTGATCCAGCCGCACCTTCCGGTACGGCTACCTTGTTACGACTTCGTCCCAATCGCCAGCCCCACCTTCGACGGCTCCCTCCACAAGGGTTGGGCCACCGGCTTCGGGTGTTGCCGACTTTCGTGACGTGACGGGCGGTGTGTACAAGGCCCGGGAACGTATTCACCGCAGCGTTGCTGATCTGCGATTACTAGCGACTCCGACTTCACGGGGTCGAGTTGCAGACCCCGATCCGAACTGAGACCGGCTTTTTGGGATTCGCTCCACCTCACGGTATCGCAGCCCATTGTACCGGCCATTGTAGCATGCGTGAAGCCCTGGACATAAGGGGCATGATGACTTGACGTCATCCCCACCTTCCTCCGAGTTGACCCCGGCAGTCTTCGATGAGTCCCCGCCATAACGCGCTGGCAACATCGAACGAGGGTTGCGCTCGTTGCGGGACTTAACCCAACATCTCACGACACGAGCTGACGACAGCCATGCACCACCTGTGACCGCCCCCGAAGGACCTCACATCTCTGCGAGTTTTGCGGCCATGTCAAACCCAGGTAAGGTTCTTCGCGTTGCATCGAATTAATCCGCATGCTCCGCCGCTTGTGCGGGCCCCCGTCAATTCCTTTGAGTTTTAGCCTTGCGGCCGTACTCCCCAGGCGGGGCGCTTAATGCGTTAGCTGCGGCACAGGGAACCGGAGAGGCCCCCCACACCTAGCGCCCAACGTTTACAGCGTGGACTACCAGGGTATCTAATCCTGTTCGCTCCCCACGCTTTCGCTCCTCAGCGTCAGTATCGGCCCAGAGACCCGCCTTCGCCACCGGTGTTCCTCCTGATATCTGCGCATTTCACCGCTACACCAGGAATTCCAGTCTCCCCTACCGAACTCTAGCCTGCCCGTATCGACCGCAGGCTTGGGGTTGAGCCCCAAGTTTTCACGGTCGACGCGACAAGCCGCCTACGAGCTCTTTACGCCCAATAAATCCGGACAACGCTCGCACCCTACGTCTTACCGCGGCTGCTGGCACGTAGTTGGCCGGTGCTTCTTCTGCAGGTACCGTCACTCTCGCTTCGTCCCTGCTGAAAGAGGTTTACAACCCGAAGGCCGTCATCCCTCACGCGGCGTCGCTGCATCAGGCTTCCGCCCATTGTGCAATATTCCCCACTGCTGCCTCCCGTAGGAGTCTGGGCCGTGTCTCAGTCCCAGTGTGGCCGGTCGCCCTCTCAGGCCGGCTACCCGTCGTCGCCTTGGTAGGCCATCACCCCACCAACAAGCTGATAGGCCGCGAGCCCATCCCAAGCCGAAAAACTTTCCACCCCCAGCCATGCGGCCGAAGGTCCTATTCGGTATTAGCCCCGGTTTCCCGGGGTTATCCCAAAGCTTGGGGCAGGTTGCTCACGTGTTACTCACCCGTTCGCCGCTCGAGTACCCCGAAGGGCCTTTCCGCTCGACTTGCATGTGTTAAGCACGCCGCCAGCGTTCGTCCTGAGCCAGGATCAAACTCTCCAACAAAAAATTAGTTGAACAGCATCCTGACAACAAACAAATGTTGCCAAAGGAATCCCAACCAGCCAGCAAAAACTGACCAGTCCGGGGTATAAATCATAATTGGCACTGGCTTTACAAGCACCCTGTTGAGTTCTCAAAGAACAACCACACACCAAACCAAAGCCCCACACTCAGTGGAACCCCGTTTCGGGGCAACCGCTCAAACCTACTTGGTCGAACTTTCATTGTCAACCTCATGTTCGAGGCGATCAATCTGGTTCGTCCGGACCCACGTTGACGCACGCCGTAGCCGGCGGTCGTTACTGTCGTGGGAAGCCGCAGACCGGCCGATCGCCGCTTCGCGGCTCTCCGCCCGGCTCCTGCCGGCTTCAGAACTCTACCCGGTCGGCTTCGCGTTCGCAACTCCGTATCCGGAGTGTTCCGCACCGCCCGATCCTCAGTCTCGCTCGGCGTTCCCGCCACGAGCCTGGCGCCCGTTCTCGGCCGGTTTGTCCGGCCTCCCCCGTGCAGAGAGAAAGTTACGCGGACGGCCCGGAGAAGGCAAATCAGGGTTCATCACTGGTTTGGTCGACCGCGACGCGGCGGTCCCCGGCGTAGCCGGCGACCACACCGACCCGACCGCCACCCGGGCCACGGAACGCACTACGGCTCGCCCCGGGGCATCGACCGCGCCAGCGCCAACCGGCCGGACGGGTGGCGTTGCCGGTCAGGTCGGCGCCGACCGCCGCGCAGACCCTGCTCGCCCAGCGCCCCAGCGCCCCAGCGCCCCAGCGCCCCAGCGCCATGATCGACACCAGATCGGCGATGTGGGGGCATTCAATAGGCGCGAGACCCCCACATCGGCGACCTGGTGACGATCATGCCCACCTCAACCACCGCGCCGCACCGAGCCCTGCCCACGTCGACCACCACGCCGCCCGACCACCGCACAGGCACACTGCCCGACCACCGCACAGGCACACTGCCCGACCACCACGCAGGACACGCCGCCCGACCACCGCACAGGCACACTGCCCGACCACCGCACAGGCACACTGCCCGACCACCGCACAGGCACACTGCCCGACCACCACGCAGGACACGCCGCCCGACCACCGCACAGGCACACTGCCCGACCACCGCACAGGCACACTGCCCGACCACCACGCAGGACACGCCGCCCGACCACCGCACAGGCACACTGCCCGACCACCGCACAGGCACACTGCCCGACCACCACGCAGGACACGCCGCCCGACCACCGCACAGGCACACTGCCCGACCACCGCACAGGCACACTGCCCGACCACCACGCAGGACACGCCGCATCGGCCTGCCGCGCGGCCAGTGCCCGCCCACCCCCTCCATCGCCATGATCGACACCAGATCGGCGATGTGGGGGCATCCAAACAGCGCGACACCCCCACATCGGCGACCTGGTGACGATCATGGCCACCTCAACCACCACGCCGCACCGAGCCCTGCCTACGTCGACCACCACGCAGGCACGCCGCCCAACCACCACGCAGGCACGCTGCCCGAGCGAAGCCAGACCGCCCGGACCTCCCCGCGAGCCACGCCGCACACGAGCCGCCGCACGAGTCGCCACACGAGCCTCGCCACCTCGATCATTTACGAAGGCCACGCCCCGTTCCCCTGCCGCGGGCCCCGGCCACCCACCCTTCGTCGTCAAGATCGACACCAGCGCGGCGACGTGGACGCATCCAGACAGCGCGACACGCGGGCTGCCCCGACGTGCCAGAGTGTCAGACATGTATGAGTCCGGGCCCGGCACGAGGGTGTTAGCCGAGGAGTCGCTGCTCGGCCTTCTTCTGCCGTTCTGGCAGTTGGTGATCGGTGCGGTCGTGCTGGTCGTCCTGGTGATCTCCGTGGGACGGCTCGCCCGACGGGGCAGGTCCCGGATGACCACCGCGCTGCTGGTCACCGCCGCGGCCATCGCCGGGTTCGCGGTGATCGGCGTCCTCCTGGAGGGCTGACGCTCAGAGCCGCCGATTGGCCAGGCTGGGCAACTCGGCCCGGATGGCGGAGAGCCGGTCGAGGTCCAGGTCGACGACGGACACGCCCGGGCCGTCCGGCAACTGGGTGAGGACCGTCCCCCACGGGTCGACCACCATGCTGCGCCCGAAGCAGGTGCGACCCGGATCGTGGTCGCCGGTCTGGCCAGCCGCCGCCACGAAACACTGGTTCTCGATCGCCCGGGCTCGCAGCAGGACCTCCCAGTGGTCCCGACCGGTGTGCATCATGAATGCCGCCGGCACCACCAGCAGCTGTGCGCCACCGTCGGTGGCGAGCAGCCGGTACAGCTCCGGGAACCGCAGGTCGTAGCAGATCGACAGGCCGACCCGCAGACCCTCGATGTCCACCACCACCGGTTGCACTCCGGGCGCGACACTTGCCGACTCCCGGTAGGAGACCCGACCGGGGATCTCCACGTCGTACAGATGGATCTTGCGGTAGCTCGCGGCCAGGCTGCCGGAGCGGTCGAAGACCAACGACGTGTTCCAGGTGTGCTCCGGGTCCGGGCCGGCCTCGTGGAAGGAGCCGGCCACCAGCCAGATCCCGAGGCGCCGGGCGATCCCGGCGAAGAAACTGCCGACCTCCCCGTCCACCGACTCCGGCTCCGGCAACCCGGCGGCGGGGCCGAGGTAGTCGACGTACTCCGGCAGAACCGCGAGGTCCGCGCCGCCGGCGGCCGCGCGTTCCAGCAGGACCTCCGCGGCGGCCAGATTGGCCTTGCGGTCGTCCCGGGCGTTCAGCTGGCAGACGGCGACGCGCATGAGGACAGGGTACGGCCGCAGCGGCAGCGCGGACAGCGTCAGAGGCTGGCCAGCACCAGAGCCCCGGGGGCGAAGCCGAGCCCGGCGACCTGAACCGCGCGCAGCCGCTCCCGGGCGACATTCCGGCGTTCTCGTCCGCCTGGCCGAGAAGGGTGTGGAGGACGCCGAGCAATGCCTCGGCCACCCCTGCGAGCAGTCCCCAGCCGATGTCACCGGAGTTTGAGGTCCCCGGGCACAACCAGCACCAGAACGATCAGCAGCGGGACGCTCAGCAGCACGGCTACCGCAACGACAGCGACGAGCCGGTCCGACTGATGATGGTGGTCATCACCCCGTCGGGCGAATGGGACCGCCGAACGCGATCACGCCGGCCGCGTCAGGACCGAGCGACCGGCGTGACGCGGGGAGGATCAGGCCGACTTCTCCTCGCGGTCCCGCCGGGCACGACGCCCGGTGAACTCGCGCGGAACGATGGTCGGGTTGACATTTTCCAGGACCACCTCGCGGGTGATCAACACCCGGGCGGCATCGGGGTTGCTCGGCACCTCGTACATCGCGGAGAGCAGAACCTCTTCGATGATGGCCCGCAAACCACGGGCACCGGTGCCCCGCAGCATCGCCTGGTCGGCAATCGCCTCCAGCGCCGGCTCGTCGAACTCGAGCTCGACCCCGTCCAGCTCGAACAGGCGCTGATATTGACGGACCAGGGCGTTGCGCGGCTCGGTGAGGATCCGCACCAGGGCGCTGCGGTCCAGACTGCGCACGTTGGTGATCACCGGTAGTCGGCCCACGAACTCGGGGATCAACCCGAACTTGAGCATGTCTTCCGGCATGACCTGGCTGAAGATGTCATCGGTCGACCGATCGGAGACCGACCGGAGCCGGGCACCGAAGCCGGTGCCGCCCTGACCGGTGCGGGACTCGATGATCTGGTCGAGGCCGGCGAAGGCGCCACCACAGATGAACAACACGTTGGTGGTGTCGATCTGGATGAACTCCTGGTGCGGGTGCTTGCGCCCGCCCTGCGGTGGCACGTTGGCCACCGTGCCCTCGAGCATCTTGAGCAGAGCCTGCTGCACGCCCTCACCGGAGACGTCGCGCGTGATCGACGGATTCTCCGACTTACGGGCGATCTTGTCGACCTCGTCGATGTAGATGATGCCGGTCTCGGCGCGCTTGATGTCGTAGTCGGCGGCCTGGATCAGCTTGAGGAGGATGTTTTCCACGTCCTCGCCGACGTAGCCCGCCTCGGTCAGCGCCGTGGCGTCGGCGATGGCGAACGGGACGTTCAACATCCGGGCGAGGGTCTGCGCCAGGTGGGTCTTGCCGCACCCCGTCGGGCCGAGCAGCAGGATGTTGGACTTGGCCAGCTCGACGGCATCACTGCCGGAGCCGGGCGCGCCAGCCGCCTCGGCCTGGATCCGCTTGTAGTGGTTGTAGACCGCGACCGCGAGCGCCTTCTTGGCCTGGTCCTGGCCCACCACGTAGTTGTCGAGGAACTGGCAGATCTCCATCGGCTTGGGAAGCTCTTCCCACTTCACCTCGCCGGACTCGGCCAACTCCTCTTCGATGATCTCGTTGCAGAGATCGATGCACTCGTCGCAGATGTAGACCCCTGGGCCCGCGATGAGCTTCTTGACCTGCTTCTGCGACTTGCCGCAGAAGGAGCATTTCAGTAGGTCGCCGCCGTCACCGATCCGTGCCACCTACGTTCTCCCTGCACTCATCGGCCGGAGACCCGGCCCTGACCTGCGGACGCTGCGTGCCGCCCGGTGTGGTTCACCCCGCCGGCCCAACCGGCGAAGCGGTACGGACCCGACGTTACCCGCTGGCGGGGCATTCTCCGACCCCCAAAACGGGTGTGTCAGAGGTCGGCCGGGAACGGGTGCCCCGGCCAACCTCTGACCCGGTACTGCTCAGCTGGCGGAGTGGGTCGCCAGCAGACCCTTCTTGCGGCTGGTCAGGATCGTGTCGACCAGCCCGTACTCCTTGGACTCCTCGGCCGTCATGATCTTGTCACGGTCGATGTCCTTGCGAACCTGCTCGATCGGGCGGTTGCAGTGGCGGGAGAGCATGTCCTCCAGCTGCGTCCGCATCCGCAGGATCTCCCGGGCCTGGATCTCGATGTCCGAGCCCTGCCCGTAGCCGCCCTCGGTGGCCGGCTGGTGGATGATGATCCGCGAGTTCGGCAGGGCCATCCGCTTGCCCGCGGTGCCCGCCGACAGCAGGACCGCCGCCGCGCTGGCGGCCTGCCCGAGGCAGACCGTCTGGATGTCCGGACGGACGTACTGCATGGTGTCGTAGATCGCCGTCATCGCGGTGAACGAGCCACCCGGCGAGTTGATGTACATGATGATGTCGCGGTCCGGGTCGGTGCCCTCGAGCGTCAGCAGCTGGGCCATCACGTCGTTGGCCGACGCGTCGTCCACCTGGACGCCGAGGAAGATGATCCGGTCCTCGAAGAGCTTGTTGTACGGGTTCGACTCCTTGACCCCGTACGACGTGCGCTCGACGAACGACGGCAACACGTAGCGGTTGTGCACGGCCGCGAACTGGGGCGGCAGGCTCAGATCGGTCATCGTCAGCTCCTCAGCTCAGGGTCCCGGCGCCATCCGGAACCTGTGCGGCCCCGATGATCACCTTGTCGATGAAGCCGTAGTCCATGGCCTCCTGGGCAGTGAACCAACGGTCCCGGTCCGAGTCCGCCTCGATCTGCGACTGGTCTTGGCCGGTGTGGTGCGCGACCCGCTCCTGGAACATCCGCTTCGTGTAGAGCATCTGTTCCGCCTGGATGGCGATGTCGGACGCCGTGCCGCCCAGACCACCGGACGGCTGGTGCATCATGATCCGTGCGTGGGGCAGGGCGTAACGCTTGCCCTTGGTGCCCGCGCAGAGCAGCAGCTGGCCCATCGAGGCAGCCATGCCCATCGCCACGGTCGACACGTCGTTGTCGATGAACTGCATGGTGTCGTAGATCGCCATGCCGGAGTAGACCGAGCCACCCGGCGAGTTGATCCACAGGTTGATGTCGCGGTCCGGGTCCTCCGCGGCGAGCAGCAGCAGCTGCGCGCAGATGCGGTTGGCGACCTGGTCGGTCACCTCACTGCCCAGGAAGATGATGCGTTCCTTGAGCAACCGGTTGTAGACCGAGTCGTCGAGGTTGCCAATGGAGTCGCCACCGCGCGCGTCAATCGCCCGGAGCGACTTCTTGGGGATGTGCATGTCGGTCATGGCAGCCCTTCGCTCTCCGTACCGTCTTTCCCGACACTAACCGCTGTGGGAGGCGGCAGAGTCCCGGTCGGGGCACTGTTCGCTCTCAGCGCAGCTGTGTCGGGAGCACCCGCGGCGCGGGCTTCCGGGCGTACCCCGGAAAGGATTCGGCCGCCGTCCACCGCACAGCGGCGGACGGCGGCCGCACCCGACGATCAGTGGGCGTGGTTGTGCTCCGCCTCGTTGGCGGCGCGCAGCGCGTCCAGGGTGACCTCGTTGCCGGCCGAGTCCTTGATCGTGATCCGCTCCATGACGGCTGCGAGCGCCTTGCCCCGCCGCACGTCGCCGAAGACCGCGGCGGCCGCGCCGGAGCGCACCAGCTGGTCGTAGTACTGCTGAGGGGCCATCCCGGCACGCTGCGCCCGGTGCACGATCTCGTGCCCGAACTCGTCGTCGGAGACCTCCACGTCCTCCGCGTCAGCCAGAGTGTCCAGCAGGAGCTGGACCTTGACGCCCTCGGTCGCCGCCTCGGTCAGCTCGGCGTCGATCTGCTCCTCGGTCTTCTCCTCGGCCGCGAGGTATTCCTCCATCGAGGCGCCGATGCGCTCCAACTGGTCGATCATCGCCTGCTTACGGCTGGCGACCTCCTCGCGGACGACACCCTCCGGCGCCGGGATCTCGGCGGCCTCGACGAGCTGCGAGAGCGCCTTGTCGCGGGCGGCGTAGATCTGCTCGACCTGCTTGCCCTGGGTGACCCGCGCCCGCAGGTCGCCGCGCAGCTCCTCGATCGTGTCGAACTCGCTCGCCATCTGGGCGAACTCGTCGTTCAGCTCGGGCAGCTCCTTCTCCTTGACCGTGCGCACGGTCACGGCCACCTCGGCGTCCCGACCGGCGAGGTCGCCGCCGACCAGCTGGGTGGTGAAGGTGGTGTCCTCGCCGGCGGCGAGACCGACCACGGCCTCGTCGAGGCCCGGCAGCAGCTGCTTGCTGCCCACCTCGTGGGAGATGTTGCTCGCCTGGCCGCCCGGCACGTCCTCGCCGTCGACGGTGGCGTTCAGGTCGATCTGGACGTAGTCACCCTCGGCGGCGGCCCGCTCGACGGTCTTCAGGGTCGCGAAACGCTCCCGCAGGTTCTTCACCTGCTCGTCGATCTCGCTCTCGTCGATCTGCAGCTCGTCGACGGTCACCTCGAGGGTGGTCGCGTCCGGGATGGTGATCTCCGGACGGACGTCGACCTCAGCGGTGAAGTTCAGCGAGTCACCGTCGTTGAACTCGGTGATCTCGACCTCGGGACGCCCCAGCGTCTTCAGGTCGTGCTCGCGAACCGCGGCGAGGATGTTCTCCGGGATGGCCTCCTGGACCGCCTCGTTGAGGACGGTGCCCCGGCCGACCCGCTGGTCGATCACCGCGGTCGGCACCTTGCCCCGGCGGAAGCCCGGAACCTGGACCTGCGAACCGATCTCCCGGTACGCCTTCTTGAGGCTCGGCTCGAGCTCGACGAACGGCACCTCGATGGCGAGCCGCACGCGCGTCGGGCTCAGAGTCTCGACGGTGCTCTTCACAGGCGTACTCCTTGACGGATCTCAGTTGAGTCTGGGCGTGATTCAGCCCATCGAGTGTAGGTGAGCCGGCCTGACGCACCGGCAGCGCCCGGGGACCGCACTGGGCGGCACCCGGGGCGGATCGGCCGCGGACGACAGTCGGGGTGGCGGGATTTGAACCCACGGCCCCTCGCTCCCAAAGCGAGTGCGCTACCAAGCTGCGCCACACCCCGTGGCGACGTGCAGTCTATGCCGTCGGCGCGACTCAGGCGGTGCCGGGGGACCCCCCACCTGGACATATCCGCTGAAAGCACTCTTACTGCCCACCTGCGCTCCGCGCCGCCCGCGGCCCGCGCGCCGGCCCGGCTCGGTCCCAAGATCCGCGCAACTTCGGGGAAAGTGCTGCTTCCCGGCGGGTCGAGGCCGCAACATCCCCGATGTTGCGCGGATCTTGAGGCCGGGGCGGTGGTGCGGCTGCGCGGTCGGCACTGCGATTGGGTACGCTGTCAGCGCGTCCCGCAGTGGCGGGGTGCACGCGGGCGTAGCTCAATGGTAGAGCTTCAGTCTTCCAAACTGACTACGCGAGTTCGATTCTCGTCGCCCGCTCCAACGGCCTCCGGCCCAGGTCAGAGGCCACATCGCCAGTCCCGGGCCGGTCGCCCACCTCGAACGTGTCACGAGAGGCGCGGCAGCGCGAGCCAGTCCTGCCAGGAGATGTCACGGCCCAGAAAACGGGGCTGCTGGAAGGGCCAGTCGGCGGCGATCCACTGCGGCACCAGCGCGTCGAGCGCGCGCTCCACCTCGCCGCCGACGAGGTCGTCCACCACCCACCAGGAGACCTCGCCGTCGGAGCCGGTGCGCTCGGGCGGGTCGATGTAGACACAGCCGAGGATCGCCGTCTCCTCCTCGTCCAGCAGCGCGTAGTTGAACGACTCGTGCGCGGCTATCTCCTTCTCGTGCCGCAGCAGGTCGACGCGGTCCTCCTCATAGGTCATCGTCTCCGGGGGCCACCCCCAGGCCGGGCCGAAGATCTCCCACAGGCGCTCCCGGGAGCCCATCACGGCGGGGTAGTCGATGGCGGTGTCCGCCTCCCGGATCGGCCGCAGGTGAAGCGCGGTGTGCGGCACGGGCACGTGGACAGGGTGGACGAAGTCGGCAGGCAACCAGCTCATGAGGCCCGAGGCTACCGCCGAGGGGTCGCCCGTCAGACGCCCGAGGACCCAGGTGGACCGCGACCGCGGCACCTGGGCCCACCCGGCGAGGCCGGGTCACCGCGTCACTTCAGGTGGAACCGCTCGTCGACCGCGAGGGCCGCCAACTCCGGTACGGAGAACGGCAGATTCTTCAACGCCGGCTGGTTCTCGTCGAGCCTCGCGCCCTGCGCCACGAAGACCACCACGCCATCCGGGTGCCGGTACGCCGACCACTGGTCGAGCCGGTCGTCGCTGTCCGGTCGGACCACCACGCCGACCTTCGCCGCTCCGATCGTCTCGACCTGGCACTCGCCCTGCATGCCCCAGAAGTTCTGGGCCAGCTCGCACGGCTCGGTCGGCAGCGGGTTGCCGGCGTCGTGCACCTCGACGATCACGCGCCCGGTGCCGTTGCCCTGGGCCACGGCGACCGAGGACATGTAACTCCACAGGTCGACGCCGTTCACCTTGTCCTCGAACTGTGCCTGGTGGGTCCGCAGCGTCCTCTGCTCGGCGGGCTGGTTCGCGGGGTCGTCCGGCTTGGTGTAGCCGGCGGGCACGACGGAGACGACCTCGTTGAGCAGTCGAACTCCCTGATCGTGCTTGGTTCCGGCCCGCGCGGTCCGGTCCTCCTGCGGGCGACCGTCCGGCCCGGTCGGCCACGCCTGCTTGGTGTCCCCGGAATCCGGCCCGGCCGGTAGACCGCCACCCGCCGGTTGGTAGACCCGGCCACCACCCGGGTTGGCGACGGCCGCGAAGCCGGTCACCGCCAACACCACCGCCGCCGATCCGAGCGACGCCCACACCGCCCGGCGGCGGAAGTGCGCCCGCCGTGCCGCGCCGAGCATTGCCCCCGTACTCAATGGTGGTGGCGGGGTCGTGCTCGCCATCTCGCTGCGCAACGCGTCGCGCAACTCTTCTCCGTTCATCGCTTCCCCATCTCGATCCCGCTTTCGGTGGGGGCCAGGAGGCCGCGCAGCGTGTCGAGCCCGCGTGCTGCCTGGCTCTTCACCGTCCCTGGAGAGCACCCCAGCAGCGCCGCGACGTCCTCGATCGAAAGGTCCTCCCAGTAGCGGAGAACCAGTACGGCCCGCTGGCGCGGCGCGACGGAGGCCAGTGCCTGGAGCAGCACCAACCGACTCTCCGGCGAGTCGGGGGCGGCCATCTGCTCGGCGTTGTCGACCCCCACCCGTTCGCGCCGCCACCAGCCGCGGCGCCGCTCGTCGAGGAATGTCCGGATGAGGATCTGGCGCACGTAGCTGTCGAGCACCTCGTGTCGCGAGATCCGATTCCAGACCCGGTAGAGCTTGACGAACGCGGTCTGGACCAGGTCCTCGGCCCGGTGCCAGTCGCCGCACAGCAGGTACGCGGTGCCGCGCATGGCATCGGACCGTGCGGCAAAGTACTCGGCGAACGCCTCGTCGCGATCGCTCATTCAGGCCTCCGTTCCCCGGTTTCGAGATAGTCACGCGGGGTCTGGCCCAGACGGTTGCTCCTGAACTCGCGCTTCTTCTGAGATCAACGAGAAACGGTGTCCGGAGGCTACAACCGCGTTCGGCGGTGCCGACCTTGACAGATATCGATCTATGCACTGGTGTGGGACCAAGACATCGATGTCCGTCAGGAGGGCACATGATCGTCCGACGACGGTGGACAGCTGCCGCCACAACAGCGATCCTGTTCAGCGCAGTGCTGTCCCACCCTGGTCCGGGAAGTGCGGCACCCGCCGATCCGGCCACACCAATCACCCTGAGCACCACGGAAACCGCCCTGGTCCGCGTACAGCTACGCGATCAGGCACAGCTCGACCGGCTGGTCGCCGCCGGCGCGGACCTGGCCAACCGGCCCCGGACCCGGGACGGGCGGATCCTCGCCGACCTGGTGCTGACCGGCGCGCAGCTCGCCGAGCTGACCTCGCAGGGCGCGACCGCGGTCCAGGTCGTGCAGCGTGCCGAGGACGGCAGCCAGCGCTACGCCGACAGCGTCCGCGCGGCTCAGGCCCGCACCGCTGCCGGCCTGCGCGCTCCGGCGGCCGGCCAACGGACCACCGCCGCCGCGGCCGTGGACACCCTCCAGGTGCAGCAGGCGTACTGGTGGACCACGGGTGGGCAGACCTTCCTGCAGGCCCAGGTGGCCACCACCGCCACCGACGACCCGGACGTGGAGATCACCGTCAGCTGGCGGACGTCCGACGGCGCCACCGGATCGTTCCCGCTGTCGCGGTTCGAGGACTCCGGCGAGTACCAGTACCACTACGCGCTTCCCCAGCCGGTGCCGAATCGGCCGGTTCAGTTGACCGCCACCTCCAGCCTCGGCGGGGTCAGCCGGGCGGTCACGCCGGCACTCTGGCCGAATGCCACCCCGCCGCCCCTGCCGGCCGGCTACCAGAAGGACTTCATCGACGCGTACCTGACGCCGATCGACATCCAGGCGCGGATCAAGCGACTGGCCCGCCAGTACCGGGGCCTGGTCGACGTGATCGACCTGCCGAACAAGACCCAGGGATACCGGCGCACCGCCGCCGCCTATCTGGGCGACCCGGCGGTGGCCGCCGTGGTGGTCGAGTCGGTCCGCTTCGGCGACCAGAGCATGAACGGCGTACAGGTGCGGACGGTCGACCCGGGTCGGCGAAACCGCCCACTGACCGTCGGCTACCGCGACCGCGTCCTCACGGTCTCGCTGGCCACCGACACCGCGGGCAAGACGGTGAGCACCACCGACGAGGTCGCGGCGGCGATCAACGCCCGCCAACCAAACCGGTTCCGGGCCACCGTCGAGGACGGCTCGGCCGGGCTGCCCATGCCGGTCGCCGGACCCGCCCGGCTCGACGACGGCCTCCAGGGCACCGAGGTGCCGGCGCGGCCGTGGACGGTGCAGGCCCTGCGCCTCGGTGTGCACCGGGACGGCTCCCGGGTGGGGGTGCTCGCGTACTCCCAGGAACACGCCCGGGAGTGGGCCACGCCGCTGGTGACGCTGGAGTTCGCCGAGCGGATGCTGGCCAACGCCCGCACCGACCCGGCCACCCGTGAGCTGCTGGAGCAGGTCGACATCTTCGTCATCCCGACGGTCAACCCGGATGGCGCGAACTACTCGTTCAACGACTTCAACTTCCAGCGCAAGAACCTGGTCAACCACTGCACCGGAGCGGCCCGCGACCCGAAGAACCGCACCTCGTGGGGCGTCGACCTCAACCGCAACTACACCGTCGGGTCGTACTTCGACGGCTACGTGGGCGCCAGCGCCAACTGCCTCTCCGGCACCTACGCGGGCACCGCCGAACTGTCCGAAGCGGAGAGCAGCAACGTCATCGCGCTCGCCCAGGCCCACCCGAACATCAAGTTCGCGATGAACGTCCACTCCTACGGCGGGTACTTCATGTGGCCGCCCGGGGCGTACCGGGCCGACGGGCGGATCACCCTGCCCCGGCCGTCGATCGACGAGTCGACGCTGTTCCTCAACAGCGCCCGGCGGATCGTCGGCGCCATCGCACAGGAACGCGGCACCGTCACCTGGCCGTCGCAGACCGGTCCGGTCGCCGACGTGCTCTACTCCGCGGCCGGCAACTCGGCCGACCAGCTCTACTACGAGCTGGGCATCTTCGCGTGGGACTTCGAGGTCGGCAACGACAGGTGGAATGCGGCCACCAGCGAGTGGGAGGCCGTCGGCTTCCAGCCGCCGTTCGACGAGGCGCACGGCGAGTCCCAGGAGTACGCCGGCGGGCTGGTGGAAATGGTCCGGGTAGCCCGCGACTACGCCGCCGAGTCTGCCGCCGGCTGACCGGCGCGGTCGGATCGCCGCCAGAGCTCCCGGCGGCGATCCGACCGAACGGGGCGTGAGACAGACCGGCCGGCCACGGATGAACCGTGGCCGGCCGGGTAAGCAGCGGCCTTGCCTGGTGGGGAGACGACCGGTGTCGCGGCGCGCCGCGACCGGGCGCACGGGCGGGCGGCGAAGGCCTGCCCGCCCGGCGTTCCCCGGTCCGTCAGTTCGAGGAGATCCAGTTCCACGCCGAGACGACCCACTCGGTCTGCTGGAGCCACGCCACGCCCAGGCCGGCGAGGAACACCGCCGTCGCCAGGTGCGCACCTCGGGCGCTGCGGCGGACCCGCCCGAACTGCCGCTCCAGCACCACCCGGCCGACAAACCGGGACAGGGCGAACAGGCCGACCGCCACCAGCAGGCTCAGCACCAGCACCAGCAGCGGGCCGCTCAGGTCACCCTGGCCGGAGAGCGCCCAGATCCCCCAGCAGACGAACGCGAAGAGCCCCGCGGCGGCACTCCACTCACCGCCACGACGCAGCTGCGCCATCCGCCAGCTCAGCGACCGGCGCGGGACCGGCCCGCCGGGCCATCCGGTGCCGGTCGGCTCCTGCTCGACCACCGGGAACGGTTCGGTCCGCGGGCTGCGCGGCTGACCCACCGGGGCCACGCCCCGGCGGAACCCATCGCGCTGCGGCGGCACCCCGACGCCGGCCTGCGGTGGCACCTCCACGGTCCGCTCCGCCCACGGCTGCGTCTGGTCTGCCATCTCGTCCTCCCCCTGACCGACGGCATCACCACCGCCTGGATTCGAGGGTAGCCAGCCGGCAAACAGGCCGCCGAACCCGCCCGAGACGCGGGCCGGCACGACAGTGCCGGATCGCACGCCCAGCGGGGTACGGTCGGCTGATGGGTGACCACGACCGACGACGGCGACGGCTGCGCCACCACCCCGACGCCGAGTCGGCGGGTCGGGGCGACGACGGCCCGAGGCCCAGCACCGCGGGCGCGCCGGCCAGTGACAACCCGTCGCCGCGCCGCAGGAGCCCGGGCGGCGACGAGCGCGACGGCGAGCGCGGGCTGCGCGGGTTGGTCGGTTCGGGCTCGTCCCAGGTGGGGCTGAGCGCCGCGCTGCGGGCCCGGGACGCCGCCCGCCCCACCGACGACGACCTGGCCGAGGCGGAGGCCCGGGTGGTGGTCGTCCGACGTAACTGGGTGCCCCGCGAGGAGTTGCCCCGCTCGCCGCGCTGACCGCCGGTCGGGTCAGGGCAGGTCGGGCAGCTGCCGGGTCTGCTCGTACTCGGCCACCTGGGCGATCCGGCGGGCATGCCGCTCGTTGCCGGAGAACGGCGTGTTCAGGAATGCCTCGACGATGCCGGTGGCCTCGTCCAAAGTGTGCTGGCGGGCGCCGACCGCTACCACGTTCGCGTCGTTGTGCTGGCGGGCCAGCTGAGCGGTCTCCACGTTCCAGGCCAGCGCGGCGCGGACCCCGGCGACCTTGTTCGCGGCGATCTGCTCGCCGTTGCCGGATCCACCGATGACCACCCCGAGGCCCGTCTCGTCCGCCACCACCTGGTCGCCGGTGTGCAGGCAGAACGTCGGGTAGTCGTCGTCCGGGTCGTAGCCGTGCGGACCGACGTCGACCACGTCGTACCCCTGCATGGCCAGGTGGTTGGCCAGGTGCACCTTCAACTCGAAACCGGCGTGATCGGATCCCAGGTAGACGCGCATACCGGGCAGTCTGTCAGGCCGCGCTCTCCGACGTCGCACGGGCGGCGTCGGAGAGCCGGGTTCGTCACACGGTCGGGTGCGAGGCCGCTCAGCGCGGCAGCTCGGCGACGACCATACCGCCGCGCGCCTTCGGGGTGAACCAGGTGCTCTTGCGCGGCATCTTCTCCCGGGCCAGATTGACCGCGACGAAGTCGCCCACCGTCACCGGCGCGATCAGGACGGCCAGCTCGGCCCGCCCGGCGTCGACCTCCCCGGTGAGCCAGCTCGCCGGGTAGTCACCGCCGACGTAGGTGATCCGCTTGTCGCCCGGGTCCAGCCCGAGCGCGTCGCGCAGCAGCAGCCGCTCGACCAGGGCGTGGTCCAGGTTCTCCAGGTCACCTGCGGCCGTGGCGGGCAGGCGCACCGCGTACCCCTGGCCGTCGAGGCGAAGGTGCACGGTGCCGCCGGCCGCCGGGACCTCGACCGGGCCGTCGATCGGCTCGACCTCGGCGCCCGCGGCCCGCAGCCGGTCGAGCAGCTCGGCCGGTGTGGTGGTCAGCTCGCTGACCAGCCGGTTGTACGGCTGGATGGCGACCGACGCGGGGGTGGTGACCACGGCCAGGAAGCGCGGCAGCCCGCCGGTCTGGGCGGCCAGGCTGCGGTGGTTACCGTCGGCGACGACCAGCTCCCCGCCACCGGCGAGGGCGGTCAGCGTGGCCTGCTCCGGGCCGGGACCGAGCAGCCAGATGGCATGCGTGCGCCCCGCCTGGTCGGTGTCCGTCGCGGCGGGCGCCCCGGCCGTGTCGGTCGCCGCCGCGAGGGCGGCGTGCAGCTCGTCGCCCCGCCCGGTCTGCAGCAGGAGCACCGGGGAGAGCAGGTGGCCCAGCGCGTCGGCCAGCGCCACCCGCTCGCGGACCTTGGCGATGAAGACGTCCTCGTTACGGATCACCAGGCCCGGCTCGTCGGCCCGGGTGGAGATCTGGTCGGTGTCCACCATCGCGAACAGCCCGTACGCCGGCTCCTCGCCGGGCGCGCTGATCCGGTAGAGCACCACCACCTGCTCGGCGGGGGTGTAGCTGCCGTCGGCCTTGGCCTCGGCGAGGCGGGCCACCGCGTCCGGCAGCGCGTCGAGGAACGACTTGCCCAGGCTCTGCGGGGCGCGCTGCGGCATCTCGATGCCGAGAGCACTGTGCGGGTTCGCCTCGATGATCGCGGTGATCTCCGCGTCGTCGGCGAACTCGTCGTAGTTTTGCGCGCCGGTGCCACCAGTGGTGACCCAGGCCCGGGAGATCGGATGCACGACCGTCATGCCCACTGACGCTACCGGCGACGATGTCGCCGCCGACGGGGACCCGCGCGGCGTCCACCAGATGAAAAAGTGCCGAGGTCGGTCAGCTGGCGCGGTCGGACGCGCCCCGGCGGTGCCTGCCTGCCGTCGCCGGCCCGCCGTTGCCCCGTCGGCCGGTCACGGCCGGCCCGGTGTTCACCGCGCGGCGGGGCGACGCGGGCGGCCCCGGCACCGGACGCTCGGGAGGCGGCGACGGGACGGGCCGCGGGTTCAGCGGCGGCGTCGGCACCGGACGCGGGGTGGTGGGTGCCGGCGGAGGCGGCGCGGGTTCGGCCGGCGCGGCCGCCGACGGAAGGACCGGAGCCGACGGTACGAGAGCAGGCACGACCGGGACCGGCGGCAGAGAGTCGAGAACCGGCGCTGGCGGCGACACGGAATCGGCGAGCGGTGCCGGAGCATCGGCCGAAGCATCGTCGGCCGGCGGGGTCAGGCGGGAGGTCACCGGAACCCGGGCCACGCCGACCACGATCGGCGGGGCGAGCAGCTCCGCCACGTGGGCGGGCAGGTCGGGGCGGACCGTCGGCCAGCGGGAGTCGTCGACCGACCAGTAGGCCGCGCCGGGAGTCTCGATCACCCCCTGCCGGGTCAGCTGATCGTCACCGGACGCACGGTGCTTGGCCATCGGGAATGCCTCCACGAGCTGCGGGGTGCGGCCCTGCGGGTCGCTGCGGCGGACATGCAGGCCAACGAGCCCGGCGGTCTCCCGGTGACGGGGGCAGACCCCGCTGTGCCGCGACACGCCGAGCGAGTCGTCGTGGGGTGCCCGGTCGGAAGGGTCCCCTGTTCACCCGCGCAGGGGACCCTTCCCGGCCCGTCAGTCGAAGATCGGGCCCTGCTCACGGGTGCGCTTGAGCTCGTAGAAGCCCGGAGTACCGGCGACCAGCAGCACGCCGTCCCAGAGTCGACCGGCGGCCTCCCCCTTCGGCGCCGGGGTGATCACCGGGCCGAAGAACGCGACCGGGGTGCCGTCCGGGCCGGGCGCGTGGACGACCGGAGTGCCGACGTCCTGCCCGACCGGGCGCATACCCGCCTCGTGGCTGGCCCGCAGCGCCTCGTCGTACTCGGTGCTGTCGGCGGCCGCGGCCAGCGCCGGGTCCAGGCCGGCATCGGTCAACGCGGCGACGTACAGCTCCTGACCCCGCTCCTCCTTGCCGAGGTGGATCCGGGTGCCGAGCGCGGTGTAGAGCTTGCGCAGGACGTCGCCGCCGTACCGCTGCTCGGCGGCGATGCAGATCCGCACCGGGCCCCAGGCGGTCTTCAGGAACGTCTTGTACTCCTCGGGCAGCTCGTCCCGGCCGTCGTTGAGCACGGCCAGGCTCATCACGTGGAAGCGGATGTCCACGTCCCGGACCTTCTCGACCTCGAGCAGCCAGCGGGACGTGATCCACGCCCACGGGCAGGCCGGGTCGAACCACATGTCGGCGGTGACACGATCGCTCACGGTGAGGTCCCTTCGCGGCGGAATGGCGCCGGAAGCCCGACGTCTCAAGAGAATCTTCACCCCGCGGTGCATTCATCGGCACCCGAATGAGAGCGTGACCTCGGCCACCGCGGGCTGCCCGTACGTGGAAGACTCGGATCGGGCTGGCCGCCACGAGCGGTTGGCGGACGGGCGCCGCCGGGCGTACGGCGAAATGTGGGATGGAGACGAACAGTGCCGGGAGTGCGCAACCTGACGCAGGTCGAGGCGACCGAGCGGGCCCGCCTGCTCAACGTGACGGGGTACGACATCAGTCTGGACCTGTCGACCGCCGTGCTGGCCGCCGACGGCCGCACGTTCCGGTCGACGACCGAGGTCCGGTTCCGCTGCGCCGAGCCGGGAGCGAGCACGTTCATCGAGCTGGCCGCCGAGTCGGTGCGTTCCGCGACCCTGAACGGCGCGCCGGTCGACCTCACCAACTGGTCGGCCGAGAAGGGCCTCGTCCTGTCCGGGTTGGAGAGCGACAACACCCTGGTGGTCGACGCCGACTTCGGTTTCTCCAACAGCGGCCAGGGTCTGCACCGCACGGTCGACCCCGTGGACGGCGAAACGTACCTCTACAGCCAGTTCGAGACGGCCGACGCGCAGCGGGTGTTCGCCTGCTTCGACCAGCCCGACCTGAAGAGCGTCTACACCTGGCACGCCACCGTTCCGGCGCACTGGCGCGCGGTGTCCAACATGCCCGTGCAGCGCGAGGAGCCGGCAGGTGAGGGGCTCAAGACGCTGCACTTCACCGAGTCGCCCCGGATGAGCACCTACATCACGGCGATGTGCGCCGGGCCGTACCACGAGGTGCGCGACAGTCACGACGGCATCGACCTGGGGGCCTTCTGCCGGGCGTCGATGGCGCAGTACCTGGACTCCGACGACCTGTTCCTGATCACCAAGCAGGGCTTCGACTTCTTCCACGAGAAGTTCGGCGTGCGCTACCCGCTGCCGAAGTACGACCAGCTCTGGGTGCCCGACTTCAACGCCGGCGCGATGGAGAACTTCGGCTGCGTGACGCACGCCGAGTCGCACTACCTGTTCCGCTCGCAGGTCACCAACTTCGAGTACGAGCAGCGGGCCAACACGATCCTGCACGAGCTGGCCCACATGTGGTTCGGTGACCTGGTCACCATGCGCTGGTGGAACGACCTGTGGCTGAACGAGTCGTTCGCCGAGTGGGCCAGCCACTGGTGCAACACCCACGCGACCCGGTTCAACGAGGCGTGGACGACGTTCCTGTCCATCCGGAAGAACTGGGGCTACCGGCAGGACCAGCTCTCCTCCACCCACCCGGTCTACACCGAGATGCCGGACATGGAGGCCGTCGAGGTCAACTTCGACGGCATCACCTACGCCAAGGGCGCGAGCGTGCTCAAGCAGCTCGTCGCGTACGTGGGTGAGGAACCGTTCGTCGCCGGGCTGCGGGCCTACTTCGGCAAGCACGCCTGGGGCAACGCCACCTTCGACGACCTGCTCACCGAGCTGGAGGCCGCGTCCGGCCGGGAGCTGCGCAAGTTCGCCGCGCAGTGGCTGGAGACCGCACAGGTCAACACGCTGCGGCCCGAGGTGACGATCGGCGCGGACGGAACGTACGAGCAGGTGGTGGTGCGGCAGGAGGCGCCGGCGGCGTACCCGACCCTGCGTACGCACCGGATCGGCGTTGGCCTGTACGACCTGACCGACGGGCGGCTGGTCCGCCGCGAGCGGCACGAGGTCGACGTGACCGGCGAGCGGACCGACCTCGCCGAGCTGCGCGGCAAGCGGGCCGCCGATGTGCTGCTGCTCAACGACGACGACCTGAGCTACACCAAGCTGCGCCTCGACGACCGTTCGATGGCGACCGTGGTGCAGCACATCGGTGGCTTCGAGTCGTCGCTGGCGCGGGCACTGTGCTGGACCGCGGCATGGGACATGATCCGCGACGCCGAGCTGTCGGCCCGCGACTACGTGGCGCTCGCGCTGACCGGGCTCCCCGCGGAGACCGACATCAACCTGGTCACCGCGACCCTGCGCCAGGCGACCACCGCGATCACCCTCTACGCCGACCCGGCCTGGGCGCCGACCGGCTGGGCCGAGCTGGCCCGTACCGCCCGTGACGCGCTCGCCGCCGCCGAGCCCGGCAGCGGGTTCCAGCTTGCCTGGGCCCGTGCGTACGCCTCGGCGGCCCGCTCCGAGGACGACCTGGCCACGCTGCGCGGCTGGCTGGACGGCAACGGTGCGCCGGCCGGCCTGACCGTGGACACCGAGCTGCGCTGGTCGGTTCTCGCCGCGCTGGTCGCCAACGGTGCCGCCGGCACCGCCGAGATCGAGGCGGAGCTGGTCAACGACCGCACCGCCAGCGGCGAGCGGGAGGCGGCGTACGCGCACGCGCTGGTGCCGACGGCAGAGAACAAGGCGGCCGTCTGGGCGCTGCTGACCGGCCCGGACGCGCTGCCCAACTGGCGCCACCGGGCGCTCCTGCAGGGCCTCGCCCACCCGGCGCAGGTGGAACTGGTTGCCCCGTACCGCGATCGGTACTTCGCTGCGGTCGGCCAGGTGTGGGCCACCCGGGACAGCGAGCCGGCACAGGAGTTCGCCCAGCTGGCCTACCCGACCTACCTGGTGGACGACGACACGGTCGCGGCCACCGACGCGTGGCTGGCCGGTGACGGGTACCCCGCCCCGCTGCGCCGGCTGGTCGCCGAGGGCCGCGACGGCGTGGTCCGCGCGCTCAAGGCCCGCGCGAAGGACGCCCAGCAGGCCTGACCAGGAAGTACGCGGCCCGGCGTCGGCGTGGGTACAAACCCGCGCCGACCCGGGCCGACGTCGTTTCTCTGTCCGGCGCCGGCGGCCCGGGCCAACGCCGGTCCGGTGGTGCTCACCGGGCACGCTCAGCCGTGACGATCAGGCCCCGCCAGGGAAGATCACGCTCGAACATGGAAGTAGGGGCCTCCGACGCGGCGGAAGCCCCTACTTCATGGATCGAGCACGATCTTGCGTGGCGGCGTGCGACACAGCGCGGCGTGCGGCGCTTGGGGTGGAGCGGGTCAGCCCTTGCCGGCGTGGCTGGCGAGCTGGTCGAGGCCGTTGATGATGCCGCCGGCCAGGTCACCGCCGCTGAATGCGCCGACCATGGAGAGCGCGGCCAGCTTCGCGTACGTGTCGGGGATGCGCTTGCGGGCGTAGCGCCCGGTGACGACCTCCAGCTGACGCTGGTTGGGTGACACGGCGATCAGCACCGACTTGTCGGGGTCGGCGAGCTGGCGGTGCAGCCGCTGGGCGTGCTCGCGAATGGGCTCGTCGAGACCGCCGACGAAGACCGAGAAGACCAGCCCGGTGCCCTGGTCGGCCAGGCGCAGCGCCTCGTCGATGCGCAGCAGCTGGCGGGTTGAGAACGGCCCGTCGAGCACCTCGGGCGGATTTTCCGACCCGGCCTGCTTCTCACCAACGGTCACTTGCGCCTCCGGTTCCACCGGCCGGCGCCTCGACGCTGGCCTGCTCAAGCTTGTGGCTGGTCAGCGCGGGCGCCTGCGCCCCCGCCGTCAGCGCGGTGCCGGCCGAGTCGGCCAGCTGCTCCGGGCGGCCCAGGAACCAGACCGGAGTGAAGTCGAAGGGCCGGCCCGGCCGGTAGCGCTTGGCGCCCCCGCCACCGCCGGTGGCACCACCACGGCTACCGACGTACGACAGGCCGGCGATGACCAGCACCGCGGCCACCGGGATGCCGACGAAGACCAGCAACGTCTCGGTAACAGACAATCCCAACGCCCCCAGGCGGAAGAAGGACGACCTCGAACAGTCGGGTCGGATGGACGATCATGATGCCGACCGCCCGACTCCGTCACCATTCACGTTAGCGGAGTCGGCGGCCCGCCAGATTGCGGGGTGCCGATCCCATCCGTCACTGGAGTCTTCCAGTTGCGCAGCGGTAGCGATGAGCCGCGCGTCGTCGCCGTACCGGCCCGTGAGCAGCACCCCGACGGGCAGGCCGTCGGTGGTGGTGCCGAGCGGCAGGGAGACGGAGGGATCGCCGGTGACGTTGAAAATGGCGCAGTAGGGCGAGAAGCGGCGTTGCCGGTCGAAGTCCGCCGCCGGGTCACCGTCGGCGGTGAACCAGCCGACGGGCGCCTGCGGTGCGGCCAGGGTGGGACAGAGCAGGAGATCGCAGCCGGCGGTGCGACGGGCACCGAGGCGGACCTGCGCCTGCAACTCGCCGAGAGTGGCGGCCAGGGTGCCGGCGGAGATCTCGGCGCCCCGGGCCCGCAGCAGCCGGGTCAGCGGCAGCAGCTCCGCTTCGAGCTGCGGGGGCACCGGGGTGAGCGCCAGCACGTACCAGAGGATCTCGAACAGCGGCCACGCCGCCGGCCCGAGCGGCGGCGGCACCTCGACCACCTCGTGGCCGGCCGCGGTGAGCAGCGCGGCGGCCCGGTCCACGGCGGCCACGCAGTCGGGGTGCACCGGTTCGTCGGCGAGCATCGGCGTGGTGAACCGGCCGATCCGCAGCGGGCCGGGCGCGGCCTGGCGAGCGGCGGTCAGGTAGCCGCCGGGCGGCGTGGGCGGTGGCAGGTAGGGCTCGCCGGGGACCGGGACGGCCATGACGTCGAGCAGTGCGGCGACGTCGGTGACGGTCCGCCCGAGCGGGCCGCTGGTGGGCAGGCCGAACGCGCCGGAGCCGAGCGGCCCGCCGGAGACCAGGCCTCGGCTGGGTTTGTAGCCGACGAGGCCGCAGAGCGACGCCGGGATGCGGAGCGAGCCGCCGCCATCGGACCCCTGGGCGACCGGGACCAGCCCGGCCGCCACCGCCGCCGCCGCGCCGCCACTGGAACCACCCGCGGTGTACGCCAGCTCCCACGGATTGCGGGCCGGGGGCGCGACCCGGCCCTCGGAGTAGAGCGAGCAGCCCAACTCGGAGGTGGTCGTCTTGCCCAGGCTGACCAGACCGGCGGCCTTGATGAGCCGGACCACGTCGGCGTCGACCGGTGGGACGAAGTTACGGAAAGCGGCCGAGCCGAAGGTGGTGCGGACGCCGGCGGTGAGCGTCAGGTCCTTGAACGCGGTCGGTACGCCGTGCAGCGGGCCCCGGGCCTCGACGGGCGCGGAGTCGGCTGCCCGGGCGGCTTCCCGGGCGAGATCCGGCGTGACGGTGACGAACGCGCCCACGGTGTCGCCGAGGGCTGCCACCCGGCGCAGGTAGTGCTCGACCAGGTCGACGCTGGACAGCTCGCCGCGGGATATCGCGGCGGCCTGCTCCAACGCGGTCAGGTCGTGCGGCTCGGACATGCCCTCATCCTGCCCGCTGGGAACGCCCGTCGACGGCCGACACGACGTCCGCCGATCAGGTGGTGTCCGACCGGCCGAGGAAGTGCAGGGCGTTGCCGGACAGGAGCTTGTCCCGCTGGGCGTCGGTGAGGAAGTCGGCGTCGCGGACCACCGCGCCGGCCGGTCGTTCGCCCAACGGGTACGGGTAGTCGCTGCCGACCAGCACCCGGTCCTCCCCCAGGGTGTCGACCAGCAGCCGCAGCGCGGGCGACGCGAAGACCACCGAGTCGACGCTGAACCGGTCGACGTAGCTGCTGGGCGGGCCGGCGGACGCGCCACGGACCAGGTCGCCGCGGCGGTGCCAGGCGTTGTCGGCGCGGCCGAGCCAGAACGGGAAGCTGCCACCGCCGTGTGCGAAGCAGATCCGCAGCGACTCCGGCACCCGGTCGAAGACGCCGCCCAGGATCATCGCCAGCACCGACAGGTGCGTCTCGGCGGGCATCCCGGTGAGCCAACGGGCCATCCACCGGTCCAGCCGCGGACCGCCCGGCATGTCCCACGGATGGACGAAGACCGGCGCGCCGACCTGGGCGCAGTGCTGGAGGAAGGTGACCACCCCGGCGTCGTCGAGGTCCCGGTCGCCGACGTGGTTGCCGATCTCCACCCCCACGTGCCCGGCGGCCAGGCTCCGGTCCAGCTCGGCGCAGGCGGCGTCCGGGTCCTGCAGGGGCACCTGGCAGAACGGCACCAGGCGGTCGCCCCCGGCGGCGGTGACCTCCAGGGTCAGGTCGTTGAAGATCCGGGCGACCTTCACCGCCTGGTCGGCCGGGCGGTCATAGCTGAAGAAGACCGGCGTCGGCGAGACCACCTGCACGTCCACGCCGTCGGCGTCCATGTCGGCCAGTCGGCGCGACGCGTCCCAGCACTCGGCGCCGACCGGGCGGAACTCGGTCTCCCCCACCATGATCATGGCGGCCCGCTCGGAGTCGACCCGCAGCCACGGCCAACCGGACCCGCCGCACGCTGCGCCGAGGTCCGGCCAACCCTTCGGTACGACGTGCGTGTGCACGTCCACCACACCTGCCGGCATCAGCCCTTGCCCGGGTGCAGGGTGCCGCAGGTGGCGCAGGTGCGCGCCTGCTCGTCGGCGTAGAACGCCTGGAACACCGGCGGTAGGTCGGCGGCGATGTCGCGGACCTGCAGCTCCACCTCGTGCACCTTGTTGCCGCACCCGGGGCAGTACCACTGGAACGTCTCCAGCGTGCCCTCCTCCCGGACCCGCTCGACGACCACACCGATCGAGCCGGCCTCGGGCCGCTGCGGCGAGTGCGGGGTGTTGCGCGGCAGCATCCACATCTGGCCCTCGCGCACGTGCACCGTACGCGGACCCTCCGGGGTCATCAGGTTGATGTGCATGTTGCCCTTGACCTGGTAGAAGAACTCCTCGTACGGGTCCACGTGGAAGTCGGTGCGCTGGTTGGGCCCGCCGACCACCATCACGATGAAGTCGTCCCCGCCGGGGAACATCTCCTTGTTGCCCACCGGCGGCTTCAACAGGTGCTGGTTGTCCGCGATCCAGCCTGGAAAGCTGAACGGCTCGGCAATCTCGCTCACGACTGACCTCCGGAGGGAAGAAGGGCCACGGCCTGGATCTCGATGAGCAGGTGCGGGTGCGGCAACTGGTGCACCGCCACCGTCGTGCGGGTCGGGCCGGACGCGTCGAAGAACTCCGCCCACACCTCGTTGTAGCCACCGAAGTCGTTCATGTTGACCAGGTACGACGTCACCTGGACGAGGTCGGTGAGGTCCGCCCCGACCGAGCGCAGCAGGTCCCGCACGTTCTCGATGACCGCCCGCGTCTGCACCCGGATGTCGAGGTTCGTCGTCCCCAACTCGTCGACGGAGACGCCGGCGAAGCTGTTGTCCGGCCGCCGCGACGACGTACCGGAGACGAAGACGAACCCGCCCGCGACCTTGACGTGCGGAAAAGCCCCCCGCGGCACAGCCTTCCCAGCCACCACCCGCGCGGTCATGACGAAGCCCGCAGAGAGGCAGTGCCGAGCTTCTCGACGACAGCACGGACATGGGCGCCAGGACGCAGCGGCACCGCAGCGGTTGCGGCGCCGGCCAGGAAGACCCAGCCGGACTGCAACCGCACCCCGTGCCGGCCGGCCAACCGGATGCCCTCGTCGAGGGCCCGGCGCGGATCGCCGAGGATCGCCGCGGTCGAGCCGACCTGCGCCACCCGCCCGTCGACCTCCAGCAGTACGCCGAGGTTGTCCAGCCCCGCGGGCACCGGCGACCACGGCCCGATCACGAACGCGGCGGCCGAGGTGTTGTCGGCGATCACGTCCGGCAGCGAGAAACGGAAGTCGGCGTACCGGGAGTCGATCAACTCGATGGCCGGGGCGACCGCGCGGACCGCGCTGGCGAAGTCGCCGACCGGTTCACCCGGCTCGGGCAGCCGGTCCAGCAGGAACGCCACCTCCGGCTCGACCCGGGGATGGATGTACGCGGCCGGGTCCACGGCACCGCCGTCGGGCACCCGCATCGCGTCGGTGAGCCGTCCCCAGATCACCTCGTCGACGCCGACCTGGGCCATCTTCGCCTTGCTGGTGAGCCCCATCTTCAGCCCGACCAGCCGCTGACCGGCGTCGAGGCGGCGCTGGAGCAGGGCGGCCTGCACGGCGTACGCGGCGTCCACGTCGAGGCCGGTCTCGGCGGCGAGCTGCGGGATGGCGGTGGCCGCGTCGGCAGCCGCGCCCAACCTCTCGGCGATCCCCGCGACGTCCGGTCCAATCATGACTGCTGCTCCTTGCCGGCCAGGTCGAGTGCCACGTCCACGATCATGTCCTCCTGGCCGCCGACCATCCGACGCCGGCCCAGCTCGACCAGGATCGAACGGACGTCCACGCCGTACTTCGCGGAGGCGCGCTCGGCGTGCCGCAGGAAGCTGGAGTAGACCCCCGCGTACCCCAGGGAGAGCGTCTCCCGGTCCACCTGGACCGGCCGGTCCTGCAACGGGCGGACGATGTCGTCGGCCGCGTCCATCAGCGCGAACACGTCGCAGCCGTGCTTCCAGCCGTGCAGCTCGGCGACCGCGACGAAGACCTCCAGCGGGGCGTTGCCGGCACCCGCGCCCATGCCGGCGAGGGACGCGTCGACGCGGACGGTCCGGCCGTGCGGTGCGTCGGGTCCGGCCATCCCGGGCCCGGTGACCCGACCGTGCTCGACGGCGAGCACGCTGTTGGCGACCCCGAGGGACAGGTTGTGGTGGGCGTGGATGCCGATCTGCGTCTCCGGAGCGAGGACCTGCCGGTACGCGTCGACCCGCTGCGCCACGTCCGACATCAACAGTCGACCACCGGAGTCGGTGACGTAGACACAGTGCGCCCCGTACGACTCCATGAGTTTGGCCTGCCCGGCGAGCCCGGCGGCGTCGTTCATGTGCGACATCATCAGGAACCCGGCCACGTCCATGCCGTTCTCCCGGGCCCAGGAGATGTGCTGGGCGGAGATGTCGGCCTCCGTGCAGTGGGTGGCGATGCGGACGCTGGTCACCCCGAGCGCCTTGGCGGCCTTCAGGTCGGCGATCGTGCCGATGCCCGGCAGCAGCAGGGTGGTCAACTTCGCCGTGGTCAACACCTCGGCGGCGGCGGAGATCCACTCGGCGTCGCTGGCAGCGCCGTGGCCGTAGTTGACGCTGGAACCGGCGAGCCCGTCACCGTGTGCCACCTCGATGGCGGCGACGCCGGCGGCGTCCAGCGCTGCGGCGATGGTGCGTACCTGCTCGACGGTGTACTGGTGGGCGATGGCGTGCATGCCGTCGCGCAGCGTCACGTCCTGGATGTACAGCTCGGTCATCGCGCGGCCACCTCCGAAGAACGCAGCGCTACCAGCCGCTCGGCGGTGCGCAACGCGGCGGAGGTCATGATGTCCAGGTTGCCGGCGTACGCCGGCAGGTAGTGCCCGGCACCGGATACCTCCAGGAACACCGACACCTGCAGCGCGGTGAGCTGCCGCCCGAGTGTCGGCAGGTAGGCCTCGACCCGGTCGAACTGCACGTCCTGCTTGAGCTGGTAGCCGGGGACGTACTCCTGCACCGACGCCACCATGTCCGCCACCGAGGCGGCGATGGCGTCGGTGTCGGCGTCAGCGTCCGGGCAGAGGCAGTAGACGGTGTCGCGCATCAGCAGCGGCGGGTCCGCCGGGTTCAACACGATGATCGCCTTGCCCCGTTCGGCGCCACCGACGACCTCGATGGCCCGGGCCGTGGTCTCGGTGAACTCGTCGATGTTGGCCCGGGTGCCCGGCCCGGCGGAGCGGGACGCGATGGACGCGACGATCTCCCCGTACGCCACCGGGGTGACCCGGCGGACGGCGGCGACGATCGGCACGGTCGCCTGACCGCCACAGGTCACCATGTTGACGTTCGGCTCGTGCAGGTGCTCGTCGAGGTTGACCGGCGGCACCACGTACGGGCCGAGCGCGGCCGGGGTGAGGTCGACAACCGTGCGGCCGTGCGCCCGCAGCACCTCGTCGTGGTGCCGGTGCGCGCCGGCCGAGGTGGCGTCGAAGACCAGCTCGACGTCGGCGAACTCGGGCATCGCCACGAGCCCGTCCACGCCGTCGGCGGTGGTGGCCACGCCGAGCCGGCGGGCCCGGGCCAGACCGTCGGACGCCGGGTCGATGCCGGCCATCGCCACCATCCGCAGCTCGCTGCTGAGCCGCAACACCTTGATCATCAGATCGGTGCCGATGTTTCCCGATCCCAGCACCGCCACTCCGGTCACTGGTTGCCTCCCTTGCTGAAGCAGGTGCGCACCGAGCCCAGCCCGGAGATTCGCGCCTCGTAGGCGGCACCGGGGGTGACCGGCACCATCGGGCCGAGCGCGCCGGAGAGCACCACGTCGCCCGCGCGCAGCGGGTCACCGGCGCGGGCGAGGGTGCCGGCCAGCCACTGCACGGCGTGCAGCGGGTTGCCCAGGCAGGCCGCGCCGGCGCCCACCGAGACCGGTTCACCGGCGTGCTCGAGCACCATCCCGCAGAGCCGCAGGTCGATGTCGGCGAGCCGACGCGGCGTCGTGCCGAGCACGTAGAGCCCGCTGGAGGCGTTGTCGGCGACCGTGTCCACGATGGAGATGTCCCAGGCGGCGATGCGCGAGTCGACGATCTCGATCGCCGGCAGCACGTAGTCGACCGCGCCGATCAGGTCGACCGTCGTGATCTGTGGGTCCGGGAGGTCCTTGTCGAGCACGAACGCGATCTCCGCCTCGACCCGGGGCTGGAGCAGCCGGTCGATGGCCACCTCGACCCCGTCGCCGACCGCCATGGCGTCGGTCAGCATCCCGAAGTCGGGCTGGAACACCCCGAAGGTCTCCTGCACCGACCGGGAGGTCAGCCCGATCTTCGCGCCGACCCGGCGCTCACCGCGGCCCTGCCAGGCCCGCGCCTGGAGCTGCTGCACACGGTACGCGGACTCGACGTCCCCCTCCGGCAGCAGCCGACCGCGTAGCGGTGGGCACGGCTTGCCGGTGTTGCGGGCGTCGGCCAACTCCCGGTTGGCGGCCTCGATGTCGGGTTCCATGTCCGCTCCTCGCTGCGGTGCGCTCACGACAGGTCCACGCAGACGTTGGTGAGTTCGGAGTAGAAGTTCAACGAGTGCACGCCGCCCTCGCGGCCGATGCCGGACGCCTTCACCCCGCCGAACGGGGTACGCAGGTCGCGCAGGAACCACGTGTTGACCCAGACGATGCCGGCGTCGAGCCGCGCTCCGGCTCGGTGGGCGACGCCCACGTCCCGGGTCCACACGGTCGCCGCCAGGCCGTACTCGGTGCCGTTCGCGAGCGCGTACGCCTCGTCCTCGGTGTCGAACGGCGCCACGTGCACCACCGGGCCGAAGATCTCCTCCCGGTTGGTACGCGCGTCGGGGCCGAGCCCGGTGAGCACGGTCGGCTGCACGTACGACCCGCCGTCACGGGCGTCACCGAAGGTGGGCGTGCCGCCGCCGGTCAGCACCTCGGCGCCCTCGGCGCGGGCCAACTCGTATGCGCCGAGCACCTTCGCCCGGTGCTGGTGGGAGATCAGCGGCATGGTGGCGGTGGCCTCGTCGGTCGGCCAGCCGTACGCCAGCTCGCCCGCGCGCTTCGCGAGCCGGCCGGTGAACTCCTCGAAGACCGGGCGCTGCACGTAGAGGCGTTCGGTGCAGAGGCAGACCTGCCCGCCGTTGGTGAAGCTGGAACGCATCGAGCCGGCCACCGCGGCGTCCAGGTCGGCGTCGGCGAAGACCAGGCCGGCGTTCTTGCCGCCCAGCTCGAAGCTCACCGCCTTCACTCCGTCGGCGGCAGCCCGCATGATCGCGCCGCCGGTGGCCGACTCGCCGGTGAAGGTGATCGCGTCGACTCCCGGGTGGCGGGTGAGGAACTCGCCGGCCGAGTCGGGCCCGAACCCGTGCACCAGGTTGAACACCCCGGCCGGTACGCCGGCGGCGGCCATCACCTCGGCGAGCAACGTCGCCGAGGCGGGCGTCTCCTCGCTGGGCTTGACCACGACGGCGTTGCCGCAGGCCAGCGCCGGGGCCACCTTCCAGGTGAGCAGCAGCAGTGGCAGGTTCCACGGCACGATGACGGCGACCACGCCGACCGGTTTGCGAAGCGCGTAGTTGAGCGCCCGACCGCCGGTCGGGGTGACGGTGGTGAACGACTCGGTGGGGGCGGTCGCCACGATCTCCGCGAACGCCCGGAAGTTCGCCGCGCCACGCGGGATGTCCAGCGTGCGGGCCTGGGCGATGGACTTGCCGGTGTCGGCGACCTCGGCGGCGACCAGGTCGTCGAAGCGGCGCTCCAACTCGTCGGCGACCCGGCGCAGCACCTCGGCGCGTTCCCGCTCGCCCATCCGGCCCCACGGCCCGCGCAGGGCGGCCCGGGCGGCGGCCACCGCATCGTCCACGGTGGACTTCGACGCCTCGACCACCTCGAACACCTGCTCGCCGGTGACCGGGCTGGCCTTGGCGAACGTCGACCCACCGTCGACGAACTCGCCGCCGACGAAGTTGCGCAGCCGCAGTGGCCCGGCCGGCGCGTGACCGGCCATCAACCGCGGATCCCAGTTGCCGGTCATGCGCGCCTCCCTCGGCTCAGTGCCGCGCCGATCGCGCCGACCAGCAGCAACCCGGCCCCGCCCACCACCGCGCCGAGCACCCGGTGCTGCCGTCGGACCCGGCGGCGCACCTCCGCGTACGGGGTGGTGGAGAAGGACACCAGCTCGTACTGGGAAACGTACCGGCCGGGCAGGGCCCGTTCCAGTGCGTGCTCCACCCTCCGCCGGAGCTGGAACACCGGGGAGGCGACCTTGTCCCGCATCTCCACGAAGTTGGTCAGCGCCATCGTCGCGATGGCCTCGGCGTTCTCCTGCCGGCGTCGCTGGAACAGCGGCAGCGCCGCCAACCAGTCGTCGGCGCACTCGTCCAGGCAGCGGTCCAGCTCGATCACGTCCTCGAAGGCACAGTTGGCGCCCTGGCCGTAGAACGGCACGATCGCGTGCGCCGCGTCGCCGAGCAACCCGACCTTCCCGTAGACCTGCCAGGGGGTGCAGCGGACCGTGCCGAGCACGCCCACCGGGTTGTGCTGGTAGTCGTCGACCAGGTTCGGCGCCAGCGGGATGACGTCCGGGTAGTGCTGGGCGAAGTGCTCTTCGATCGCCGCCGGACTGTCCAGGGCCGCGAAGCTCCCGGCGCCCTCGTTGGGCCAGAACAGCGTGCAGGTGAAGGAGCGGTCCGGGTTCGGCAGCGCGATCATCATCGAGGTGCCGCGCGGCCAGATGTGCAGGGCGTCCGGGTCCAGGGCGAAGTCCCCGCCCAGCGCCGGGATCGTCAGCTCCTTGTAGCCGTAGTCGAGGAAGTCCACGTTCTCGTCCAGCAGCCCGTACGCGAGCAGTTGCCCGCGCACCGCGGAGCCGGCGCCGTCGGCACCCAGCACGACCGACGCCTTGGCGGCGACCGGGCCCTGCGGGGTCTCGAAGCTCAGGGTGCCGTCGATCGGGTCGAGCCCGACCAGCCGGTGGTCGAAGACGATCCGCACCCCGGGCAGCGCGGCGGCCTCGTCCAGCAGGGCGTTGTTCAGCGCGCCCCGGCTGATCGAGTTGATCGCCCGGTCACCGGCCGCGCTGTACGACTGGAACTGCTGCTCCCCCTCGACCGGGTGGATCATCCGGCCGCGCATCGGCAGCGCGTCGGTCATCACCTGCTCGGCCAGGCCGATCCGGCGCAGCGCGTCCAACCCGCGCTCGGAGAGCGCCAGGTTGATCGAGCGACCGCGCTCGGTCGTGCCGGCACGCGGGTCGGACCGGCGCTCGTAGAGGGCCACCGGGTAGCCGCGCCGGGCCAGGAAACAGGCGGCCAGACAGCCGGCCAGCCCCGCACCGATGATCGCGATCTCGTCGCGTCGGGACGTCATGCGGTCACCTGCCCGACCGTCGCCGCGAGCGCGGCGGCTGCCCGCCAACAGTCGTGGTACGTGGAGTAGAGCGGCACCGGGGCGAACCGGACCACGTCCGGCTCACGGGCGTCGGCGATGACGCCGTGCTCGTACCGCAGACGTTTGGTCAGCTCGGCGGCGCTGCCGGTGCCGATACGCACCGAGAGTTGGCAGCCCCGCCGGGCCGGGTCGCGCGGGGTGACCACGCGCAGCGGCCGGCCGACGGTGACCTCGTCGAGGAGCGACTCCAACCAGCCGGTGAGTCGCAGGCTGCGCGCGCGCAGCGCCGTCATGCCGACCGTGTCGAACAACTCCAGGGAGGTACGCACCGGACCCATCGCGAAGATCGGCGGGTTGGAGATCTGCCAGGCCTCCACGGTGGCCGGTGGCCGGGACACCGGGGTCATCTCGAAGCGGGTGGCCTCCGCGGTGCTCCACCACCCCTCGAAGCGGGGCAGGTCCTCGTCGCCGAGGTGCCGCTCGTGCACGAAGACGCCGGCCAGGGCACCCGGCCCCGAGTTCAGGTACTTGTAGGAGCACCAGGCGGCGAAGTCGACGTCCCAGTCGTGCAGGGCCAGCGGCACGTTGCCGACCGCGTGGGCCAGGTCCCAGCCGACCACCGCTCCGGCGGCGCGGCCGGCGGCCGTGATCGCCGGGATGTCCAGCAGCTCGCCGGTCAGGTAGTTGACCCCGCCGAGCAGCACCAGCGCCACCCGATCGCCCTCGGCGGCCAGGTAGTCGGTCACGTCCTCGGTACGCAGGGCGTCCTCGCCGGCGCGTGGGCGCAGCCGGACCACCGTGTCGTCCGGGTCCAGACCGTGGAACCGGGCCTGACTGCGCACGGCGTAACTGTCCGAGGGGAACGCCGCGTCCTCGATGACGATCCGCGTGCGGGTGCCGGCCGGGCGGTAGAAGCTCACCATCAGCAGGTGCAGGTTGACCGTGAGCGAGTTCATCACCACGGTCTCCGCGGGCCGGCCGCCGACCAGTCGGGCAGCCGGCGCGGTCAACAGCTCGTGGTACGGCAGCCAGGCGCGCTCCGCCTCCAGGTGCCCCTCGACGCCGAGCCGCCCCCAGGCGTCCAGGTCGGCGAGGAGTTCGTCGCGGGTGGCCCGGGGTTGCAGGCCGAGCGAGTTGCCGGCGAGGTACGCCGACTCGGGGTGGTCGCCGCCATCAGCCGGCGGCACGTGGAACAGGTGCCGGTGGCCGGGGTCGGCCTCGTCGAGGCGGTACGCATCGGCCTCGCCTCCGGCGAGGCGGTGTGCCTCTTGTTCTGGGGTGTGCATGTCTCGCTCTCCGGTCACATCGCGGTACGGGCCGACCACAGCTCCGGGAAGACCACCCGGGACATGCTGCGCTGCAACCATGCCAGCCCGGCGGAACCGCCACTGCCGACCTTGGCGCCCATCGTCCGCTGCACCGCCTTCACGTGGTTCCAGCGCCAGTCGCCGAACTCCTCGGCGACACCGCTCAGCGCCTCGCCGAGCAGTCGCAGGTGGTTGTCCGGGCCGGTGTCGCCGTAGATCTGCACCCAGGCCGCCTCGACCGACGGCTGCGGGTCGTGCTCGACGGCCACGTCCCGGCCGAGCAGGTCGGCGGGCAGGTCGAAGCCGCGCCGGGCGAGCAGCGCGAGCACGTCGTCCCACAGGCTCGGGGCGGCCAGCGCGGCGCTCAGCGCGGCGTGCACCTCGGTCTGCCGGCGGAACGGGCGGATCAGCGCCGGGTCGCGCAGCCCGAGCAGGAACTCCAACTGCCGGTACATGGCCGACTGGAAGCCGGAGGCCTCACCGAGCAGGTTGCGGAACCGGTTGAAGTCGGCCGGGCTCATCCAGCGCAGGCCCTGCCAGGCGGCGTTGAGCCCCTCCAGGTGCAGCTTGGCTCGGCGCAGCGGGGCCAGCGCCTCCCAGATCTCGTCGGCGCGGATCAGCCGCTGGGTCTCCCGCAGCTCGTGGCAGGTCAGCCCGAAGTACAGCTCCATGATCTGGCTGACCATCAGGAAGGACATCTCGCCGGGGTCGCTGCTGAGCGGTTGCTGCATCTTGTGCAGCGCGCTGGCCTGCACGTACGCGTCGTACGGCACCATGTCGGCGAACTCCAACGTCGGCTCGCCACCGGTACGCGCCGCCTGGGCGGCCCGCTGCCCCGGGGTTACCGGTCGCACCGTGGCGGGGCGGTTCGGCGCCCGCCGCTCCGTCTGATCCACCATCTCGTCTCCCTCCCCCGGACTAGCGACGTCATGATCCCGCGGTCGGATCGGCTGCGGAATGCCAGATCAACGGCTCTCAGCGCGTTCTCCTGGCGAAACGAAGGCAACTAGGCGAAGTCGGTTCACGAAAGTAAGGTCTGAGCGTGGACGACATGGACTGGGCCCTGCTGCGCGAGCTGCAGGCCGACGCGCGACTCTCCTTCAGTGAGTTGTCCCGGCGGGTGCACCTGTCCCCGCCCGCGGTCGCGGAGCGGGTTCGCCGGCTGGAGGAGGCCGGCGTCATCACCGGCTACCACGCCCATGTCGACCTGACCCGAGCCGGCCGTAGCGTCGTCGCGCTGATCCGGATGTCCTGCTACGGCGCGCGATGCATCCTGCACGATCCGGCGGTGGCCGGCTGGCCGGAGATCCTGGAGATCCACCGGATCACCGGCGACGCGTGCAGCATGTTGAAGGTGGCCGCCGGCTCGATCGGCGCCTTCGAGGGGGTCATCGACCGACTCGCCCCGTACGGCCAGCCGTCGAGCACGATGGTCCTCTCCTCCCCCCTCGACTGGCAGCCCATCACCCCCCTCCCCCCACCCCGCCGCACCTGACCCCACCCCCCCCCCCCGCTCCCGGCGATCTTGCACTTTGTGTCGGCGAAATGTCGGCTGTAGGGCTGTTTGTCGGGGCAGGAAGTGCAAGATCGCGGCGAGTTGGGGGCGCGCGCGGGCCTGGGCGACGGGACGGGCCGGTTTGGGCCTGGGGTAGCGGGAAAGCAACGCCGTGCCCAGGGGAGGGTTCCGGCGGTCGTCGCCGGTTGGGGGGAAATCATGCAGGGAATCCGCACGATCAACCGCGCGCTCTCGTCCGCACTGACACTGGTGGGGCTGATCGGGGCGTTCGTCCTGATGTCGGTCTCACCGGCGCGTGCCGGCGACAACACCTTCGTCGAGGTGACACCGAACAGCGCCCAGGCCGGTAGCCGGGTCAGCATCCGGGCGAGCTGCGACAACGACAACAACAACCGGAAATCCAACGTGCACTCCGACGCGTTCGGGCACGTGATGCTCAAGCCGGACAAGGGTTTCCTGACCGCGCAGGTCACCATCCCGGCCGACAAACAGGCTGGTGACTACCCGGTCGACCTGCGCTGCGAGAACGGCCAGACCGCGTCGACCACGCTCACCGTGCTGAACATGGCATCACCCAGCAAGGGACCGGCGACCGGGGGCGGCGGAACGGCAAGCGGTCGCGGCACCGGCTCGCTGCTGGTGCTCGGCGGCGTGGCAATTGTCGCCACCGCGGTCGCGCTCGGAATGGCGGGCGGCCGGCGCCGGGGCGGAGCCGGCTCCTGAGCCGGATTACCCATGACCCGCAGATCCGCGCGTGCGCGGCCGGAGGGCCGCGCCCGCTTCCGGGCCGGGCCGGTGCTGCGTGCCTCCGGCCGGCTGGTGGCCCGCGCCTCCGGTCGGCTGTGTCGGGTCGCCGGGCAGGCCGGGTCGGCCAGTGTCAGCACCAGCGATCCGGCCGCCCGTCCGCTGCCACCGCGCAGCCCGGCCGGCACGCGGTTGGCCCGACCCCGTTTCGGTACGGGACCAGGGCTGCCGGTGCTGGCCATCGCCACGCTGATGGTGCTGATCGTGGCGATGCTCGGCGTCGAGCAGGTGACCGGCGTGAGCCTGCTGCCGGACCGGCTCAGCGCCGGCCTGCGACCGCCACCGAAGAAGTTCCCGGTGCTGCCGGCCAGCCGCCCGACCAGCCTCGCCATCGAGAAGATCGACCTGAAGGCGCCCGTGCACGATGTGGGCATCGCCCCGGACGGCACCATCGCGGTGCCGGACGCGGCCCGCGCGCAGGAGGCCGGCTGGTACGACCAGGGGCCCACCCCTGGCCAGTACGGCCCGGCGGTGATCGTCGGACACGTCGACACCACCAGCGGGCCGGCAGTCTTCCACCAACTCCGTGAGCTGCGCGACGGCGACGAGATCGAGGTCACCCGCACCGACCACAGCGTGGCGGTCTTCGAGGTGAACTCGGTGGAGAAGTTCGACAAGGGGCGACTGCCGGTGGACGAGGTGTACGGCGACTTCAGCCGCCCGAGCCTTCGACTGATCACCTGCGGCGGCCAATGGGTGGGCGGCGAGACCGGCTACTCGGACAACGTCGTGGTCTTCGCCTCGCTGGTCAAGGCTCATGCTGGCTGACCGGCTACCCACGATCGCTCACCGCCCAGCAGCCCCTCGGACTGCTGGGCGGCGGGGCTACGGAACGAGGATGACCTTGCCGATTGCGCGACGGTTCTCCAGGTCGGCGTGCGCGTCCTCGGCACGGCTGAGGGGATACCGGGTGATCAGCGGTGTGAGTGCTCCGTCTGCGGCCGCCCGAATGGCCTGGGCCTGCAGCTCACGCATGGTGCCGGCCCGCCGCAGCAACTGTGGCCCCAGGGCCCAGGTGACGGTGCTGGCCCGGGCGATGATGTCGTCGGTGGTGATGCGGGTGGCGGTGCCCGAAGCCCAGCCGTGCAACACGAATCTCCCGCCGGGACCGAGCAGGTCGAAAGCCTGACGCCCCGAGGTTCCGCCGACACCGTCGAAGACGATGTTCACCTGCCGGTGGCTACCGAGGTCTGCCCGTACCGCATCCGGCCAGCGCTGGTCCCGGTAATCGACGGCGATGTCGGCCCCCAACGAGGTGGCCTGCCTGACCTTGTCCGGTCCACCGACCAAGCCCACGACGATGACGCCCCGACGACGTAGGGCCTGCACGAGCAGGGCGCCAACGCCACCGGCTGCCGAGGTGACCAGCGCGACGTCTCCGGGGCCGGGCTGTGCGATGTCGAGCAGTCCGAGCGTGGTGGCACCCGTGGTGACCATCGCCACGGCGGCCTCCGCGCTCAGTTGCTCGGGCCGATCGTGGAGGGCATCGATCGGAACCACCGCCTGCTCGGCGTAGCCACCGTAGGACGCAAGCGTGCCCACCACCGGACGACCCAGCCAACTGTCGTCGACGTCCGGCCCGAGTGCGCTCACCACCCCGGCGACCTCACTGCCCAGCACGACGGGCAACGCCGGGGCGGAATGCGGTCCGATCCCGCGTCCGGTCCGCAACGTGGTCTCGATGAAGTGGACGCCGCTGGCCCGTACCTCGACGCGAACCTCGCCGTTCCCGGGCACCGGTGCGGCGACCTGCTCGTACCGAAGGTTTCCGGCGGGTCCGAACTCGTGCAGCAATGCCGCGTACATGAATGGTGTGCCCTTCTGGAGAAGCCGACTGGTTCAGGCGGGGTCGGGCAGGCGCGGTGCGCTCGTCGCGCCCGCCCGTCGTCGCGGCAGCAGCGCCGCCGGTAGCGCCGCCAGGGCGAGCAGCATCACCGCCCACCAATAGGTGTGCTGAAAGGCGGCCGCCGACCGTATCCCGCCCCCGGTACGTGCGGTGTTCGACGCCAGCACCACCGACAGCAACGCCGTGCCGATCGAGACGCCCACCTGGGAGCCAATGTTGAGCAAGGTGCTGCCCGACGGAACGTCCTCGGTGGCCAGCCCTCGAATCGCTGTCGTGTTCGCCGGCATCATCACCATGCCGACACCGACCCCCATCACCGGCAGCGCCGCCGCCAACCGCCAGTAGGGCGTCTCCGGCCCCACCTGAACGGCGAACAGCGACAGACCACACGCGGCGATCAGGATGCCGGAGAGGACCATCAGTCGCGGGGACACCCGGTCGACCCTGCGGGTGGCGATCTGCATCGAGACGCCGACGGCGACGGCCAGTGGAACGGCCAGCATGCCCGACTCGGTCGCACCAAGCCCGCGCGTGGTCTGGTAGTACATCGGCGCCAGCAGCATGGAGCCGAAGTATCCGGCCGGGAACAGCACCATGGCGGCGCAGCCGGCCGCGAAGGTCCGGTCGCGCAGCAGACGCAGCCGCAACAGCGGAGCGCGGGCGGTCAGGCCACGAACGACGAATCCGATGGTCAGCAGCAGCCCGGCTACGGTGGGCAGCAACGCCTGCGGTGCGGCGAGGCTGCCGCGCTCGCCGGCGGTGGAAAGCCCGTAGATCAGCAGGGCCAGTCCCGGGGACAGCGTCAGCAGGCCCACCAGGTCCAACCGGCTTGCCGGCTGTGGCTCGTCGTGCCGCAGCAGCCGCGCCGCGAGCACCAGCGCCAGCGCGCCGACGGGCAGATTGACCAGGAAGATCCAGTGCCAGGACCTGGTGTCGATCAGCCAGCCACCCAGGATCGGCCCGGTCACCGGGCCGATCAGCACCGGAATGCCGAGCAGTGCCATCGCCCTGCCCATCCGTTCCCGGTCGGCGGTCCGGATGACCATCGCCATACCGACCGGCACCAACAGGCCGCCGCCGAGCCCTTGCAGGATCCGAAACAGCACCAGTGTCTCGATGTTCCAGGACAGCGCGGCCAGTCCGGAGCCGGCGGTGAACAGGGCTATCGCGGTCAGGTAGGCCCGTTTCGCGCCGAAGCGGGACATGGCCCACGCGGCTGCCGGGATCACGGCGGCGAGGGCGAGGGTGTAGCCGGTGACCACCCATTGGACGGCGGCGAGCGGCGCGTCGAACACCACCGCCAGCGGACGCAGGGCGACGTTGACGATCGTGACGTCCAGCACGGCCATGATCGAGCCGATCACGACGACGGTGAGCACACCAGCCAGGCCCCGGGAGGTCCCGTCGGCGGTGGAAGCGGTCCTCCCGGTCAAGCCGCTGTCCTCGGTGGAACCCCTCTTTCCGGCAAGGCCGGCAACGTCGCGCACAGCCGTCACTTGCCGTACGGGTGCGTGGCGCGGGCGGCGCGTAGTGCGCGGCCCCACCACACCAGCTGATCGATCATGCTCTTGGCGGCTCCCTCGCACACCGTCGTGTCGAGTGGTACGCCGTCCTCGCCCAGCCCTGACCATGGCCCGTGCAGGCTCACGGAGTCGCGCACTGTCATGGCGTGTAGCTCGGCGAAGACCTGCCGGAGCTGCTCGACCGCCCGAAGGCCGCCGCCCAGCCCGCCGTACGAGACGAACCCGATTGGTTTGGCCTGCCACTGGACGTAGTGCCAGTCGATGAGGTTCTTCAGGGCGGCCGGGAAGCTGTGGTTGTACTCGGGGGTGACGACGACGAATGCCTGTGCGGCGGCGAGCCGGGAGCTGACGTTGGCGAGGTTGACCCGGATCGCCGGGGCAGGCACGGGCAGACCGTCCCAGCCGGGCATGGCCACGGGGAGATCCAGGTCGGCGACGTCGATGACGTCGAGTTCGATGTCGGTGCGCTCACCGACATGGCGGGTGAACCATTCGGCCACGGATGGGCCGACGCGGCCACCGCGAGCGCTGCCGACGATGACGGCGACCCGTAGCGCGGCGTTCTCAGCCGTTGCCGACTCGATGGCACGGGTGGTTTCGGGCATGACGGTTCCCCCAGGCGGCTCGCTGTTTCTGCGCCCGATGCGACGCGTACGGTAGATTACAACGGTCGTTGTATAAACTACAACCACCGTTGTAATTGACGAGCAGCACGCGGGAGAGACGACGATGGCCAGCACCGACTTCGAGGACGGAATGGCGGCGAGCCGGCCGCGACGCGGGCGAGGGGACAAGGCAGCGGCGCTCGCGCATGCCGCGTGCGAGGTCTTCGGGCGGGATGGCTACACCCGGGCCAGCATCGACACGATCGCCGCCGAGGCCGGCGCCTCCACCCGCACGCTCTACAACCATTTCCCCGGCGGAAAGGCGGAGCTGTTCCGCTCGGTGATGCAGTGGAGTGCGGGGCAGGTCAGGGACGAACAACTCGTCCGACTGCGGAAGTGCCTGGATCCGCAGCGCCCGCCCCGACCCGAGGATCTTGAGCGGGACCTGCTGGCCCTGGCGCGCGCCTGGGTCGCCCTGATGACGGACTTCCGGGACCACTTCTCACTGGTCCGACACATCCACGGCGAGGCCGGGCACGTCCCGACCGAGGCCCTCGACGCCTGGCAGGAGGCCGGGCCACGCCCGGTCTCCCGCGAGTTGACCGTGGTCATGGCCGCGCTGGCCGACCACGGCCTGCTCGACGTACACGGCGACCCCGCCCAGGCCACGGCCCACTTCATGGTCCTGATCTCTGCGGACATCGTGCAGCGGTCCTACTGGGGCGTCATCCCGCTGCCACCGGAGGAAACTGATCGGATCACGGCGGTGGGCGTCCAGACCTTCCTGCGGGCGTACGGCGCCGCGCGCTGACGCGCCGCCGGCCGGCGTACCCCATGGTTTGAGGGTTTTGCGGTTGTCACCGCGCTCAATCGCTCGTGAGTCTCAACCGCTGGTTCAACGATACGGTTGATGGAATGACTTCCCTTCTCGACCTGCTTGTTGGATCTCCGTCCCTGCTCGCGCTCGGCGAGCCGACGCATGGTGAGTCCGCCTTCCTGCAGATCCGCAACGAGGCCTTCCTGTCGTTGGCCGAGCATGGTTACCGGTCGATCGCGCTGGAAAGCGACCGGGCGGCGGGGCTGATCGCCAACGAGTTCGTGCAAGGTGACGACGGCGTGACTCTCGACCGCGCGCTGGTCGAGGGGTTCAGCCACGGGTTCGGCACCGCCCCGGCCAACCGCGACCTGCTGCTGCGGATGCGCGAGTGGAACGCCGTGCGGCCGACTGCCGAGCGCCTGACCTTCCACGGTTTCGACGCCCCGCTGGAGATCGAGAGTGCTCCGAGTCCACGGCGCCATCTCATCCGGGTCGATGACTTCCTCGGCCTCGACCGGTCAGCGGAGATCGACGACCTGATCGGGGACGAGGAGCGGTGGAGCGATTCCGCCGCGATCTGGGAGCCGGGCAGGTCGATCGGGTGCTCGACCGACGCCCAGCGTCTGCGGGTGCTCGCCGACGACCTCCTGACCGAGTTGTACCTGCGGGCACCCCGGCGGCCCGAGGGCTGGCAGGCGGCGTTCGTACACGCCACGTCCGCGGTCGCGTTGCTGCGCTACCACGCCGCGGCCGCCGCACCACTGCCGCAGGAGGAACGCTTCGCCCGCCTGGCCGGAGTCCGGGACGCCCTGATGGCCGAGAACCTGCTCGCGATCCGGGCGACCGAGGCGCACCGTGGACCGACACTGGTGTTCGCGCACAACACACACCTCCAACGCCACCAGAGCACGATGGCGATGGCCGGAACCGAGGTGTCGTGGGCCGGCGCCGGCGCGATCATCGCCGCACTGCTGAAAGACCAGTACGCGCTGGTCGTCGGCAGCCTCGGATCGAGTCCCGCGCTCGGCATCGAGGCACCCGCCACGTCGACCTACGAAGGCAGACTCCAGCAGAAGACCAACCATCCCGGGTACGTCCGTGCGTCCGAGATAGCGCCGGCCGAGCAGAGAGAGCACGACTACCGCTACTTCCCGCTGGACCAGGCCACCATCGAACACGCCGATGCGGTACTGCACATCCCTACCGGCGTCGACGCGGCCATGCTCGCCGATCGGATCCTCGCGCTGCCGGGCGTCGAACAGGTCGTGGCGAGCGAGGAGAACGGCGCACCCGAGGGGGCCTGGGGCGACCGGTTCTTCCACGTCGGCCCGGACCGCCGCCAGCCATTCGCCACCATCGTCGAGCACGACGTGCCCGGCTTCGACGAGGCCGCACAGCTCGACCGCCCCGGTGTCTTCCGCCTCAACCTGGACCTGGGTCGCGCCGAGTTCGAGAGGCTGTTCGGCTTCCCGCCCAAGGCATTCGAGGAGCACCGGCACGCATTCGACTTCGCCCGGCTGGACACCCTCGTGCCGCACCCGGGCTACGCGCTGTACGGCTTCGGCAGCATCGTCATGCCCGGTCCGCAGATGCTGCCCGAGATCGACCGGCTACTCGCGATCGCGCACGGCCGAGCAGCCGACCGTCACGAGCGCGCGGCCCGCCGAGCGGACGACCAGCAGGACTGAGCCAGCGACCAGCGCCGCCGTCGCGCCCATCTCACGAGTCAGGCGGCGACTTCGGGCTCCCGCAGGTCGAGCCAGTCCGCCCAACGGGGGTCGGGGGCGCGGTGCCCGAGCACCCGCCACGCGGTGCCCTTCGGCGCGGCCGGCAGCGCGTGCAGCCGCCACCCCATCTCGGCCGGGGTCTTGTCTCCCTTGGTGTGGTTGCACCGGGCGCAGGCGGCGACCACGTTCTCCCAGGCGTGCCGGCCACCCCGGCTACGGGGAAAGACGTGGTCGATGGTCTCGGCCGGGCCCCGGCAGTACCCGCACCGCCACCCGTCGCGGGCGAAGATCGCCCGCCGGGACAGCCCGACGTGCGTTCGGTACGGCACGCGGACGAAGCGGGTCAGTCGGACCACGGATGGCACCGGGAGCGCGTCCCGAGCGCTGTGCAGGATGCCGTCGCCATCAGCGACGCAGACCGCCTTCGCGGAGAGGACGAGGATCGCGGCGCGACGCACCGACACGACACACAGCGGCTCGTAGGTGGCGTTGAGGACCAACGCGCCGGAGCCCACCGTGGGTCGTATGTCAGGCATCGCGATCACCCTCCCGGTTCAGCGGCTGCTGCGGACCGCCGCCGACCGGGGCCGGGGCACGACGGCCCACACGGTCGACGCCAGGCCGATCACCGACGTCCGTTGCGCCAATAGTCCCTGATCGGACCCCGGATTGCACGCACTAATCCGGGGTCGGGCATGAAGCTCTTTCCCGCACCTGTCACGATGGCCGGTTCGCCCCGTTCCGGGCATGCCCTCGGCGGCAGGTCACCCGGCCGGTGGGTCGGCGGCGGGCGCGCGGGCTCCTTGCGGTACGAAGACAGGGTGAGTGCCGCCAGCGTGATGCCCCTTGCCCTGTCCACCGTCGGGTCGGTGAACTGCCAGGGCAGTTCCTCCTGCGAATTCCTGTTCCGAATGACCAGGTCGGCCTGGTTCGCCGAGGGCAGTTACTGGATCCTGCTCAAGCCGCTGCGGGTGCTGCTGATCGTGGCGCTGGCGATGGCGGCCCGCTGGGCGGTGCATCGCACGATCAACCGGTTGGTCCGGACGACCACCGACGGCGCGGTGCCGACGATGCTGCGGCCGCTGCGCGAGCGGGTGCCCAGCGCCGCGGTCGACCCGGCCGAGTTCGTGCCCGAGCGGCGACGGCAGCGGGCGGAGGCGATCGGCTCCGTGTTGCGCAGCCTGACCACCGCGTTCGTCTTCGGCATCGCACTGCTGATGATCCTGCGGGAGTTCAGCTTCGACCTGGCGCCGCTGCTGGCCAGCGCGGGGATCGCCGGCGTCGCGCTGGGCTTCGGCGCGCAGAGCCTGGTCAAGGACCTGATCGCCGGCCTCTTCATGCTGATCGAGGATCAGTACGGCGTGGGCGACAACGTCGACCTGGGCGAGGCGATGGGCGTGGTCGAGGCGGTCGGGCTCCGGGTCACCACCGTGCGCGACGGTCGCGGGGTGCTCTGGTACATCCGCAACGGTGAGATCATCCGGGTGGGCAACAAGAGCCAGGGCTGGGCTCTCGTGGTGGTGGACCTGCCGATTGGTTTCAGCAGCACCGAGGAGGCCACCGCCGTCCTGCGGACCGCGGCCGCCTCGATCGCGATGGACCCCGAACTGTCACCGGAGATCGTCGAGGCGCCGGAGGTGCTGGGCGTCGAGCAGGTGACAGTGGACGGCGCGGTCATCCGGACGGTGGTGAAGACGACCGCCGACGGGCAGTTCGCGGTGGGCCGGGAGTTGCGTCGGCGGCTCGCGGAGGCTCTGGAGAACTCGGGGATCACCGCACAGATCGCGGCGGCCCGCATCTATCCCGGGTTGCCGACCAGGCCGTTGCCGGACGGTGAGACTGGTCAGGGCGGCGCTACCTGACCCAGGCGCCGTTGTCCTCGAATTCAGGGGTCGCGAGCCAGCCGGCCCCTCAGGTATCGTCCGTTCGTTCAGTCGGGGAAGCGACGAATGACCCGTTCGACCTAGATAGTTGTCAGACGATCGGGCAGAATCCGGAGCACGCGTTCCCGCCAAAGCGTGATCACATCCTCGCTGATCCGTAGATCTGACGAGCGCTTCCGGCCGGGCTGCCACGAGCGGCCGACCCGGAGGCCGATGGAGGCGACGGTGCCCGACGAGCGACCTTCCGCGGAAGGCCCAGCAACTTTTCGCGAAGTGTTCGCCCAGCACGAGTTCCGCGCCGTGTTCGTGGCGGGCGCTCTCTCCTGGGTCGGCGACTACGTCGCGAAGGCCGCTGTCACCCTGCTCGTCTATCAGAAGACCGAGTCGGTTGGGCTCTCCGCGGTTGCCTTCGCGGTCAGTTTCCTACCCTGGCTGCTCGGTGGTCCCGTGCTCGCCGCACTCGCGGAGCGGTACCCGTACCGGCGGGTGATGGTGGCGTGTGACCTCATCCGGATGGCGCTGATGCTGCTCATCGCCATCCCGCAGCTGCCGTACCAGGCGGTGTTGGTGCTCATCTTCGCCTCCACGCTGGCCAACCCGCCGAGCCAGGCGGCGAAGTCCGCGTTGATGCCGCAGATGCTCGCCGGGGACCGGCTGGTGCTCGGGCTGTCGCTGAACGGCAGCGTCGGGCAGGCGGCACAGATCATCGGGTACGTGCTCGGCACCGCCGTCGCCTCGATCGACCCGAAGGTCGCGCTCCTGTTCAACGCGGCCACGTTCGGCGTCTCGGCGCTGCTGGTCCGCCTCGGAGTGCGAAACCGCCCGGCGGTGGCGAACCCGGCGCACCGCACCCACCTGCTGCGGGAAACTCGCCAGGGCTTCGCCATCGTGTTCGGAACACCGGTGCTGCGGGCGATCGCGGTGCTGGTGTTCAGCGCGATGCTCTTCTCGATCCTCCCCGAGGGGTTGGCCGTTGGCTGGGCCAACGAGGAGGGCAGCGGCGCCATGAGCGCGAGCACGGCCCAAGCAGTGATCATGGTGGCCAGCCCGGTCGGCTTCATCCTCGGCGGGTTGCTGGTGAGCCGCCTGTTCGGGCCGGCCCGCCGACTGAAGCTGATGCGGCCGCTCGCGGTGCTCGCCCCACTGGTGCTGGTGCCGGCGTTGCTCAATCCGCCACCGCTGGCGGTGGCGTTGCTGGCCGCCGTCTGTGGTTTCGCGGTCGCCGGCATGCTGCCGATGGCCAACGGGCTCTTCGTCCAGGCTCTGCCCAACGGCTTCCGGGCCCGCGCCTTCGGGGTGATGGCTACCGGTGTCCAGGTCATCCAGGGCTTCGCGGTGCTGGTCACCGGGTTGATCGCCGATCACTTCGACAACATCCCCTTCGTGGTCGGGCTGTGGAGCGCGGCCGGCGTGGTGCTGATGGCGGTAGCCGCGCTGCGCTGGCCGAGTCAGCAGACGTTGGACGAGGCGATCGCGGCGGCGTCGGCGGCCAATGCCGAACCGCCCGCCAACCCGAGCGGCACGGCGACAGGCCCTCCCGAGCCGCGCGCCGGTGACGGCCACCGCCGGCACGCGGTCACCTGACGCGGTGCGCCCACGCGGACACGAGTGGGCCGGGGGCACCCGCAGTCCCTCTCTGTGGGCTCAGGGCGTGATCCGACGCACGGTGAGCGGGTCGGGTTGACACGCGACGCACCTGGCAGGATGGAACGGTGAACCCCGCAGGCGAATCCGACCGTCCCGGCGCATCGACGACCCTCTTCGAAGCGGTCGGCGGCGAGCCCACCTTCCGCAAGCTGGTCGACGAGTTCTACGCCGGCGTCGCCACCGATCCTCTGCTGCGACCGATGTACCCGGAGGAGGACCTGGGCCCGGCGGCGGACCGGATGACCCTGTTCCTCATGCAGTACTGGGGAGGGCCGAACACGTACTCCGCACAGCGCGGGCACCCCCGGCTGCGGATGCGGCACGCGCCCTTCCGGATCGGCGCGGCCGAGCGGGACGCCTGGCTGCGGAACATGCGCCGCGCCGTGGACCGGCTCGACCTGGAGCCGGAGATCGCCGGCACGCTCTGGGACTACCTGGAGCGCGCCGCGTACTTCATGGTCAACGCCACCGACGACCAGGCCGACGGCGTCTGACCCACCCGATCGAGGGGCTGCGTCAGAGCAGCGCACCCTCGTCGTGCAGCCAGTCCACGAAGCTGGTGGCCACCGCCGCGCCGCAGTCGAGCATTTCGACCAACAGCGCGTCGTGGGTGCCGGCACCGAGCGGCACCTGGAGCTCGGCGTAGATCGGGAGCTGCCCGCGCTCGGTCGGGTCGCCGATGTACGCCTTGCAGAACCGGCGGGTGTGGTTCCACTCGTTGACCACCCGGTAGGCCCGGTCAGCCCAGTCCGGCGGGACGGTGGCGTGCGGACGTGCCCGCATGACCAGGATCTCGTCCTCCGGCCCTTCGAGGGTGACCAGCACGGCGTGCCGCTCCCACATGGCCAGCAGATTGCCGTCGCCATCGGCCAGATAGCGCACGTCGAGTAGATCGAGCGCGTCGCAGACGCGGCGCAGACTCACCGGCTCGACGGTGGCGAGCATCTCGGTCAACACGGGCCGCTCGTTGGCCGGGCAGTCGTCCCCCGGCTGGCGAGGGCTGGGCGGTCCGACCCGGACCGCACTCTCGACTGTGATCCCGCTTCGGGTTTCCGGATCGCCGCCGTCGGCGGGACCGGGGCGCCATGACCACCACGGCATCGCTCGCGCACCTCACTCCCCAGCGGATCCAGTCGCCTACGGTGCGTTGGATCCGAGCATGGACGGTACCCGGACAGCCGAGTTGAAGCACCCCCCCAACGACCGCCCCTGCCCAGAAGAATGAGCCGGGGTCATCCGTTCGGACGAGTACTGAGGGGTGTCACGGCAAGATCCGTGGCCTTCTGCAACCACGCGGCTCCGTATGGTCCCACCAGGCCGACCCAACGACCGGCCACTCGTACCTGAACGGCGGCCTCCTCGTTGCCGGCGGCCGGGCCGTCAGCGGCGCCGAGGAAGCCCATCCGGACCACCCCCTGCACCAGCCGCTGCGACACCTCGACCGGCGGGGCGGCCGATCCGTCCGGCGTGACCAGCACCGCCACGTGGTCGAGCAGGGCGTCACGCAACACCCGTTGGCCCACCGCACGGCCGGCCACGCCCTGCTCGCTCGCCGTACGCAGGGTGCCCGCCGCGGCGTCCGCGATCCGCCGCAGCTCGGCAACGGGCAGCGCCTCCACCCTCCGGCTCCGCACCGGCGGCAGCGGCCATCGCCACTGCGCGTCCCGGCGTACCGGCCGGGTCGCACCACCGCGCTCCAGCTCGGCCAGCAGCTCCGCGGCGGTCACCGTCACGTCCTCGGCAGTGCCGTCGGCCGGCCCACCGGCCACCGTGCGGACCACCAGGACCTGCCACGGCAGCCGGGCCCAGAGGGCGATCCGGCCGGGCCCACCGGCCGGCCGCAGCCGGACCGGTGCGATCGGGTCCAGCCGGACCAGCCGGGCCAGGAAGGCGCCCGCGTCCGCCACCCCGGCGACACCGTGCGTCGGAGTCGACGCCGCCTGTCCAGGCCCGGCCGCGCCCGGTTGGGTCATGCCACGCCGCCCTGCGGTGCGTACGTGAGCAGGAACTCCCGTTCCTCCGGAGTGATCCGGCGGGGCACCTGGCGGGTCAGGTCGAACGGCACCAGCACCGAGCGGGCTCGGCTGGCCAGCACCTCGCCGTCGTACAGCTCGTAGGCGACGGTGAACCGGGAGGCCCGGATCTCCTCCACCCACAGCTCGATCCGAACGGTGGGCGCCGCCTCCGCGGTGGCCCGGCCCAGCGCGTAGTCGACCGGGCGCAGGTAGTCGACCTCGTGCCGACGGATCACCACCCCGTCGGCGAACGAGCCGACCCCCCAGGCCCGGCCGCCGGCGAACATCAACGCCACCCGCGCCTCCTCGTAGAGGGTGAGGAAGCGCGAGTTGTTGATGTGGCCGTACGCGTCCAGGTCGGACCAGCGCAGCGTGCAGTGGTAGACGAACCGGTCAGACACTTCTCGGCCGGTCAGTCGCGGGTCAGCTTGCGGTACGTCACCCGGTGCGGCCGGGCGGCCTCCGCGCCGAGACGGTCGATCTTGTTCTTCTCGTACGCCTCGAAGTTGCCCTCGAACCAGAACCACTTGGACGGGTCCTGATCGTCGCCCTCCCAGGCCAGGATGTGCGTGGCGACGCGGTCCAGGAACATCCGGTCGTGCGAGATGACCACGGCGCAGCCGGGGAACTCCAGCAGCGCGTTCTCCAGGCTGGACAGGGTCTCCACGTCCAGGTCGTTCGTCGGCTCGTCCAGCAGGATGACGTTGCCGCCGATCTTCAGGGTCAGCGCCAGGTTGAGCCGGTTGCGCTCACCGCCGGAGAGCACCTTCGTCGGCTTCTGCTGGTCCGGTCCCTTGAAGCCGAACGCGGCGATGTACGCCCGCGACGGCATCTCGACCTTGCCCACCATCAGGTAGTCCAGACCGTCGGAGACGACCTCCCAGACGGTCTTGTCGCCGTTGAGGCCCTCACGGTTCTGGTCGACGTACGACAGCGACACGGTCTCGCCGACCCGGACCGAACCGTCGGTGGGCTGCTCCAGCCCGACGATGGTCTTGAACAGAGTGGTCTTGCCGACGCCGTTGGGGCCGATGATGCCGACGATGCCGTTGCGCGGCAGTGAGAACGACAGGTTGTCGATCAGCAGGCGGTCGCCGAAGCCCTTGCTGAGCTTGTTCGCCTCGATGACCGTGCTGCCCAGACGCGGGCCCGGCGGGATCTGGATCTCTTCGAAGTCCAGCTTGCGGGTCTTCTCCGCCTCGGTGGCCATCTCGTCGTACCGGTCCAGGCGGGCCTTGGACTTGGTCTGCCGGGCCTTGGCGTTGGAGCGGACCCACTCCAGCTCCTCGGTGAGGCGCTTCTTCATCTTGGCGTCGCGGCGGCCCTCGACGGCCAGCCGGGCGGCCTTCTTCTCCAGGTAGGTGGAGTAGTTGCCCTCGTACGGGTACGTCCGGCCGCGGTCCAGCTCCAGGATCCAGTTGGCCACGTTGTCGAGGAAGTACCGGTCGTGGGTGATCGCCATGACGGTGCCGGCGTACTTGGCCAGGTGCTGCTCCAGCCAGGAGACGCTCTCCGCGTCCAGGTGGTTGGTGGGCTCGTCGAGCAGCAGCAGGTCGGGTGCCTCCAGCAGCAGCTTGCAGAGTGCGACCCGGCGGCGCTCACCACCGGAGAGCTGGGTCACGTCGGCGTCCGGCGGCGGGCAGCGCAGCGCGTCCATGGCCAGTTCGAGCTTGGAGTCGACGTCCCAGGCGTCGAGGTGGTCCAGCTCCTCCTGGAGCTTGCCCATCTCCTCCATCAGCTCGTCGGAGTAGTCGGTCGCCATCTGCTCGGCGATCTTGTTGAACCGCTCCAGCTTGGCCTTGGTCTCGGCGACCGCCTCCTCGACGTTGCCGAGCACGGTCTTGGCCTCGTTGAGCGGGGGCTCCTGGGCGAGCATGCCGACGGTGTAGCCGGGCATGAGCCGAGCCTCGCCATTGCTCGGCTTGTCCAGCCCTGCCATGATCTTGAGGAGGCTGGACTTACCGGCGCCATTCGGCCCGAGCACACCGATCTTGGCTCCCGGCAGGAAGCTCAACGTCACGTTGTCGAGCACGACCTTGTCGCCGTGCGCCTTGCGGGCCTTTTCCAGGACGTAGATGTACTGGGCCACGGTGCGGGCTACCTCCGTCGGTTGCTGTCGCTGATCGGCGGCGCGGGCGCGGGCTGCGAGGACCGCCCGCCGCCGCCGGCCGGTGACCGGCCGCGCGCACGCCATCGTCAATCCTGACAGGTACGGCGCGCTTCGCCCACATCACCCCGCCCCAGGAGTACGCGGACGCGCCTCCTTGCCGAGTGCGGTATCACCAACTAGCGTCGCCGGTATGACCAAGAAGATCGCCATCAGCGTGCCGGACGACGTGGCTGAGCGCCTAGCCGAGGAGCCCAACGTCTCTGCCTTCATCACCGACTCCGTTCGTCAGCGGATGGCTGGCGAGCGCACGAGGCGGGCACTTCGCCAGGTGGGTTTCCAGCTCACCGACGAAGGCCTCGCCGAGGCGGGCAGGAAGCTCGACGAGGCGCACGCGAAGATCACCCCGGAACTGCGGGCCAAGGCAGCCGCCCTGCTGAGCGAGGCATCTCGCGGACGGATGACCATTCGTGACTGATGCCGGCCTCGTCCTCGACACCGCATGCCTCCTCGCCTACTCGGAAGGCATTGAGGCGGTCGGGGAGCAGATCGCGAAAGTCGCGGACAAAGGGCGGGCCGTGATCGTCCCGGCACTCTGCCTGGCAGCCGCATATCGCCAGGTGACCAGCGACGGCTGGCCACTGCTCGACATCGTCGGCGATCTGGAGCAGGTCATGGTCACGCCCGTGGAGCACGACATGTGCGCCATTCTCGGCGGCTGGTCGCGAAGCCTGGGCGGCATGGACCTGGCCCAGGCCGCGATGGAGGCGGCCCGGGCGATCACGCCGATCATGACGGATCGGCGGGAGCTGCTCGGTGAGGTGCTGCCCAAGGAGTGGCCGATCATCGACCTCTGATCGGCACGCTGTCGACAAGATCACCTTCGGGATTTCGGCGCGTACGGGGCGGGTAGGAGACTCCGGCACGAGGCACAAGACGCCGCAGCTACGCTCAGTACGCTCATCGCGGTGGACCAGTCAGTACCCGGAGGTGGCCGATCGTGACCGTCCGTAGCTCCTTTGTCGTAGTGGCGAATCGTCTGCCGGTCGACGAGGTGAGCACACCCGAGGGACGGCAGTGGCGACGCAGCCCCGGCGGGCTGGTCACCGCGCTGCATCCCGTGCTCGCCGAACACCAGGGCACCTGGGTCGGCTGGGCCGGTGGCACCGGTGCCGCCCCCGAGCCGTTCGACCTCGAGGGGATCCGGCTGCACCCGGTCCCCCTCAGCGCCGAGGAGTTGGAGCGCTACTACGAGGGCCAGTCCAACGCGACGATCTGGCCGCTCTACCACGACGCGGTGGAGACGCCTGCCTACAAGCGCCGCTGGCGGGAGGCGTACCGCCTGGTCAACGCGCGGTTCGCGGAGGCCGCGGCGGACGTCGCGGCCGAGGGCGCGACGGTCTGGGTGCAGGACTACCAGCTGCAGTTGGTCCCGGCGATGCTCCGTGAGCTGCGCCCGGACCTGCGGATCGGGTTCTTCCTGCACATCCCGTTCCCGCCGATCGAGCTGTTCATGCAGATGCCGTTCCGCACCGAGATCCTGCGCGGCCTCCTCGGCGCCGACCTGGTCGGTT